>VFLI01000035.1 GCA_009885105.1 Spirochaetia bacterium | reverse complement strand
GCTTTTCATTCAACTCAAGCAGCTGATCGCGCATTTTTCGAATTTCACCGCCCATCCGGCGAAGGCGCAATTGCGAGCGAATCCTGGAGAGCAGTTCTCTCGAATTGAATGGCTTCACAATGTAATCGTCCGCGCCCTGCTCGAGTCCTTCGATTTTCATTGTCATGTCCGCCTTGGCCGTCAGAAGTATCACAGGCGTATCGCGCAAAACCAGATCTTTCTTTACGGCGGAAAGCAGCTGGTAGCCGTCCATTTCCGGCATCATGACATCGGACAGGATAATATCCGGCTTCTGAGCTCGCGCTTTTTCCAGGCCTTCGCGGCCGTTGCGCGCTGTCAGAATGCGAAAATGAGGCCGGAGCAGAAAATACAGGAAACGACGCATATCATGCGTATCCTCGACGATCAGAACAATTTCATCACTCCGCGACGCTTCGCCCTCTTCCGGCAGAATTTCGTAGTCGCCGCTTTCATCCGAAATTGTTAATGATTTTTTATCTTCCAGTTCTGCAAGTATTCCGGAGCGCATGGACGATTTTCGCACAGAATCGCTCTGTCCGGATGATTCGTTCGTCGCATTCTCCTGTTCGTCCAGAAAACCCGTCGCGCTGCGAAGGGCTTCCGGATATCTTGGAAATTCCAGAGTGAAGCGCGAGCCTCCTTCCGGCGGCAAATCCGCCTTCAGCGTGCCGCCGTGAAGTATCGCAAGTTCCCGGGCCAGAGCAAGGCCGATGCCTGTGCCCTCGTACCTGCGCGAAGCGGATGCGTCGACCTGACTGAAACGTTCAAAAATCGTTTCCAGTTTGTCGGACGGAATGCCGATGCCTGTATCGCGCACCTCCAGCCGGGCCAGACCCTCAAGCTCGCTGATTGTGATGTATATGCCGCCCTTCTGCGTGAACTTAAAAGCGTTGCTCAAGAGATTGAGCACGATCTTCTCCATTTTTTCCGTATCGATAAATGCCGATATGCGCGGCTTGTTCGCTTCCACCTTCAATTCCAGATTCACGGACGAGGCCGCCGAAGTGAAGGCCGAAACCAGTTCCTGAACATACGCGACAAAATCCACCTCGCGGCAGGAAAGCGCCATTTTCCCGGCTTCCAGTTTGGAAAAATCGAGCAGATTATTTATCAATTTTAGCAACTTCTGTCCGTTCTTATGCGTGGACACGATCATATCGCGCTGCGGCGCCGACAGAGTCCCCGTTTCGCCCTGCATCATCGATTCCATGGGCGAAAGAATCAATGTCAGAGGCGTGCGAAGTTCGTGCGAAATGTTGGCAAAGAAATTTGTTTTCATCCGGTCCATTTCATGAAGTTTGTCGTATGCTTTCTGCAGATCGTCGGTGCGGTCTTTGACCTTCTGCTCGAGATTGTCGCGCGAATCGCGGATGGAGCTGACCATGGAATTGAAGGACTGCGCGATATATCCGATTTCATCCTGAACAAGCACAGGCACGCTGACATTCAAATCGCCTTCATGCACACGTTTCTCGCCCGCCAGAAGCAGATTCAGCGGATTGATAAGACTTCCTCTGAAAAATAGAGGATACAGCACAATTATGACAAACAAAACCGCAAAGAGAATCAGCATCAATTTGAAGGCCGCCGGATGGATGTATTTTCGATATTCCAGATACGAAAAGCCAATTTCGCGCAGAACATGGGTCGATGGATCAAATCGCATGAATGCCACATAGTGATCATTTTCGCGCCCGCTTCGGTAAAGCCGAGTTCCCGCCGGTTTCATGGGAGCAGTGAGCTGCAGTACTTCTCGCTTTAGCTCGGCGCCTTCGCTTTTTGAATCGGCAAGCCTTTTTACAATTTGCTGCGCAAAAGGTAGAAGATCTCCATGAATTCCTTTCAGATATTTAAGAAGTTCAATTCGAAAATTTGCGGAGGGCAGATTGCGTATTTTATTCGAATTCACAAAATTCTCTTTATCCAATTTCCTTAAATAATTCTGTATGTCGCTTTTTAGATCGGCGCCATTCCGGTTATCCAGCGCAAGAAAGGATTGCAGAGCATCGCGATAACCGACGAAACTTTGTCCGGAATTGTCGATCATGCTTATCAGTTGATTTCTAAAATCTTCATTCGGAAGCAAAGATATTTCTTCCCAGAAAACCGTATTGACCAATTCGCCGTGAAAGTCGCTTATTTCTATCGCCGCCGCGGCATTGCTTCTGTAATCAAGCGGTGAAGGATCGTTCGCTTTCTCCCAGGTTATGGAAGTTGAATACAATTCGTCCGCAGCGCTTTTCCCAGAACTTAAAATCAATTCGACCCGGCTTCGCTTCAGAGCATCGTATCCTTCTTCTCTGTCGGAAAGAGATACGTAGCTCACGCCCTGCATCACCACTAATACTGTTACAAGCGTGACAACAACAATCTTGCTCATGAACGTGGTTCTGTCCGATGTTGTATTTATATATATAATGAAAATAAATGAGAGGCCTACGACAAACATCAGCATCATGATAGTTTGGTGAAGGCCACGGTCTATAACTCCATCCTGACTGAGTAAATTTGTAATTACCGGAAGACTGCTTGCAGCGACCAGACCAATATTAATGTAAAGAAGTGCCCATCGCGAGCGGTCTTTGGTCTGATAAATCTTCCAGATGCCGACTACCATAAAAACAAAAAGGAAACTGATGATAACAACTCCCGTATTCTTACTGGGAGCCGGGGCGAGGAAATCCCAGTAGTGCCCTGAGAAACGAAAATATTTTTCCGCATTCCAGGTTTCGAAATAAAAATAACCGCTTATGGCCAGAGCAATGAACATCTGTACACTAAAAAACCGTCGCGACACAAACCTGGATTTGTTTATTGAAAAATAGAAATTAAACTGAGTCCATATTGCCAGAGTAATAAGGACAAATGGGACTGTTAGCCATCGGTGATAAGCGCCAGCCGGGTCGTAGTACATTTGCGTGAACAAATAAGGGGCATTGAATGGCACCATCGTCAGAAATCCAAGCGCCATATAAATCGTGCTTCGCGATTTGTCTTTAATCGATATCAAAAAAAGTCCGATTATCAGACAGTTAACAACAACGATCAGAGTGCCAATCGACAGGAAATTGAAATAGATTTTATCGCCAAATATTCCGTATAATGCTTCCAATATATTTGACCGCCATGAGACACTGCGCTTCCAGCTCTTCCAGAAGGGGCATGATATGCCCCGGTTTTTCTCTCTGATTGTTCATTTATCCAACCTCTTTTTTGCTCTGAGGATTCCGTTTTGAAAAGCTAAAACCTCGATTTCCCAATGATGAATTAAACCGTTATCGGGCGCATCTTTTTGTATTTCAGATTCTATTTTTTCCATATGTTCTTTATATACGTTTTTCCAGACTTTCAATCTTTCTTTTATAACCACGCTTACCCATACACTGCCGTTATCCTAACAACATAGTCCTGAATGTCAAATCGTTAAAGCGACGCCTATCGACCGGGATTCGTCAAAATCAAAGACCCGAGATTATGTCTCATTAGCTGAACCCGGCGCCTTACTCTCTCCAACAGGGTAAACAGGGGGCCTTTTTTTTATTTTATTTCCTTGACCCTCCCGCGAACACCGGCCGTACTTTGCCTATGGAAATAGGTTCGATTCGTGATATCTTGAAAACCAAAGGCCATACCGTGTACTCGATTGCGCCTGATAAAACTGTGCGGGATGCAATCATGATGATGGCCGAGAATGACATAGGCGCGCTCCTGGTAATGGAGGGATCCAGAGTGATCGGGATAATTACGGAACGGGACTATACCCGCAAGATCAATCTCAAAGGAAAATCATCCAAAGAGACTCCCGTAAAAGAAATCATGACGGATGCCATCTGCGTAAAACCGGAAACCTCGGTCATGGAGGCCCTTACCATAATGACAAACAGCCATGTCAGGCATCTGCCGGTTCTGGAAGGAGAAAATACGGTAGGAATGGTGTCGACAGGAGACCTGGTCAAAAAAATCATAAGCGAACAGCAGAATACAATCAAACATCTGCAGAACTACATCACAGGATCGTATCTGGGTTAGAAACTTGGAAAATACCATTCACGAACAGTACATTCCGCTCGCTCTCTATGCTCTGGCAGCAATTCTCCTGGGGATCCTGGTGATCACCGTTTCCTCCTTTCTGGGACCAAGATTTTCCAGCAAACACAAGTTTGATCCCTACGAATGCGGCATGGACCAGATGGATTCGCCCCACAAACCTTTCGCAGTAAAGTTCTATGCGGTGGCCCTCTTTTTCATGTTATTTGATCTGGAAACAATTTTCCTGCTCCCCTGGGCGATCGGGTTCAGAGAGTATGGAACCGGGGCCCTGCTGGCGATGGCTTTTTTTATGGCCGTGCCGGCGCTGGGACTTTTTTATACGATTCGGTGCGGAGCTCTCAGATGGGAATAAACTACAGCATTGACTTTGCCACGACCAAACTGGAAACACTGATAAACTGGGCCCGGGCGCACAGCCTGTGGCCGATGCCCTTCGGAGTGGCCTGCTGCGCGATTGAAATGATGGCAACCTACATGCCGAAATACGACGCCGCCCGTTTTGGCGCTGAAGTTTTAAAATTCTCGCCTCGGCAGTCGGATGTTCTCATAGTTTCCGGCCGCATTTCATTAAAAATGATGCCCGTGCTGTCACGGATATGGGAGCAGATGCCGGAACCTAAATGGTGCATTTCAATGGGCGCCTGCGCCTCAAGCGGCGGAGTATTCGACACATACACCCTTGTCCAGGGAGTGGATCAGTTTATCCCCGTGGATGCCTATATCCCTGGATGCCCTCCTCGACCGGAAGCTTTGATTGACGCTCTGATGATGATCCAGGAAAAGGCGAAGAAAGGTGTGCGCCGCTCCCTGGAATACGTTTCATGATCCACCAGAGAATCAACAACCATCCGAAAGTTCAGGACGAGATAAAAAAGCTTGCCGGATCGTATCTTGTAGAGACACGAAGCGAGCAGCAGGCCGTTGTCGGAGTGATTAAACCGGAAGCGGTTTACGATGTGATTGCAAAACTAAAATACGATACGGCCATGGCCTTCACTTATTTAATTGATATAACAGCGGTCGATTACAGCAAATATTCACAGCCCATGCCGGAGCGATTTGAAATCATATATACGATGGTTTCTCCGCATCTCGGCGTGCGCCTCCACATTCGGACATTCCTTCCGGGAGAAAATCCGGTGACGGTCTCGATCGTGCCTATTTTCGCGGGCGCAAACTGGGCAGAGAGAGAAGTTTTTGATATGTACGGCATCAAATTCACCGGACATCCGGATCTGAAAAGAATTCTGATGCCGGAGAATTTTGAAGGGCATCCTCTGAAAAAAGAATACCCTCTGAAAGGCCGCGGCGAACGCGCCTCTTTTCCGGTGTATGAATCGCAGAAAGGACACAAGAGTTAGTCAATGTATTCATACGAAACAGAAGTTGTCGAGCAGCAGGAAAACTCAATCCATCTGAATGTCGGACCGTCGCATCCGGCCACACACGGCACGCTCCGTCTTAAAATGGAAGTCCGCGGAGAGACGATCGTAAACTGCGAGCCGGAAATCGGATTTCTGCACACCGGCTTTGAAAAACTGGCTGAATACCGGTCGTACAATCAATTTGTGACGATCACGGACCGCATGAATTATGTTTCGCCGCTCAACAACAACATCGGCTTTGCCGTAGCTGTTGAAGATCTTCTCGGCATAGAAGTTCCGCGAAGATGTCAGCTGATTCGCATTATTCTTGCCGAACTTTCCCGCGTCGCGGATCATATTTTCAGCCTGGGCGCCATGACAATGGACATGGGCGCATTCAGCTCGATTCTGTGGAGTTTCATTGAAAGGGAAAAGCTGTACGACGTATTTGAAGCCGTAACAGGAACACGATTGACCACCAGCTACACTAGAGTGGGCGGGCTGGCATTCGATCTGACGCCGGGCTTTGGAAAAAAAGTGCTGCAGATTCTGGACGATATCGAGGGCACCATCGGAAAACTGCGGGAATCTTTTCTGGAAAATAGAATATTCCGAGACAGGACCATCGGCGTGGGCGTTATCACAAAACAGGACGCTCTTGATTACGGCGTCACAGGTCCAATCGCGCGCGCCTCCGGCGTGCCTTACGATGTGCGAAAATACCGGCCGTATCTCTGTTACGACGAGTTTGACTTTATCATTCCGATGCGCGAAGAAGGCGACTGCTATGCGCGCTATGTTGTGCGCCTGGAAGAAATGGAACAGAGTATTCGTATCGCGCGCCAGGCCATTGAGGTTCTTGAACCCGGCCCGATAAATTACGAAAACCACAAACATATACTGCCGGAAAAAAAAGACGTGTACAGCGATATGGAATCACTCATTCATCACTTTAAAGTTGAAATGCCGGGGGGAAATCACGGTGTTCAACCGCCGGTAAAATCCCAGTATTCCGCCACCGAGGTTCCCAACGGAGAACTCGGTTTTTTTGTCGTTTCTGACGGGGGTTCGACTCCTTACCGCATTCGTGTGCGCCCTCCGTCGTTCTTCAATCATCAAATTTACGGGAAGACAATCCAGGGACATCTTCTGTCGGATATGGTTACCGTGCTTGCTTCTTTCAATGTTATTGCGGGAGAGCTGGATCGATGAAGAAACTGTCGCCGGCAGCGCAGGCCGAGTTCAATGCTCTGGCCGCCGAATTTCCAACAAAGCAGTCGGCGCTGCTGATGACGCTGCGTCTGGTTGAAAAAGAATTCGGCTGTATAGACAACGAGGCGGTGGAACTTGCGGCATCGCTCTGCGAAGTGCCTCCTTCGCATGTGCTGGGAATGGTCACGTTCTACACTCACTTTAAGAGACCGGCGCACGGCAAACATCGATTTATGGTCTGTTCCACATTGATGTGCTCAATCGGCGGAAGCGAAGCGGTGCTCGAAAAAATATCGCAGAGGCTGGGCATCAAGCCGGGAGAGCGGACAAAAGACGGACTCTTTTCCCTGGAAAAAGTCGAATGCCTGGCAGATTGCGACAAACCGGCCGTGATTCAGGTGGACAACGACCATCACAACCATTTGACGCAGAGCAATGTTGACGAGCTTATTGACCGTTATCTTAAAATAGAAGGCAAAACCGATTCTGATTATAGAATCGCCGGCGAGAAAATGGATCTTTCTGTTCCCTACGTGCCGGTGAAACATTCAGCGACCTGACGGCAGGCGCTTTCAAAAAGGAAGTTTGGAAATGACAACGCAGACAGCATCGTTCCAGCCCGTTTTGACGGCGCACATAAACGAATCCGGATCGCACACGATAGATCATTACACGGCGCGGGGCGGCTACACGACGGCGCGAGAGCTGATCGGAACGGATCCCGCGGCAATGATAAAAATTGTGATGGATTCCGGTCTGCGAGGCCGCGGCGGAGCCGGTTTTCCCACAGGAAAGAAATGGAGCCTTCTGGCCAGGGACACAGGCAAACCCGTGTATCTGACTGTCAACGGTGACGAATCGGAGCCGGGAACTTTCAAGGACCGTCATCTGATAGAAAAAGATCCGCATCTTCTTCTGGAAGGCGTGATACTCACCTCCTACGCAATAGGATCCAATCATGCTTTTATCTATCTTCGCGGCGAATTCATACGCGGTTACGATTGTCTTATCCAGGCCGTGGCCGAGGCGAAAAAGAAAGGCTGCATAGGAGAAAATATTTTTGGAAAGAAATACAGCCTGGGCGTCACAATCGTGCGGGGAGCCGGCGCGTACATTTGCGGCGAAGAAACCGGAATGCTCACTTCCATTGAGGGCAACCGCGGCTATCCAAAACTGAAACCTCCGTTTCCCGCGATATCCGGCCTGTTCGGCTCGCCGACGATCATCAACAATGTGGAAACGATCTGCAACATACCATTTATTCTAAAAAACGGCGCCGCCTGGTTCCGGAAATTCGGCACGGAACAGAGCCCGGGATTCAAGATTTTCTGTCTCTCCGGACATGTGAACAAACCGGGCGTTTACGAGATGCCTCTCGGCACGCCGCTGACGGATATAATCGACGGGCACGGCGGCGGCGTGCGAGGCGGAAAAAAAATTAAGGCTGTGATACCCGGCGGCTCCAGCACACCGCTCTTAACGGGCGCAAAGATCCAGCAGGCAAGGCTCGATTATGAGAGCATGGCCGCGCTCGGCACATTTCTGGGCTCCGGAGGAATAACGGTCCTGGATGAGGACACGGATATGGTCCGGGTCGTTTTCAATCTGATGAAATTCTACCACCACGAATCGTGCGGTCAGTGCACTCCCTGCCGCGAAGGCACCGGCTGGCTGGAAAAAGTTGTTCATCGCATTTACAAAAATCACGGATCGCGCCAGGATCTGGATCTGCTGATGGATATCTGCAACAACATCCGCGGCCGCACAATCTGTCCTCTCTCCGATGCTGCCATTATGCCGATGGTGAGCTATCTGACGGAATTTCGAAAAGAATTTGAAAGAAAGATGTCGGTTGACAGAAACTAGACAAACAGGAGCCAGGCTTACTCTCTGGCTCCTATAACACGAAAATAATCCATCATTACACCGGCGCTGGAAGTTCTACCGTTTGCGCGGTCGATAATATTTTGATTTTTAAAATGGCCGAGAACTGAATACCCCTGCCTGTCTTTCGCATTTATATCCGCTCCGCCGGCGATCAGGACACGCGCCGCCTCAACGGTTGCCACATACATAAGCGCTGTTTCGCCGTGCGTATTGCGCGCATTCACATCAGCCCCGTTGACGAGTAGAATCCTCATTATTTCGAGGCCGTCTTCGAGAAAATTCGCCTGCATTTCAGCAGCCCGGAAAAGCGCCGTCGAACCGTACCTGTCGACGGCATTGACATCGGCTCCGCGGTCAATCAGAAGCCGGACTGTCTGCGGCAATCGAGCCAGAAACAAAGCGGTCCGACCGGCATAACTTTCCTGCATGCCGATGTCAGCTTTCGCATCGAGAAGCAGCCGGACCAGCTCGACGGATGTGCCTCCAGCCGCGTACATAAGAGATGTCGTCCCGAAGCTGTCCGTCGCGTTAACATCAGCGCCTTTTTGAATGAGCTCGCGGGCAGCTGCGATATCTCCGCGCCTGGCAGCCTCGATCAGGCGGGGCACAACCTGGGAGTTGGTGGAGGGATTGGATGTCCAGCTCCAGCGGGGAGTGTAATGAAACAGAGTGACCAGAAGAGTAACAGGAAGCAGAGCCGTATCCAGGGTGAGTGACAGCGGAAAATCCAGCACCAGAATCCCGAGACCGCCGCAGCCGCCCCACCGGGCTCCCCAGCAGTCGTTGTAGATGCACTGCGTGCCGCTGTAAATATAGTTGCCCTTCAGTATTCTTTTTGCGTCGTCCGAAACGAAAGAACCGATCGTGTGGCACTGAATGTTCACACAGAGCAGCAAAAAACTGAGAAGCCCGGCCGGGGTATGCAGATGCGAAGTTGAGGAAAGGCGCATACTTCAATACATTGAGGGCAATTTCCCCGGCAATCTTTTATTATTTCATTGAGGGGCCGCCTCAGTGCGCAGGATCATCCTCATGAGACGCAGTTGGCGCTATGATAACCCAAAATCCAGCTCTCTTTTCCTTTATGGGTTGCTTATCTTCGCCACTCCCTCGTCCCTGGCTCGGGATTTTCTTTTATCAGGATTCTCTTTATGTATTGACGGAATTCATACCAAATATTAGTCTGATGAGTCAATATGAAATCATTTAAGAACAAAATTGAATGCATTGTTCTGGCTGAATTGGACTCCAGAAAAAAGCAAGAATCGAAATCAATTTCTTTTTCTAAGAAAATTGAATGGACGACACGTTTAAGGGAATATGCCTACGGAAAAAAAGCGACTACCGGAAGACTTCGAAGAATTTATACTGTTGTTAAACTCGGAGAAAGCTGAGTATCTTATACTGGGAGGGTGGGCAGTAAATCTTTACGCTCAGCCAAGAGCCACGGCGGATATTGATTTTTTAATAGGTCTTGACGCTAAAAATATCGACAGGGTTATCAGGGCTGTCGAAAAATTTGGGTTTAAGAATGTTCCCAGAGAGTACTTCCAGGAAAAGGGAAATGTGATTCGAATGGGAATCCCGCCCAATCGAATCGAAATCTTAACCGGTGCCTCCGGCATTGATTTCGGGGAATGCTATAAACGAAAAAAACAGATAAAAATCGGGAAAATAAAAATGAATTTTATTTCAAAAATTGATCTTATTAAAAATAAAATGGCGGCCGGTCGATCGAAGGATGTTGCCGACGTCGATGCATTACAATAATCAGGGGTTACACAGGAGGATATTAAGCAATTAATTTCGAGCGTGAAAATCTGCGAGGGATTTCTGGATCGATACTTTGGTATTCTAACAAAATACTGCAATCTCAAGCATAGCGCCGAAAATCAGAGTCATCCGAGCAGAATAATGCCTCTCTGCTGGAAAATACACAAGCCGGCGATGTGGCCCGAGTAATAAAGTCTCTATACGACGGAGCAGATACACATCGCCAAAATAAAGAATGAACAACACTCACCACCCAATTTCATACGCCGCCAGCCCCAGATACAGACAGAATCCCGTCACAAGCATTGCATTCGCAAACCAGTGATTTCTGTTTTCCTGCAAACGGTTGTTCAGAAACAGAAGCGTGCCGGCCAGAATGGGTATAAAAAACGAACTCACAAAGGCGTACAGGGCAAACACAAACTGAATCCTGTACATTAGCATAATCGAGCCTGCCGCAACCATGATCAGACGGTAAATCAGAGTTACTCGACCGTGAGATGGAATTTGTTTCATATCCGCCGTGAATTCAAGAAAAATTTCCGGAACACTCTGCCAGACTCCCAGGAGCGATCCGGTCACCACACACCAGAAACCGCGGGCAAAAATAATAAATCCGGAGTGGCTCTGCGATATCAGCCCGCCCATCGTGGCGAATACCGAGCGCGCCGCATTTTCCGACTCAACAGAAATGCCTCTGACCTTCAGCGTGTTGGCAGCCAGAAAAACCATCAGAAATCCGAACAGCGCGGCGATCACGTACGCGGAGGCGCAGTCCAGCCGCATCGATTTGAGATCCGTCATTTTTTTCTCGCGTATCCAGTAGCCGTAAGAGAGCATTGTCAGAGATCCGCCCACTCCCGTCATCAGCGCGATCACCGAACCGCCGCTGTCCGGCGGAAGCCCTGGAGCCTCCACGATAAAACTCTCCGTTGCCACCCGTATCACACAGTAGAGGATTGCTGCAAACATACAGATGATCACAATTCGCACCAGTTTCTCAAATTTTTCGTAACCAGGAAGAGAGACGACCAGCACGGCCAGAAGCCCCTGCGCGGCCCCGTAGAGTATGCGGTTGGCATCCGCGCTTTTCAGCAGGGCGGGAAACAGCAGCTGGGCCGCAGTGCCGCAGGCGCTGAGCAGAAGCGAGCTCACACAGAGCGACCAGAAACAAAAATAAGCGAGCAGGAGATAACTGAAAATCCGATATGGCCCTGACATCCAGGCATGCACCACGCTTTTCCCCGTCGTCATCTGATAGCGGGCCAGTCCCTCGGTGAGATAGTATTTCAACAGAGCGCCGAAAAACACTGCCCAGAGTATCTGTGTTCCGGCACCGGCTCCGGCCCAGATTGCGCCAAAAAAATCGCTGGCGCCTATGCCGGCCGCTGCCAGCACAATTCCAGGCCCGATCTGCTTTATCGCATTTTTCATTGCCATTTTTAACTGATCTCAAAACATCGAATTTTTGTGAAGCGTATTCTATGGAAGGAACAGAATGGAAAATATTTCGGGAGGGTGACGGATACTACGCCAGCCTGAGTGCGGATTTAAATTCCGCTCAAAAATCAATCTGCATGGAAGCCTATATTCTCGAAGATGACGAGATCGGCGGGAAAATTCTGGATACTCTGGCAAAAAAAGCGGCGCAGGGCATTGAAGTGCGCGTCATCGTCGACGGTGTGGGTTCCCACAGGCTGTCAGCCGAACGCATAGCCAGACTCAGGGCTGCCGGTGTGGACATCAATTTTTTTCGTCCGGTAGGAATTTTCGGGCTGCTCTCCCCCCGCAACCGCCGCAGAAGCCACCGCAAACTGACCGTCATTGATGAAATGATCTGTTACATTGGCGGAATGAATATTTCCCGCGTGCACAGTGTCAGCGCGATGGGACACGACGCCTGGCGTGACTGCACGATTCGCCTGAAGGGCCCAATTGCAGGCGATGCTCAGTCTTCATTCAATCGATTGAATCGTTATGTGAAGCGAAAATGGTTTTTCTTCCCGCGGGAAAAGCAGGCCAGAGACACGTTATTCCAGCTAATTGAAAATGCCCCGAGGTTCAAGAGAGAATTCCGCAAGGACTATCAGAGATTGATTCGAAACGCAAAAAACCGGGTCTGGATTGTCTCAGCCTACTTCATTCCGACGCCGCCGCTGCTCCGCAAACTGAAGAAAATCGCAAGGGCCGGCGTCGACGTGCGTATTCTGCTGAGCGAAAAGAGCGATGTCCCGGCGGCCAGATGGGCCTCGCACGCCGTCTACCAGCGTCTCTTAAAAAGAGGCGTTCGAATATTCGAGCATCGATCCAGATTCTTTCACTCCAAGAGCCTTATCGCCGACGATGAAATTTCCCTGATTGGATCCGCAAATCTGGATCACAGAAGCTTTCTTCACGATCTGGAAATCAGCGTGATCTGCCGCCTGCCGGAAATCAACCGGGCGCTGGCCTCCTCCTTTCTTGAGGACTGCGGCGACTCCAGGGAAATTTTATACCGCGCCTGGAGAAATCGCCCCTGGATAGAAAGAATTATTGAGAAATTTTTTTATTTCTTCCGCTACTATCTGTAAGCTCACATCTTTGATTGGATGTAATTCTGTATGCCGACTTTTTCGATCAGTTCCAGCTGAGTCTCCAGCCAGTCCACATGCTCTTCTTCGCTGACGAGAATATTGTTGAAAAGTTCGCGGGACACAAAATCCTTCACGGATTCGCAGTGCAGAATCGCCTCTCTGAGCACGGGTATTGCCGAGAGTTCCATGTCGAGATCACATTTGAGAACTTCCTGAATATTCTCTCCAATGCGAAGACGCCCGAGTTCCTGGAGATTGGGCAGCCCTTCCAGAAAAAGCGTGCGTTCGATCAGAGCATCCGCATGCTTCATTTCATCGATCGATTCTTTTTTCTCATAATCCGCAAGCTGGATGACGCCCCAGTTCTGACACATCCGGGAGTGCAGGAAATACTGATTGATGGCCGTCAGTTCGTTTTTGATGACACTGTTTAAATATTCGATTACTTTTTTATCGCCTTTCATTTTATCCCCTTATGCATCAATTCTGCGGAGGCGCAATCCGCTGAAAAGCATTATATATGGATAAACATTTAATTTCAGACTGGCAAGTCTTTGATCGGCCATAACGGGATAAAATTCAGTCCTTCCATGGCCTGCAGCCGATTTCTATCGGCCCTTTTTCTGGCTTTTGTCGCAGAGCATCTGCTCCACATGCTCTTTGCACTGCCCGCATCCGTTCCCTACACCGAGTTCTCTTTGCAGCTGTTCCAGGGTAACCGGGCCTTTTTCCCGGGCTTTCCGAATGGGGTCTTCATTGATGGCATTGCACATACAGACGTACATAAAGCCAATTAATATTGAGACTCAATCTCTGTCGAGCCTTTTTTAACGCATTTGAGCTTATTCCCGGCAAAAAAATTCAGAAGAAAATTACAGACGACAAAGTAGTTTTTTTACAGAAATCGTCCTAATTCAACCTATGACAAACCGAGAATGCTGGAAAATAAGCCGGGCCGGCAATCTGGACCGTCTGGAACTGAAAAAAGACACTTTGCCCGACCCGCCTCCGGGCAGCGCAAGAATTCGTGTGCAGGCCGTCGGGCTGAATTTTGCGGATATTTTTGCCATCCAGGGACTGTATTCGGCCACGCCGGAGGGCGAGTTCATTCCCGGTCTGGAATTTTCCGGCAGTATCGAGCAGTTGGGCTCTCCCTCGGCGGATTTCAAAATCGGGGACAGAATCATGGGCGCGATCCGGTTTGGCGCGTACGCAACGCACCTGAACATAGATCTGCGTTATATAAAGCATATCCCGGAAGGCTGGTCATTCGCGCAGGGCGCTGCCTTCCCGGCGCAGGGTCTCACGGCCTGGTATGCGATGCGTGAACTGGGAAATTTTAAGGAAGGCCAAACCGCGCTCGTGCATTCTGCGGCCGGCGGTGTGGGATTGATGCTGCTTGCTTTAATAAAGAAATTTTCCGGAAAAGCCATTGCGACTATCGGCACATCGCACAAAATCCAATTTCTGATGGAGCATGCCGGCCTGAAAGAAGAAGAGATTGTTGTTCGCAACGCAAAATCTTTTGCCCGCGATTTAAAAAAATCCCTGGGAGACCGGGATCTCGACACCGTGTTCGATGCAGTCGGCGGACCGTACATCCGGCCGGCCTACGAACTTCTGGGACCTGGAGGCCGCTATGTGATTTACGGCTATGCGGTTATGATGAATCGAAGCGGCCGGCCCGATTACGCGAAACTTGTCTGGCATTATCTGAGGCGACCCAAAATTGATCCGCTGGCCATGATATCTGACAACAAGAGCGTGATGGGTTTCAATCTCATCTGGCTCTGGGACCGGATCGAGCTCATGCATGCGATGATGACGGATATGCTCGCCGTGATGACGGCGCCGCCCTATATCGGAAGAAAATTTCCCTTCTCACATGCCACAGAGGCGCTGACAACATTCCAGAGCGGGCTGACAACGGGTAAAGTGGTGCTGGAAATTTGAATCGTTCGATTGAAACTCTGAAGGGCATTGGAAAGGCCCGCGCCGATGTTCTGCGCGAGGCCGGTATTGCAACTGTCGCCGATCTTCTGTATTATTTCCCGCGCCGGTACCTGGACAGAACCATTGTGGAATCCACAGCGCTGCGCGAAGGCACGCAGGCGACTGTTATTGTCCGCGTGGAGAGCACGTACATCGCGCATGGAAAAAGATCCCGACTGGTGGTACACTGCCAGACGATGCGAAACGAACCGCTGCATCTTGTTTTTTTCAGAGGCGTCGGATATTTTCGTCAGGTATTTAAAAAAGACGATGTTCTGGTTGTTTCGGGGAAGATTGAATATTTTGGAGGGCTGCAGATGGCTCATCCGGATTTCGAACATATGGACGAAGAGGATGAATCGGCGCTCATACATGTCGGGCGGATCGTACCGCTTTATCCGACCACGGACGCGCTGCGAAAAAAACATCTGGACAGCCGCGGCTTGCGCCGCCTCACGTCTGCTGTCTTTGAGGATGCCGGTCTTAATGTTCCAGAAGTTGTGCCGCCAGATTTACTAAATATACACAAGTATATGGGCCGTCAGGAAGCCCTGCAGGCCATCCATTTTCCCCAGAGCGCCGAGTCCCTGGAGTCGGCCCGGCTGCGCCTGAAATATGAAGAACTGTATCTGTTCAATGTGATGATGGTTCACAAAAAAGAAACTCGCGAGAAAATTCCAAGACAGGTGCGGCCTGTCGCTTTTGGCAAATCGCGCGAGTATGAAAGGCTTCTGACACATCTGCCCTACACTCTGACCGGCGAACAGCTTCGCGCAATTGAAGCCATGCTTGCCGAAACTCAGAAAGACTTCGCCTCCGCGGTTCTCCTGCAGGGAGATGTCGGATCGGGAAAAACTGTGGCGGCGCTGGGCGCGGCCGTGCACTATCTGGAAAACGGTCTGCAGGCGGCCATGCTTGCGCCCACGGACGTCCTGGCCAGGCAGCACTTTCGCACCTTGGTCGATCTGACCGGTCTGACAGATACGATTCATATTGGACTATTGACAGCGGCGGAGACCAAGAAAAGCAAGACGGCGACCCTGGAACAGCTGGCGTCCGGCGATATAAATTTTATTGTGGGCACTCACAGTTTGATTGAAGATCCTGTCGTATTTAAAAACCTGGGCCTGCTCATCATCGACGAGCAGCACCGGTTCGGCGTGGAACAGAGAGAGAAACTGCGACGCAAGGGAAAAAATCCCGATCTGATCGCCATGACCGCAACGCCGATTCCGCGAACGCTCTGCCTCACGGAATTCGCGGATCTACGAATTGTGCTTTTGAAAGAGAAGCCGGCCGGAAGGCATCCCATAAAAACGATGCGCCTGCGCGAAGACCGGCGGCAGGCCATGTACAAATCAGTGAGAAAACATGTGAGCGCGGGACGCCAGTGCTTCATTGTGTACCCGATGATAGAAGAATCGGAAAAAAAAGACTTAAAAAACGCAACGGAAGGCTTTGAAGAGCTGCGGACATCCGTGTTTCCTGATTTCAAAGTCGATCTTTTGCACGGACGGATGAAGAATCCGGACAAAGAGAGAATCATGAACGATTTTCGCCGCGGCGATACTAAGATTCTTGTGACAACGACGGTGATTGAAGTCGGCGTGGACGTGCCCAATGCCGCCGTGATGGTGATCGAACATGCGGACAGGTTCGGAATTTCCCAGCTGCACCAGCTGCGGGGACGTGTGGGCCGGGGAGCACATGAAAGCTACTGCGTTCTCATGGCAGATGCTGTAACAGAGGATGCGGACGAACGTCTGACTGCGCTGGAAAACAGCGACGACGGTTTCTATCTGGCGGAGATCGATCTAAAAGTGCGCGGCCCCGGCCAGCTGCTGGGGCTCAAACAGCACGGCCTGGCTGATTTTCGCCTGGCAGACCTCTATGAGGACAGGGATATGGTGCAGCAGTCCTTCGCCGACGCGCAGGAATTCCGGGACATCAACGAAGACGCGCGCAGCATCATACGGAGTCATTTTACCGAGGGCTCGGTGGTTTTTCCGACATAGGGATTTGAGAGAAGGGGAAGATTCACCGCAGAGTCGCGGAGAACACAGAGGGATGACCTGCCGGCAGCATGAAAATTATTTCTTCTCTCCTCTTCCTCTGCGATCTCTGCGACCTCCGCGTGAAAATTCTTTCTCTTCACTTCCCGGCTTTCACATTCGCAGTGACGGCAAGTATCATCCAGGTAAAGGGCAGAGCAGGCATGGCACAGAATAACAGAATAGGCGACCAGGGCATCGGGCCGCCCAGAGCCGAACGATAACTCTGGAAAAAAATGAAAAAAGCCGCGGCATTCGGCGCCGTGAAGACGGCGGAAGCCACGGCCCAGATGAGGGATCCTGTCTTTCGCCGCAAATTGATTATGGATTTTACAATGCCGATCAGCGAAAGGATGACAGTCAGCACAAAAAATGCGGCGTAGATTATCAAAAAGGCCGTCAGCCCGTCGTCTATACCGCTGAAATTTTCCATCGAATCAGGTCAGCTCTGAATTTCTTCTTCAAAAGCCTGCGCAACGTAAGGATGCCCGACAACCAGCATCACCCATATTCCCGCCGAGGCGAAAAAAAACAGCATGAAAGAGATCAGCAGCGGACCGCCCAGAGCAAGAGGGAAGGCAGCCGCGTTGATCATCAGAATCACGGCGGAGATTCGAGCAAAAATTCTTCCCGATTTTTTCTTTCTATAGAACAGGGCCAGAATTCCTGGTAAACCCAGCCCCATAAAAAGACAGCTCACGGTATATCCGCCGGCAGTGGAAAAGTTGCCGGGCGACTGGGGATGCATCACGCCCAGTTGAATCAGTATCACGGCTGCCAGCATCAGGATTCCAAATATCAGATTCAAAGCGCCGCCGATAAAACTGATGATCACGGCTGAGAGAAGATAGGAACGCATTTCAGAGATTCTCCGGCTTCGGTTCCAACCGGCCGGTCCGTTTCAATATCGCCGATACAATCTGGAACAGAAGCAGAGCGCCCATCGACGAATAAAGCGTTATGGCCATGCAGGAATCCCAGGATACATTGTGACGAAAATGAAATTTCAAGAGGATGCACAGACACAGGCCGGCGAATACGACAACAAACGAACCATGTTCTTTTTTGATCAGACGCTTCCAGGTGAAGCTCATGCCTTCCGTTGATTTTTTGAATTTTCCCAGATTTCCCGGTATGAAGCGGTTGACTTCTTTCAGATATGTCTGATATTCCGCACCGAATTTTTTCGAAAGATACTCCTCTTCCGAAACTGTTATAGAAAGATATATAAAATAAAACAAAGGAAGCGCTATAATATAATAATAAATAATGTTAATCGTAATGATCGCGCCCGTTACGATCATCAGATTTCCCAGATACATTGGATTTCTTGAATGCGCGAACATGCCCCGGTGTACGAGTGTTTCCGCATAGATCTCTTTTTTCAGGCCCCCGCGCTTTATGTAGGCGAATCCGATAGTGAAGGCCCGCACGAACTGTCCGCAGGCAGCGATAAAAAGACCCGCTCCCGTGATGATCCATTCTTCCCGTGTATTGCCCAGTCCCATCTCCGGACGTGTGACCAGGTACATCGCGAAAGCGAAGATAAGAGAAAAGGCTGTGTCCCTCCATCTGAAAAAGAAATTACCGACTTTTAACATTAATGAGTGCATAGTATTCCCTGGGTGCGCTATTTGACGGCGATGATGCCTTCAAAGCAGATGTACTTCATGATTGTCATGATGTCTTTGAATCCCGCGCGCGAAAGCAGCTCGTAATTTCCGGCCGTTGAAAAAGGCTCAAGAACTCCTTTCAGACTGCGCGATTTGCTCAGGATTTCATCGCTGGAGAAACCCTGTTCCGTTTTATAATCGTTGTAGAGTCCTGTGAGAATATCCTGGAAACGCGCGTCCGGACCCCGGACTTTTTCAAACACCAGCAAGGCTCCGCCCCAGTTCAGACTTTCATAAATTCTATTAAACATATCCTGACGGAATGCCGGCCGCACAAACTGCATCGTGTAGTATGCCAGTATGAAATCCGCTTTTTCGAGAGGAAAATTTGTCAATTCCTCGCATTCGATCCGAATACGCGAATCTTTTGAGCATCGTTTCACAGCTTCTTCCGTCATGGCGATTTCCCGGTCGATGCCGACAAAGCGGACTGAGGGCCGTGTATGCCGGGCTGCCATTTTCAGAAGAAATTCCCCGGTCGAACAGCCCAGATCGTACATGAGAGAATTGTCACTGATAAAATAATCGGACACGCGCAGAACCAGGTCGTGTCCTTCCATATAAAGAGGCACCGATTTTCGCACGTGGGAATCGAAGGTTTTGGGGACATCTCCGCCGAAGGTCCAGCCCGCATTTGGGGCCTGAATATTATCGCCGACTTCTGACATGCGATTTCTATATTTCCGGAGTTGGATTGTACGTAAAGGAGAAAATACATGAGCCGGTCAAGTATTATCGGTTAAATCAGACAGCATTCTATCCGAAGGTTTGCCAGTGTTCATATCGGCTCCAATACCACTGGCATCATTTCTTTCTCTTCAACATACGAATCAGCAAGTGTTGCCTGACAACAATCCACAAAAGAACGACTGTTAAAATCGGCCAGATGATACAGAATATCCAGATGTTGATTGTATTGTAACTTACTCCGCACAGGTTGGCGAGCCATAGAAGTATCTGCACGCAAAGATCAAACAGAGCGTCAATGAACTCATTACCCGACCTTATCGGTACGTTATTCATAAAACCATTCACCCTCTACCATACCAGAACCGCCCTTTCATTCTGTAAAAGGATCAGAACTTCACTGTGCGGATTAATTTTCTCATCTTCTAAAGTCCGCTGCCGATTGCCGGGTCTGACAAACCTGCCCGGCTCGTCTGCTAAAATATAAATTTACGGCTGAGCGGCCTTAAAAAAGCTTATATTCTAACAGGAAAAATAATTATGGATACAGCAATACTTGAATCTCAGATAAAAGCGGCAATGGGAAAAATTCCGCATCCGCAGTACAAGGACAATTTGATCGAACTGGGCATGTTCGGCAGGATAGAAACGGAAGGCGACGTAACTCGTCTGATTCTAAAATCGCCCGATCAGGACAGAAAAACCCAGATTGCTCTGGAGGCTCAGCTGCGGGGCCTGCTTTCTGAAACAAAGCTGCCAGGTCCTCTTCGCATAAAATTCGAGTTCGACGCAAGCATCATGCCGGAAGAAGCCGGCAACCGCATCAAGGGCGTAAAAAACGTCATAGCGATCGGCTCCGGCAAAGGCGGCGTGGGAAAATCCACCGTGGCGGCCAATCTTGCCGCCGCGCTTTCGCATCTTGGCAATAAAGTTGGATTGATGGACGCGGATATTTACGGCCCGTCCATCGGAAAAATGTTCGGGCTTCAAGGAAAGCAAGCTCTTCAGGGAGAAGGAAACAAGATCGTTCCCTTTGAAGTTTCAGGTCTCAAACTGATTTCATTTTCATTCCTTCTCGACGCGGACCAGGCCGTGATATGGCGCGGGCCTATGCTCGGCAAAGCCATTGAGCAGTTTCTGTATGAAGTGGTGTGGGGAGAGCTCGATTATCTCATCATCGATCTGCCGCCCGGAACCGGCGATGTTCAGCTGTCTCTTGCGCAGCTTGTCGATCTCGACGGCGCTATCATTGTCACGACTCCTCAGAATGTGGCGCTTGCTGACGCAAGCCGGGCCGTTATGATGTTCCATGAGGTGAAGGTGCCGATTCTCGGCGTGATAGAAAACATGTCGTCCTTCGTCTGCCCTTCATGCGGCCACGAGACGGATATTTTTTCAAAAAATGGCGGGGAAGCTTTCGCTGCGAAATTTCGCGTGCCGTCGCTCGGCGGCATTCCTCTGCGAAAAGAAATCATGGAATCGGGAGAAAACGGCCTGCCGATCGTGCTCAAAGACCCAGACGGCGAAACTGCAAAAGCCTATGCGGCGATTGCGGCAAAGATCCCCGCGGAAGTAGAAAAATATAAATGACGGGCCTTCTGGAACTCCGCGACAGCCTGACTCTGCCTTTCATTCTTGTTATGGCCGCGGGAGGCCTGTATCTGACCGTCTACATGCGGTTTTTTCAGTTCAAGTATCTTCTTCTCGGCGGTAAAATTCTGACCGGCGCTCTGGACTGGAAAGGTTCGAGAGGGAAAATCACTCCGGTGGATGCTTTCTGCGCCGGCAGCGGAGCGACAGTTCTTCCCGGCGCAATAATTGGTTCCGCCGCGGCGTTCGCGATTGCGGGTCCCGGTGTGCTGCCCTGGATATGGATTTTTGCTTTTCTGTCAATGCCTCTGCAGTACGCGGCCTCCACGCTTTCGCTGCGTTTTCGCGCCGTCACGCAGAGCGGATCGATGCTGGCCGGGCCGGCTCTGATTATTGAAAAAGGCCTCAAAGCCCGCTGGCTGGCTCTTGTCTTTTCATTTCTTTTTATCGCCGCGTCCTTTTTTTCCGGGGCGGGCTTTACAGTATTTGCGCTGCATGAGACAATAGCCGCTGCGGGACCGTCAATCCCCGCGATCACGATTTCACTCATCGGCGGTGTGCTTCTGACATTGATTTCGCTGGGCGGAATACGGCGCATCGGCTGGGTTTCCCGGTATCTGTTCATGGCAGGCCTCTTTCTGACACTCCTCTCTATAGTTGTTCTTTTTTATAATATATACATATATTCCGGTCGGCTCACGCTTCAATCTGGTTTTTTTCCCGCAGTCTGGGGATCGCTCGGCACTGCTGAATATTTTTCGCGGGCCAATCTGATGAAATACGCTCTGGCCACTTCCGTATTCCTGGCACTGACGGAAACGGGAAGCGGCAAAGCATCGGCTATCGCGGGTCTTGTGCGGACCGATTTTCCCGCCAAGCAGGGGCTGTCGGCTCTGGTCCCGCCTTTCCTGGAGGGACCCGTTGTTTCTTCTGTGATTTTTTTTCTCGCCATGCGTCTGGAGGAGCTTTTTCCAGGATCGAGTTCACAGTCCTCGTTTTTCCTGACCAGGATATTCACGATTTCCCCGGCTCTACCCTATCTGATTATTCCGGCCGCCGCCAGCCTGTTTCTGACTTCCATGAACAGCTGGATGTTTTCCGGTTATCAGACGGCGCATTTTATCGGCGGAAGAAAAAGCGGAGCCGCTTTTCAGATTTCATTTCTGATTGTCCTCTTCGCGGCTGGCTACCTGCTTCACGGTGACCATTCTCGATTTGCGGAAATAGTTTTTTTAGGCACGATCTGCTCCGGTATGTTTGTCGCTCTGTTTGCCGTGGCGGCCCTGCTGCTGCAGGCGAAGACGGCCAGAACGGAACTGCGGAAGTATCTGGACACCGGCCGCGTCCGTTACGAAATTTCAAAAGACTTCTATCTTCTTCTGATGACGGCGCTGCCGAAAAATCTGCTGAGCCGACTGTTTGGATTTCTTTCCATGCTGCGGCTGCCCAGGTTCATGATGGTTCCCATACTTCAGGCTTTCGCCCGCGTGTATCAGATCAATCTCGACGAGGCGGAACTCAATCTGAAAGACTATCCGTCGTTGAACAAGTTTTTCACCCGTGCCCTGCGGGAAGGCGCGCGAGTTGTCGACGCCGGAGAGCGGACTATTGTTTCGCCGGTGGACGGAACCGTTTCACAGTTCGGTGAAATTACGGACGGCCGTATGATTCAGGCAAAGGGAATTTTTTACACGATGGAAGATCTGCTCGACTGCCCGGAATTCGCCCCTGAGTTCGTGGACGGATCGTATATTGTCATTTATCTGAGCCCGCAGGATTATCACAGAATTCATTCGCCCTTTATGGGGAACGTAAAAGGATACTCTTACAGTCCGGGTAAACTTTTCATGGTAAACCAGATCGCCGTGAACGGTCTGCACGGTCTTTTCCCAAAAAACGAACGGCTGACGACATACCTGGAAACAAAAAACGGAATGATCGCCGTTGTAAAAGTCGGCGCCACGAATGTGGGAAAAATCAGCGTCACATACGATACAATCCAGACGAACCGCTGGATCCGCCGATCAAAGACCCACCGATACGACAGACAGATCCTGATGGACCGCGGCCAGGAACTGGGAAGATTCGAGATGGGTTCCACCGTAATTCTTCTGTTTCAGAAGAATGCGATGCGTTTTCTGCCGAAAATTGAAGAAAAGTTTAAAGTAAAATTCGGACAGGCAATCGGCGAATTTACTGGAAAGAAATAAGATTGTGCAAAAAACTGTGCGGATGATTTGATGCGGCGCCGGGATTACCAATGAAAATTTATGCATCTATCGCAATTGTTGTTATTGTCCTTCTCGCCGGTGCGATTGCCGGTGCGGAAAACTTAGTAATTATAAATAATTCCGACTGGGACCTGGATTATCAGCGAACGCACGCTTTCTGACTGTTATAAAGATTGAGTCAAATACCGCTGGCAAAAAAAAACGCCGGTGGATTACCGGCGTTCAATTATAAAATAAATATAGCAATGTGCTGGCGCCGTCCTGCTCTCCCACGGAGCGAACCCCGCAGTACCATTGGCGATGAAGGGCTTAACTTCTGTGTTCGGGATGGGAACAGGTGTAACACCTTCTCTATTGGCACCAACATAACCAGGATATTCGGACCCATGGATCGGGTCAATAATTTTTATACCGACTTGACAAAATTTGCCTTCAGGAAAGGATACGCAGGGTCGCTGAGACAAATTTCAATGAAACCCAATAAAACAGACCTCACCGCACCTGCCGACCTGCTAAAACACGCGAGAGGAACCGGACCTTTCCGCTCTCAGAGACCTGTTTACGTCGATATGCTTCCCCCGTGCAACAATGCCTGTCCGGCCGGTGAAAATATTCAGCTATGGCTTTCTCTGGTGCAGGCCGGAAAATTCGAGAAGGCCTGGCATGCTCTTATGAGAGACAATCCGATGCCTGGCGTGCACGGAAGGGTCTGCTACCATCCCTGTGAAAGCAACTGCAACCGCAAAGAAGTCGATTCATCCGTGAGCATACATGCCGTAGAGAGGTATCTGGGGGACATGGCCCTGGAGAACAACTGGCTGATCGAGCCGGGCGTTATGATGAGCGGCAAACGGGTCTTGATCATCGGAGCCGGCCCCAGTGGACTTTCTGCTGCCTATCATCTGGCGCGGCTGGGACATTTTGTGGAGATCCACGAAGCAGGTCCGCTGCCCGGCGGCATGATGCATTTTGGAATTCCGGCCTACCGTCTTCCCCGCGATGTGCTCATGGGAGAGATACACCGCATAGAAAAACTGGGAGTGAACATCGTTCTCAATCACAAAGTTGTCGATGTGCAGGCGGAAATGAAATCCGGAAAATTCGACGCGCTGTTTGTGGCAATCGGTGCGCATCTGAGCAAACGCGTGGATATACCTTCGCGCGATGCCGGAAAGATTCTGGATGCCGTCAGCTTCCTGCGCGATACGGCCGCCGGGCAGTCGCCGCTTCTGGGAAGAAAAGTAGCCGTATACGGCGGCGGCAACACGGCGATGGACGCCGCGCGCACGGCGAAACGTCTGGGCGCAGACGAGGCTCTTATCATTTACAGGCGAGACAGAGATCACATGCCGGCTCATCCGTTCGAGGCGGATGAAGCGATTGACGAAGGCGTGAAAATGAACTGGCTTCGCACGATCAAGGAAATGGACGAATCACATATCACGGTCGAGATTATGGAGATCGATGATAAAGGCAGTCCCGTCCCCACGGGAAGATTTGAGACTCTGGAGGCGGACACGCTGATTCTGGCTCTCGGCCAGGACACGGACACACAGTTTTTATCCGCTATACCCGGAATCGAATTTAAAAAAGACGGCACGGTCATGGTGGACTCGAACATGATGACAGGAAGTCCCGGCATCTTCGCCGGAGGGGACATGGTTCCCAGCGAGCGCACGGTGACAGTCGCCGTCGGCCACGGGAAAAGAGCGGCCCGCTGCATCGACGCCTATCTGCACGGCCTGACATTCACAAAACGCGAAAAGCATGATATAATTCCATATGAAAAACTGCATCTCTGGTTTTTCACGGAAGCGGGTCGTCGGCAGCAGTCGGAGCTGCATATAGAGGCCAGAACAGATTTTACGGAAGTTGTTGCAGGCCTCACAGAAACGGAAGCTGTGTTCGAAGCCCGGCGCTGCTTTTCATGCGGGAATTGCTTTGAATGCGACGGATGTTACGGCGCATGTCCGGAACAGGCGGTCATAAAACTGGGTCCGGGGAAACGATATCTTTTCGATTACAATCGATGCACCGGATGCATGGCATGCTTTGAACAGTGTCCGTGTCATGCGATTGAAATGGTGCCGGAGACTGACTGACGGATACTATGGAAGAAAAAAAAGTCAAAACCCTGGAAGGCAATGAAGCCGTGGCTTATGTTGCCTACCGGATCAATGAAGTATGCGCGATCTATCCCATCACGCCGTCGTCGACGATGGCGGAGCTGGCAGACCAGTGGGCAATGGAAGGCAAAACAAATATCTGGGGACAGATCCCCATGGTCATGGAAATGCAGAGCGAGGCGGGCGCCGCCGGAGCCCTGCACGGGGCCCTGCAGACGGGATCCATGACAACCACATTCACCGCGTCTCAGGGCCTGCTTCTGATGATCCCCAATATGTACAAAATTGCGGGAGAACTGAATGCCTGTGTGTTTCATGTCGCGGCACGCGCCATCGCCGCGCAGGGCCTTTCCATCTTTGGCGATCATTCCGACGTGGCCGCGGTGCGTATGACAGGATTCGCCCAGCTGGCTTCTGGATCGGTTCAGGAAGCGCACGACATGGCGCTGATATCACAGGCGGCTACGCTCGAATCCCGCATACCGTTCATACATTTTTTCGACGGCTTTCGCACTTCGCACGAAGTCAGCAAAATCTTTCTGCTGTCCGACGCGGAAATTCACGCCATGATCGACGAGGACAGAGTGCGCGAACACAGAGCGCGCGCCCTGAATCCGGACCATCCATTTATGCGCGGCACGGCGCAGAATCCGGACACTTATTTCCAGGGACGCGAATCGGTAAATTCATACTACAATGTTCTTCCGGATATCGTGCAGAAGACGATGGACAAATTCGCAAAAACCACTGGACGCAGTTACAATCTTGTGGAATATTTCGGCCACCCGGAAGCGGAGCGGCTGGCGGTCATTGTAGGATCCGGCGGTTTCACGATGCGGGAAACAATCCGCCATCTTCAGAAGCAGGGCGAGAAAACCGGAATGATACAGATCCGGCTGTGCCTGCCGTTTCCCACGGAGCAGTTTATCGCCGCGATTCCGAAAACCGTCCGCTCGATCGCCGTGCTCGACCGCACCAAAGCTCCCGGATCCACCGGCGAGCCTCTTTACGGCGACGTTGTCAGCGTAATCACGGAGGCCTTTCAAAAAGGCAGACTGAAAATTGAAAAATTTCCAAATATTACGGGCGGCCGATACGGCCTGTCCTCCAAAGAATTCACTCCCGCCATGGCAAAGGCGGTGATGGATGAAATCAAAAAGGAGAATCCCAAAAACAGCTTTACTGTCGGCATCAATGACGATGTGACTCATACAAGTCTTGTCTATGACGCCTCCTTAAACATCGAGCATGATGCCATTGTTCGCTGCATTTTTTACGGACTGGGCGCTGACGGCACTGTCGGGGCCAACAAGAACACAATTAAAATCATCGGAGAATCGACGGACCTGTTCGCGCAGGGATATTTTGTTTACGATTCCAAAAAATCGGGTTCGCAAACAATTTCGCATCTCCGTTTCGGCCCGGAGCCGATCGAGGCGCCCTACCTGATCGAATCGGCCGATTTTATCGGATGCCATCAATTCCAATTCATTGAGAAGACAGATGTCCTCTCGCGCGCCAGATTTGGCGGCATATTTCTTTTGAACAGCCCCTTCGACGCGGCTCATGTCTGGGAAAAACTTCCCCGCGAAGTACAGCAGCAGATGATTGATTTAAAACTGAAATTTCACGTAATCGACGCCTCCGGTGTCGCGCGCGAAACCGGCATGCCGGGTCGAACTAACACAATTATGCAGACATGCTTCTTCGCTCTGTCCGGCGTTCTTCCCAGGGAAAAAGCTATTGAAAAAATAAAGGAATCTATCAAGAAAACTTACGGAAAAAAAGGCGAGCATGTAGTGAATGAGAATTTTGCCGCCGTCGACAAAACGCTGGCCCGTCTGCAGGAAGTGAAAATTCCAGAAAGAGCAGACAGCTCGTTTACGCGCCCGGCTGCAGTCCCGGCGGAGGCTCCTGAATTTGTTCAAAAAGTCACGGCCATGATGCTCTCCGGCCGCGGCGATGAACTTCCGGTCAGCGCTCTTCCCGTGGACGGCACATTTCCTCTGGGCACAACGCAGTGGGAAAAACGCAACATCGCTCAATTTGTTCCTGTCTGGGAAAATGATATATGCATTCAGTGCGGGAACTGCAGCTTTGTCTGTCCGCACAGTGTCATTCGCGCAAAATTTTTCCATGAATCGCATCTGAAAAATTCGCCGGTTTCATTCAAATCCGCAGGGATAAGCGCCAGGGGATTTCCGGAAACCAAATACAGCCTGATCGTCTACGGCGAAGACTGCACGGGATGCGGTCTGTGCGTGGAAGTCTGTCCGGCAAAAAGCCTGCAGGTCAGCGGCGTGAAGGCCATCAATATGAAGCCGCGTGCAGATTCGGAAAAAACAGAAAAAGCAGACATCTCATTTTTTGAATCCATACCGGTCAACAACCGAGCGCGCGTTGATTTTTCATCGGTGCGGGGGACTCAATTTCTCGAGCCAATGTTCGAATTCAGCGGAGCCTGCGCCGGCTGCGGGGAAACACCTTATGTAAAGCTTCTTTCGCAGCTTTTTGGAGATCGTTTGATTGTCGCCAATGCCACGGGCTGTTCCTCCATTTACGGCGGGAATCTGCCCACAACGCCCTGGAGAACCAATTCGGAGGGACGCGGCCCGGCCTGGTCCAATTCTCTTTTTGAAGACAACGCGGAATTCGGTCTGGGATTCCGGCTTACAGCGGATCAGCATTTGAATCTTGCGCGGCGGCTTCTTGCGGAAGAGCGCGATAAAATCGATTCAACTCTTGTGAGAGAAATATTGAAGGCGCCCCAGGAAACGGAAACACAGATCCGCGCACAGAGAGAGAGAGTCGCAAAAGTCAAAGGAGCTCTTCTGCTGAGGCAGGATGAAGACGCCAGAAACCTTCTGTCCGTGATCGACCATCTGGTTCGCCGGAGCATCTGGATCATCGGCGGAGACGGCTGGGCCTATGATATCGGATCCGGGGGTCTGGATCATGTTCTCGCAACCGGACGAAATGTAAACGTTCTTGTTCTGGATACGGAAGTCTACTCCAATACCGGCGGACAGGCCTCAAAATCCACCCCTCTGGGCGCCGTGGCGAAATTCGCCTCTGGCGGCAAACCTGTCGCCAAAAAAGATCTGGCGCTGCAGGCAATCGCCTACGGCAATGTCTACGTTGCCCGCATCGCGATGGGCGCCAATCCTCAGCAGACGCTGCTTGCATTCCGCGAAGCGGAAGCATACTCGGGTCCGTCAATAATTCTCGCATACAGCCACTGCATCGCGCACGGAATCGATATGCACAAAGGATTGAAACAGCAGGACATGGCCGTGGCCAGCGGTCACTGGCCGCTTCTGCGTTACAATCCAGTGCTGCGCTCAAGCGACAAGAATCCATTTGTGCTGGATTCGACGCGGCCAAGAATTCGATTCACGGAATATTCCCAGAATGAACTTCGTTATAAAATATTGAGCAAATCGAATCCCGGCAAATATAAACGTTTGATGGAAATGGCGCAGCAGGTTGTTGACCAGAAATGGGAAATCTATGAAGATATGGCCACCAGAGGCGGCTCACGCTTCCTGCCCGATGCGAGTTTGATAGAGGAGTGAGGACGACACAATGGATCTAAAAACTCGTTTTATGGGATTGGATCTCAAACATCCGATCATCGCCGCGGCCTCGCCGTTGACAGAAACTCTGGACGGGATCAAGAAGCTGGAAGACGGAGGCGCCTCCGCGGTCATTCTGTCATCCCTTTTCGAAGAACAGATACTTGCCGATGCGGGAAGGTTTGCGGATTATTTTAACAATTACTCGGGAGACTTCGCGGAATCGCAGGGATTTTTTCCAGCACAGGGCGATTTCTCCATCGGACCGGATGAGTACCTGGAGCTTGTTCGCAGCGCGTCAGAGAGCACAGACATACCGCTCATCGCCAGCCTGAACTGCGTTACTGGAGAAAGCTGGAGCAGCTACGCGCGACAGCTGGACGAGGCCGGCGCCCATGGAATTGAACTCAGCATTTTTCCCCTGGAAACGAATCCGGAGATTACCGGCAGCATTGTCGAGGAACGATACCTCGAGATTCTTTCGCAGGTAAAAAAATCCACAAAAATGCCCGTCGCTCTGCGCCTGAGTCCGTATTTCAGCGCTTTCGCCCACCATGCGAAAATGCTCGATCAGAACGGCGCGGACGCTCTGGTTATGTTCAACCGGTTTTTTCAGCCGGATATTGATATTGAGAAACTGGAGTATACGCCGGTTTTCACCGCAAGCCAGCCGGATGAAATCCGTCTGCCGGTGCTGTGGATTGCCCTGCTCTATCAAAAATTGAAGGCGTCTCTGGCCGCCAGCGGCGGGGTCGACACGTACGCGGAAGTCGTAAAATATCTGCTGGCAGGCGCGGACACCGTTATGACGGCGGGAGCTCTGATGCGTCACGGCCCTAAATATATAAATACTTTAGTGTCTCTTCTGAGCGAATGGATGGAGAAGCGAGGATTTGAATCCATTTCGAAGATGCGCGGGATTATGAGCTACGCAAGTGTGCCGGATCCTCTCGCCCGCGAGAGGGCCAATTATATAAAGATTATTGAAAGTTATCATTAATAAGAATGCAGTCAAAAGAAGAAGTATTAAAAGAACGAGAAATTTCCGGACTTCGACTGATTCTTGTTTTCCGTCTGCTGTTCCTGACTTCTTTTATCGGCGGATCTCTGATCATGGCCCAGAGCCTGATGGAGAGAATCGTCGTCCCGTTAATCATGAGCAGCGGGATTGCCATCAGCATTCTCTACTGGACACTGCTGAAGAGAAAGAAGTATTCTAAATTTATCGGATACTCCGGAGCGGTCTTCGATGTTATCATTCTCTTAATCATGCCCATTCTCTGGCATCAATCGGTTGGCGGCGACGCAGTATCGCGGGCATTCATATTAAAGTCTCCCACCCCGATGATGCTGAGTTTTGTTCTGCTCATCATTCACAGTCTGGCCAATCGCCCGGCCTATCCCCTGGTCATAACGATCGGAGTTCTTTTCAACAATATTGTCTATTCGATTTACAGTTTCTGGATTCCTGGAATTGAAATCAGTTCAGATCTTGTGCAGCACGAGCTGGGCGCAAAATTTGCTCCGGGCTTTTTTGTATCTTACATTCTTGCTTTTTTGCTCACTGGAATAATTTTTTCGATTTTCCTTTCAAAGAATCATAAAACAATACTGCGTGCCGTGCAGATGGAAAGACACAATGATCAGATCGCTCGATTTTTTTCACCGCGAATTTATGAACAGCTCTCGCAGGGGGACGACGCACTGTTTGACGTGGGCGGAAAGCGGCAGCAGGTGGCGATTCTTTTTGCGGACATCCGCGGTTTCACGGCCATGAGCGACTCCATGAAGCCGGAAGAGATCATGGCCATGCTCTCCGATTATCACACCCGTATGGTCGAAGTGATTTTTCGGCACGGCGGCACGCTCGATAAATTTATCGGCGACGGCATCATGGCCACATTCGGCACGCCGCACCCCGGACCCAATGATATTCTGAATTCAGTAAAATCCGGGATTGAGATGAAAAGAAGCCTGAAAGATTTAAACCAGCTGCGTGAAAAATCAGGATTGACTGCCCTTCGCCAGGGAATCGGCATCCATTACGGAGAGGCCATCGTCGGCAATATCGGCAGCAGAAACAGGCTGGAATACACTGTGATCGGCGATTCTGTCAACGTTGCCAGCCGCGTGGAAAGCGCGTGCAAAGTTGTGAACAAAGATTTCCTGATCACGCAGGAAGTCTACGATGCCGTGAAGAAGGATGTGCCCGGAACCGACGCCGGGCTCGTTTCAGTTAAAGGAAAACCTCAGCCATTGCGTCTTTACTCCGTAGAATACGAGCGGCTGATTTAGATGAATGTATCAATTCATCCTCGCAACGCTTTTCTAAGAACAACCGGCATCGTCACTATCAGAAACAGACCCACGGCGGCGGCGCTTCCCGCGCCCCCCATCATCCTGATTTGCCCGTCAGAAACAACATCGCCGATAATTCTCAAAGCCAGCGAAGCATTCAGCAGAACAAAATGTCCGTAAAAGACAGGACTGTATACGGATTCCACGCCCAGAATAGACGTAAAAATTATCGGCGCATGTCCGAATATCAGCAAAAAAATAAAACCCATAAAGAATGAATGCAGGAACGCGTCCCTGTAGAATATTCCCGCATTCTGTAAATATATAAAATGAAAAACAGCGCTGGCGATCAGCCAGATGTAACCGGACAGAATGCAGACGGCAATAAAGCGGACCAGTTTTTCTTTCCAGATATTCTTTCTGACGATGTCAAAATAAACGAGCCAGAATGCAATACAGAGAATCGAAGTTGAAAAAACAATTCCTCCCTTAAAACTGCCGGGAAAAAAAGCAGAAATCCCCGCCGCTGTTAAAAACAATCGGAGTGAATAAACCTGTATCCTTGATCTCGCGAGAAAGGCAGAAAGTTCCAGGCGTTCCGCGGCAATCGTACAGATCAAAAAAACCATCCATAGCAGTATTGACTGCGACGGCGGATATCCAAGAAACAAAAAAATATTTCCGGCGGTCAGATAAAGCGCGCCGACCAGCATGATCAGTATATTCGGATCCAGGCGAATCAGCAGGAAGCTGACAAAAATGGCGGAAAGAAAAACGCTGGAACCTGTAAAAAGAACAAACGAAGCTTCCACTGGAATAAATCCAAATATCAATCCTGCGCCGCCAATTGCGCTGAAAAAGGGAGACAGATAACCCCAAATTTTGTTCAGGGCAACAGCCCTTTCCAGACTGATGACGGTTCCCAGGAAACCGCATACCATCAGCGCACCGTGCATATCAATCAGCCGCGCAGGCGAATCTATACCGGCGCCAATCCGCGAAAGTCCTCCCATAATACCGGCTCCCAGAATCAGGAACCCCGACAATATGAAAGGAATTTTAAATATTTTTTTTGTATATATACTTTTCAATTAAATTCAATCTCATTCTCCGCCGGGCAGAGCGTAATCGGGATGACTCCAGAGAGCCGGGTCGAGCAATTCATTCCGATGTGGATTTTTCATGGCTCCGGAAAGCGAGTTCTTTATCCCGGGATATCTTTCATCCAGATTCATCAGCAGCGCCCCCATTTCTTTGCGCCGCATCTCTTCCTGCGATCCACAGAGGTTGCATGGCACGATCGGCCAGCTCATCGCATTTGAATACCCGCCCAGCCAGTTCTCGTCGACGAAGCACAGAGGCCTGATCACTGTTAAATCGCCGGCGGCGATGCGGTAAATGGGAGGCATCGTGCCCAGTTTGCCTGAAAAAAATGCGTTCAGCAGAAATGTCTGCATCAAATCATCACGATGATGACCGAGCGCGATTTTATTGCAGTTCCGTTCGCGGGCGATTCTGTACAGAATCCCTCTTCGCAGTCGGCTGCAAAGCGAACAGAAAGACTTTCCCGCGCGGGTTTTTTCCACAACCACTGAATACGTGTCCTGCTTTTCAATCCAAAATGGAACCTGCCATTTAGAGAAAAGATCGGGAAGAGTCTTTTCCGGAAAACCTGGCTGCCCCTGATCAACATTCACTGCCAGCAGCTCGAAATTCACAGGCGCCTTTTTTTGAAATTCCTGCAGAAAATGCAGAAGACAAAGACTGTCCTTTCCCCCGCTGACGGCGACGAGAATACGATCGCCATTGCGGATCATTCTGTAATCCATCAGCGCCTTTCCCATTTCCCGGTTGATCCGCGTATGAAAATGCTCGATTGGGTTGATCGGTTCAGCATCTCCCGTTATTTTTCTGAGCTGCGCAGCATCCGCCGTGTCGTTTACCATTGATTGTTTCAATATCACACTCACAGGCAAATGAATTGATCGGAGTTGCGGGATGTCCACTATAAATTTGCCGGAAGATAGACCCAGGCCGGCTCGACTCAGTCCGGCCAGGGCCGACTGCGAGGATTTTTCGACATAACAAAAATTTACTTGCCTTCCAGGGATGCAGCTGACCTGTTTTCCTTCAGGAGACCTCAGGCGATCCGCCTCGGTATAATATTATGTCAGATAATAAAAAAGCATCTCTGGGAAACAGAATCAGCTATTCCATAGATAATTTCATGGCACGCGGAGGTCTTTCGATATTTCTCGCGCTGCTGGTCCTTTTTGTCGTGGCCTTTCTCATCATGTCCGGCATCAGAGTTGTGCTGGCTTTAATTTTTCCTGATACGACTCTCCCGGAAATTACGGATAATTTCTGGAGAACTTTCATAGAGATCGCCGACGCGGGCAATATCGGCTCTGACAGCGACTCCAACATGATACATAAGGCAGCCGGTGTTTTCAGTATCGTTTGCGGCATGGTTCTGTTCTCCGGCCTGGTCGCGTTCATCTCCAATCAATTTGAAGAAAAAATTGAAGACTTGAGAAAAGGGAAAAGCCGCGTAATTGAAACCAATCATACATTGATTCTCGGATTTCGCGATCGCATCATTGAAATTATCCGCGAGCTTGTGATCGCCAATGAATCAGAGAAGGACGCCGCTGTTGTCATCCTGGCAGAAGAAGGAAAAGAGGTCATGGATGACTTTTTTAACGAGCATCTGACTGACAGAAAATCCACACGTATCATCACCCGAAGTGGAACAACGTCCAGCATAGAGTCGCTGAAAAAAATGGGCGTTGAGTCGGCCAAAACAATTGTGATACTCAACGGAGTATCTTCCTCCGCAACATTGGCGCACAAAAGCGCCGCGGATGCTCGTGTTTTAAAAACTATCATGGCTGTGGTTGCCGCTTCTCAGCAGACAGAAAAATTCCCTCCGATTGTGGCGGAACTGCATATCGCGCGCAACCGCAAACTTGCGGAAAGTGTGGTGCCGGGTTCAATAACAACCATGGACGAGGACGGCATTCTATCGCGGCTACTGGTTCAAACTTCCCGGACTTCCGGCCTGTCGATTGTGTATTCAAATCTTGTCGGTTTTGAGGGGAATGAAGTGTATTTTTACAGACCAAAATCTGGCTGGGGAAATCTCACTTTCGGTGAAATACAATTCCGGTTTAATGAAAGCGTACCCCTTGGATTTCGCCAGCAGGATGGTAAAATTCTTCTGAATCCGCAGAAAGATTTCCGTCCCGGGGATTCCGATGATGCTATCATGCTTGCAGAAGACGATTCCGCAATAAAATTTTCGGGAGCGGCAGTGGCGGCGGTGCGGGAATATCCGGTTACGAATAAAAAAGTGCAGAGTGGAATTGAACGCCATCTCATTTCAGGATGGAATAATAAAAGTCCGGTTATCATCGCTGAATATGCAAAGTATATATCCGAGGGAAGCGAAATCGATATTATTGTTCCGGATCCGGATGAGAATCTGATGGCCAGATTCCGTGAAATTCAGAAAAAACACGAAAAGCACAAAATGAGAATGCTGAAAGCGGACATACATTCGCCTGAAGTTCTGGAAAAACTCATGCCTCATAAATATGACAATGTCATTTTGCTGGCTGCGGAAGGTGAAAATGCGGAAGAAATCGACGCCGAGACCATATCTGTTCTGATGCAGCTGCGACAAAATTTTCGTGCTGTTGAAAAATCGGGCCAGACTGTGCTGACTAAAATAATAACTGAAGTTATGGATTCCGATAATATTGAGCTCGTACTGCAGACCGGAGTGAAAGACTTTTTGATCTCCAATCAATTTGTTTCCAAGATATTCGCTCAGGTATCCCAGGAGCCCAACGTAATGAAAGTTTATGACGATTTATTCAGTCCTGAAGGTTCAGAGATTTATCTAAAAAAAGTGAGCGTTTACTTCCCGGATTCTCCGATGCAGGTAACCTTTGCCGACTGCGCTCATGCGGCTCAAAAACGTAATGAAGTCTGTTTTGGTCTGCGGATTATCGCGCAGGAAAGAGAACCGGACAGCAACTACGGCGTGCATCTGATCCCGACAAAAACGCAGAATTTCACGCTGAATGCGGATGATGAACTGATCGTTCTTGCGGAAGACGAAAGCTAGACTCGTCGCTAACCGTGTGCTTGTTGTTCCTTGCGTATGAACAATTCTGCGCATGCGGTTATTGTTGCGCGTACTTTTGAACGACGAGAACTATGTACAGCCGGCCAAGATATTCGCGCGCGCGGCGGTCTCTGAGAAAGAAAATCAAAATGTACTGCCGGAAGAGATTTAAGTCAACCGGCACGATCTTGTGACTTAAGTTTTCAGGCGGGCCCAGCTGTATTTCAAATCCGCCTGATTTCAATTCCTCTACAACACTGGAAGCCAGCTGATTGGAGAACTCAAGAAGTACGGAATCGGCCATACCCCGCATTGTGGGATCAATTTGAAAGCGTTCGGCGATTCGTGGCAGAAGCTTGAGCTTTGTGTAACCGTCCATACACAAATACATCTTGCCATTTATCTCGCCGGTGAAATCCACAGCCGAGCAGCTCTCGAAGCACAGGCCCTCATTTCTGGAAGGACCGTACGCTTCCTTTTCTGCGCTCAGATACAGATTTTCGCGCACAAATTCCGTGGTGCTTCGTGTCAGAGTCAAAACCAGTTTTTCGTCTATCAGCGGATCCATGTATTTTCAACCGCCGATCTTTCCGTGAATTGTATATCGCTTATTCCGGAATGAATGAAATAACAGTTCCAGCCGGCCTCAGCAGCCGTATAGAGAGCGGATGCGGCCCTGTGAAACCAGGCATCAGCAGAATATATGTCCGGTGTGAGCGCCGCGGAACCGGCGCAGATTTGAAATTCACCTCTTTTACGAAGGGAACCAAGAAACGCACGGAACCGAAGCCCCGTTTCAGCTTCGTCTTCCTGAGGACCCAGAAAGGCAATTGAATCTCGTGCAATTCGGTATGCGCGAAAAGCCGGCTCAAAGGTTATTCGCGACTCCGCGCCGGCCGATCGGGCGGATTCAAGAGACATCGCGGCAGAAAAATATACCAGAGCGAGCGATCGTTTGTCTTTGATTGAGTTTCGCAGGGAAAATTCGTATCCGAGATCGTGATGGAATCGAAGCCCGTTCCAGAGCCCGCTGTCCGGATCCACAGAGGTCTGCTCGAAAACTGCATTCTGATACACCAGTCCCCCGAAATTTCTGCACTCATTCCAGATGCGCGATACTGCGTCTCTGCGATATATGGATGTTTCGCTTTTCAGAACGACGGACCCCAGAAGTCCTTCGCGGCACTCCACAGGAAAGCAAACCGTCCTGCCTTCATCGATGTAAACACAGCGCCCTGTCTTCAATTCCTCATAAACAGCACCGGAGACTTGAGATTCTATTTCATCGCCGCCTGTTAAAAACATGGATCCCTTCAGCGTAAGGTAAAGGCGCAGATTCGACCCATCAGTAAGATACAGCTCAGAGACAGAGCCGGGATAAATATCAGAAATGGACACTAAAAAATGTTTCGAGATAGACTCCAGGTTTCCGCAGTGCGCCAGTGTTTCCGCATACGACGGAAAAGAGAAATTCTGAAATCTCAGCCAGGGATTTCCGGACATTGTGTCCGCTGCAATTTGCGGACCGGGTATTCTGATTTTTTCACGGAGGAAAGGCTGCAGAGTCATATAGCCGGGAAGTCGCCAGTTTTCCTGTTCCAGACGTCCGTCATCCTCCGCAGCGGACTTGGTCATGGATTGGCGGTCCACAACAGGCAGAAGCTGACGGCGGCGTTTTCGATTTCCCAGAATTGCAATGCTGATTATCAGAATTGTAAGACCCCAGAAAATTAGAAATCCAGCGCCCGCATACAATTTGTAAGATTCAAAATAGGAAATAAGCGGAAAATTCCACAGACTATCAGCGGACGATACCAGAGAAAATGCGCCGGGCTTCACCTATTAAACTTCGGCCTGAAAAGGAAAAGCTTGCAGTAAAAAATCAGTCCGTTTAAGGAGAAACGATCTGGTCTATTTTCTTCGCAGTATCATCAACCCTGTATAGACAGGTGAGCTCAACATTATTCTTTTTACTGCAGGCAGAGGCTGGCAGCGCGTCAAAACAATGACAGGGCACCCCTTTTCTGCCGGAAATGTAAAGTTTTTCACAGGATGGTTCCCTCGGCTGATCTATTGTATACGAATGCCTCTCCTGCCAGAGTCGCAGGATTGCCTGCGATTCACTCAGAGGGAGCGCCGCCGCCAGAAGCGCCCTGTCGCGCATGTTGAAATCCAGCGCCCGGGCAGGCCCCTCCAGCGCCTTTTTAATGTCGCCTGCCAGCTCAGAGGCTTCGCAGATATGGGAGTTCTGACCGCGGGGACAGTAGAAAGCCGCGTCGCACCGTGAATTTTCCAGAGCCGCCAGCACAGCCGGACAGGAATAGCCCGCGCTTGCAACGGCCAGAATAGCGCCGGCCAGATACGCCGTGGCGCCTCGCTTCAATTCTCGCTCAATTTCCCGGCAGCCGAGCCGCGCACCCTCCTGAGCGTCAGACCGGGCGATCATTCTGAGCATCATGTCCGCCGATGAATCCGTTTCATAATGCGGCGGCGAATTCACGATCTTCTGCATTCTCGCTTTCATAGCGGGCAGATATTCGGGATCGCTGAAATCGGCGTAACGCAAAGATCTTTCCAGAGCCAGCACTGCGGAATCACCCAGGAGCGCGTCGCGAAACACGGGGACCAGACGTTTTTTTTCTGAGGCTGACAGTTTCAGATACTCGTCGTCCCAGGCCTGCAAATTGTCCATGGAAATACCCCGGGGAGCACGCACGGAAACGGTTGCGATGAGCAGATCGGTCACTGCCGATGCGCCGATGCTTCCCCTGATTTCCGCGGCAAGGTCGTCAAACATCACCGGGCATTGGCGCGTCATCATAGCCGGCGCCGCCTCGCGAAATGCAGGGATGCCCTCCCACACAAAATTGCCGAAAATATTATAATCCTTGCAGTCCAGGAAAGCTCGATTCTCGGAGCCGAGATAGATCACATGCCAGTTTTCTTTCTTTCCGCAACGATAGGCGATCCTCTCGCCTGCCGGCGTAACATTGGTGGTGATGTCGCCGTCCGGCACACCTGCCTTCGTTATCAGGCATTTAGACGATAGTTCCCTCTCTGAGAATCCGCGGCGAAGAACAATAGCGCCTTCCTGATACGAACAGGATCCTCCATACAGCGTGATACAGGGCTTTGTGTGCACCTCTTTGACGATCAGCACGGCATGCAGCGGCCGATCGGTGCTGGCAATTCTTATTACGTTTGTCGTGGTGCAGTTAAAGGACAGTAAAAATGCGATTGAAAAAATCGAGATCGCAGCCAACCTGAAAAAAATAAATCGGATTTTAGACAGTCCTGGATCGCTGCCGAAGCGCAAATCGGAACGGCGGAATTTATGCATCACTGTTTTCTCCGTGATCTCTTCGGTTGATACCTTATCTCTTCAACAATACCGCCTTTTTACACATATCGACGATATCGCCGCTTCGCAGTTTGTAGAAATCCATCAATTCATCCGATGTGCCGGACTGACCGAAAACGTCCCGCATTCCGATTCTCAGCACAGGAACAGGAAACGATTCGGAAACGACCTCAGCCACCGCCGATCCCAGACCGCCGATGATGTTGTGCTCCTCTGCCGTGACTATGGCGCCCGTTTTTTTAGCATGCTCAAGAATCATTTCAGAGTCGATTGGTTTCAGCGAAGCCATATTTATCACAGCAGCATCGATTCCATCCGCGGACAATTTTTCCGCGGCCGCATCTGCTTCGCAGACCAGCGGTCCGCAGGCGATGATTGTTACATCTTTTCCTGTTCGACGCAGCTCGCCCTTGCCGAGCGTGAATTGATAACTGTCCGGCCTTACAAGCACCGGAACCGATGCGCGGCTGCATCTTACATAAACGGGACCTTTGAAGGCTGCAATACAGTGAATGATCTGCTTAATTTCAGTAAAATCCGAAGGAACGATAACACGCATCCCCGGGATGGCTCTCATGACGGCAAAATCCTCTATGCACTGGTGGCTTGCGCCGTCCTCGCCGACGGTAATGCCGCCGTGCGAAGACACAAGTTTCACATTGAGTTCTGGATAGGCGACGGAGTTGCGGACGATTTCCCAGGCTCGGCCGCTGAGAAACATGGCGAAGCTGGAGGCAAAAGGAGTTAGACCTGAAAGCGAAAGTCCCGCGGCGATGCCGACAAGATTCTGTTCCGCGACGCCGACATTGATAAATCTCGCGGGAAATTCATGCGCAAATTTTGACGTTCTTGTGGATTCAGAAAGGTCTGCATCAAGGACCACTATGTCCTGACGACCTTTTCCCAGTTCAACAAGGGCCTCTCCGTAACCATCGCGAGTCGCTTTTTTTACGACGGACATGATCGGTTCAGGATCTCAGCGCTGCCGCTCGATCCGTTCTTTCCCAGGTGAATGTTTCGCCGTCACGGCCGAAATGGCCGTATGATGCGGTATCCCGGTATTTTCGTCCTTCTTCCAGAAGGTTCAGAGTCTTAATAATGCCAGCCGGACGAAGATCGAAATTCGCGCGTACACGCTTTACAATTTCCATATCGTCGATGGTGCCGGAGCCAAACGTATCGACCATAACAGATATTGGCTCATGATAGCCGATGGCATAGGAAAGCTGCACTTCGCATTTTTTTGCGAGACTGGCGGCCACAATATTTTTTGCGACATAGCGCGCCATATACGCGGCGCTTCGATCCACTTTAGAAGGATCCTTTCCGGAGAATGCTCCGCCGCCGTGCCGTCCGTAACCGCCGTAAGTATCCACAATAATTTTGCGGCCCGTGAGGCCGCAGTCTCCGTGAGGACCGCCGACCACAAACTTTCCGGTGGGATTGATGAGATATTTTGTATTCTGAAGCATTGAGGCGTCAATTGTGGTTTTAACCACAGACTCGATAAGCATTGCCTCTAGATCTTTGTGTGCGAGACTTTCTTTATGCTGTGTTGAAATAACAACAGTGTCCACGCGGAATGGTTTTCCATTTTTGTATTCGACAGTAACCTGGCTTTTTGAATCCGGCAGGATGTCCGGAAGTTTTCCAGAATGCCGCAGTTCCGCGAGTTTCTTTACAAGTTTATGCGCGAGTTCTATAGGCAGCGGCATCAGCGACGGAGTTTCATCAATGGCAAAACCGAACATCATTCCCTGATCTCCGGCTCCCTGCTCCTTGAACATTCCCTCGCCTTCTGTAACTCCCTGCGAAATATCCGGTGACTGCGCGTGCAGTTTTACCATTACCACTGCTGTATCCGCGTTGAATCCAATATCTTCATGAGTGTATCCGATGTCTCTGGTGACGCCTCTCGCGATTTTTTCAATGTCAACCTGGGTCTTGGAGGTAACCTCCCCGGCAACGCATATGAAGTCCGTAGTGGTGAGAGTTTCGCAGGCCACTCTGCTTTTTCTGTCCCCTGCAAGAAATGCGTCCAGGACGGCATCGGAAATCTGGTCGCAGATTTTGTCCGGATGACCCTCGGAAACCGATTCGGAGGTGAATAAGAAGTCTTTTATAGATGTCATGGTCAGTCGCGCTGTTTGGATTTACAGGCTTTTGCCTGTATACTATGGATGAAAAAATTTAAGCCTCTCTGGCGTCAACTAAAGAGTTAGCGGGGGTTTGCTCGATTTTGCCGGACGGACCGTAATTTTACAAGGGTGTTTATTTGGCGTCGAATATTAAATACTGGCAGGAAGGCTTGGCATTTTCACAGAGAATTTTATCACAGCCGACACACGCAAATAGAAATGGATTCCCCTCCTAAGCGATGTGCGGCAATAAAAGCGGGGCAACGATTGCGAGCAGAAATCCCTGATTGATCGTCGCGTCAAGAAATACAATTTTTTAGTTGACTTATTTTTTGGTTAACACTCGTATTGCAGCACACTGTAAATATGGATAACCTGAAAGTTACTGTTCGCAGAACACGAAAATTTGGACGCGGGGTCTTCGCTGTTAAAACCATTCGCAAAGGAGAGATCATAGCCGTATTTGACGGACCGATTCTTGAAGAAGAATCTGACGGGTGGACAAAAGACCGGATGGACCATACTATTCAGTTTGCAGAATATCGCTGGAGGGACTCCAAAGGCATTGCCCGTCTTGTCAATCATTCATGCGAACCCAATTGCGGAATTAAAGGCCTCTTCAAGATTGTCGCAATGCGAAAAATTGAAGCAGGTGAGCACATCACCTGGGACTATGAAATGACAGAGAAAAATTTAACTTGGAAAATGAAATGCAAATGCGGATCTCCGATCTGCCGAAAAGTTATCGGTAACTACGCCAATATGCCGCGAAGAATTAGACTGAAGTATAAAGGCTATATTTCTGAGTGGCTCACAACCGGGAGAACTCGCAGTTAGAGAATCATTCAACTTCGATATATTCGACCACCCGGTCGCTGAACGTACTCTGAAGCTTCAGAACGTTATCGGTATTCTCAATTATATATTGCGGAACCAGCGGAATCTTGCCGGCAGAACTATCCACAACAAACTGCGGAGTCGCCATGCCGCTGGTGTAACCTTTTACCGCGCGGATAATTGCCAGTCCTTTTTCAATTCCTGTCCGAAAATGCTTGATGCCTTTCACCGGATCGCATAAATACAGATAGTAAGGCTTTACTCTGATTTTAAGCAGCTTCTGGAAAAGTTCTTTCATAACCAGAGGATCGTCATTCAAATCTTTTAAAACCACAGACTGGTTTCCCAGGGGAATGCCGGCGTCCGCAAGCATCTCGCATGCCTTCGAGCTTTCTGCGGTTATTTCTGATGGATGCTCAAAATGTGTATTTATGTAAAGCGGGTGATATTTTTTCAGCATACGGCAGAGCTTCTTCGTGATCCGCTGCGGGAGCACACAGGGAGTCCTGGTCCCGATCCTGATTATTTCCACATGTGGAATCGCACGCAATGCCTTTAAATATTTTTCCAGGATTTCGTCTGACAATAAAAACGGATCGCCGCCGGATACTATCACATCTCTGATTTCTTTGTGCTTCCGGATATAGTCGATTCCCTGCATTACCTCAGCAGGCTGAATATTCTTTTTTGAATCGCCAACCCTCCGTTTTCTTGTGCAGAAGCGGCAGTACATTGCGCACTGGTTAGAGACCATCAGGAGCACACGATCGGGATAACGGTGGATCACAACTTTGTTGCGGCTCTGGTTCTCCTCATCGAGCGGGTCCGCATTGCCTGCAAGGTCTTCAAGTTCCCGGAGATCCGGAGCACACTGCTTCCAGATCGTATCGCCTTTTTCTTTTATTAAGCTGAGATAATAAGGATTGATCCTGACAGGATAGATGTCCGTAACCGATTTGACATCTTCGACATCCATTTTCAGCGCATGGGCAATCTCTTCCGGTTCAGATAATGACTCTGCCAGTATCCGGCGCCAGCTCTCCACTCAGGACCTTCCTGCGCCTGGAGCGACTCGATCCGAAATGATCTTTTTTTGCATGGCATTCGCTGATGTTAGAATTTTAGAATAAATCAGCTGATCGTCTCCCGCGTTATAAAAATCTTTAAGCTTCGCCTCTACAGTATAACTGGCACTCTCGTAGAATTTCTGAGTTGCAAGATATTCTTCTTTGGAAGCAGTCTCAATAAAAAGCTTGCGCCCGCCCGCAAGAAAAATCATCCTTTCTGTTTCTGTAAGGATGATTTTCCCCAGGCCTCTTCCTCGAAAAGCGTCATCCACAGCGATCCAGTGCAGGTAATAGGAATTCCCGGAACAACTCGCTCTTCCATAGTTCGAATAGCCCACTGTTATTCCATCCAGGTCAGCCAGCAGAAATGTGTTCCCCAATTCGCCCTTTTTTTGCTGAGGAGCTGCAAAATATTCCATTGCCAGGTCCACCTCCCGCGGCTCAAACAAGCCCGATGAACGAGTGATGTTCCATATTTTATCCCTGTCTGTTTCTCTGTCAAGCTCCCGGAAATGGAGTTCCTTCATGATCGTCTCTTTTCCTGCCGCTCCAGCGCCGACTCCACTATCATTCGTATCATATCATTATAAGAATGGCCTTTATGCCGGAAAGCGCTGGTTATTTCAGAATACTCCGGGTTGAGTTCAGGCAAAGGATTTGCTTCAATAAAGTTGGGCAGGCCTCTCGCGTCAAGTCTTACATCAATACGGCCGGCATCCCGGCACCCCAGTACCCGCCAGCAGGAGAGCGCGAGCTTTCCGCATTCCTGCTCAGCGGAAGCATCTGCCGGAATATACTCTACATGAAGATTTTCTTTATTTTCGTATGAGAAAAAATCCTCTCCTTTCCCGCCTTTCATGACAAGATTTGTGACTCCAATCACTCTGGCGCGGTCTCCCGTTCCGAGAATACTCACCGTATAATCCTTTCCCGGCAGAAATGTCTCGACCAGCGCAGCCTGTTTAAAGTTATCAATGACCATGCTGCATTTTTGGGCCAGGAATTTTTTTTCTAAAATTTTTGAGTTAAGGTCTATGCCCTTTCCCGCTCCCTCGCCTATCGGTTTTACAAATAGAGGATACGGCAAATCAATATTTTCAATCTCCTCAATCTTTTCAATTACGACGAATGGCGCGGTTAGCAGTCCGGCGTCACGGACAATTTTTTTCGCCATTCCCTTATGGAGCGTAAGACAGAGCACCATCGGTTCTGAGAAAACGTAGGGTATCCTGAATTCATCCAGGAGGGCCGGAACGACAGCTTCTCTGCCATTACCATAAAGGCCTTCGCAAATATTGAACACCAGATCCCACCTGTCTCCCCGAAGCAGTCTGGGCACGAGAGCCCGAAAACCCCCTATCCTCTCTGTTTCAAATCCCGCCGCAATGAGCGCGTTCTCCAGAGCGTCAATTGTTTCCGGCGGATCAAACTCAGCGGTTTCTTCCGGTTTGAATCCCAGGGCCAGATAATCTTCGCGCAGATCGTAGGATAGAGCGACCTTCATATTGCCCGGATTCCCATTACTCGGTCACATTTCCATGCAGGAAATTCAGGCTTCTAATTTGATTGTAGTTGCAGGTGATTTCCTCGCCTTCGGCAATGTCGCGCGCGGCAACAGTGCAATCATCATTGATCTCTGTGTTCGGATTGTCCGAGTGATTCGTAAAACGATCGTCATCGCTTGAGAGCACATACGTTCTGGTTTCTTCATGGAAATATGCATAATGGAGGACCTGGCCGCTCGCTGCGGCTGATAGTTCATCAAGCATTGTCTCCGGAAGCTTAACGTCGAATCCGGACTTAAATCTCCATACCGTGGTTCCTCTGGGAATGGGCTGCTTTGCAATCAGGCCCAGTCCATGTATTTTACTTGGTTCAGCGCGGGCATTTATCAGCAGCATAGCAGAATACCGGTTAAACACAAAAGCAATTACCGGCATATATCAGCAGCCCGCCGATGTCTGCCATTGTAACAATCCTATACAACACTGCTCTCTATATCATATTTCTGCCTTTACAGTCAACGATAAAAGCCTGTTGCAAATAAAAAAGCAGTCGCCTCTAAGCGACAAATTAGAAATCGTCTCCATCACGGTCTCTCTGCGGCAGCAGGCCAGGCGCTTCTCCGGTAAAACTAAAGGAATTTATATGAATAACTATATTAAGATTACACAGTGCGCCGACTGCAAAAGCTGCTGTTTTAACATACCTGAATCCATTTGCTCTTTTAATGCAATTGAAGAAATCCTGAACGGCGGCATAACTGAATCTTATGTTAAGCAGATGGTTGTGTATCATGTCGCAGAAAAAGATATCGACAGAATGGGGAAACAATGGCTGATGTTCCCATCTGTCAATTATCTTCGTTATATGACCGGACCTGAAAAAGGATTTTATGAATTTCTTGCCCTGCCCGCTGTAAAAGATAATTGTATTTTATTAACAGACAAGGGCTGTCTGTACCCCGCAGCAAAACCATTTGAATGCGGAATGTATCCTTTTTATATGTACAAACTGCAGTTTCGCACTGACTATGAATGTGACTACGCAAAGGAGTTGGAAGATGACATCCATGTGAGCGAATTTGTCAGTCAGTACATGGCTGACCACTTAATCTATTGTGAAAAAAATAAGCAGAATTATTTTGAGGCCGTAAAAGACCTCAAAAACAAATATCAGTTACGGGCAATCAATGCTTAAAAATATCTGTTAATTGCAGAATGATCTGCCTGATTTCCAATCAGCGAAGTCGAATCGACTTCGACACATGATCGAAAATATCTATGTAATCCGTCAGATTATCGTCCGGCACCGTTTCCACTATAATATACGCTTTCGCCCCTTTGACGATTACCCAGATTCTCTGGTTGAGATCCACATCATTCTTGTTCACAGAGTATGCGCCCACCGCCGCATCTGTGGCGTTCATGGTTTTACGAGTTGCAGCTGCCAGGTTATGATTATCCAGCATGTTTGTATAAGAGAGTTGTGTTTCCATCGCGGAGAGTATCGCATCAGCTGATTTGCCGCCCGTTGGCTGGACAACGACGCGCTGATTGGCCAGAGAATCGGATGAACTGAGATCCAGCGCCACTCCCTGGACATCAGTCCGCTGCGTCCATCCTTCTGGAACATCGATGCTGAATCCAGACCGGCCGTCTGAATACTGTTTGTATGTGACAGAAGATTCTTCCTGTCCGAATACAAGGCCTGTCGCCGCGAGAAATGCAATTGTTGAAAAGAGCAAATATTGTTTCATTAATACACCTTTAATGAATATCGCGCAAATACAAGCTTTTTTCTCCCGCGGCCTGTTTATTAGAGCACCCTGTTTCGATGTCCTTTTTCGTTTTTTCGGTTTGACAGCTCTTACTGGCTGGCCGTATTTTGAAATTAGTCTCCAAATGAAACTAAAAATCTATTGATGGACGGATGAAGACTCAAATACTGATACCGATCCAGATACAAACACGGTTCCGGAGAATAGTTATGAAGAAATTTATTATAGCGATTTTGCTCTGTGCCGCCGCCGTTTTTGCCCAATCGGGTCGACTGAAATTTCCCCATATTGAACGATTGGGCGAAAACCCGGTCAACTCAGCCGCTCCCTGGAAAGTCGTGAATCGAATAACTCCGGATATCGAAGAGCAGACTATTTACAGTTTCAAATACCATCCTGATGGAAAATCAGTGATTATCGGAACGTCAGATTTCATCATCTACCGAGTGAGCCTTGAAAACGGAAAAATGCTCTGGAAAGCGGAAGCGAAAATGATGTTCCAGAGAGAATTTGACGGTCCGTATATTTACGATGTCTCTCCCGACGGAAGATATTTTCTCAGCATCGGCCAGACCAGGCCCGATGTGCAGGCTTCAGAGCGGTTTCTGGTGATGCGCTCATGCGATGACGGCAGGATAGTGAGAAGGTTCCCGGCGGTGCAATCTCTGTTCTGGAGTATGAGCGCAGATATAGATTACCGGTATCCAGGAAAAGAAGAAGAGATCCGCCGCACCGAAGCCGGCATCGGTTTCAACTGGATAATGACAATTGAAGATGCAAAATTCATTGATGGCGGAAGAAGAATTGTCGCGCAGTACGAGCACAATATGACAGGGGCTGACTTCTATGATAAAAGAATCATGATTTACAATACCCAGAGTGGAAGAAAAGAAAATGATATGCAACTCGCGGCAGATCCAGAAACGGCCAACTGGGATCAACCCGCCGGATTTGATATTGCTCACCTTCAGTTTCCCTGGGTTTATAATGCAAAAAGGAAATCTCTGATTTTCGGAACCGCACATGGCCGAATTCATGAAATGGACAGCGCCACCATGGTAAGAAATATGAGAGAGCCGCTGGTCGAGAAAAAACCTGCCGGTAATATTTTGTTTGTCCCGATCAGCACATCGCCGGATATGCAGGTAAAGAATATGCAGACTTCCCGGTACATGGCTATTTCACCGGATGGCAGAACTGTTTATGTTTCAGCCGGATACGGAGGAGGAGATATTCAACTCTATGCATTTGATTATGCGTCAAGAAGCGAAATCTTTCATTCCTCTCTTTTTGATGCCGGGCGATTGATTGCCCCTTCAAATGATATCCTGGTAGTGGGCGGGCTTGATATGCAGTCAAAGCTACTGATAGTAGATGTTAGAACCGGCACATTACTTTTTTCACCCGAGGACTTAAGCGAAGACAATGTCAGCACCAGTATATTTGAAACTAACCCTAAATTCCGGGAAGTCGCCGGAATAGCCAGAGGCGGCGTGATTACTTTAATCCGTCCTGATAACCGTGAAGTCGCATGGTAATAAAATTCTGAAATCCCGACTCCGCTGGACAGCGCTGCCCCTGCTCATTATTCTGATATTCATGGCGCTGAATCTCGAATGCCTTTCGTATCTGGCGCGCGCCGGCTGTGAGCAGTTCAGCATCATGTGGAAGAGACAGGATTTTGAAGAGGTAATCGGAAATCCGCAGACAACGGACGCACTTCGCAACAAACTCCGGCATGTTCTTTCGGTGCGGCAGTACGCTCATGAACACCTGGGACTGAATCTTTCCAATTCATACACGCAGTATTCCGATATCAACAGAAACGCGGCCGCCTGGAATGTCACGGCGTCGCGTGAATTGATTTTTGAGCCAAAAACCTGGTGGTTCCCGATTGTGGGCACCGTGCCGTATCTGGGATATTTTTCTGAGAACCTGGCCCAGGACAAAGCGAACGAGCTTAAAAAAGACGGCTGGGAAACGCTGGTTCAGGAGGTGTCCGCCTATTCGACGCTGGGTTGGTTCGACGATCCTCTTCTGTCTTCGCAGATCGGGCTCCCCGACTGGTATCTTACGGGGCTTGTCATCCACGAATCGGCGCATGCCACAATCTGGTTTCCCGGAGATGTCGATTTTAACGAATCGTTCGCCTCATTTGTGGAAAAACAGGGCACGCGCCGTTATTACGGCGAAAACGACAGGGCGCTCCTGGAAAAACTCGAAATTTCACAGAAAGAATATTCCGTGGTGTCGGAAACATTCCGGAGGTTTGCCGCGCGTCTGGACGAACTGTACAAATCCAATCGAACGGATGCGGACAAACGGAATGAAAAAAAATCTTTGATCGATGAAATGAAGAACGAACTCCTCGCTCGAAAATCAGAATTCAAATATATCAACGCAGAGGCATACGCAAAGAGAGAATACAACAATGCCAGCTTCCTGGCTTTCCTGCGTTACGAATCGGGACAGGATTATTTTCAAAAATCTTTTGACGACTGCCGTCAAAACTGGGCGTGTTTTCTCGCCAGAATGCAGGCTCTGAAAGACAAATCCCCGGAAGAAAGAAAGGCTCTTTTAAGCAAATAATCAATTTACAGATGGAATGTGTTTTCAGATATCGGCCCTATGCTGATACCGCTTGGCGACGACAATTCGGACCGGCTTACCCGGCCTTTTCTTACCTATGCAATAATAGCGGCCAACGTGCTCGTATTTGTTCTGTTTCAGGGCTGCGGCGCCAATCAAAAATTCACCTATGCGTTTTCCACGGTTCCGCAGGAGATTCTCAGCGGACAGGATCAGGTGACCTCCGGGGAAGTTTTGAAAGACGAACAATCCGGCGAATCGTTTCGAATGCCGGATCTGGAAAAAACACCGCTCTCTGTTTACATCACGCTCTTCACGTCCATGTTCATGCATGCCGGACTGATGCATCTTCTCGGCAATATGTTATTCCTTTTTATTTTCGGCGATAATCTGGAAGATCGAATGGGCCGGTTCAAGTTTCTGATTTTCTATCTGCTCTGCGGAGCGCTTGCATCGCTGGCGCATGTTTTTTCCAGTTCAATGTTTCACCAGAATTTGATGATTCCCAGCCTCGGCGCCTCGGGAGCGATTTCCGGTGTTCTTGCCGGATATCTCGTGCTTTTTCCGCGAAAACGCGTTCGCGTGTTGATTGTGCGTTTCATCACTGAGGTTCCGGCCATAGCGGCGATCGGATTGTGGTTTCTGTTTCAGGTCATCAACGGACTGGGCGTGCTGGGTTCTGGATCGGGAGGCGGCGTCGCCTACGGCGCGCATATCGGCGGATTTCTGGCTGGACTTGTTCTGGTAAAGTTATTTGATTCTGGAGTAAGGGCTTGAACAATCTTTCTTTAAGGAAGCAAAAGACTGTCTCCGGTTTCCTGCGCCGATTTAACGCAGCGCTTTTTTTATTTTTCTTTTTCTTTCTGGAGGCGGCCGCTCAGCAGCCGGAAAAACCTATGGATAAATCTAATTTTTCTTTAACATCGAGCGCTTTTCTGGGAGGCGAGACCATCCCTTCGAAATACACCTGCGACGGGCAGGACATTTCACCGCCGCTGGCCTGGAATGATCCTCCGGCCGGCACCGTGAGCTTCGCGCTGATATCGGACGATCCCGACGCGCCGTCCGGCAACTGGGTTCACTGGGTTCTGTGGAATATTCCTGCCGATGTCAGATCGATGCCTGAGAATACGGCTAAAATGTCTGTCCTGACAGACAGCACGCGTCAGGGCATCACGGATTTCGGCCGGGCCGGGTACGGCGGCCCCTGCCCTCCCTCAGGGACACATCGATATTTTTTCCGGCTTTATGCGCTGAACACAGCGCTGGAACTGCCGCAGAGAACCGGAAAAAATCAACTGCTGCATGCGATGAAAAACAACATACTGGCTACGGCAGAACTCATGGGAAAGTATTCGCGACAGAGGTGAAACAAACTGTGCATACGAGCGCTCCAGGGAGGATCTGTCTTTTCGGCGAGCATCAGGACTACCTGGGACTGCCGGTGGTCGCGATGGCCGTCAACCTTCGCTTTCACATTGAATATCGCGCGCAGGCACGGGGCGATTTTCTGATTCAGACGCCGGATATTGACAGTGCAGGCCGCACCCTGGACATACATTCACAAAAACCGGCGAACAATGAAGACTACTGCTGGGGCATCGCGCGCGCGTTAATGGAAGAAGGTTTTAAATTCCCCGCCGGCGGAGAGGCTGTTTTTCAATCCGGCATTCCCGTGCGCGCCGGCTGCTCTTCTTCATCGGCGATGAGCGCCGCCTGGATGCGCCTGCTGATTGAAATCGGCGACCATCCAGAAAAAGATAAATATCGAAAAAATCCGGAGCTTGCCGCGTATCTTGTTTACCGCGGCGAAAAAGAACTTTTTGCAGGCGCCGGCGGCATGATGGATCAGTACAGCTGCTATCTCGGCGGCCTGCTTTACGTCTATCCGGATCCTGGTAAAAAAATTCCGTTCGGCGTGGAACGGCTCAGGCAGATTCCGGAAGGCATAATTCTGATCGATTCCGGCGTTCCAAAAGACACACAGGGCATTCTTGCATCAGTAGGTTCGCGCGCGCGAAGGGCGATTGAAATTATTTCAAAACAGTATCTGGAATTCGATATTTCAAGAACGACAATAATCGATTTTGATAAAATGACCGCGGGCAACGACGATTCAAACATTCACATGGTGAAACAGCAGCTTCGCAACCGCGACATCTGCCAGGAAGGACTGACACAGCTTCGCACAAAAATCGATCCGAAAAAATTCGGCGCGCTTCTCAATGAGGAACACAGTATCCTTTCCCGGACACTGGGAATTTCCACTCCTCGAATCGACCAGATTCAGCAATTGACGCTGGAGCTGGGCGCGCTGGGAGCAAAAATCAACGGATCGGGCGGAGGTGGGACGCTTTTTTGCTACGCGCCCGGTTGCGAGAAAAAAATTTCAGACCGGTTGGAAACAGAGAAAATCAATCATTTTGTTGTCACGGCCGGAGAAGGCGCCCGATTGGAGTGATTGTAATTGACATGGTGCACCGCACAAAAATCATGACTGCATGAGATACACAATTTGGCGGCTCTCCCCCGACTCGGATCCGATCCTCATGTCGACAACGGGTTCCACAAGTGTTAAGGAATGGGCGCTGGAAAAGGTTCGCGTTTACAACCAGCGTCTGGCCCACAGCGATCCACAGTCCTCGGATCGATTTGCCGTTCTCGATGAAAAAGGGCGCGAGCTGAAACAGGCCTCGTAATAGGCTGCATCGGCCAGTCAGGCGCACGTCAGCTGGCTGGAGTAAAAATCAGACCCTCAGCGCGCCGCGGAAACCCCTGACGGTATAGTAGGATTGTGCGCCTTCTACCCTGACTCGCCAATCCCTGTTGGTTCTGCTCACGTTTGCTTTCTGTAGTGCAGGGCAACGGCGCCGGATTGAAAAGTTTCCGATCCAATAAGGTGCAGCCGAAGGCTCTCCTGTGGTTTCACACTATCGAATAAGCGCGGCCCTTTTCCGTAAGGCCCGCGTCGTCGGCAATCATGTCTGTGTGGCTGCAAAAACCATCTGCGGTGATATTGATCCCAAATACTACTTTTCTCATGGGCCTCCCTGTATCGCGTTGGCTGAAAGTTCGCGCTCCGCCGGGCAAGTGTTTTATTGCGAAATGATGCGGCTCATGGTCCAGGACAGCCCGTGTAATCAAAAGGATTGGTCACACAGATTGCTTTTCCGGAGCGAAACAACCAGATCGGCCATAGCAAATAGTTCCATACCGAGATTTGATAGCCTCGTCTATTGAGTCTCAGCAGGGAGGGGCGCCCCAGTACGGGATCTTCGTGTATGTATAACGAATCTTCGACGGAAAAAGTGGCAGGAATAATCCCGAGGGTCAGCATGTGCATTGAACAGAAGAAATCGGGGAGGTCGAGCGTTGGCATGCAACTGCAGTGGATAAAAAATCCGCCACTTCCGAGGCCGCAGAACTTCGCTTTGCTGAAGCAGGCTTGGCCTGTGTAGCCATACGTAAAGTCCCGGTCCGGTGTGAGAACGATATCGAAAGCAGGAGAATTGCAAACCTCAAGTCGCATGGCATTGGGGCAAATCTCAGAAGCAAAATGAACGGACTGAACGTTCAGGGAACGAAATGCCCGCATAGCCTTGAGGGTAAGAGGGTGTTTGAGGTCGTCCACCAAAATCCTGGCAGCCTGGTAGAATGCGCCGGAGGCGCGGATCGTACCGCGGTTGTTGTCATATTTGAAGTATGATTCTTCACTGGGCGGCTCATCAAAAATCGACAGGGCCACACAAGAGGAGCAAGAGAGAGCCAGAAATAGGGATGCTCGAAGTAATAGCATGTGTAGTAAAGCGAGCCGCCCCAAGTTCCCCCCAGCTTCACCCTCCGCGCAGTAAAATTGCGCCAACCTCCCCCGCCACGTATTTCGCTAATCCACAATTCGTCGCCGGTTTAACGCATTGCGATAAACCGACGACCCAAATTCAGTCATTCCCCTTCGTGTTCTTTCGCGGCCGCGATTCCGCGTTTCTCATTCACAAATAATGTAATGATCAAAGCCGTGAGGAAGAAGACCGAACAGACCAGAATAGCGGTTTTCAGACCCAGTTGAGTCTGCAGAACGCCGAGTATCAGAAGACCAAAGATGGCGGCCAGTTTTCCAAACAGCCCCCAGAATCCGAAAAATTCGCCGGACTTCGACTCCGGTGAAAATACACCGACAAGAGCCCTGCTTGCAGACTGAGTAGCGCCCAGACACAGACCGGCCACACAGCCGACAAATAAAAACACATGCTCCGCTTTCCACATGGATTCCGGAGTGGCATGGCCCAGAACATTGTTCAGAAAAACAGTGAATTCCTTTGTGCCAAAGATCAGCAGCACTCCAATAACCCAGATGACAAGCGTTATATTAAAAGTCTTTATCGCGCCGATTTTATCCTGAATAAAGCCAAACAGAACCGCGCCGCCCGCAGCCGTGAACTGAGTTATGATGAACATCATGATCTCGGTTTGGCCGCTCCAGTGAATTTCCTGCGCGCCATAAATAAAGGCGAAGGATATCACAATCGCCAGTCCGGAATACGCAAAAAAGAATGAAATCATAAACACCGCAAGATCGCGAAAATCTTTCAATTCGCGGAACGTCTGACCGAGCCGTTTGAAGCCTATTGTCAAATACGTGGATCCGGGCGGCAGCGGTTTTGAAACCCCTCGTTCCTTTACGAAGAGGAATGTCGGAATGGCCGCGATCATAAAGAAGATCGCCGTGATCGGTCCGACAAAAAGAAGATTGTTAAAGTTTCCCACTGTCTTTGCGCCAAGGAGCGTGACTATAATCGTCGACGCAAGACCGCCGAAATATCCGAGCCCCCAGGCGTATCCGGAAATTTTTCCGAGATCCTCAGGCGGGCCAAGATCCGGAAGGAAACTGGAAACAAACGACTCGCCCACCGCAAAACCAAAATTCGATAGCAGAACCAGGGCCACTCCCAGATAGATTGCGCCCGGATGTACGAAATAGAGCAGCGCCGTGAAGACAATCGTGATTGAATAACTGGCAAAGAGAAATTTTTTCTTGGAAGCGGAATAATCCATGATCGCTCCAAATATAGGAGCCGTGATTACGACCAGAAGATAGCTCAGAGAAAGAGCAATGCTCCACCAGAGATTGCCCTCCTTATAATCGCCCATGATTTCTCGCACCTTGGACTGCGTTTCTGTATCTCCGGCATCGGACAATCTCACTGTTGCACGGTTCAGGTTTGTGCCATCCGTGGTCGGCGTGATTACTAAAGAAATTTTATTCGCATTGCTGAGCTTTTGCAGATGCTCCAGCTCGCAGCCGGTGATGAGGCCCTCTTCCTGGCATTGAGTTTTTTCCTCTACCCTTTCCGGCAGAGTGAATGAGACTTCTCCATTCTTCAGCGTGCCGGGCGAGAAACCGGTTTGATCCACAACAATCAATTTTGTGAATATCACACTGAATACCACAGTAATAATGACCGTCGTATAGGACGAGTTGGCAAAATCGAACATGGCCCATCCAATTATTTCTCTGATCGGCGCTCTCTTTGTCTGCATTCTGAGTTTCTCCTGTAGGGTTCTTATCCGATTCCGGGATCGAATTTGAACTGAAAGGATTGTAAGTTTTGCATTTGGCAGAGCAAGCATTTTTTGTGGTTTATTAAAATAATTGTTAAAAATCGGGCCAATTGGATGTGTAGCCAATGATCTTCAGGAAAAAGGGACCGCCGCCGATTAAGCGCTTTTCTTTGAAGCGGCGTTCACAGAAAAGCGGACTGCCGCCCGGCACACCCGTTCTGATTGGAGATTCGGATGCCAGACCGGTACATATCAGTGTAATAACCTATACCAGCACGGAGATTGAAGAAAAATCCATAACCGATCCAGCTGAAAGCAGCGACTGGCGGCAAAAACCGGGCATAACCTGGATCAATGTCGATGGCATACACGATCTGAGCATACTGGAAAAAATCGGCGCCTCATTTGATCTGCATCCTCTGGTTCGGGAAGATATTGTAAATACGGACCAGCGTCCTAAAATCGAAGACTACGAAACCTACCTGTATATAGTGATCCGGATGCTGCACTTCGACGAAAAACAGGACCGGGTTCTGTCGGAACAGCTCAGCCTGGTTCTCGGCGAAGGTTTCGTTCTGACTTTTCAGGAGAACCGGGAAGACGAACTCAATACAATCCGGGAAAGAATCCGTCAGGCGCGGGGCCGAGTCCGGAACATGCCGGCTGATTATCTGGCCTATGCGATAATGGACTCGGTGGTGGACCATTACTTCAATATCCTCGAAAAAATCGGAGAGAGAATCGAAACCATTGAAGAAGAATTGATGGGCGAGCCGGAAACCGGTATACTTCGCAAGATTCATCAGCTGAAACATGAGATGATCCTTCTTCGCAAATCAATCTGGCCGCTCCGCGAAGTCGTCAATGTACTCCAGCGCAATGAATCGGAACGCATGCACGAATCGACGCTTCTCTATCTTCGCGATCTTTACGATCACACGATACAGATCATCGACACGATTGAGACTTACCGGGACGTGCTTTCCGGCATGCTCGACGTGTACCTGTCGACAAACAGCAACAGACTGAATTCTGTGATGAAAGTGCTGACAATGATTGCCACAATTTTTATTCCACTCACTTTTCTGGTCGGCGTGTACGGCATGAATTTTAAATATATGCCGGAACTGGATTCTCACTGGGGATATCCCGCTGTCTGGTTCGCCAATATAGCAACGGCAGGAACGATGCTTTATTATTTTTATAAAAAAAAATGGTTTTAATACAGGAAAGAATTTCTCACGAAGGGATCGCAAAGGACGCGGAGGAAAACAAAGAATGTTTGGCCGCAAAAGCACAAAAAAATCATCAGGCCGCTGGCAAGCTTCCGGCACGCTCGCTTCTTTTTGATGCTTCCTGTCTTCACTGCGCTCGCTGCGACCTCTGCGTGAAATTTCTTCTCTTCTGAAGCAACTGCTATGGATTACGCGAAAAAAATTAAGAAAAGTAAATCGTCTATCCGCCGGGACGATTTCGATATCCGGCCTCCCGGCGATATGCCTGTTTTTTCAAAGGGCTCTGATTACAGATCCGGTCGTCGTTTTTATCAAAGGCCTGTCTTTTTCATCGCTCTGGCCGCTCTCGTTTTCATATTTTTTTCCGGACGTTACGTTTGGCGCGAAATGCGCTGGCGCTACATCGTCATTCACCACACAGCCTCCGATTACGGCAGTCTGGAGTATTACAGAAAACTGCACATGCAGGAGCGCGGCTGGCCGGATGTGGCGTATCATTTTATTGTGAACAACGGCAGCGACGATACGACTGTCGGGCAGGTGCAGGAAAGCGAAATCTGGCAGTCGAGAAGTCATCACTATTCCACAAAAAACAGTTTTGTAAACTACTTCGGCATCGCCGTTGTGCTTGTCGGCAATTTCGAAAATCATTCCGTCCCGGCCGTCCAGCATGAAGCTCTTCTGAATCTGACAGTCCGACTTTCCAGGGAATACGGGATTCCGCCGGAACGGATTATCGGCCACCGTGAAATCTGGGCGACGGCCTGCCCCGGGCATCGCCTGAATATGGCGGAATTCCGGGAAGATGTAAAAACCGCGCTGAACCGGCCGTAAATTTGAGATTGCCAGCCAGGCTTTCAGGCTTTGGTCTGGACCCCGCCCATGGCTATCGGACGCAGGTCTTCTACTTGACAGCCAAGCAGTTAAGCAGTGGAGTGTTTTTTTCAATAATCCGTACGATATTCTTTCTGGAGGCTCCCGGTGAACGAAGATATTAAAAGCAAAGAAACATTATACGCAGCAGTGCGGGAATCCGTGGAGAGATTGAACGGCAGCAATGTCTATATGTTCAAGAAGGACAAAACCGGGCCTTATGAACCGGTGAGATACGGCGACTGGTATGATCGCATGAAGGGTCTGGCTCTGGGATTTCTGGATCTGGGCATGGAGAAAAATGAGAAAGTCGGCCTCATCATGGACAACCGCTTCGAGTGGATGCTGACCAGCATGGCCATCACCACATCGGGAGGAATCGATGTGCCGCGTGGAACAGACGCCACAGTGGAAGACCTTGGTTACATTTTGAGCCACACCGAGTGCAGAATCATCGTCGCCGAAAATGCGCTGGTTCTTCGGAATCTGGTTAAAGCAAAAAACAAGCTTGTCAGCCTGAAATATTTAATCCTGCTGGAACGCGACGAAAAAGCCCAAAAAGAATTTCAGGAGGCTCTGCCTCAGGTTCAGATGAAATACTATGCTGACATTCAGGCACAGGGCTCAAAACTGCTGACTGAAAAAGGCGATGCGGCCTACGCAGCGCGAGGAGAGCAGGCGAAGGACAGCGATCTTGCCTGCATCATCTATACATCCGGAACCACAGGGGCTCCCAAGGGAGTCATGCTGACAAATCGAAATCTCGTCTGGACGGCAAGAGCCGCGATTGAGTCCTCCGGCGTCAAAGCCGGTGATTCAACCATGACTTTTCTGCCTTCCTGGCATATCGGGGATCGCATCTTTGAGACCTGTCTTTTTTTTGCGGGAGTGACCGCCTACTATACTTCCATTACTGCATTCAGCGCAGACCTGGCAACCGCCAAACCAACATTGCTGTTCACGGTGCCAAGACTCTGGGAGCAGCTCTACAAACGAATTCATGACGGTGTCAGCAAAGCTTCGCCGATAGCGCGTGGTCTCTTTGCATTTTCTAAATGGTCGGCGGTTGCTTTCACTCTGCTTGTGGACACATTGCTGGGCCGAATTCCGCGTTATGAAAAAGTCAATCCTGCTGTAGAAATCGTCAGACGACTGGGCGCAATTCTTGCTATTCCGTTTCTCTTGCTGCCCTTTGGATTCAGCAAACTTATTCTGGGAAAAATCAAGGCGAAGCTTGGCGGAAAAATGCGGCTGGCCATTTCCGGCGCCGGTGCCCTGCCCTATCACATTGATATTTTCTTAAAAGCGATCGGAATTCCTGTAATGGAAGACTATGGGCTCACAGAAACAACCGGCGTTTCTGTTTTGCGCGATAAGAAGTCGATGAAGGTCGGCTCCGTGGGCATACCCGTGGCCGGTGTGGACATTGAATTGCGCGACGAGCAGGGTAAAAAGATTACCGAATTCGGCAGAAAGGGCGTATGTTTTCATCGCGGCCCCAATGTTATGCTTGGCTATTTCAAAGAGCCGGAAAAGACCAGAGCCGTGCTGAGCGAAGACGGCTGGTTTGATTCCGGCGATATTCTCATGTGGAGCACGGCGGGCGACCTTAAATTCGCCGGACGGGCCAAAGACACGATCGTGCTTATGGGAGGCGAAAACGTGGAACCCACTCCGATTGAAGGAAAACTGCTTCAGAGCCCATTATTCAACCAGGTTGTTGTCGTCGGACAGGACCGTAAAAATCTGGGTGTTCTGATTGTGCCCAACATCGATGAAGTGGAAAACTATTTTGCCGAACGCGGCGTCACAATCCCGGATTCCACTCAGTGGGTAGAGAATAAAGAGGTGAACGCCCTTTTTCGCGAACAGATCAAAAAGCTTGTATCCGCAGAAAATGGATTCAAAGCTTTCGAGCGGATTTCGCAATTCCGCCTTCTTCCCGGGGAGCTGGAAAAGGACATTGAGATGACACAGACACTGAAAATCAAACGAAATGTGGTATTCGATAGACGAGCCGCTGATATTCAGAAAATGTACGGGGACTGACCGGCAGGCTTTACCTGCAGGCTATTTTACGGAGTCACATCCTTGTATTTTCCTTTCTTCCAGTTCTCAAGATCGGAGACATACCACTGCGAGAACCGCCGGTCAGAAGGGCCTCCGGCCATGTTGGACTTCAGACCGTCCTTCTCAAAATCAATGATCATGCGAAATGACGGCGTGAAAGATGTTTCGCGCCCCGCGCTGCGATAGATCTGACCCTGCAGCGGAGTGGCACGTCCGCCCGGAACCGCCACAGGGCCGCGGTCGAATCCAAAAAAAGTTGGAAACTTGCCGCCGAAAAGCAGATGTTTCATTGTGATATTCTGGCGGTCGCCCCAGCTGCGAATCGGCATTTTAAGAGAACGATCCAGAGCGCGTCGAAAAATATTTTCACGACTCTCTTTGTTGAACCAGCCTGATTTTTTAGACAGAAGCACGGCGTCGAAATTCGAATAAAAGTCCACAAATATTCCGGTTTTTCCCAGCAGATTGTCCATAACATCATGCCCGAATACAGGACCCACAACATCGCGCAGGAGCTCTCTGTAAAAATTCTCAAAAATCCAGGCCCCTTTCGAGTTCAGATCGTATTTGAAATCCCAGTTTCTAAGGATGTCCGCTTCATCGCCGTGCGGGAGAAGAGGCGTAAGAATTTTCATGTAGCGCTCCGCCTGCAGAGAGTACACGTCATACTGAATCTGGGGCATGTAATCGGGAGTCAGCGGAATTTTGGATTTCAGCAAATTCGCGATTCTTTCAGCGCGATAGGGGCCCATTGAAAGATTGATCGGCGCGGCCTTTCCAAAATGATTCAGATCATTGTTGGCGGTGACGATAAAACCTTCCGGCGGATTGTACACTCTGGGAAGCTGCGAGAATGGCACGAATCCCTTCCAGTCGTTTTTTTCTTCCCAGCCAGGCAGAGGGATGAGTCCGGAAACTCCGGACCGGCGCTTTGGCAGGATCCCGGACATCTGATATCCGATGTTTCCGCCGGCATCCGCAAAAACCCAGTTCATGGACATTTCCAGAGCTCCCATCAGCTCCATACCTTCGCGAACATCTTTCGCGTTCATCATTTTGAAAATATTTTCCAGCGAGCGCGCCCCGCTGTGAGATCCGGAGGCCCACCGGGTTGCAAGATAGAACCCTTCCGTAAAAGGAGACCCGTCAAGGACTCCGTGTTCGTTTTCGTAGAATGTCGCGATATGATCGGGCTTTTTTTTGCGTTTGATAATCTCACGTCTTTCCTGAAACCGCACCCATTCTGTTTTTAAAAAAGAGCCGCGCTTGAACTTTCCTTCGCGGCATTCTTCAACCCAGGAATCGACGGCGTCCATGAAGGTGTACGTAGCTCCCCAGGCCAGATCGTTGTTTCTTCCGATGAGCAGACCGGGCAGACCCGGCATACCGGCCCCGGCCAGGTAACGGTCTTTAATTTTCAAAACAATTTCCTGCCAGAGATTCGGCAGACGGTTTGTCTCCAGGTGTGGGTCATTGCAGAGAATTGCTTTTCCGGACGCCGTTTTACTGCCGGCAACCGCCCAGTTGTTTGATGCCATCATTCTGGTAAGAGAATTTTTCCACAGAACATCAGCCGGAACGATTCGTTCACCCAGCGTGATCTTTTTTACCAGGTCCATTTCCAGTCCGCCCAGCTGGCCCGGGAACAATTCCTCCAGAAGATCCTTTTCCACGCCGGCCTGAATCATCTCGACGATCAGACGTTCCATCTCAGTTTGAGACTGCTGCAAAGTGACATAACCAGTCATTCTCATCAGAAGGATTGAATCTTCCGGTCTCCATTTCGCAGGCTTGTAACCGAGCAGTTTGAATTCCCAGGGCAGACTCTTCTGAAAAAAAGCATTGATGCCTTCACAGTAAGCTTTGATGATATCCCGCGTGGACAGGTTGATTTTGGAAAGTTCAAGACCGGCATCGCCGTACCAATTCATCCTTCTAAAAAATGAGTCTATCTGAAGCAGTTCTTCAGAGGAATCCAGAAATTCGCTGGCCCTGCCCTGACCGAGAATTCTGGTGAGCAGCATCTGCATACCACGGTCCATGGCCTGCGCATAACCCTGCCCAAAATACAGGTCTGCTTCATTATCCGCGTTTACATGCGGGATGCCGTTTTTGTCTCTATCTATCCGGATTTCGTTAATATATTTCAAAACGATTGGATTCATGATCACTCCGCGAAAAATCGATTGAAATAATTCGGGGTTATATTTACAATTCAATAAAAGGTGGAGAGATAAAAAAAATTCTTGAAATCAGAATTTGAAATTTTATCTTGACAATCCGGGATTGTCCATTACAATGAGTAGAAGAATTGCGGGATTTTAAGCTGCCTCAGTATGAATTTTAGCGGAAACAAAATTAAGAAAATGCGCGAATCCAAAAAATGGACTCAGAAGCAGCTTGCGGCCAGGTTGATGGAGACAGGGTACTTCAGCGGCTTTACTCATCAGCGGGTGCAGCAGCTGGAAACCGGTGACAACGCCTCCCACAGGGCTATTTGCGCTCTCTGCGAAGTGTTCAAATGCAATCCAAACGTATTTTTCGAAAAGTGACTCCAATATCACCCGGGCGCGCACTGTTGATATTTTTATTTTCCCAGGGATTCAAAGGGCAGAATTGACATTAAATCAATCTGCCGGCAGCTATTATACTTTCTGTATATTAAAAGACCGGCGCCGATTTTCGGCCGTACTGTTTTATGAAACGCACAGGCGACATTGATCCTATAGAATTTAAAGTTTCGCTGAATGCGACTCCGGCCAGTGTATTTCGGGCGCTGACTTCACAGACCGAACTGCGCAAATGGTGGGCTCCGCGTGTCATCATGTCCAGAAACATTGTCTCACTGGACGACGGACGCGAAATAGAAATGAAACTTCTGCAGTCGGAGAAGAATCACAGTGTTCGCTACGGCTGGCGTCCGATGGACCGCAGTACACTTCCTGCTACAGTCATCACATTTGAAATTCGAGACCTGGGCGTATCACGTTCCCGCACCGGCGAAGGAATCTCACTGGAGATAATCCACGACGGCTGGCCCAGCCAGGAAGACCGCGATGCGCAGGAAAAAATCTGGAAATCCGCGCTTCCCGGATTGAAAGCCTGCGTGGAAGGAAAGAAGGTCAAATCCTGGTGGCAGAATGAAAGGTCAAGGTCTGACATGAAGAGCGCTCGATTTGCGCAAATCAAACAAACCCTGGAATCCATGGAATCTGAAAACCGCGCGAAACCGGAAAGAAAACTTTCGATTCAAAAGATTGGGAAAGTATGCCAGATTCTGGAAGAACAGGGCGCCTGGTTTATCAAAGACGGCGGCGGCGAATTTGAGATTCGATTCAATAACGCCAAGGTTTTCAGCGCTCAGAAAAATGGAAATATTATTCTTCACTGGCGGGACCTGGAGAAAATTCTCGGACGAAGTTTCAAGGATTTCACAAATCGTCTGGCCCTGGAGCAGAGCAGAGAACTCCATATTGGAAAGAGTCTGGAAAAAATTCCGGCAGTGGAAATGGACGAATCGCTGCTGGCTCCGTGGTTTTTGGATGCGATTCAGGCTGCCCGGGAGAATGGATGATTCAATTCTCCTGGACGCTGATTTCCAACGATTCATTCCAGATAGAAATTCGCACAAACTCAGTTCAGATCGGAACTCTGTACAGACTCACGTCTGCAATCTATGTGCTGGGGCTGGATATCCAGTCCGGAGATGTGTACACTATCGAGGAAGAGGACGGTCCGATTTCGCACGATACGTTCACCCTTCGAATTCTCAATCCCGCAGCGGCCCAGAGCGGAGTGAGCGACTGCACGACGAAACTCGGCATGCTGATGGAAACCCTCCTGCAGGAGGACGCCGATCCCGACAGACTGCTGCGCGAAAACAAGGTAACGATCCCGGAAAACAGAAAATTTTTTGAAAATCCGCCGGAAATCGTTTTTCAGGACGTGCCGAAACGCCGGCGAACTCAGTTTTACATCGAGACGCAGGGAAGGACGGGCCTGCTGTTTCATCTGACACGCGTACTTTCGCGCGAACATATCAATATCGTGCAGGCGACGATCCGCACTCTGCCGAACGGAATGGCGGAGGACACTTTCTATCTGCAGTTCAAAGACGCGCCCCTGGGACCTGAGCTTTCAGCGAAACTGGAGAAACTGATTCTGGGGGAAGTATGAGGCCATGCTCGACGAATACTGCAACTCCCTGCCGGAACACGCACAGATCGCCATGAGCATGCGGCTCATCGAAATAGCGCTGCCACTGTGGGAGGAGTATGTAAAGAAGCATCCCGACGAACTGGCAAACGTAAACGCATTGATAACCCAGGGACACCGGGTTCATGGCGGGCTCGCAAAGATCGCCGAAAGCCTGCCTCGCTCGGCCCTGCACGAGCTCCAGACAATGATCGCCGAGAAGAAAGACCTGAACAGGAGTTCCTCGCTCAAGCGATATCTGGCAACATTCATGGAGCCGTTGACGAACCCGGGATGGGATGATGTTTTACCCCTGTCTGTGCGGCTTGTTTTCACCGCGGTGTGGAATTTGCTGACCTACGTGCTTTACACGCAGAAGAACCAGGAAGGCGAGACGCATATCTACATCGCCGTCAATCAGGCCTGCGATGCGATCCTGCGCGAGAAGCTGCTATCGCAGAATGATCTTGAATCCGTAATTCAGGAATACAAAGACTACAGAGGAATCGCTCCTGTCAACAGCGCCAGGGAAACAATTTCACAGGGCGACAGCCAGCCATTCTCATCCGTGCGACAGATGTTCCCGAGCATGTACAGTGGAGAGGCCGATGCGGCCTGTCCGGATTGCGGTTCGAGCGACGTCCAGCAGGAGCCGGTGCATATCGAGTTTACCCGCATGCATTGCAACGCCTGCGGAAACGATGAGCTGTGCGATGTATGGCAGCTTGACAGTTGGTACCGGTGAATTCAGTATGATAATCTCAACTTGGCAAATTGATTGAAGGATTTAATTTGATGGTCGACGGCCTGAAAGAGAGGGAATGGGTCAAAGATACTTTTGGAAAATTCATGTCTCCTGAAGTCGCGCGACATGTTCTGAGCCAGGGGAAAATGGCCCCGGCCGGAAGTAAAGTAATGAGCACAATCCTTTTTACAGACATTGAAAATTACACTTCAATTTCAGAAACGCTTACGCCGGAAGAAACAGTCCTGCTGCTCAATGAATATTTCAATGATTTGATCTATATTGTTTCTCAGAATAAAGGAGTGGTCAATAAATTTATCGGCGATTCTGTAATGGCGCTTTTCAATACACCGGTTGAGGATTTAATGCATGCTCACAATGCAGTGAAAACAGCGATACAAATTCAGAAGACTACTTTCCAGAAAAAGTATCTGGGCAAGCATATTCTGAGAACAAGGGTGGGAATAAACTCGGGTCAGGTTGTGGCGGGAAACATCGGCGCGGAGAATCGTCTGGAATACACAGTCATCGGCGATTGCGTCAATGTGGCGCAGCGTCTGGAATCCTATAACAAAACAACAAATACATATATATTGCTGGGCGCCCTGACATATGAATTGGTGAAGGAGTCATTCCCTGTTGAATTTGTGGATGAGGTTCAGCTGAAAGGAAAAAACCAAAAGGTCGGCGTCTACAAACTCAGAGAATAAAGAATATTTCTATCCTCGGATTGTTATCCGTCTGAGATTTTGTCCGGGCGACCGATGTATGATAAATGGTTTGAACCTACGCAGATCGTCTTCTTCCGAAGACCAGCCTGAGAAGGAAAATAAACACAAATAATATCAGACCGTGAATGACACCCGCAAAGAAACTTACCTGGAACAAACCCAATTGTGTTTTTGTGCCTGTTGCATCGGTGCAGTACCAGGTACGTGTTAAAACGTTTTTCCCCGGATAAGGGCGGAACATCTGCGCGTCAGAATCCATACTTCCGCCGGGGCAAACGAACGGCTTTGAAACCAGGTTTATGGAGGGGAAGAACGCGCCAAAGCCCATGGAAATGGCAGTTATCCCCATGAACACGCAAAAGATAAGCCCTATTATTGCAACTTTCATATTGTTTCTCCTCTGGATATTGGAATCTCCGGAACGGTGACAGAATTCTGTCAACATAAATCACCGGAAATTTTCGAAAGATCGGGTGACCTGTGAATGATTGAGGATTAAATTTAGAGAGAATTTAAAAGACAAATCCTGTCGAAAGGACAGCCCCGACTGCCTGGGTTCTGACAGTGCATCTGGCGTTATAATCAAGAAATATTTCCACCGGCCCGCCGCAGATTGTTTCTCCATTCGATCCTGTATAAAATATACCCAATCCCGTGCGCGTATTCTCGCCCTTGAGGTAAAAGCCCATGAATACACTTTTATAGTCTTCACGCGTTCCGCTCCTTTTGCCATCAAGGGAATGTATCGCCGACGGATTGTAAGCTATCCCGCCCAGCAGCTGTAATCTCTTTGAGTAATTCAATTCTGTGCCCAGATTGTATCGAATCGTATTCTCCGTTTCGATTCGATTTATTGAGGGATAGTCGGGGAACGTATTGTATTTGTGACCATCCTGCCGGCTGATATCAAACAGCAGTTTTCCTAATTTCCCATTGTAACTAAATCCAATAGTTGCGTCGAGTGGCAGCCTGTAATCAGCGCGGACTTGCTCAGGAAAAAGACCGTCAACTTTTTGATTGCGATCTTGATAGGTCAATTGATAATACAAAAAATCTGTTTTCTCCCATTGTTGCAGTGAACGGCTCTGTGTCTTTAATCCAATATCAAATGAATCGTTTATCCGGTAGTACACGCCTGCCGATCCGCTCAAAGCTCCTGTACTTATCCGGCCATCTGTGAGTTGCAGGTCGGTCCGGACGGGCGCACTTTCGCGTTCCGGATAGACTCCTTTGAATTGTATTATTGTTTGATTGTATAGAAAATCATAGTTGATCAGATGAAGTCCGGCGCCGACAGAAAAATTTTCAGAAATCTTCCATCCTCCAGACAATCCGATCCATAGTTCCGAGCTTTTTGCTGAAACTGTTTGAAAAACAGATGTTTCTGTGGTCCTGATTTTGGAATACGAACTGTAAGCCAGATTATCCGGAACAAGAACCGAAAAGGTCCCGACAAAATCCCCGTATTTCACCGACGAGATGATCGTGCTGGGCACGGCATTGAAGCCTCTGGATACAGAATCGTTGTACGTATTGTCGGGTCCCGGCATTGATTTGACCCGATGATCGAAGTTGATATACGTCGAGCCGCTCATGGATACCTGTGAGTTCGGTATGTAAGCCAGCAGGGCCGGATTATAAAAAACGCCGCCGTTGCTGCCGCGGTATGCTGTGCCTGTATTCGCAGTCAGCGCCTCCTGGTCGCCCACTGGAAGAAGATTTCTATTGATATTGCCGGTCTGGCCGAGAACAGAAAAATTGACTGCAATAAGAAGGCAAGCGGCGATAATTATGATCTTCATAAAGTTCCCGGAATCTGTTTTGCTATATAGGTTAAAATTTCTACTGCATCATACGATTGTAATCATCCAGAATCCCAAATGTGTCGCAGAGTTCTCTGATGCGCGAAAGATCCAGATCTGGATTCGCACGGAACAGGCCCTCAATATCGGCGCGGGACAGAGGCCCGCCTGCATAAATTTTCAAAGCGATCAGATGAACCAGATCGATGGACTGGAGTAGATCGCCAGTCACCGAAGAGAGTGCATCCAGCATCAACTCCCCCGCTCCAGGACAAAGCGGATTCAAGAAATTTACTATATGCGGCACGCCTTCCAATGTCAGCACCCTGCTGATGTTTTCTGCCGTCTGCAGAGTTTTTTCCGAAATCATTCCCCACAAACCTGAGACCATCCAGGCATGTCGTCTGAGCGTTGCAAGCGATTTTTCGGAACGACTGATTTGTGCTAATATTCCACTCACGGGTAGACACCGCTTATAGCTACAGCACACAGGTGAAATTCTGATATAGAGAAGAAATGCAAAATGCGGTGAAAGCGCATAAGTATTACGAAAAAGAAATAACAGAGGCCGCGTGATTATAAAAAATAAATGACCTGTAAACCTGTATACCCCGGTTGAAGAACGGTAGTTCGGGCTCCCCAGGACAATCCGGGCTCAGGCGAAACAAAGGAAACGCCGGCCGGAATGCCAGCTTTCTGGTTTTTAACCCGCCAGGCCTGGTTCTTGCTGTCGTATCCCGAAAGTGTTCAGAAAATGGACATCCCGAAAACTGGATAAATCCAGGAAGTTGACACGTCATAGGCCTGCAATCCAATACAATTGCACACAATTGGTGGAATACGGGCATGGCACAATATTTGCAAAGGTATTCACAACAGTTCAGGGGCGCAAAGAGGATCAAATCGCTCTGCGTAATAAAAAAACCGGACTGAGGAGATAATACAATGAAACAAAGAGTGATTCTGCTAGCTTCTCTGCTGCTGGCCTTCGGGTCAGAGGTGGCCGCCAGCACACTGAACCAGAACGTTTCCTGGACCATCGATAGAGCGGGAACCACGACCAAGTACCGCCTGGTGGCCTACGGCGATTCGATCTACGCAGGCTATAACGGGTCCACCAGCAATGCCGCAAAATATTCGGCGCCAACTGTGGATGCGGAATATCTGTCTGCGCTCTGGAACGCCGATATCGAGAGCGTGCGCCGAACCAAATCGGGCGCGGTTGCCAAAGACGTCTACGACAACAAAATCGTGGCCGAGAAATCCTACATGCAGACCAGCAACACCCGCATCGTCACATTTGAAATGTGCGGCAACGATGGACTGCAGGCTCGCACCGCTTTTAAAAAGCAGACCGGCACATGCGATTACAGCGTGCTGACCACGGCTGAGACCAACTGCAAAACATACCTCGTGAAAGCGATGGATTTCATCAACGCCAATGCGTATTCCGGAACCAGACTGAAGGTCATCTCGAACCTGCACTATCCTGGTTACACTGCAGACAACGTGCAGAGCAGCTGCAGAGACGCCGCAACCGGCGCTACTGTGAAGATGCAGGACAAATTCCTGCCTTCGCTTGCCCGGCTCAACTACTGGATGTGCGAATATGCGAGACAGAAAGGCTTTCAGTGCGCGGACAACTTCGCACAGTACATGGGCGCCGACTATGATAGAAATGGCGACGGTCAGATTGACTCCGCAGCCCTGCGCCATGTGTCCGGCGAGAGCGAGTCGAGCTACGTCAACCGCATTGTGACCACACTCCGTTCGACGATCATCGATTCGAACACACATTTCGTGTCGGCGGGAAGCAGCTACGACTACATTCAGTCAGACGACACCCACCCAACTTACAACGGTGCAACTGTTTCCGCTGGACTCTGGGGCGGAACCACAGGCACGGGCGCGCCGCGCTACACATCGTTCACAGCCGGAAAGAATCCGATCTGGAACCAGTACGGCCATGAGCGCATGGGCTGGGCTGTGTCGACATACAACCCGTCGGCGCCGTGATTGTATGGATAGGATAATTCTATGAACGCGCATCGTCGTTCTGGCCCACGACCGACCCTCGGTCGTGGGCGCACCTGGCGCACACCCATGGTCTTGATTGTTGTCATTCTGGGACTGGCTGCACTGAGCCTTGCTTATCTGCTTATTTCGACCCGGTCGTCGAAAGATGTTTCTGAGACCGCTGACATGTCGGCAGAGTCTCCCGAAACGCGCCTGCCCGGCTCAACGCAGGACCTGTCGTCCGGCCTGCCGCCTGGCATCGATCCGAATGGTGAGATGTCACCTGAGGTCTTGAGTCACTTTGCTCGCGCTGAGATCAGATCAATATCCGAATGGATAGAACGCCTGCACGAGGCCGGCATCTATTC
>VFLI01000055.1 GCA_009885105.1 Spirochaetia bacterium | reverse complement strand
GCATAATTTAGCCGGAGGATAGCACACTCTCCATTACCGCGCAAGGTGGGCTGGAATTGACGGTTACAATTATTCCCTCCAAAAGCATTGATACTATGAACGTGCAAAAAGCACCCGCTGGAATTGCGGCGAGTTCGGAAGTGCCATAAATTGAGATATTTTATTGTAAATTTTTATTTAATTATTGGCTTGATTCTGTCCAACGCCTGTCTGCCTGTGTCCGTTCCCGGTAAATCCGGGGCTGGAAATCCATTGATGTTGTTACTCTCATTTCCAGTTCCTCAGAAAATTGCGAAGAACCTTTACGTAGCCAGTATTGGTTCGTCGGAGGTAAAGATTTTTCTATAAATTATGATACCGGATCTCTTTCCTTTCTGAACTCATACAGCCAGGGACCGCGGAATTTCTGGAATTTTGCGACAGATGAATCCCACAATATTTTATACGTTGATGACAATTCATCGGCAAAACTCTATTCGCTGGCTATCGATCCAAATACCGGTAATCTGAAATCCATTGATGAAGCCGTCACGCGTAACGGTGCAGGGTATGCGGAAAATATTGAGATTGATGCGTCCATAAATCACCTTTTCATTCCTGAACGCTTCAACACAAATGATACCGTATATAATTTACAGACTGATTTTGCAGGACATTTGTCAAGTAAAACCGCACTCGTTAGCGGTTCTTCAATTACGCCGTATGACGTTGTGGCTCACCCCGGCGGCAAGATTATCTATTCGATAAACAATGGCAGCCAGGATGTAGCACTTTTCTTAGTGGATGGAAACGGAGCGATAAATTACTGGAAATCAATCACTATTCCTGGATCACTTACAGAAATTAAAATTCATCCGGACGGACATTCTCTCTTTGTGGCTGATTTGGCAGGCTTGATTTATTCCTATAAGATCAATTCCGTAAATGGGGACCTGAGTTATTCCGGAAACATCTCATCAGGCGGCACATTCATTCATTCAATAACAATTTCACCGAATGGAAGAACTCTTTATTCATTGAACGCTGGTACCAACGATATCTCTCAATTCAATGTCAATCAAAATGACGGAACCTTGCAGCTTAGGAGAATTTATACGACTGGTAATTACCCCTTTCGCATAAGTCTAACCCCTGATAGCCGACATCTCTATTCACTCAATCGGAATTCTCAAAATATTTATTTGTTCAATGTTGATCCTGAAAATAGTGATCTTACACTTGCAACAATTTTTCCCCTGGGAGCCGATGCCTTTGATATGGCTGTATATTCAACCTATCAATAGCCAGGAATAACAGAACTTTTAAAAGGACATGTTGATTTCTGGAGGTTTTTTTTCACAATCTTACCAGAATTTTTACAAAATGAATCCTACATCCTTGTAATATTATTACTATTTTTCCCTTATTCACTTCATTCGAATTCAGACACAGGCATTATCGTGCAATTTCCAATCTTTTTACGACGATATTAATTGCAATAATTCCTCCTTCTCAATATTTTTTATTGAAAAGTGAAAAAAAACTTGCCTGCTTTTGTTGAATAAACATATGGAAGAGACAAAATTCTTAAATCATCCCGCAAATCGTCTCAGCGCTCTGGCCTCAATCTGCGCCCTGTGCTTCACCCTCCTGACGAGCTGTATAAAGCTGGATGCCAATCTCAACAGCAACAATGCGCTGGCGCTGCTGGGTGGCGTTTTAACGTCAACAGGATATAATAAATTTCAGGCATACAGCAACAACAATCCCTTTTTTCTTGAATCGTCAGGCGACGGAACCTGGACTCGGGTGAATTTCACAGGCGCCAGCGCGATTACTGATGTCGTCCAAATTGGGCAAACGCTGTATGGTGTGAACGGCTTGGCAGCTGCGCCGGCCATTCCAGCGCCAAATACAATCTTTAAATCCTTGGACCACGGAAGAACATGGTCGGCTGTTACCGTCAGTACGGGGGGCAACATTGAAAAAATCGCTTCATGTGGCACATCCGTTGCAGCGGCACGCAATGGTGGTGGCAATATCAATGCCTACTATTCTGCGGATACGGGACTGAATTTCGGTTCTCTGGTAACTCTTTACACGACCGGGGCACCACTCCGGGATTTTATCTGCTCGAATAATCGATATCTTATGAATTTTAGCGCATCCGAGGGAGTCCTGTTTGCAGATTCCCCTATAACTGCCTGGAATTTATCAACGGGCAGTTTCGCAGCAGCTTCAAATCTACTGGCATCGAATAACAAAATTATTCAATATTATTCGTCGGCAACATATACAGAACAGATTTCTACAAACAATGGTCAAACATTGAGCAGCACAAGCAACAGCGTTACGGGAACTGGACTTTTAGCGCTGGGTTCTATAGGAACAAAGATTTTTCGCAGTTATATTTCTGGTGCAAATTGCGTGCTTGAAAGCGCGAACGATTCGGCGACTCTATCCTGGAGTTCTGTCGGAAGCGTCAACTGCGGGCTGGGACCTCAATTTTTTTCGAGCGCAACGAACAGCAATACCATGGTCGTCGGCGGTTCCGCAAATAATGGGGCTGGAACTCCTTTCCCCATGATTTTTCGCGGCAGAACTAACGTCTCTGTGGATTCACAGCCGGCAGGTTTGCCGACAGGCAGTATAATTAAAGTAATATTTGTACAATGAGTTGCCGTTTTTAGTTCTCTCTAAAATTCTTTGTAGCACCAGAAACAGAATTATTCGATTTTTTTTTATTTTTTCATAAAAAATTGGAGAATTATTCTCTGTGAAACCATTAATATAATGATCTTGTCAAGAGTATCCGCAGGTTCGCTTCGGAGTATTCACGCGCGGTATTGTGGAACTTATTTCTTATGCGTTATATTTTAATATTTTGTATATTTATTATACTAATTCTCTCCACTGCCTGCCTGCCCAT
>VFLI01000085.1 GCA_009885105.1 Spirochaetia bacterium | reverse complement strand
CAGTTTCCGATGAAGATCTCGCGGCCGTTCGTTTAAGACGCTCAACTTTTCACGGAGATTGGAACTATACCATATGTCCAAATTATTAAATTACGGCCCCTTATGTCCGGGATTTCCAGCATTTTTTCTATTGACGGATTTTCGTCGAGACGCCTGAGATAGCAGTATTTTCTAGAAAACTAAAGGACTGAGAACTATGGAGAATAAACCATCGGATAAAAAGAAAGCTTTAATGGAACGATACGCGCATCGCTTTGGCGCCATGCGTGTTCGCACTTTGAGTCATCTCGGGCTGGATATTTTTGAAACGGAGCGGGATGGATGCTGGTCCCGAGATATTGACGGGCGAAAGATTCTCGATGCATTGTCGCTTCAGGGAGTATTCAATCTGGGGCGCCGTCATCCGATCATCGTTGAAGTCATGAGAAAAGGGATGGAGCGTCTCGATCTCGGGAACAATTTTTTGATGTCAGAGGAGCAGCTGACTCTTGCCGACAAACTCGCCGCGACAACACCGGGGAACATCAACTGCGCTTTTTTCAGCTCTACCGGATCGGAAGCCGTTGACCTGGCGATAAAGATTGCCAGGGGATATTCCGGGAGATCCGGGATCATTTCCGCCAATGAGTGTTATCACGGCATCACAGGATTCGCGCTTTCAACCAACAGCAACCCCGATTACATCGAGCCTTTTGGCCCGTTGATGCCTGGATTCAGCCATGTGCCCTTCGGCGATATTGATGCACTCAGAAATGAGATTTCCCAGGACACTGCAGCTGTGATTTTTGAACCGATGATCGCGGAAGCCGGCCTATTGATTCCACCGGCGGATTATTTTTTCAAAGTCCGCGAATTGTGCGATGAACACGACACGCTTCTCATCATCGATGAAGTGGTCACAGGTCTCGGCAGGACAGGAAAGTTCTGGGGCATCGAACATTCCAGCGGAGTCGTCCCTGATATTATGATTACGGCCAAGGGACTTACGGCCGGCATGTATCCCATGGCTGCCACCATGTTCACGGAAGAAGTTGCCGATTTCTTTTTGACCTATCCATACTCTCATTATTCCAGCACCGGCGGCTCCGACCTCGGCTGTCTGATCGCTTCAGCCATGATTGACATTGTGAACCAGCCTGAGTTTCTACAGAATATCAATAAAAAAGGTCAACAACTGGCCGCCGGTTATGAGCAATTGATGATAAATCATCCGGCAATTCTTGAAAGCTACAGACAGGTCGGCATGCACACTGTGCTGCGTTTGGCCGATCCCGCGGGAGGGTTTCGCATGAACCGGTATCTGGCCGACGAAGGCGTTTTCGCCCTGCTTGCAACAAACAATACCGCGGCCATCAGAATTCAACCGCCGTTCATTATTTCTGAAAAAGAGATCGATCAGATCATTGACGCCCTGGATGCGGCGCTGAAGAAAATGTAATCAAACCAAAACGGAGAAGCATGTGCCAGACATACACGAAAGCCTGAAGGCTGCCAACGATTTCAAAGACAAGATTAACGAAAATGAGAAGATCCATAAGCTGCTCAAACGATGGAATCCACTGATGCACTTCGAAACGAAGGATTCGGATATTAAACTTACGATAAAGATGAACGGCGGCAGGGCTGAATCGGTTGAAGAAGGGTGTATCGGCGATGCCGACCTGGCAGTTACTTTTCCGACAGCGAAAGACCTTGTTGATATGTTCTCAGGTCGTCTTGATCCGACCCCCATGTACCTCAGCGGAGACATCCTTGTCAAAGGCCATCAGGCGGATGTGATGAAACTCGATGCGATTACCATGATACTCTGGCCGGAGAAATAAAATGACTGACCTGAAACGAGTATTGACAGCCCGTTCGGTGGCGGCTGCCGGCGCGGGATTTGCCTTTGCCACAATGTCCATCATCGCCGACGTACAGGTGGCTGACCTGGTGATCGGGAACACCGGATGGATCGCCGTGATTGTCGCGGCTATTTTCTGTGTCCTGGCTTCCTGGTGCTTCAGCGAACTTTCCGGCATGTTCCCGACGTCTGCAGGCGTCAGAGTATACATCCAGCAGGCCTTTAATGAAAAAATGGCCGTTCCGCTGTCATCGGCGTATATATTTACGGTCATCGCCGCTTCAGGCGCTGAAGCGTATGTGTTCGGCAGCGTTTTTGAGGCGCTCCTGCCAAACGGACCTTCGATCTGGTTTTACGTAATCCTGGGATTCGTATCCGCGGGGGTCCTCAATTATTTTGGCATTGAGATCGCTTCGGGAGTCCAGAACCTGCTTGCCATTGTAATGTTTCTTTTCCTTGTCGTCGTCAGTCTGGCTGCTCTTTACAGATTCGGATTTGGTTTTGAAAACTGGTACAATCCAATCGGAGACGGAACCGGCGCTGAAGGTTTCATCACTGCGATCGCCCTGTCGGTTTTTCTTTTTGCCGGCTTCGAATGGGTCACAGCACTTTCCGAAGAGACAAAGGAACAGAGTGTCATCTCAAAAGGAATGATCGGATCAATAATAATACTCTGCGTCGTATACGCGCTGCTCAATGCCGCGCTTGTCGCCGCTGTGCCCAGAGACGTTTTGATGGGCAGGGCAGTATGGACGGACGGTGTAAATTACCTCGCGCGGCCGCATGTTGTTTTTCTGAAGATCGTCTTTGGTGCCTACGAAGTGCCCGCTCTCATTGGCGCCGGGCTTCTGAGTTTCCTCGCTTCCATGACTTCATTCAACGCAGGCATTCTGACGACTTCCCGGTTTCTGTATGCCATGAGCCGGGACAAAACCATGCCGAAATACCTGAGTAAAATTCACATGGAGTATTTTACTCCATACGCCGCCATAATCACGCTGTGTCTTGTTGCCATGGTCAGCGCTGTCCTTCTTACCCTGTTCGGCGGGTTTGCCTCTTTTACATACGCAGTTGCCGGCGCGGAGATCATGATGTACGTCCTTGCCGCGCTCTGTGTGATCAAACTGCGGAGAAAAATGAAGACGCGGGATCGGCCATTTCACGTTCCTTTTTATCCGGTGACGGCAGTTTTTACCGCAATATTTTTTACGCTGCTTTTTGTGATGGTCTTTGCAGATTCAAAACCGGAAGTTCGAATCGGATTTGCAATTTTTATCTCCATCATCGCAGTCATGGCGCTTCATACTATTATGGTGATTCCCTGGCTGAGAAAGAAATAAATTTAAGCCCCCAGCCTTCCAAAGTCTTCCGCACGTCCTGCCAGAATCCGATAATGTACCTTATATCCGAGAATACCAGCGTTTTTTCGGATTGACGGATTTTCCCGGATCTGCCTGAGATAGCAGTATTTTCTAGAAAACAAAACAAAACCACCCTACTCGGCGCTTACGTTGCATCTACTTCGGTTCCTTCTTCGCTTCATTAAAAATATCTATGACCACACGCCAGCCGCCGCGAACAGATCCCGTTCGGATTTTCCACCGGGCGGGCCAGGCTTCTTCAAGGCGGGTCTGGACATAACGCATACCCGTCCCGGAGCCCTCCGACGAGACAGCCTCACGGCTGCCATTGTTGAAAATGATGTACCGCGTTCGGTCAGCGCCCGTCTGCCTGGCCAGAACAAACTGCCCGCGTGTCCGGCCGGCGAAACCGTGGGTCAATCCGTTCTCGATCAGGGTATGGAAAATCATCGGCGGGATCTGTTCATCTCCGCGAATGTTGCGACTGCGCAGCGTATAGGATCGCCCCTGTCGCAGACTCATTACGGCCAGGTGGGCTCTGCAGAGATCGATCTCATCCAGTATAGAGATGGTTTTTTTCTCCACTACGTTTAGAATGTGCCGGAGCTCATCGGCCAACGAATGAAGCAGTTCCGCCGCCTGATCCGGATCTTCGCGGAGCCAGAAGGCTGTCGCGTTCAATGTGTTGAGTATGAAGTGCGGCTGAATGGTTTTCTTGAGCAGCTCGATCTGGTAACGCGCCACGCTGAGAAGGGCAGCATGCTCCTTGCGCCGCGAGTTCTCCCTTTCTTCATTGATCAGATTTATCCGATCCGCCAGACCAAGAGAAAGCAGACTCATTTCAATCGCCGAGCCGAGCTGCATTCCATTTTCAGTGATGTCGTTCGACGGAATGATTCCAAATGCCTTGAGCGCATAAAGAACCATGCCGGAAATAAACGCCGCCCATGCGATGACAAAGTAACGCGCAGGTCTGTAACCTTTCAGCCAGACGCGGATTCCAATCGGAAAGGCGCTCAGGCCGAATACAATGATGAGACCCGCTCCAACATTGATAAGGATGTAGTAGTTGAACGGACCCGGCAGAAGAGAAAATACGATCAGCGCGACATAAGGAACACTCAGAAACCTGAGATACCAATTCGCGGCGGGAACGTTCTTGCGAGTGTCCAGAATTTCTTTGGCAAACAGGATTCCCCAGAAAAAACCCCAGCCGATTGAAAACGGTAAAACGCGGTTGTTCCACGACGGAAGCGCCGGCCAGAGATACTCAAAAGAGAATCCGTTCAGGTTCATCTGAAAGAGTCCGTAGCCGGTGATGTACAGCATGTAATAGAGGTACGCCCTCTCACGAACAATGAAAAAGAGAATCAATGTGTTGATGGTAAGCACCAGCAGTATACCATAGTAAAGTCCCAGCCCGATCTGCTGTTCGTGATCGACTGCCTGAAAAACACGCGGACGAAGGATTTCGACCGGGACGATCATGCTCCCCTGTGTGCTGCAGCGGATGTAGACTTCCATCACTTCTCCGGGCGGGATATCCATATGGAAGAGAAAAGTGCGATGCTTGATCTCACGCTCGGCAAAAGGATGCATGTCACCCGTCCGCGAAAAGCGCCACGAAGTGTCACCGAGGCGAGTGAAAACCTGGACATCATCGAGCGGTGGATACTTAATCTGCAGAAGCCACTGCGGAGGATTGGACGGACCACGGACACGGAAGCGAAGCCAGTACACTGTCGTCGTGAATCCAAAGTTCGGCACTTCACGTTCCAATGGTTTGAAATTCAGAGCTGAATCGGTCCCGGCCGCCTGATCGATCGTGAGTTTTCCGGCAGGATCTGCGAGGACTTCCATGCGCCGGCCTGGAATGTTGCTTTTAGTCTCCTCAAGTTCGATAACAGGAAGTTCGACCACCGGCTGCGCTGATACTGAGGACGCGGCAAAGTACAGAACGATGACAACCGGGAATGCGGAGTGAATGGAGCGCATGAGGGACGGTACACGCATGGAGATTCAGTCTATCCCTCATGCGCGCCGGATTACAATTCTTTTTTCGCCCAATTCCCTGCGCAAAATCAAAAGTAACTCCCGCTGTACTGGCACAAAACGCCGTGGCGTTCCGTTTTGGAGCGCGACTCCTTGAGGTCCGCTCGCCGATAGACATAGCCGCCTGTTGTGCTCATTGTGTTGTTGGCCCAGTACCAGTTGTCCGCGAGAGTCGGAAAGACGGTATCCCGATTTGGATGGCGCAGTATATCAGTCAATACATTGTCTTTTATGACCTGCCAGCTCAAAGCAAGCGTCGTAGAATTCTTGCATGTATTGTAAGCCTCCGACGTGCCCAGATCGTTGAGCGTTCCGTCCGAGTTGTTGCAGGCATTGCTGTTGACGCTGCAGTACTGAAAAAGAGCGGTTTCGCCGGCTGCAACACACCGATAGGAAGTGTTGTCGTAAGTGAATCCCTGCGGACATTTGGCGACACGAGTCCTGTAATTCGGAGAAGCCGAGCTGTAATACGAGTACGATCGTACGATTTCCACACTGCCGTCCATACGGTCCGTCACTGTGATTGTATTTCCGGGACCTGGCTGGTATGTATATGTCCGGGGACTCATAAACAGCATCCACATAAAATAGTCATCCATCCCGGACTCAACTTCGCGTCTCGCTCCCTCCATCGGGACACCACAGTTGATCAAAAGCGCCGCAAAAGCGACCAGAAGCAGAATAAGTTTGTTTTTCATATGAACCTCCATAAAACAACTCCGATCATAGACGCTTTTTGGAGGCCTTGCAAGCATTCCGGGGCGGGCTGCAAAATACAGGGGCAGAATACTAAAAAAATCGAATTTTTTAAGAATTTTTCGCAACTTTCTCAAATGCGGGGTGAAATGCAGAAATGTAAGGCGGATTGCATTTTTCGCTTGCATCAACCTTTCATCGGATGCAGCATTGCTTCAGGTTATCAAACATGCGCGTTCTAATTGTTGAAGATGAATATGTAGCCGCCTGCGGCCTGGAAAAATTCGTACGCGAGATTCTGAGTTCAAAAATTGAATCCGTCCGTATCGAAGGAAATCTGACGGCGTCGGAATGTTTTTTACAGGATAATCCGATTGACCTGCTCCTTCTCGATTTGAATCTTGAGGGCGAAGACGGCATGGACTTAATGAGTATGGCAGCGGCGGGCTCGTTTCAGACGATCATTGTTTCGGCCAATACGGACCGAGCTCTGCAGGCCTTCGAATACGGAGTTCTCGATTTTGTTCCCAAGCCCGTAAGGATGGACCGGCTGCGCAAGGCTCTGGAAAAACTGGAGAGCGGCTTGCCCGCATCCGGCCGGGCCATGAACTGCATTGCTGTGCGCAACAGGGAAGAAGACCGGGCCGATCTGATCGCATTGGGGGATGTTCTCTTTTTTCAAGCATCGGACAATTATGTCACTGTCCATACGAAGGACGGCGGCCGCCATCGCCATCGCAAAACTATGGACGCTCTGATGCTGACTCTTCCGCGCGCTTTCATGCGAGCGCATCGTTCCTACATAGTAAACATGAATTTCGCCAAAGGCCTGAAAAGTGTGTCCGGAGGTAAACACGAACTTGAGTTGAAGAACCATGCCTCTCTCCCGGTGAGCAGGGAGGTTTATCGGGACTTAATGGCAGCGCTGTCGTAATACGGACGGCATTGAGGTTATAGCGCCGATCAGGAAATTCACTCATCGGTGCAGGTGGCGCGGCCCCTGGAATCTCATTTCTGAATGGTCAGAGCTTCTTTCATTGTAAAAGAAATATTGAATTTCGATAAGCTCAATATATTGTCAAAGCTGCAGTTTCTTCTTTCCAGGTAACTGCCATTTTCGGGTTTGGAGAAAATCACAACTCTTTCCTCTTTTGGAATGATCATCCAGTACTCCGGGATACCCGCCTCAGCATAGATTTCCGCCTTCTCCTCGTCCAGCGCCAGAGTCGTAACCGACACTTCAATTGCAAGAAAAGCCGTCGACGGATGCGCCTGGCCAAAAGGACCATTTCGCACAGCAGTTATGGCAAGGTCCGGTTCAGGCTCAGAATCCGACATGGTTAAAGGATCTTCTTTTCGAACTTCTACATCGGTGGGCAATCGTATGAAAAGAAATTTCCAGAGAGCATTGATAATATCGGTATGCAGGGGCGATTTTGTCATTTTATGTAGAATGACTCCTTTGATGAGCTCGGTTCGCTCTCCGATGTCCAGACTGTGGTACTCTTCCACAGTAAACAGTCGCGCCGCTTCCCGGATACCTGGTCTGTCAAGTGCTGTCGTAATCATAATTTTATGCCGGAATGACTTCTGTTAATAGTCAAGAAAATTCAGATATTCCTCCGGATTCGGTCCTGAAAAAATCAGAACACAACAATATTTGGAGACGGCGGGAGTTGAACCCGCGTCCTACGGTGCAAAGCAAAGGCATCTACATGCTTATCCGGCGCCAATTAAAAGCAAGCTGATCGCGCCGGCGGGAAAACCTGCTTTTTTTCAGTCTGTTTGTATTCGCTTTCGGGCGCCTGAACCCCTCCAGCTCATCTTCCATATTTTGACACTCTATAGAGGCCCTGGAAGAGAGACCCCAAAGAGCGCAAACCGCTTAATTAAGCGGCAAGAGCCATTTCATTGTTGGCATTTTAAGGGTGAGGTTTTTACGAGTTCCTCAACTCTGCATGCAGCCTATGCTTCGAAACACAGCAGTCGAAGCCAATTCGTCCCCTTATCAATTGTTAGACGCAGTATAGCACAGATGGTTACCGGAAAGCAAGCGTTTTTTACCGAGGGCGGTGAGAAAGAGAGAATTCCCCACGGCGGGCAACAGTGAAAGGAGAGAGTGTAAGAATCAGGGGATGGGGAGATGGACGAGATCGGGGGGATTTTCAAGAAAAGATATCCTTATCCCAAAGATTATCAAACCCTGGGCAGTAACGAATCTATTCTCAAGTTTCTCAAGATTTATGCTTGTAAGAGCATACTGTATGTTCTAAATTGCCCTGATGAGAATCACCGTCCATCTGCCCGATGATATCGGGGAAAAATTGAGGAAGGCGGCCCGACAGGAAGAAGAATCGGTGTCTTCTTTTGTTGCCGGAGCGGTTGTTTCCTGTCTAATCGATAAACGCAGGCGTAAGGCAGGGCGGGATTTTTTGAACATGGCGGGACACATAAAAATAAAACCAGGAATATACGAAGAACTGGAACGAGGCAGGAAAGATTTTGACAGGTTTTGACACCGGATATTTTATCGAAGTCCTGCGGAGAGCCCAGAAAGCAACAGATATCTGGCGTAGAGTAATGGAGGGAAAAATTGAAGGAGCCGTATCCTGTCTGACCTTTTTTGAAATAGAACGCCTGGCGCTGAAGGGAGCTGTGGAAAAAGAGGCCGTTGGACCAATTATCGCTTCAATTTCCGGCACATGCAGAGTGGTCTGGATCGATTCGGTAAAATTGTTGACTTCGAGCGCCAGGACATCGCATACTTTCGGCATTTCCGGAATGGATGCCATTATCATTGAAAGCCTGATTCTTGCCGGAGCACGCACAGTTTATACAACCGATTCAGATTTTCAGAAATACAAAAAGCCTCATATAAAAATTATCAATCTATCCCTCTAAAAATGAAATCCAAATGAAGGAACACACTCTCGACGAAGACCTCTATTTTGAAATTCTTGGCAGCGAACGAAAACGCGTCGTCGTTCTGCTCGTCCTGATCGGATGCTCGGCTATTGGCTGGACTGTGGTTCGGTTCAGCGGGATTCTCACGACACTCATCATCAAGGACTTTCCCGTACTGTACCTGAACTGGATTCTTGGCGCGGGTCTTTTGTACGAACTTGCCTTTTTTGCAGTCCTTTCAATCTTCATAAAAAAGCGACGTCATCTTCCGGAACCGGGACGCTACGCCAATGCCTTTGTTGAATCTCTGTATCCGACAAGCGTTCTGATCATTGTCAGCGAGCATATCAATCCAGTTGTGGCCCTGAATTCGCCGGGGGTTTTTCTCTATTTCATATTTATAATACTTTCCATTTTCCGTCTGAAAAGATCCCTGGGAATTTTTACCGGATTCATCTGTGCGGCCCAGTTTCTGGCATTGAATATTTACTATCTTCCGCCCGTGTCCACAGCATCGTCCATGCTGGAACAGTATCTGAGCGCGCGCGGCCCGGTTGCTGCGAAATCGCTTATGCTTCTGACGGCGGGAATTGTCGCAGGAGTTGTCGGGCAGGAAATATTCGGGCGGGTTCGCGGCGCACTGGCGATGGTGTACGACAAAAACAAAATCATCGGCATGTTCGGACAGTATGTTTCGCCCGCTGTCGTTGACAGACTGATCCACCAGCAGCCGGGCATGGAATCGGAAGTTCGGCACGTATGCATCATGTTTCTGGACATCCGCGGTTTCACCTCTTTCTCTGAAAACAAGCAGCCGCAGGAAATCATCAATTTTCTGAACACATTTTTCGGCCATCTGATTGAAATCATCAACCGCAATCACGGCATCATCAACAAATTTCTGGGCGACGGCTTCATGGCCGTGTTCGGCGCGCCGCTCTCCGACGGCCGCGATATTCATAACGCCGTCAGCGCGGCGCATGAAATTATCCATAAAATAAACCATCTGAATCATACCGGAGGCATTCCGCGCACGAGAATCGGAATCGGCCTGCATTCGGGCCCGGCGGTGACGGGCAGTGTCGGATCGGAAGAAAGAAAAGAATACACCATCATCGGCGATGTGGTGAATCTCGCCTCGCGCGTGGAACAGCTGAACAAGAAATACGGCTCGACGCTTCTTGTCACGGAAACAGTGTTTGCGGCGCTGGCCGGCCAGAAGGCGAAGAAACTCCGCGCCGTGCAGGTCCGGGGCCGGAAGAAATCTGTTGTTATTTATAAATTAATTTAAACCGCGAATCCGCATGAATTTGATACGGAGGCGGAACCGCGAATGCACGCAAATAAACGCTAATAAGGCGAGGAAGCAAAACAAGCTGCGAAATATTCAATGTAACCGTCAATTCCACCCCACCTTGCGCGGCGCCGGGAAACGTGCTATCCTCCGGCTAAATTATGCAGGAGGATACAATGGAAGCAAAATCAAGAAT
>VFLI01000076.1 GCA_009885105.1 Spirochaetia bacterium | reverse complement strand
CATCTCTTACATCCCCCGCATCTCCACATCCCCTATATTCTTCCCCTCCGCGCCCTACGTCACATCGGACTTCAATAAAATCCGGTCCAGCAGCGAAGGCGAAACCCGGCTCAGAAAAAGCGCGAATCGCTCCTTGAATTTCGCAGGATAGACGTCGCGCTTTCTATTTTCCAGGCCTTTGAGAATGATTCTCGCCGCCTCTTCCGGTTCAAGTCCCGATTCCGTCGCATTATCCATTTTGTTGTGTTTCGATCCGTCCGCCGCAAATGCGTTGAGCGATATATCTGTTTTAACAAAACCCGGAGTGACTGTCATGACATGCACGCCGGAGGAGGCCAGCTCCAATCGTATCGAATTTAAAAATCCCTGCAGGCCGTGCTTGCTGGCCGCATAACCGGACCGGTACTGCGTGGAAAATCTTCCCATCATGGATGACACCGCGGCGATATGGCCTTTTGACTTTATTATTTCCGGCAGGCAGGCCTGGAACAGATACACCATGGAAAAATAGTTGGTACCCATCAATTGTTTAAAAACATTTGTATTTGTGTCCGCGGCAAGGCCGCGCATTGTGACTCCCGCATTGTGCACAAGACCGTCGAGCCGGCCCGCTCTTTTTATCGTTTCAGAGACCGCCCTTTTGCAGTCGGCTTCAATCGACACATCTCCCGGAAGGGCGATGCAGCGTTCTTTTCCGTATTCTTTTTCCAGAGTGTGCAGCCGGTCTTTTGAACGGGCCATGCCCGCCACAACGGCTCCCCGGCTGAGAAATTCCAGGCTCAGGGCCCGGCCGATTCCGGAACTGGCTCCCGTAACGAGAAAAACCTTCCCGGAAAAATATTCACTCAAAGAGAGAATCCCTCATGCACATATCCGTCTTTGATCAACTGACGATACTGATCCAGATCGTGGGCAGAAACGACATGTATTTTTTCCTTCTGATCGTGAATGAGGTTGTAGAGATATCGGATCTGGCCGGCGACTACTTTTCTGTCCTCCTGCAGGAACAGGCTCAGAAGCAGCGGCCTTCCCGTCAGTTTTTCGATATTCAGCATCGACCAGGCGATATCTCCGATGAAAAGGAATTCCTCTGAATTTTTCAGCTGCACATAGATGATCTGACTGCCGGCGCTGTGACCTGGTGTTTTGATCAGCACAATGCCGGGAGCTGGCGAAATCATCCTGTCATACTTCAGAGGATGGAGCGAAGCCAGAGCGCCCGCGGGAAAATGGCTCTTCGCCGCGAAAGGGGACGACACCTGCTCTTCCGTCAGGACAACACGATCTTTAATCGCGTCGAAATCCGGAGCTTCCGCTATGCCGCCTATGTGGTCCTCATGTTCATGCGTCGCCAGAATCTGCAGGGCCTTTTTCATGGCGCTCTGCATTTCATTCCATCTGTCCGAATGATACGGATTGCCGGAAAACATTTCTTCCTGTTTGGGCTTGCTCATGGATGTGTCAATGACAACAGAACTGCGGTCCGGGTACATAACCTGGAATGAAGTGAAAACCATGAAATGATCGGCGAAACCGCTTCCGGCGATCACACCCGTGGCTGGAAATTTCGCCTCACCGGTAGCGATACAGTTCAGGGACACCGGCAGAGGTTTTCCCGCTGCGCCTGCAAGTTTTCGCACGGCGCTCAGGTCGATTGTGAAATCAGTCTGGGCCGGAACGGACGACGTATCCAGAAGAAAATATTTCAGCGAGATGATAATGATGCCGGTTACGGCGATCCATGAAGTAATTTTTTGCGCTCGGCTCATAGTTTGCTCCTAATAATCAGATATAAATCAACAGGATGGACAGGATATCAAGGACAGGCGGTCATTTTAATCGATTGCATCCATCATGGACATCCTGTCTATCCTGTTACAATTCTTTTGCGTTTTCAATTCCATATGTTTCTCGTAAGAACAGCGCGGCCACCATGGCGACTCCCAGAAGCGCCAGCAGCAGTATCAGGGCCGGATAAAACGAACCCGAATCACCTTTCACAATTTCCATGGAGAGAGGGACGACCACTCCGCCCGCATTCCCCGCAAGCATGAGCAGACCTGTGGCCGATCCAGTCCAGGTCTCGCCGGCGAGTTCCGAACACATTTCCAGAAGCAGCGCGTAAGCAGGAAGAAAGAAGAAACCGATCGCGCCGGAAAGAACCAAGATTGCAGTATAATTATTTATTGTGCCGAAGGGATAGAGCGCAACCAGAGAGAAAAGAACGCTCAGCAGAAAAAACGGTTTTCGTTTTCTGAAATGATCCGACAGAGCCGGTATCACAGCCGCGCCGCCGATACCTCCAAATATCATAATGCTTCCGGCAAGCCCCGCCTCTTTTGAGGAAAATCCCCGCGGAGCGAGAAGAGGCTCAATCAGGCTCATCAGCCCGTTGAAGAAACCCAGACCCAGAAATGAAATAAAAAATAATAATATTAAATATTTGTTTTTTAGTAAATTTCCGATTCCGTTCCACTGGGATGCAGACGATGCGCTGTGAATTACAGGCGGAGGCGAGCGATCCGCATAGATGTAAAACCCGGCAGCTGCTATGGATATACCCGCAAATACCACCATGGCCATCTGAAAATTGAGAGTGTCTACCAAGTAGGGAGTGAGGATAAGCCCCAGGGCCATGCCCAGAAACATACCGACTGTTCCCAGACCGTTGGCCATGGCTCCCTGTTCTTCACTGAACCAGTCGCTGGCAAGTTTGGCTATGGCATTCACAATAAAAGGTTGAGCGAGCGCCACACCGACCTGACCGGCCACGATACAGTAGAAACTCGTATCAATGATTCGGAGCAGAGAAAAGGCCGCCATGATGATGCCGCCCCAGGCGACGGAAAAGCGGTACCCTTTCTTATCAATCAGGATGCCGGCCGGAATAGAAAATAATACATATAATAGAGGAAATACCAGAACCAGTGAAAATAGGGCGGTCATTTCCGATACCTGGTATCTCTTCTGGATGTCTGATAACAGAGGCGTAAAGTTCAACCACAGCATCTGGCTGACCATAGCCACTCCGCCAAATCCTGCCAGAACCACCCATCTGTGAGGATCATGGAAAGCTCTATTATGAACGGTATTGCTGTTGTTTGAAGCCATTTGAGATAGCGAAGACAACGATATGGCTCGGGACTGTAAAGAAAAATAATTGCCGTACCGGTCTATCATAGGCACAAACGTGTTTTACCACAATTTCAAGAAGGCAGTATAATGAGCATAACCGGGGCAATCAAAGAATGGCAAAAAGCAATTGGAGAAGAAAATGTTCGAATTTCTTCCGACATCCTGAAGGCGGTAGAAACGGCCACTTTCGTAACAAAACAGAGAATACCGGCTGTAATTCGTCCCGGCAGCACTGAGGAAGTTCAAAAATGCATGCGAATCGCCAATCGCAACGGCATTGCTGTCTATCCCGTGAGCAAAGGTAAAAACTGGGGCCTGGGATCCAGGGTTCCGCCGGAATCAGCCGTTCTCATGGAGCTGGAACGGATGAATCGAATATCGGATTTCAATGAGGAAATGGCGTACGTCACCATCGAGCCAGGCGTCACGTTCCAGCAGCTGTTCGATCTTCTGAATGAAAGGAAATCCGGCCTGATGATGGACGGCATCGGCAGCACTCCTGAGTCTTCCATCATTGGAAATACAATGGAACGCGGTCATGGCCTGGGGCCGTACGGGGAAAGGTTCGATCATGTCTGTGGTCTACAGGTCGTTCTGCCTACCGGTGAAATCATGAATACAGGAATGGAGCGATTCGACGGATCTGCCGTAGCAAAACTGCACCGGTGGGGAATCGGACCGTTTACGGATGGAATGTTTACCCAGTCGAATCTGGGGATCGTAACACGAATGAATCTGTTCTTAATGGTGAAGCCTGCTTTTTTCCAGAGTTATTTTTTTGATGTCAACGATGAAAATAAGCTGGTGGATCTTTTTGACACCATGCACCGCCTTCGCCACTCGGGCGTGAACACCGTGTTTCGAATTTTCAACGACCATCGTCTGATCTCGTTTATAACCCAGTATCCCTGGAAAGAGACGAACGGCGTGACGCCGCTACCGGATCACATGCTGAAAAAACTGCGTAAGATATGGGTGGGATTCGGGCAGTGGAATGTTCACGGCGCGATCTTTTCGCCGAGCAGGGCGGCGGGTATGGCGGACAGAAAGATGATCATGAAAGCCTTCAGAGGCAAGGTCGATCGCATGTTTTTCCTTGATGAGATGAGGGCCAAACTTATTCGATTGATAGCTCCTCTATACAACTGGATCATGGGAGTGGATCTCATCAAGTTCGTCGACTGGGGATTTTCTAAAAGCATTTTACGCGGAACTCCAAGCATCGCCGCTTTGAATATGTGTTACTGGCGAAAGAAAACTCCCATACCGGCCGTTATGGATCCGGATAAAGATCGATGCGGAGTGCACTGGTACTGTCCTACTGTTCCCTTCCAGGGCAAACATGTGCTCAGGGCGATCCGAATCATTTATGATATCTGCGCAAAATATAAGCTCGAGCCCAACATGGGACTTCTCTGCATGTCAGAACGGGTAATTGACATGACCGGGGCTCTGATCTACGACCGGGATGTTCCCGGGGAGGATGCAAGGGCCATGGCCTGCCACAATGAACTTGTGACAACACTGATGAAAGCCGGATACTATCCGTACAGACTGGGTCTTCAGCAGTACGATCTCATGCCCTCACCAATCGATGATACCGTAGTCGTCATGAATCGGATAAAAAAAGCTCTGGATCCTAAAAATATTCTGGCCCCGGGCCGTTATGAACCGGAACCCAGGAACCGAACAAAAACTAAACCGGCCAGGAAACCGGTTGCGAAAAAGAAAGCAGGGAAAAAGAAATGACCGCTCGCCGGATATTGGCGGGCGTGATTGATCAGGAACACGCAGAGGAGATAAAAACAAGTTTATGGATCCGGTGATATTAAATTTACTCATCCTTTATGCTCTCTGCACATTTCTCAATACGGTAATTTCCGCAATCCTGTGGATGAGCCAGAAAGCGCCCCTGTACCGGGCTCTGTTCTTTGTCTGGGCTTCCGTATTTGTGGCTTTTCTAATTCAATCGGCCATCCCTCCTGTGGATGCGCAGGGAGTGCCCACCAAACCGATTATCATTGTTCTAGCCTTTTCCTGGGTATTTGTGCATCATCTGGCGCTGGCTCATCTGGTCTCTGCCACGGTCGGCATACGCATACCCTGGAAGATTTTCTTCGCAGTCATGGCGCTCGGCTATGCCGGAACGATTGTCGCGCATATCATGGAACTGAAATTCTATTTGATTGCCCTGCCAGTGATACTCGGTCTGTCATTCCCTCTGGTCTATTCTTCGGTTCGATCATTGATGCGCTGGAAAAAACTTACCTTCTCCTCAAAAGCGCTGGCTCTGACGGTATTGATTCTTGTTCTGCACTATCTGGATTATCCGTTCATTCGGGACAAACTGGAACTTGCTGCTTTCGGATTCACCATCGCGCTTCTGATTATTTTCGCCCTGTCGATATTCGCTCCGGCCGTGGTTCTGGAAATCGTGGCCGATAAAGAAGCGCGCATTGCCACGGAAATGGAAGTGGCCCACCGCATTCAGATGGACATACTACCGACAAATCCGCGCATACCGGGTCTTGAAATTTCATGCTACATGAAACCGGCGGAGGAAGTCGGCGGAGATTATTACGACATCTATTCTTTCGGCAGTTATTCCTGGATCATGGTCGGCGACGTTACCGGACACGGACTGAGTTCCGGACTGGTTATGCTGATGGCGCAGAGCATCATCAGCGCGATTCTGCACACTAGGAAGGATATAACGCCGGGGGAATTGAATTTTCTTGCGAACAAACTTCTGTATCAGAATCTTCAGCGTCTGCATGAAGACAGATCCATGACCATCGTTTCCATCTGCCGCAAGGGCGACGACAACGGATACGTGTTCAGCGGCAGTCACGACAATATTTATATCTACCGCGCCGACTCTGGAGAGGTGGAGACCATCAGCGTCAGTCATATCCCCTGCGGGCTGGGTTTTTTTGACGATGTGGAAAGGAAGGATTTTACAGAAGGCGGATTCCGTTTGAACCATTCGGATCTGCTTTTTCTGGGAACGGACGGCATCACAGAAGCTGCGAAGGCCGGCAATTACAAGAACGGCATCTTTGACGAGCCGCGTCTGATTGATTTTCTGAAGACCAACGCGCGCGAACCGCTGGAAGTTATTAAAACAAAGCTTGTGAGCGATCTGGCTCAGTACACGAAAGGAATATTTCACGACGATGTGACCTTCGTGCTTGCCAGGTCTGTATCGCCTCAGGTGGCCAGATTCTGAGACTGCAGGGCGTTTTCCGATTAATAAATTACTTTAAGGAATAGAATTTGCGAATATTAATGAAAATAGCAGCGACGAGCTCGGAGATAATGCAGTGCAAGTATCTCATCGCCGATGTGTATCACAGAAACTATAAGATTTATTTTTCCAATGATATCTTTGATCTGAACGCCAAAATCGAACCATATCCGCAGAGATACGTGATGGGATTCATCGACGGAGAGCTCGTGGCCTGCACCGGTCTGTATACCGGCCAGACCTATGTGGAAAAGTACGGGGATATTACAGATCAGGATATACAGCGTGTTCTTCAGGAAGCAGGAATGACGGGTAGGTATGGAAAATCAAAAAAACGCGAACTGACCAAGTTTGTTGTGAAAGAGGGCTGGAAGAAAAAGGGCATCGGGCGCTTCCTGTGGACAGCCTCTCATTCCCGCCACTTCATTCATATCGATTCTGACAATGAGGACAGCATGATTGTCTGCTGCGCCAATCAGTATATTTACAAACATTTTTATGAGACTGCGGGAATTCGGACCAGGTTTCTGAAGGAATTCCCTTTCTATAAGGTCCATGAGTTTTATCGGTCTCCAGAAAACCCCATGGACAGCCGTTTGATTCTGCCGGAAATCGATATTCCCCCCGAAGCCTACAACTTTGTATTGCCGGGTGAGTATGACATAGTAGGAAAGGACTAAACAGATGCGTTTGAACTCGGTCTACGGAATCTATCAAGAAAAAGATAATGGGAAGCCGGCGCTTTCCGAGCTGGGACTGCGTTTTGTCCCGCTCGATTTGATTGCGCACTGGCGACGATGCGGCATAACGGCGGATTTTCTGGCTGAATTTCTGGCGTATAACTTTTTGAATCAGAAAACAGCCATGAGCGTTGTCTCGACACTTTTAAATGAGTTGCTGGAGAATGCCGTTAAGTTTTCAGCCGATAAACATAAAAGGGTAAATTTGACAGTCTGCCATTACGGGGATACAATAACCGTGGAGACAACAAATTCCGCAGATGAGAAGCAGGCGCAGCATTTTGACACGCTTGTGCAGCGGCTGTTGTCAGTGGATGCGGAAACCCTATTCTTGAATCAGATTGAACATACGGCGGAAAATGATACGGACGCTTCGGGTCTGGGACTGATTTCAATGAAAAAAGATTTCAATGTGGAATACGGGGTAAAGATTGTGCCGGATACCGGTTCGGATGACTATGTAGTTTCCGTTAAGGTTCGGCTGAAGTCGGAAGAGGTAGATCAGAATGGAAATTAAAACAGAAGATTATTCAATTGAAAGTGTTGACAACACAAAATCAGTGATAGCCGGTATATTGAGACTGACATCGCCCGCCGCCTACGAAAAAGATTTCGAGCATATTCAAAAGGGCATCACGGATTCTTCAACGGGTTATACGGTGGACATCGCCAATGTGAATTTTATGAACAGCTCCGGAATCACAGCCCTGTCGCGGCTGGTGCTGCTTGCCAGGCAAGGGAATAAATCGCTGACACTGGTAATCAATGAATCAATTCCCTGGCAGAAAAAAACTATCAGCTCATTAAAAAAGTTGTATGAGAAGCTGGAAATTCGCAGTTGATATAAAAATAAATAAAAAAAGGAAGAAATTGTAACTACTCAGGAATGTAAATAAAGGAAATGAATTGAAGTTCGAGAAATCTTTATAGAATATTGATTTTCAAATTCTTTTTTATTTCTCCCCATCCCCTTTTATCTCCTTATCTCCAAATTTCCCAGAGCAGTAACAAAAAAAACAATTATGGCCAGCAAAGATTTTCAACCAAAAAGCGATCTGACATTGGAAAAATTCATGGAGATTTGCAAAAAGAAATTTCCCAATGACGAAATTTATCTTACCAAATTGATCGGCGCTGATTTTGTCATCAAGCGAACCAACTGGACCGGTCTTGCGGTGAAGTTCAAAAAAAATGGCGCCAGTGTGCAGATCAAATACAACGGCCTGTCGCCGGCAGCGTGGGCACGATTGCTGTCAGCGGGTCTGATCATGGGCATCCTCTATTTCACTTCATTCAAGGCAATGGTGACAGAATTCGGACAGTTTCTGGATACGGCGCCGGAATTGAAGTAGAGTTTAACAGCTGCCGCCTTCAGGCGGCTGCATCCTCCGGATCTCTCAGGTAGACAAAACAAATTAAAACGATCAGCTGCAGAAGCATCGCCGAAAAAAACAGCGGCAGAAAATCCTCCGGCCGGGTCAGTCGTCCTGACGGCACATTGCCAAAAAAATTCATCCAGCCGGTGAAAAGCAGCCGCCCGTAAAATAAATTCCCGGCGATGCCGCCGAAAGCTACGGCCAGAATCATATGCGCGCCGTTGCCAGTGCCGAAAAGATGATCCGGAAAAATCCTTCTGAGCCAGAACATCGTTCCCATAAAAAAACCTGTGTACTGGATTCCGTGCAGAAGCTGCGAGAAAATGAGCGGCGCCGGAGAATAACCGTAGATATAGAGGCTGATCCAGGCGAAACGAATGCAACCGGCCAGAATTGAAATCTGAAACAACAATTTCATTCCTCTGCTTTTCGTGATTCGCGACGTCATCGGTAGAAACGGAAGTTCAAAAACCACTGCCAGCGCCCAGCCGGCATAGACCATGGACATGCCTCCGGCCTGCTGCAGGAAACGTCCCAGATAGTAATCGATCAGCTGATAAGAAAAATAGAAAATGAAGGACGCAAAGAAAAACAGAAGTACCTGACCTTTCCGGAGAATGGCCAGCACATCCGCGAAAAAATATTCCTCTCCCGAAACCCGCCTTGCCGGCGAAAACATGGCGGGTACGGCGGTGAGCAGAACAAACACCGATCCGAGTTTTCCATAAAATTCTGCACGACTGGAGCCGATCCAGCCGGTCATCTGTGGAACAGATTCGAAGAAAAAAAGAAGTATCTGAGCCAGAAAAAAACCGAGGGTTCCCCAGGTGCGGATGCCGGCGTAACGCATCGTCCCCTGCGATTCCAGCACGGCGATATTGATCATGTGCATGTCAAAAGCCAGCAGAAAACGAATCGCGCAATTGTAGGCAAGAGCGGCGGCCGGATTGTTTTTCGACTCAAAGAGCATGTACTGAGCCGGGGCGTGCAGCACAATCGATACCACCATCAGAACGCGGATTCTTCGCAGACGGTCGGACAGATAACCGGAAAGAAAATAGCCCGCGATAAAACTGATCTGTCCTGCGGCAAATATGGCGCTGGATTCCTTCTGGTAATTGCCCAGAATGTAGGGACTCAGAGTGGAAAAGTACATTCCGTGTCCGATGAATATAAGAAAAAATAACAGTATGTAAATTAAACTATTCATTCGGCAGGCAATTCACCCGGCGGCGACCGATCCTGTTCTTTCCAGCTTCTGCCAGCCGTGGCGGGCCCCCCGAACGGCGGCCAGCATGGCTTTGAAACTCACCCAGTACATAATCTGCCTGTAAGTAAAACGCTGGATGAGAAGCAGAAAAAGCCATTTGAGAGGTTTTTTGTCCAGATGGAAAGCAAGTAGAGATCCCGCAAGATCCATAATTAAAAATGCGATGTATCCAGATAGGAATGCCGGCCAGTCGCTGCGAAAAAGAGACAGAACCATGACAGCGTCGCCGATGGGGCTGAGGATCGGAAAAATGATCTGAAACAGAAGCATGTTGGGAAGACCGGCCCAGCCCAGAGAACCGTGAAAAAAGGCAGAGCGGTGTTTCCACAGGCACTGGTATGTGCCGTATGTCCATCGAAATCGCTGTTTCAGGAGCGCGCCCAGGGTCTCCGGAGCTTCCGTGCGTCCCCTGGCCTTCGGTTCGTAAACGATTCTGCCTCCCCGGCGCAGAATGGTCAGAGTCAGGTCCGCGTCTTCCGTGAGCGAGTCTTCGCTCCAGCCGCCGGCTTCAATAACCCGGCTTCGCCTCCAGGCGCCCAGAGCCCCGGGCACGACGGATATGCAGTTGAGAGCAGAAAAAGCGCGTCTGTCGAAATTCTGGCTCGTCACGTACTCAATTGCCTGAAATGCAGTCAGAGGACTCTTCACATTTCCAACTTCCACATTGCCGCAGACAGCGGCAACTTCAGGCGAATCAAAGTGACGCACCAGCGAGGAAATTGCATCCGACGAAACAAGCGTGTCCGCGTCAATTGCGATGATTATTTCTCCGCGGGCTTTTTTCAGTCCGAAATTCGCGGCCTGGGCTTTGCCGCCATTCGCGCGCTTGAATATTTTAATTTTTTTGTTCTTTTGCGCAAGCCGCTCCACGACCTCTGATGTCCTGTCCGTGGATCCGTCATCGATTACGAGAATTTCAAAATTTTTATAGTCAGTCTTCTGCAGAGCCTGTAGAGTTCTGGCAATGACCTTCTCTTCGTTGAACGCCGGAATGATCACAGAAGCGAAGGGAGCATATTTTTGAGTTTTTTCCTCATCATCCGGAATTCCCAAAAGGGCCAGCGAACCGAGCACCAGTATTCTCCCGATTGAAAGGAATGTAGCCGTGAAAAAGAGGAAAGCCAGAACAATCCAGGCTTTTCTTTTTATAAAGAAGATCACAGCGCTGCCAGTGGACAGGATATTTTCTGAGTAGGGCGCCTCAGTGAGAAGACGGTTTTTGGGGACGTTCAAGAATTTGTCGACTGACACAAATTCATAACCTTCGCTTCTGAGCCGTGGCACAAAGATTTTCAGGGCCTCAGCCGTCTGATCTCGCGGGCCGCCTCCATCATGCAGAAGTATGATCTGGCCTCGTCCCGCATGAACTTCGCTCCAGACTCTGTCCGCAATAGCCTGAACGCCCGGCCGCTTCCAGTCCAGAGAATCGACATTGGCGCCGATGATTGTATAGCCCATCTGGAGCGCCGGCCGGACTATGGCGCTGTATCCAGGCGATTCCGGATAGACAGATGCGGTATAGGGCGGACGAAACAGCGGAGAAAAGGATCCGGTCAGCGCGCCAATCAGGCGGGAAGTTGTGCTGATCTGAGAACCTGCCTCTCGCTGGGTGATCGCTTCAATATGCGGGTGACTGAAAGTATGATTCCCAATATAATGTCCATCGCGGGCAGCCTCCACAACCAAATCGGGATTTTCTGTAACTTGCTCTCCCACTACAAAAAACACTGCTGGACAATGGAGATATTTAAGAGTCTTTAAGATGTCTTCCGTCCAGAGACGGGTCGGTCCATCGTCAAAAGTCAACAGGAGCTTTCTCTCTCCGCCTTTTCGCCGGCGAACATTAAAACCGGACGGCAGCACATCATACTTTGCGCTTTCTATCGATCCGTCATCGCGCATTTTCAGGTCGATTTCCCCGGGATGCGGCTCTTCCTCAAGCGACAGGACTTCTCCATCGCCGGAAAACTCAATAGAGCGCACAGGAAGTATTTCAGTCAGCACGTCTTCTGCGGAAGCGTTCTCATCGAGAACATTCCAGATATTTTCATCTTCAGTGCCTGCGCGCCAGATACCGAATTTACTCAATCCTTTTGACCGGCAGTAGCGAATCTGATTGTAGAAGGATAGACTGTCCTGAAAATACACTTCGTGCGAAATTTTCTTCTCATCCCTGTAAGAAAATTTTGAATTCTCTCCACCGCGCGCAAAGGTGATTGTCGAATTGTGCTCTGCCGCAAGATCCAGAGCATGGCGGAATGAAATGCTCTGAGCCGGTTTCCTGTTACTGTCCGTCCAGTCGTAACCGTAAGCGCCAAGTATGATCATCACTTTATCTGTGCCCAGATAATCGATCATTTCATCGACCTGATAGCGAAACCATCGCTGCGAAGAAATTGGTCCCGGTCCTGTTCCGGAATGGTGTTCGTCATAGGCCATAACCATCACAAGATCCGCCGCTTTGCCGATCTGTAGAATATCCTGCGCAGGATCAAAAAGCGATACATCCACGGAGAGCTTCAGACGGTGAGGACGGAAAGATATTTTCAACTCGTTAACAAATAAAACAAAGTAACTTTTGTCTTCAACGTGCAGGTGCTCGAAATCGAGATTGACGCCGTCGGCGCCGATCTCGATAAGCCTCTCCGTGATTTTCTTTACCAGGCAGTTTCTCTTTCGATCGCTTCGGAGCAGACGGCCGGTGCTGTCCGACCAGGCATATCCGGCCAGATTCGTAACTCTTGGATACACAAGCACGCCACGGTTCTTGAGGATCTGCCTGGTCCGGGGATTTATATTCTCGGAGAGCTCGCAGGATTTTCCAGGAACGGAAAACCAGTCCGGTATTACGATGTCCAGCTGATCGATGTGCTTTTCGAGGGACGCTGACGACGGAAAATCTTCATCGACAATGAAGGCCGCAAAAACCGCCTCCTGTTCGGATTTGATCTGCTTCTGCTGCAGAACTTCGGCCGGAGCCTGGTTCAGAGGATGAGGCGCCGATTCCGAATTGTAGTACCAATCGATTTCCGTGTCGAGAAAATCTGCGAAGCGCCGGGCGTGCAACGGGGAAAGGTTCGCAAATGGATCGGGAACCGGAGGAGGCATAATCAGGCCAGTGATAAAAAGCGCAATTGACACCAGCGTTGTTGTCAGAAGCAGTAAGAAAATGAATCGAGTTCGCTGCCAGCGCCGTCGTAAAGGATCTTCAAATATCAAAAGGGATTCCTGTTCGTAGAATTTACTTCTCCGGTCTGGCGTCAAGTGATCGACTGATTTGAGAAAGGCCCGCACGTTCTAAAAAATTGTTGTATGTCGGCGTAATGACCGCTATTATGACGGCAAGGATTGCTGTCCGGTAGTAAACTATGCATTGCTGCTCAAATTCTGAATCAGATAAAATTGATAAATTCTTTTCAAAGAAAGCGTCCAGCTTTCTGGAAACTTTTCAGAAAAACGGATTTGAGAAATCTCAGAGGCATCTCCTGGCTGGTCTTTCAAAAATCCCGGTCGAAAGCAAAACGATTCTGGAGATCGGCTGCGGGATAGGATTTTTACACAGAGAACTTGTTAAAAGGGGCGCCAGTTTTGCCACAGGCGTGGACATCTCCTCTGAAATGATTCATTTTGCGGAAGAAATAGCAAGCAGTGCGAATTTAACGGGAAAAACAAAATACCTGACAGGCGATTTCACAGAGATCTACGCTCAGATCGAACCTGCCGATGTGACAGTTCTGGATAAAGTAATCTGCTGCTACCACGACCTGCCGGATCTTCTGGAAAAATCGGCGGCCCGGACCCGCTCTGTATATGCTTTCACTCTGCCGCGGGAGAAATGGTACAACAGAACTGCAATCGCGGTTATGTCATTTTTCCGTACATTGACAGGGGCGAACTTTCATCCGTTCTATCACCGGCATGCCGATATAATAAATATTCTAAACAAACATCATTTCACTCGTTTGTTTCAGGAAAGCACTTTTATCTGGGAAAGCTATGTTTTTATGCGGAATGTTTGAAAAGGCTTGTCGTTTCGTCGGATTATTTCATTATTGTCTGATGAGAAAATATTTTATATTCGGGCTAATTCTTTCGGCCTTTTTCTGCGCTGCGCTGGCCCAACCCGCATACCGCGAAATAGTAGTGAAACGGGGTGAAACACTTACCACTATCGCCCGGGACAATCTTGCCGATCCGGCACGCTGGCGCGAACTTCTGCAGTACAATAAAATAGAAAATCCCAATTTGATACAGCCCGGCATGAGACTCAAGGTTCCGGACAACCTGGACCGGCAGCCGGACGCTTCATTGATGCGTGTCACAGGCCGCGTTGATTATCAGAAATTCGGCCAGACAGACTGGTCGGCGGCGGCAACATCGCAGCATCTTTTCAATAAAGATACGATTCGCACGGCGGGGAATGCTCGGGCGGAAATCAGGTTAAAAAACGGCGTCACAATTCAGTTGAATGAAAATTCACAGGTGGAGGTAGGGGGGAATAATGCGACGGACGGCCCAATGGTGCGCAGAGGACGACTTCAGGTTTTTACCGGAGGTCCGGTCGGCAATTTTCAGGTCCGCAGCCCCACGGCTATAGCATCGGTCAGAGGAACGGCGTTTCAGGTGGATGTCGATGAAAATGAGAATTCTTCTTTTTCGTGCACGGCTGGAAAGGTGGCGGTTGCCGCCGGGGGAGCCACAGTGGAGATTCTCGCAGGTTTCGGCACAGTTGTGGAGAAAGGAAAGCCTCCTTCAGCGCCGTATAAACTTCTCGATCCGCCGGCAATAGAACGATAAAACGTCTTTATCGCAGATTTGGTTCACAGCAGTTCGTCTGGTGTCTGAAGCGGCTGTAAATTATTTCAGTTGTAGAATTATGACAGTGAAAACAACGGAAAGCAGTATCCGATATGAATCTGATGACAGAGGGAAGCTGCGCCTCCCCCTGGTGCTGGTTATTGAAGATGATCCTGTGACGCGTTTTTTGCTGAAGGAAGTTCTCGGAAAAGATTACGACGTGCGAGAGGCCGTGGATGGCGATGAAGGTCTTGCCATGGCTTTGCAGCTGTTACCGGATCTCATTCTTTCTGATGTTCAAATGCCCGGGATGGACGGTTTCCATCTTTTGAAACAAATTCGATCCCAGCCAAAGCTGACGAATACGCCGCTTCTTCTGCTGAGCGCTCTGACGGATACTTCCAGCAGGGTAATGGCGCTGCAGCAGCAGGCGGATGACTTTCTGGTGAAGCCATTCAATCCCGTTGAAATTCTTGCGCGCGTTAAGAACCTTGTTGAAAAACACCGGCTGCATCGCGCGCTCAAACAGCGTCTTGATGAGCTGGAAAATGATATGCAGCTTGCGCGCAGACTGCAGCAGAGTTTGCTGCCGGCGGAGATTCCGAATATTCCAGGATTCTCTTTTGGAACACTGTACCGACCCATGGATGCCATTGGCGGCGACTTTTATGAAATTATTTTCCAGAATGATAAACTATTCCTTTTCCTCTGCGATGTCTCGGGTCACGGCATAGCCGCAGCGTTTATTGCCGGTATGGTAAAGGTCACAATACTGAACATCATACGAGACACGATGGACCCGCAGGAAGTACTCACTCGTCTTGACAGCTCCATTCGTGGTAATATCGGGGGGCACTTCGTTTCCGCTTTCTGTGCGACGATCGATATCGCTGAGCGGCGGATGGTCTACAGTTCTGCCGGTCATCCCCCGGCTGTTTTGCTGCGCGATCAAAAATCACAGGCTTTGAGAATAGCCGGAACACTGGCAGGTGTATTCCCAAATCCTGTTTTCGTGCAGGAGTCTCTGGATCTGCTTCCGGGCGACCGTCTGTTTATTTACACAGATGGAATTATTGAAGCCGAGAATCTGGAAGGCCAAAATTACGGGGAAGAAAGGCTGCTGACTTTTCTGAAAGAGTCCTCGCAGGCGGCTCCGGGAACGGTTCTGTATGAATTGTATTCTTCTCTTCAAGATTATGCCGTTCACAGACGATTTCGTGACGACATAACTGCCGTAATGCTGGAATTTTCAGGAAATTAATATATCTCTTGACTTTTTCCTTCCATAAAAACTCTTTTCATGATAATGAATCCCATTGAAGTACGCGGTAAAACTATTCTGATATCCGGAGCCTCGCGGGGCATTGGGAAGGCCATGGCGGAAGCTTTCCGTGATGCCGGAGCGATTGTTTACGGCACGGGTCGGAGTCCGGAATCCATCAGCTGGATGCAGACAGAAAATATTCAGGGACGAGCGGCGGATATCTCAAAACCCGGAACCATCAATCCTGTAATAGAAGAGATTATCACAAAGCACAAGAAACTGGACTGCCTGATAAACTGCGCCGGCATCGCCTCCAATACACCGGCTTCGGCGTTCAAAGAAGATGAAATGGACCGGATAATCGACACAAATTTCAAAGGAGTGTTCCGGACCTGTCAGGCATACTACAAGGCCCAGAAAAAAAATGGCGGCGTGATCATCAACGTTGCTTCGGTGCTTGGCATGATCGGAGTTCCGCTGGCTTCGATCTACTGCGGCACAAAAGGCGCTGTAATTCAGCTGACTCGAGCGCTTGCCGTAGAATGGGCCGCGTCCGATTTTCGGATCAACGCCATCTGCCCTGGATTCATAGACACGGACATGACGGTCATGATCAAAGAGCGGCCGTCGGTTCTGGAGAAACTCACGGCAAATATACCATTGAAGCGCCTGGGCAAACCGTCGGATCTGACCGGCGCAGCTCTGTATCTGGCCAGCGACGCCTCTGCGTATATGACCGGTCAGCTGATTGTTCTGGACGGCGGATTGACGGCAATGTAAGCGCCGGGCACAATGAAATCCAGGAGTTGAAAAGCGATGCCATGCAAAGGGAAAATGAAAATAATAAAAAGAAGAGTAACCTGAAAAGTACTCCGCATTCCTCGCACGATCACGATGCTCTGCATCATGCGCACCATCGCGCTGTAAAGAATATTCAATTCGCTTTCGCTCTGAATCTGGCCTTCACAATTTTCGAAATTGCCGGCGGGCTTTTGACCAACAGTATGGCCGTGCTTTCCGATGCTCTCCACGATCTTGGCGATTCGCTAACGCTGGGACTTTCGATAGTAATGGAGAAGATATCTCACAGAAAGAGAGACAGAATATTTTCATATGGATACAGGCGTTTCTCTCTTCTGGCCGCATTCGTCAGCGGACTGGTCCTTGTCGCAGGATCGGCGCTGATTCTATTTTTCGCTGCAGAGCGATTCACTCAGCCGGCCCAGGTGCATGCCGACGGAATGATTGTTATGGCAATCGTCGGCATTGTGTTCAACGGCATAGCCGCCCTTCGTCTGAGATCCGGCAGATCGATGAATGAATCATTTCTCGCCTGGCATCTTCTGGAAGATGTGCTGGGCTGGACGGCAATACTGGTCGGCGGAATTTTGATGCACTTTTTAAGGATTTCCTGGATCGATCCTGCGCTTTCCATCCTTTTCACGCTTTTCACGCTGTTTAATGTCATAAAAATATTCAAACGAACGACTATGATTTTTCTCCAGAGCGTTCCGCTGAGTGTGGATGTCCACACTCTTGAAAAATCACTGATGTCCCTGAAGGGGATTCAGTCCGTCCACGATACGCATCTGTGGACCATGGACGGAGAATACAATATTTTCACAACTCATGTTGTTGTGGGCGCATCTCTGCCGGAAAAAAGCATAAAAAACATAAAGAGCCAGGTGCGATCAATAATTCATGAACACAGCATACAGCATGCCACAATTGAAATCGAGCGTCCGGATGAAGCCTGCGATTTGAAAAACTGTTAATACGCGCCCTGGCTGTTCCGGCGTTCCCGGATATTTACTTGAATACCGGCGAGCCTTTTAGAAAACTGTTTTTATACGATGTTTTTCAAGGGAGGGATTTATGACCGGAGCAACCAGGGCAACAGTAAAAATAATAAATATATTAATAATAGTATCTGTCGTGTTCGTTTTTGCTTTTTGCAAAAAGAATAAGACCATTCTCATCGACGTCGGCCTCGTGGAGAATCCAGGAGAAAAGCAGCCAAAATATATACCCAACGGCCTTGTAAAACGGGGAGAATTTGTGAACGTTCTGGAAGAAAAGGAAGTCAACGGTAAAAAATATTACCTGGTGCAGATTCTGGATGTGGACACCAAAGGATGGGTGGAAGAAAAATGGGTTCATGACGGAAAGCTTCAGACCGTTACGGTGATCCAGGATTCAGATCTTTATACCAGACCCAACGAAAAAAGTCCAAAGTTTAATTTTCAGGTTAAGTCCGGACTTGAAGTTTTTCAGCTGTCCGTAAAGGATGAATTCACTGAAATCCAGTATCCTGGAGTGCAGGGATTTATCAAAACTGTAAATCTGGGTCAGAAATCAGAAATTAAAAGAACGATATTTGTGCCGGGTCTCGGCAAAGCAGTGGTCAGCGCCTCATCGCAATACAAAGCCACGGAAGGAACAGAAAATCAGTTCGATCCAAGAAATCTTTTTGACGGCAGTCTGCAGACTGCCTGGTGCGAAGGAGTCAGCGATGCAGGAGTCGGCGAATCTGTTTCCATCACATTCGAAAACGCTGTGATGCTCAATAAGATTGAAGTTGTGAACGGCTGGACTGCCAGCGAGCAGTACTACAATATCAACAGTCGTGTCGCCTCATTGAAAGTTGCATCCAGCGACGGCGGAAGCGCATCCCTGACGCTCCAGGACAGCAATTTTGATTACCAGCCAAACGATGTGTCTCTTTCCGGCAGTTCATTCAAATTCTCAATAGACGATATTTTTAAGGGACGCGATGCCGACACATGTATAAGCGAAATTCGTCTGAGCGGCAATGCCGCACGTTGATTGAAACGATTGGAGATTGACCATGCGAAAGCCCGTTGTGATACTTGCTGTCATTGCAGAAGCAGTCCTGACGCTCATCTGCGTGACAGGCCTGGCCGCTGAAGCATTTCAGCCAGGCCAGGCAAAGATTACTGCCAGCGTTCTCAACGTCCGGAACATCGCCTCGTCCGGCGGACAGATTGTCGCGTCCGTGAGGCGCGGCGATCTTGTCAATGTCATCGAGCGCTCTGTAAATACGGCAACCGTTGACACAATCACAGATTACTGGTACAAAATCGCTCTGCCTGCGGGGCGGACCGGATGGGTATTCGGCGGGTATATTTCTTTTGAAGTCAATCTTGAGAGCGGACTTCGCTGGCACAGTCTGCAGCCTTCCGGTTCAGAAATTTTCACGGGAGCGGCTTTCTTCAGCACCGGCGAATTTATCGCGGGAACATTGTCGGGAAATCTTTTCATTACCGCAGACCGGGGGAAAACTTTCAGAAAAATTGTTCCGCAGGCGCTGGGAAATTCGCTTGGTAATATCCATAAAATAGTCGCAAAGGGAAACGAGATCTGGATCGCCGCGGGTGGCGGAGAACAGGGCGGGGTGTGGCGCACGACAAATAACGGAGCCTCCTGGACTCAGTTCACTGCGGATCAGGGTCTCACTTCAAATGAAGTCAATGATTTAGCCATAATGGAGGACGGTTCAGTATGGGTTGCCACAGATGCCGGCATATCTTACACAAAAGACCAGGGGTCCACCTGGCTTCAGTACGGCCCGACTCTCTTTCAGGCGGGAAAAACGCTCTGTGTCGCCGTGCTTTCTGCAAGCGGAACAGTTTTTGCCGGAACGGAAAGCGGTGTCTTCGTTCTCAGGGATGAAGATCGTTCTTCAAAAAAAACGGCCGGCTGGTTCAGACTGGGAAGTTCCGGCAGATCGGAGGCAAAAATATTGTCTCTATTACTGACGCCGCAGGGCGATCTTTTCGCCGGAACTTCGCGCGGCCTGATGAAAACGCAGGCTGCCAGTCCATCAGTCTGGGCGGCAATCGGCGGTGAGGTGGGCGTTAATCATGTGTTTCGTGATGTGTCGGGAAGAATCATCGTCTGCACGGATAACGGACTGAACATATCTCTGGATCATGGATCCTCCTGGGTCACTTACAAAAAGGAACACGGTCTGGCCGCAAACATAGTGCTTCAGGCAGTCGTCAGTCCCAAGGAAAAAACTATATGGACAATCTCCGGAGGCTCCGGGATCAGCTTTCACGAATAGCCGGGGGCGCGATTTTATATTTTCTAAAGTTTATCCGGACCGCGTCCGATTGGTATTTTCGCTATGTTCATCCATTTCTGCTTGAAGAGGCGCGCCGGCTCAGGTCTGTGCCGTTTCGTGTATGGCGTAAGTACTTTTTTCGCGCGGCATTTCTTTCTCTGGCGGCCGCGCTGATTCTGTCGGGTGGAGTCTATGCGAAGTATCGCCTGGACAGATCAGAGATCGACTCGTCTCTTTCCCGCTATAAACAGTGGCTTGCCGGCGGCTCTGAAATGCCGGAGAAACCGCCTGTGCTCATATACGACAGAGACGGCAAACTTCTGGGCGAATATCTGACTGAAAAGCAGTCGCGCATCACTCTCAATGCCTGCTCCGGGCTGATCTGGTTGAAAGCCGCGGCCGTTTCTGCCGAAGATCATGACTTTTACAAACACGGCGGTGTATCCATACAGGGAATTTCTCGGGCTTTCATGCGCAACGTGCTTTCTCTGAGCATCCGGGAAGGCGGAGGCACGATCACGCAGCAAGTCGCCAGAAATTTGTTCACTTCACGATCGACGCCGGTATTGATCAGAAAAATATATGAGACATACGCCGCGTTTCAAGTCGAGGAGCGCATGTCGAAGGATGAAATTCTCTGTCTCTATCTAAACAAAATCTATATGGGAGAGGGACGCATAGGCGCGGAAGAAGCTTCCTATTTTTATTTTCGCAAATCGCCCGCTTCTCTGGACGCTGCGGAGGCTGCGATGATTGTCGGGCTATTTCCTTCGCCCTCGCGATACAGCCCTTTGAACAATATTGATATGGCCATGAAGAAGCAGTCTCTGGTTCTGGATGCGCTGGCCAGGGACGGCAAAATAAAGCCGCGTGAGAAAGACGCGCTTATCGCAAGATTCAAGCAGATCTATCAGGTTGTGATCGCCGATAAAAACTCAAAATCAGGAACGCTGGGTGAATACGGGGCCAGCCGGTATTTCAGGTCCAATCTCGCGCCGGATGTGAATGACTATGCGGTGAATTTTCTGCGAAAACAGATTCCGGAAGAAGAAATGGAGAAAGGCGGATTGAAAGTGTATACCACTGTCGATTTCGCCAGACAGAGCGCCGCTCTCTCAGCTGTTCGTTCCGCTGTGGCAAGGACGCGAAATGAAATGGCGGCACGGGCCCCCTTTCCGCCCCAGGTGGTGGAGCAGATGAGAGACGGGTTGAACGGAGTGCTCATTTCTGTAAATGCTAGATCCGGCGAAATACTGGCCATGGTTGGAGGATTCGGCGTGAACGATTCTGGCACACGGATCAGTCGTCCCTTTGATATGAAACGTCAGCCGGGAAGCGCTGTAAAAGGTTTTCTGTATGCCGTTGCCCTGGACGAGGAGGTAATCAAAGAAGACGATGAGATGATGGACGAACCGATTTCCATCGGCGGATACAGACCGCACAACTGGTACGGCGGATACCGCGGAAAGGTAACCATGCGTCAGGCCGTCGCCATGTCTATCAATACGGTGGCCGTGAAAATACTTCATCAGCTGGGTGTGAACCTTTTTCGCGACAGGATGCTGGATGCGCTCGATCTGAGTTATTCGGACGCATCGGAACGGTTCCCTCGTAATCTCAGTCTTGCTCTGGGTTCTGGAGAGGTTTCTCCGGTCGAACTGGCAATGCTTTACTCGGCCATTGTGAACGGGGGGATTCGTATACATCCGCGGTTGATAACTCGCGTGGAGAATGCCGCCGGCGAAACCATCTGGGAAGATCTCTCGCCGCCGGACCGGGATCGTATACTTTCCCGAAAAGCCTGTGCTTCTGTTATCCGGCTTTTAGAATCGGTTGTGGAAGAAGAAGGCACCGCCGAATGGATCGCCCGCAGACGGAATGTTTCAAGAACATATCTTCAGTTTCCGGTGGCCGGAAAATCGGGGACAGTCGAGACAGAAGATTCCATAGTCAAAAAGTACCGCGGAATGAGAGGAGTTCATGATGCCTGGTTTGCCGGTCTGGTTCCGGGCGAGGTCTCTATCGTATGGGTGGGACACGACCGAGGTGTGCCTTTTCCGGGCAGCGGCGGCGGCACGGCAGGTTCGATATGGGCTGCCTACGCTCAGATGGCGCTGACCGGCCATATACAGGGTGAATTTATACAGGACGACGATTCTTTTGATGATCCGCAAAAGCCGGGTCCGAAAACAGGACAGGACCCGGACAATCCCGACGACACGACAAACCCGGAAACCCTGTTCAATCCGGACGGCAGTGTGAAGGAGCCGGGAAAATTTCCAGAACCGGAGGAAAAAAGTCGGCCTCCCGTTGAAGAAATCATCCAGCTGCCGGCCGAAAAACCCGTGGGTTAATTTTTTGATTGCCTCCTGAATGCCCCGGCGCCAGTTGAAGGAGTGTTCAGGCTTTTTGTCCGTTTCACCGTGTCGTTTCTTATCCTTATCTCTGCCGCGATCATGGCCGAGCAGAATCCGCCGTCCAGGTCAATTCTGCAGCGATATACCGCGGCCCGCGATGACGGCGAAAGAATAGAAATCATCCGTGAAATTGGACGCGCTCAAATCCGGGATACCGCTGTTCTCAATATTCTTTTTAATGCGCTGAAAAGGGGAACTTCCAGCACACTTCGCTCTGAAGCGGCAATGGCCATGGGCGACTGCCGGGCAGGCCGGGCGGAGCTGCAGAGAGCCTTTGAAACGGATGATATCTATGTGCGCACTGCCGCAATAAAATCGCTTGCAATTATAGCACACCCCGCAAGCATCCCGATTTTCGAAAAGGGAATTTCTGACCAGACGGCGCCGGGGATTCGGCTGGCCGGTCTTCGCGGACTTTCGCGCTGCGGAGGCAGAGCACATCATCAATATTTTATTGAGGCTCTGCAATGGGAAAATCCCGAGGCTCGTGTCTATGCCGTTGAAGGATTGGGCAGAACCGGAAGTCATGATGACTGGGATACAATCGTTCCCTTCTGCCAGGATATTGAAAAAAACCTGGTAAAGGCATGCCTGACAGCCGGAAGTCTTTTGAAAGAACCCGAGGCTCTCGTCTTTATCGAAAAATATCTGAATGACAGGGACTCGGATCTTCACGATGGCGCTGTATCGGCTCTATCCAATTTTTCCGGGCATCCGGTAATTGCGATAATTGCAAGGCACAGGCGCAGCGCATCTCGCCCTCTTTCTGCAGCGTTGACGGCTGTTATGAAAAAGAACGGGGCTGCCTCTGTTTACGCCGTGGCTCTGTCTCCCGTTTCAATCATGTCCGGACCCGGAGAAAACTTTCAAATAAGAAAGACTCTGAGTACAAACGACGTGCTGGAAGTAGTAAGAAGAGACGGAAAAAGGTATGTTATGCGGAGCATTACAGGCGTGGAAAAAGAAGACTTCTGGTATGAAGTGAAATCCGGTGACTCGGTCCGCGGTTTTGTTTTTGGCGGATATATCGACACCGTCAGAATATATGAACAGTAAGGATTTGGCTTCCCGGCAGCTATCGGCTTCTCTTCCAACGCGCATGGCTCATTTCGTGCAGATGCGTTTGATACCGTGGTTTTTTTATCTTACTGATAGATGCATCGCGGCTGTCGTTTACCTGCCCGGCAGGATCCTGAATATTATCCGGGACAGACCCGTAAGGTTTTTGTTTTATATTATTGTGGTGTCGCTGTTCCTTCTGGCAATGTACGCTGCATTTGTATTTTTTCATTATTTCAATGACAGGGATCGGATAGAGCGATCTCTGCATAATTTCAGAGAATCGCTCTATGGAAGGGGTGACCGCGCAGCCCGGCCTCCCGTGGAGATATATTCCTCCGATAAAATTCTGATCGGCGTGTACCTTCCGGAACGCGGTTCTCGCATTACTATGAAATCCTGCTCTGAAATGAACTGGCTGCGCAGGGCGGCAGTGGCGGCCGAAGACCGGGATTTCTATGGTCATTCCGGAATTTCGCTTCGTGGAATATTACGGGCTGCATGGCGCAATGTATCTTCCTTCAGCATTCGGGAAGGCGGCGGCACGATCACACAGCAGCTGGCAAGAAATTTATTCACGGATCATGCACAGACTCTTTATCGAAAGCTGTATGAAACTTACGGCGCTTTTCAGATTGAGTCCCGACTCACAAAGGATGAAATACTCTGTCTGTATCTCAATGAGATATACATGGGCGAAGGGCGCTACGGATCCGAGGAAGCCTCCTGGTATTATTTTCGCAAACCGCCTGCCGCATTGACTGCGCTGGAGGCGGCGATGATAGTCGGATTATTTCCTTCGCCGATGAAATACAGTCCGCTTACAAACATTCATTTGTCGCTAAAAAAACAGGATGCCGTTGCGGAGGCAATGGCAAGAGAAGGCTGGCTGGACGTAAAGGAGATTGTAATTCAGAAAAAAACATTCCTGGAACGCTGGCGGGTGAATCTGGAAACTGGAGATGCCGGCGAAATTGGAGCTTACGGCGCAAGCCGGGATTTCCAGATGAATGCCGCCCCCTCTGCAAATGAATACGTGCGGCAATTTTTGTACGAGCACTTCCCTGAGGATTTGATTCGCAAAGGAGGCTTGAAAATACTCACCACAATCGATTCTAAAAAACAAACAGTCGTCCTTGAGTCCCTCAGGGCTGATATTTTGCGGATACGCAGAGAGATGAAAAGTCAGATTCAGCGGAGCTCTGTGATCCCTCGGGAGGCCCCTCAAAAAATTAACGGAACTTTTATAGTTCTTGATCCCGCAACAGGCGATGTGCGCGCCATTTCAGGCGGGTATGAAGTTACGGAAGGCGGAAGCATGATCAGCAGAATCTGGACGCAGAGACGTTCCACAGGAGAAGCCCTCCGCGGCTTTTTGTTTGCTTCCGTTCTGGATGAAGATCCGCGACGAGAATTGCATTCAGCGGTTGAGGCCGCCGGCCAGATCAGCCCGGAGCGGATTCGGGATCGCCTGGCCGAGTCTCTTGAATTAAATATTCAGGAGGCGCGCGTGCGATTTCCACTGACGAATCTGGCCCCGGCCAGGGGCTACCCGGAATTGACTCCTATGGAATTGATGCGACTGTATTCGCCTATGTTGAATGCCGGAGGTGCGGTGCCTCCGCGAATTGTTCTGCGTGTATCTGACCGGCAGGGCAGGTCGATCTGGCATGCGCCGAACCCGGAAGAGAAGGAAATGTTTTTCTCAGGATCCTGCGCGGGTGCGATAGAGCTGATGAGTGGTCGTTTGAATGATGAATGGATCGGTCAGGCGAAATCGCTGAATCCGCGATATCTTCCTTTTCCTCTTTCCGGCATAAGCTCATCGGTCGGCATGGATACAGAGACAGCCGCAAAGTATCCAGGAGTCAGAGGCATCCAGGACGCCTGGTTTATAGCAATCGTCCCCGGTGAAATATCACTCGTCTGGATCGGCCAGGACGATGGCATCCCCTTCCCGGGAAGCAGCAGAAAAGCCGCGGAAATCTGGGCCGCTTATGCACAGAAAATATTGAATGGAAAAGTAACTGAGGAGTTTCCGAAACGAGAAGACCTGATGGAACAGTAACCGGGAGCTGCTTACTCGAGCCACGCGATGCCCGGAACTTGATTGCCAGGTTTTGCGGCTATTTTTCAATTGACCTATGAAATATTCATCCATTCTAATTCTTCTGCTGTACGTCGCTTCCTGCAGTCGTCCTGATCCCGCGCATACGAAGGAAGCGCTTCAGATATTTGATGAATTTCAGGCCCGGCTTCTTTTCAGACTGAATGCCGCTGTTGAGAAGGAAGGAATCGTTGCTGCTATTTCGATCTGCAAAACAGTTTCTCCTGAAATTGAGAAGGAAATATCCGTTCATGGATGGATCATACGGAGAACTTCCACTCGGCCGCGCCGTCCGGAGCACAAACCGGATGCCTTCGAAAACCGGACGCTTGCGCAATGGCAGAGCAATCTGCAGTCTGGAAAAAAGCCTGAAGCCGTTGCGGAAATTGAGGCGGGCGAACTGCGTGTTATGCGGCCAATCGTGATACAGACGGATATCTGTCTTCGCTGCCACGGCACAGAGGATCGTCTGGATTCTGCAGCATTGAAAGAAATTATAAGACTGTACCCGGAAGATAAAGCCACGGGATATGCCGTCGGCGATTTGCGCGGGGCGTTCTCGGCAGTCCGAAAGATCGAATGATTCGAATCAGTACAATAATGAAAGGTGAACATTCCACAAAAGTTGTGCGAAATATTTTCACAGGATTCCTGCTGGTATTTGGAATCATCACAATAAAGGCCGGTGGAACGGCTCTGTATGGCACGATGACCGGGACGATTTCCGGTAACTTTTGGCTTCCAGTAATTGCTCTGAATACCGCGATCGGATTTTTATATGCCGGGCTTGCCGTGAGTCTATACTTAAAATTATCATTGAGCAGGATTATTTCCCTTGCCGTGTTTCTGCTGGCCCTGCTTAGCGCGGCTCTATTTTTCCGATATCTATGGATGGGCGGATTGTACGAAACAAAGACAGTATATGCGATCCTATTCAGATTTGTTGTCGCTTCCATTGCTATCGTCGGCGTATACCGGCTGGAAGCCGTCAGGACTGATCAAAGATGAAATTCCCGCTGACTCTGCCCGACCGCATGCGCCTCGAGCCCCTCGATCGACAGATGCGGGATTCTGACGCCGTCCTCGAAACTCGTCCGTCGTATTGCAGCGCTGCAGCGCTGCGGGTTCAAAATCGAATCTCGATTTTGGGGAGGGATGACCTCGCGCTTCCAGCGCTTGGTGATCCGCAAGGAGCGCAAACGGGTCGCTGAAGCTCCCTCGTTTGCGATTTTGAATGTGTGCGCTGCGCGCACACGTCGGATTGCGAACCCGGCGAGGGTTCTCACCCTCCCTCGTCCGTGGACGTTATCAGGCTGGTGATGTTAATGTTCGAGAATGTTGATATGGTATTCGAATTTACTTGCGGAGAGCAGATTACAGAAGGCGGAGGCGGACCGAAGCCTTTGGACGTTGGCTCGCATCTTCGGGTTGAGAGTGAATCAATTATTTTCAGTATAGCGACTTCTCTCTTTTGTTGTTCGCAAGATGAAATTACCAAGCCAAGCGAAAAAACATAGGGCAGCAAAGACGGTTAACGCACCAGACCAACAAGCGAACTGATGAGCAACCAACCAGGATGTCAAGAGGATGGCGGCCAAATCGAGTATCATCAATGCCAGAGCGACACAAACCAACCAGGCAAATTCTTCGAAGAGGTCAGCGTTATATCCAAAATTACTCTGCCCGTTCAAACAAGCTTCGACGACGTTCTTTGCTTCTTCCGGCGAATGTGATCGGACGTGTTCCTCGGTTGCCGCGAAAATATCGTTCATTTCGATGAGGACGCCGTGCCTTTCAACCCTCGTTATCCTTGTTTTTCGCTCTTTGATGTCTTCATTTTTGGGATTGCGATCAAGCAGTCGGTCATACACATTGAGCACGTTGCTCATTTCACGTTGCATCTTTCCTCTATACTCGTTACTTTTCGCAAAAACAAAAACAGCGGTGACGGCAATAACTGCTGCGAGAACTTGAGCCATCGTGCTGTACAGGTAAAACAGAGTGGTATCTTGCATACGCCTGCTATTGGCGCTTCCTTCCGAAGAGTCAAGGACAAACTTGGGCTCTTGTAGAATATATACCCCCTATATTTTTGTTGACCCATGTCAACCCGCCAGCCCAATCTGCCGCGATGTCACCAGAAATGCTTATGGTTCGTCTGGATAAACTCAATATTCCATCCGAAACCCTTCGGCGCGACGCAAATCCAGCCGCTGGTTGATTATTTCACAAATTCGGAGAGCAGCGAACAGAAGGCGGACCGGCGGCAGGTTGATTGAAGAAGTAAATTTGAATTTCAGGCTGTAGTTGCTTCTTGCGTCCTAATCGGTCCAGCCCTTTCGCATGTGCATCAAGCCTTTCCGCGCCTGCCATTTGCGACTTGCAATTCCGCCCGCCCCGCCCCTCCGGAAAAGAATTCCGAGGGTTGGATCGACCTTAATAAAGATACTATAATAAATATTATATTCTATTGTAAAATAATATTAATTATATCGACCGTGGATCATCCGCAGCGGTTCAAAAAATCGGCTCAATCACGAATGGGGGTCGAAAGATGGAAATAAACCCCGGTTTGACGATCGATGCATCCAGAGGCTTTCCCGCGAACTCGTCTGTTCGGCGAGAGTAAACGGGCAGAGGCTAAATGCTTGATTTGTAATTCCGCTTGCTTCAAGCCCGCTTCCCCGGAAAAAATCAAGGATGCCTGTTTGAATGATGATACTATAATATTTAGTTTTATACGACATTACTCCCATCATAGGGTCAACAAAAAAAGGTAGGCTCGGACAAAAACAGTCGCCATGAGGCGACATGCAGCACGTTATCGGCAGTACTGGCGACTCATGTATGACAGAGGGCTTAAAATTTAGATTTTTTTTTATTTAAATAGATTTTCTGAATTGACTTTACGGAACCCAGCCCTTAAGAAGGGAAACTAAAGTCTTTTCTACATCGTAATGGGGGAACATATGATATGGAAAAACCTAACTTCGGCTCTTCGGCTCTTCGGCTCTTCGGCTCTTTGCGCTGACCTTTGTCCTTATGCTCGCGGCGAGCGCCCTGAATTCGCAACCTGCAGCTTTGCCTGCCGGTAACGGGTACGGTATTGAACCGTGGCTCATGGTCGGCAGTCCGCCGACATGGCTGGCCACACTGACACCGGGCAGCGGCCCTCCGGTAAAATTTCCTTACTCTGCGGACATGCCGCCCGCTCTAGCCACAACTTCGGAAGCCAATCAGAATATGTACCGTTATTGGAATTACCGCAACCGTTTACGCAATGAATTTATGCTTATAAACACCGATGCGGGCGGATGCTTGCCTGCTGAGGATGTCATTAATTTGGGAATAGATACGTCTGGTTATGACCATGGTAAATTTGGACACTGGGGAGATTCAACGGTAAAACTGGGCTGGTATATAGGCGTGCTGGCAACAGAAATCTATATGCTCAGTCATCCCAGAGAGTTTCCGGGTTACGGCGGGGGCAATGATATGCAGAATGCCCAGATTGAGCTTTTCTGCGCACTACTTGCTGTTGAGCGGCTGGACCGTTTTGCGGAAGAAACAATGTGGAGTACGCACTATATAAGGGCAGTTCTCCATCTCTTGGGCACTGAATTTTCCTGGTATCGCTGGCCGAACCAGCCGGGCTTTTTCATCCGCGATGATGTGACAAGACCGCGCATTGAAGAACTGGGAATGTATGATTCTGAAAACCGACGCCCTATTCATGTGCGTTCAGATGCTCTCCCGTATGGAGGGATTGCTGAGCTTTGGCCGGATCCAATAACTCTACCTAGCATACCTGAGGCACGTGTGATGAAGGAAATGAGTCAGGATCAGGCCATACACCTGCTAATGGGCCTGTCTCTTGTGAATCGTCTGGTACCTGCGGAACTTGCATACAACATTATGAATTTTCGTTTATTTGCGAAAAACAAAGCCAGACATATCGTCCGCTATGTAGGGAAACATCCCTCTTGGACGATATATGAACCGGTAAATCCAAAAACCCGCCACTTGGGTCTCTGGAAGGGCGTGGGCATTCCTTATTTTGATCCCTTTCATCCTACCGACCCGAGCGATCCTCTCGTAAAGGTCGCACGGGGAGCCAGCGCTTTAGTTTACTCGGAAGGCTTTAGTCAAGCTGGTTTTTGGATTTTTGGATCGCGAACAGATGTTAACCCACTCGCTTCAGTTTTTTGGTACGGATTACCCGCCGGTACATGGACTATGGAAAGTCTGTACCATACGATCACAGTGTTTAATGGCGGATCGGATCAGGGCAGCATGGCTGACAATATCCACATGATGATGGCGCTGGGGGCGGCTGGCAACGGCTGGGGTGATGCTACTCCAAACTTTCTCGAATTATTGCAAGGATGGCAGGATTTTCATCTTTATACATTATTGAATTCCGTCCTTTTTCACAGAGGTCGGTTGTATGTCTGGACTGAAAGACAAATTGAAGATATGCTCCGCAAGGCGCCTTATGGAGGCACACATGATGGTCATGGCGACATTATTGACGGCTGGGGGTCGCACAACCGATTTATTACAGATAAAACGGATCACAATGGAGGAAAGATGCCAATCCCTACAGAATTCAATGGATTGGATTACATGCTTCTCAATAATCTTTTCTACATTGCCAAGCCGGAAAAATTCAAGAATGTTTTTGCCGGTGATTGGACAATGCCCGGTGCATCTGTAAACTCAGCGAATGCACTTGCTGCAAATGCAGGAGCAGGAAGCACATTGCCGCCGCCTATACGGCCTGCTCTTGCGGCGCTCGTGGCGCCCAACTGGCCGGATGGTATTGAGGTTCATTCCCAGCCTATCGGATACGGGTATCAGGGGATGCCCACGGTCCTCAACCGTTGCAATTGGAATGCGGGAGTGGAAATCCCGATAACTGTTGAATGGGAAGACCTCGGCGGCGACCGGGACAGCACAGCCATAGTTATCGATCGCCATCCTGCGATCGGCTTTATTACAGTCACAGGAACAAAAAACCAGTTCGTCTTCCACGGGGCATTCTGGGACCGCTGGTTGTGGGAAGATACAGCGGGCTTTCTTCTAGTGGACCGCGAATACAATACGTTTCGTTTTGATGTTCCCTTAGTTTATCCCGGCGCGATCCGCGAAGCGCCGCGTGTCGGCCATGTCCTTAGCGGCGTGGACCTCGTGGTCGACCTCTGGGGCGAATTGTTTGGGGTTGTAATCCCGCTCACAGGACGCATTGAGGCGGATTTCACTATATACCCTGTGGATGTCAACTGCTGGCCGTGGAAAACAGCCGAATGGTTTATCAGCGGACTGGACAATGTTCTGGCCTGGAAAACCAGCGCTAACAATCTACATGTGCGGATACATATAACCATTTTTGATCTGCTGATTCGGCATCATGGTTCTGTCACCATAACAGCGCTCAGCAGCGCCGGGGGGCCGCCTACGATCTACACGATTCCATTGGACTGGTGAGAGCGATGATGAACCTGCTGAAAAATCGACTGTTTATTCTTTTTGTGTTGCTTGCTTTTGCTCTCATGAACTGCGGGAATGCGCACAGACGCCGGGATGAGTGCATGAACGAATTTGGCATGGGGCTTGTTGCAGACGTGTACAGAGTCTGTCTCATATCCCCGCCGTCCAGCGATCCCAATTGCTCCGGATCGCTACTGCGATTGGCGTATGCCGTACACCAATGCCAGAGTATCAAGAATTGAAACAAAATCCACAAAATCCTGTAGTCAAGATTGGGAGATCGTAATGGTTCCTAAATATAGTCCTTTTTTCATTATCGGAATATTCTTCTTATCCATTTACACGTCGGGCTGCCGGAAAAACGCGCCGCCGTCCATAAGGGAAGAGAACATAACCAAATATATCCGAACACTGGAAAATATCCGAAAATTTAACCCGGCCCTGATAGGAAAACTCGCATCTTTTGATTTATCGTTCTGGGGCGCTGACTATAAGCCGGAGGAAAAGCAAAAAGTGGAGGCAGCGATCAAGGAGGCAGGTTTTGCCGATACAAAAAGTTTCTCAGAAGTACACCGCCTTGTCACAAGCGCGCTGCGCAAGAGTAATTCGCGTTCCTCGCTGGAAAAGCTGGATGAATGGAATACCCGGGATGAAGAGCGCCTGAACGCTCTGATCAAGGATCCCCATACACCGGATATTACGCGCAATGAGTTGCAGCGTGCTTTACGGGTAGGACAGGATTCCTATGACAAAAGCCGGGCGCATATGGCGGAAGAAGTAAAGCAGGCTGAGGATTCGCCAAAAGATCCGGTTGTGGAGGCGCACCGTGCCCGGCTGGAGAAACTGTTGGCGGTGGATGAGCCGGTAATCGTGCCGGAGGATATAAAAAAACTTCAATGATATATGAAAGTATAGCATTAAGATTTCCTTCCTGTTTCCGCAATATTAGCCACACCCGGCGTCCGCCTGCGCTTTTTTTGACAGGCATGCTCTGTCTGCTCTGGCCGCTTCTGAACATTGTGTATCTGGAAGCAGCGTTCCGCGTAATTCTGTCAGCCCGTCCCGGAATAAACGACGGCCTTTTGCCGCTCCATATCCTTTTTATTGTATTTCCGGTCTTTATAGGCGCGGGTCTTCTGCTTGTCCGCCGCTGGGGCCTGTATATGCTGGTTGCTTATTCTGGAATTCTTATTCTTTACAATGCTGTTATTCTGTTTCTCAATCCGGTTGAGCACAATACCGTTTCACTTATTCAGACGGGCCTGGTCAGCGCGCTGCTCTTCTTTCTGGTTCACCGAGATCTTTCCGCTTCATTTATGAATCTTTTTGAGCACGACTGGCTTTTTAGAAAGCGGCATCCGGCGAAAATAAGTATACGCATTAACGGCTCGGTCATTAAGACAAAGGTTCTCGACAACAGGGGTTTTTTTATCTCACCGGCAGACGGTTTTAAGACAGGACAAAATCTTGATGTGACTGCGGATAAAGAAACCGAAGGGGCAGCGGATCGGCATGCTCTTCGCGGAGTCGTGGTCCGGATCGACGATGAAGGGGCTGGAGTGGCTTTGAGGCTGTTGCAGAGAAATAAGAGACGTAAAATACAAATGTTGATGGGATCAAAATGATAAGATGACGCCATGAAACATCAATCGGGAAAAAAGAAATGAAAAATAAACATATTAAGAAAGTAAGTATAATAAATAAAAAAACAAATAGAATAATATTGACAAAAATATGCATAATAGTATGCCTGTCGGCGGTTTTATTCCTCCTGCCGTCCGTTCTCCCGGCCCACGAATTGACTTTAGGTATCATGGCCGGAGGCGGGAGAATAAATAATGAAAGGGAGCCCCGTATCAACCGGGACGATATGATTGTGGAAAACCGAGGGAGTTTTTCCACCGGGGGATTGATGAACACCTGGGAAAAAAAGACAGCACCTGGCGCGGATTTATTTATCCAGTACATCCATCAATTAGGCACAATGGGGATTATCGGCGCGGCCCAGGCTGCTGGATTTGGCGGCAAACCCGTCTATACAAGCATCGGCTATGCTTCGACCAGTTTAATGCCCGGTACGCCGACAATGAGTGCGCTTTCCTTTTATGAGACAAGCCTGAAGAATTTCCGGCAGATTGACGAGAGGGTCAATACCGGAATTGAATTTTCTTTCCTGGATAGAAAGCTACGCCTGGCAGGGCTTTTCGGCCGGATGCGGCATGGATACTACTATAAAGAAAAATTCGAAGGGATTACAATGTTTTCATTTGGCTCATCGACATTTCCCTTCCCCAGCAATTCAGTGGGAAAAATCGAAACCTGGGCTTCTGCTATAGGCAATTTCGTTGGTCTTCAAATGCAATTCCGGGCTGTGGACAGCTTTACGATTCTGGCCAGGTATATTACGGCCCCCTCCTTAAAAGGAAATTTCAGCTACGAGAATTTCTCAATGGGCCCGTTCAGCCAGGACCAGAGTTACTATCGGGTATCCATTCAGTCCTATCAGGGAGGAGTACAATATAACTTCAATGCCAGGAACCACCTTATTCTTATGGCTGTGGTGAATGAATCGGGAACCCGTTATCCCGGATATCACAATACCTATCAGCAGACCCTGGCGTTAACGCCCGGTTTGTCCATTGTATATACAACCAACACCTCGGAGGCGCTCTCAAATTATCTGATAAACAACCATAAATTCAAATTCACTGATAAGGCGGTGTTTTTAGGCTATTCGCATGACTTTGTTTTCGGTGAATAAGCTGACTGGGAGTCTGCTGAAAGCGGTATCTTTTTTTTCTACTTAAGCCAAGAAATCGCGCCACCACAGCGCCGAGTCTTTCGGTATTCGCTTCTGCGTCGTATAGTCGTTGTAGACCATGCCAAAGCGCGGCCTGAATCCCTCTGCCCATTCGAAATTGTCCATGAAGCTCCAGACAAAATAACCCGAAACGGGAACGCCTTCGTTTTTTGCGCGAAGGACCTGCGCCATGTAATCCTGGTAGAATTTAATGCGGCCTTCATCGTGCACGCGCCCGTCTGCAACAACGTCGGGAAAGGCGGCTCCGTTTTCCGTGACATAAATTTTCTTTATTTCCGGATAGGCTGCGTATTTCTTCAGTAGATGGTAGATGGCGGGCGGATGAACTTCCAAGCCCATTTCCGTTATTTCTCTGCCGCGTTATTTAGCCGAGACGGGTCACGTATGAAATAAATTTTAAGCCCTCTGTCATACATGAGTCGCCAGTACTGCCGATAACGTGCTGCATGTCGCCTCATGGCGACTGTTTTT
>VFLI01000023.1 GCA_009885105.1 Spirochaetia bacterium | reverse complement strand
GCGCATCGCATCGATTTGAAGGGCGAATCTGTGCGCAAAAAATATCAGGAAAGCTTGACTTGAAACCTGCCACCTAAATGTGAAGGAGTATATAAAAAGATTAAGAGAAAAAGCGGCTGACTTTCAGGCGGAACCGGTGGCAGGTTTCGGCTGGATTGGGTGGCAGATTTCACCGGAATATGCAAAGTGCAGTTTCGCAGCTCAATGCTGCCTACGGAAAGTGAACTCTCGATTCAAAAGGCCATGATCGATTTATCCGAAAACCTTTCCATCTCTGACATGGTAGACCTGCATGACAGTATTGATTTCACAGAATACGTAACCGATAAATTGGCGCTCGCAAACACGTTCAACTCTGATCCAAACCTAATGCAGAGGTCTGACAAGGACTTTAACGAATTGTTTATTGATGAAATCAAGGGAACGTGCGATCTTCTCAAGCCCCATATTTTGGAGGCGTTCAGCCGAATCTTCATAATGACGAATGGAAAACCACCGGAAGGCAGCGTATCAGAAGAAACCCTACAGCATTCAATAAATTTGATCATCAACACCTTTATTCTAAAAAAGAATGCTGATTTTTTTCCGGAGATCACAATTACGGCCGGAATTAACGCTGCAATCCGCAATCAGCGCACTCGGAAATTCGATAAGAATGACTTTGATGATATTCGGCATGCAGCCATTTCCCTGCCCTTTTGCGATTACCTTTTCACTGAAAACAGCCTGCATCATCTACTGATCACAAAGCCACTGAAATACGATGCGCGGTATTCTACTATCATCGCATCGAAACCGGAGGATGTGCTTGCGATCTTAAGACGAGACTTATGAATCAAATGCTTGTAGCATCTCTTACTGAAAGAATTTTGCAAAGATAGGAATTGAAATCACTATGCTGGAATGATACTTCGCTCAACTTGCAGAATAATCCGCTATCTGCGCCGCCAGTTCCCACAAGTGCGTATTGATATAAACAATGGCATCGATGGCTCTGATTGGACGAGTGGAGATGGTGCGGTTGGTTTCTGTCTTACCAAGAATGCCGCCGCGCATCAAGTTCTCCTGAACCACATTGTAAGTTGTCCATAAATCCTTTCCGTGATCATCATATCTGCGGGGTGAAAGCAATGCAATGGGATCTATAGGCGCTTTCTGCCATTTCACCTCTGCGGAATGAATCGCAAAGTTCAGACGCTCCTCTTCTCTCAGGATGCGGCTTCGCATAGAATCAACCCGACCGGCGATCTCAGGAAATTTACTGACAAAATTCTGCGTGACTGCCAGTATGCGGGAATCATCGAATCCAAGATGTCGTATCAAGAGACTATTGAAAGACTGGTCGGATACAATCAATCCGTTTGAGCAGGCCAGACGAAATAAGCCCGCTCTCAAACTGAAACAGGATAAACTGTCATGCGAATTTGTGATGACAATTTCTGGGACCACATCGCCGACGTTTTTGAATTCTCTGTCCTTGGAATAGTCGGGGTGACGCAAATGCAGAATGTGTTTTTGAAATCCTTTTCTTTTCGGGGCTCTGGATCGAGTCTCTTGAGCAGCAACTGGAAACCAGCCTTCGCCCTTGAGGATATCCAGCACCTTCACCGTTGAAACGAAACTGTATTTTTCGCTCGTATGACCCGCCGGTCTTTCTGCAAATACAGAAGGTGCCAGTAATTTCATCTCACTTTCATTTAATGCCGTTGTTCTCATACATTGTCTCCTAAAGATTCCTTTCAATAAGAGAGACGGGGCCATATCCGTTTGATTTTATCCCGTAACCGGGTGCAATCATCAATAAAATGAAATAGTCGAAATGTTTTTTACAGAAAATATTGTTCCAACGCGCCTTATCATTCGCATTTTTATCAAGATTGTTTACTATGTCCGGGGACTTCTCCCGCCGAAGAAACTAAGCAATCCTGCTCCAATCATCACCACTTCAAACATTACGACAATAACCGCCTTGGTGGCGATAGCGAAAATCAAAACGAAGAGGGCTGTCGAGATAATGGCAATGCCAGCGGCCCGCCCTTTGAAAAAACTGATGATACCAAATATAAACTGTAGCGAAACCATGCACATCGCGAGGAACAATGTTGCATGGGCGCCGGCTTCGCCTGTAAAAAATTGAAGAACCAGAAAAATGGCTCCGAAAGTTGATAGAAATAGAGAAAGAATTGATCCTGCGACAGCCATGTTGTTTCCTTTTTATTGAGATATTGGAGATGGGGACTTCGTATTGGAGTCTTGAGGCGGGTCTGAAGTCGCCGGGACCTGCCCTGCCATTTCGCCATAAATGTAATCACCTTGATATACAATTGAGCCATCGGCTGCGTATTCAGTGCCAGATCCGTGTTGTTTTCCATTTTCCCAATGACCTACGTATTTTGTTCCATCGCTCCAGTGAAAGACTCCTTGTCCGCAAAATGCACCCTCTTTGAATTCACCTTCATAGGAATCTCCATTGGCATAAGTAAAGATGCCGTATCCCTCAAAATGACCGGAGACAAAATTTCCTTCAAACTCGTTCCCGTTATTGTATTTCAAAATGCCACGGCCATGGGGCATTAGATTCACTATTTGTCCTTCGTAAATGCCGCCCTCTGATCCCGGGAATGTGATTTTTCCCGATTCAGGTTGACCTTTCCTGAAAATACCTTCAATCATTTTTCCATTCACCGGACCGGCGGTATATGTCAGTTTTCCGAAGCCGTCGAGCAGGCCGTCCTTAAAGTGACCTTCCGCCACACAGTGATTTGGGCCCCCATAGAAGACCATCCTTCCTTGACCATTCGGGCCTACCGCTTCAGGGGTAAACTTTAACTCACCGGTATATGTCAACTCACCGATGATTTCGAAAGTTCCATTACCCCCTTGAATGAGGCAATTTGAGAAATTTCCGGAGAGACGCCAATTCCCGTGGCGCAAGACGCCGGGTCCATTCATGCAATTCCCTGATTCACAAATAGCTCCCCTTTCCAATGTGCAGGGGCGAGACGGACCGCGTGTGTTTTCAGCTGGAAGATCAGCGGCCACAACTCGCTGGCAAACTTCTCTCTGATTTGGGTTGGATTGAGGATATGAATAAAAAGCGCTTTGTTCAATCCGGTAAATAATATTCACGACCGGCCTCGATCGCACTGCGCCAACACTCATAGTGTAGACAAAATTTCTCCCGTCAAACGAGTAAGTTCCAAGAAATTGACCAAGAATGGTTCTGGCCGTCAGGCTACCATCCGCATTCAGAATCATTATCGTCTCAAAACCCGAAGCGTTGGTGCATTTCCAATTACCTACTATGCTCTGACTCTGAGCGGATTGAGTAATCACGGAGATCAGAATTGCGCTGATAAGCAGCTTGGTATGCTGGTATCTGTTGCTTTGGTTTATTCTGTTTATCCATGAGCAGTCATGATACTTATACATATTCAACTCCTGTAAAAGAACGTCATCAGCAAGACGGCAATGACCTCTGCCGGCCATCTCATCCGATCCTCATAAAGAGGGACGCCCGAACCAGTGATTTCTGCTATCATTTATCCAGACCCGATTTTCAATCAAGATAATTTCACCCTATAATGGGATACCCTGTTTTAGGGTAACACATGTCTTATATTGGCTTCCGTCAAACAGTCCATGTAACACAATTCAAAACTCCACCAAAGTCCGCCAGAACGCTGCTATCCAGACTCACTAATTTCTTTTTGCCAGAATAGAACCGATCATTCAGGGACTCAAATGCCTGAACAGCCAGCAGGTCTTGTTCCTGATTTCCGAACACCGGTAAGATCACCAGATCCTTCATATGTAAATAGTTTATATAACACCCTCGGGCAGACGGAGCGCCATCCAGCCATTCGCCGTCATGAAATGGACCGACCGGTATCGGAATGAACTCATATCCTTTCGCCTTTAGCAGGTTTTCTAATTTAGAGAAGAAGTCCTTATACTTATTCTTCTGATAAGGAGTCAGTCTTGAATCAGTAAGGTTTGTGAGATCACTCAAAAGAATTGTCTGGTCATCCCAGAAACGTAACGTGCCATCTGAATGATGAAGAATGTCGCCGGGTTCCGAATCTATCAGCATCAGGGAATCTACACCTAAGTCTTTCTGAACCATTGCAGAAACCTGAGCATGCGTAACATTATTGGCCTTCAGAATGTGATTCGTCGCGATTAACGTGCCGGAGGCATTGTAAGTCGCATTGCCGCCTTCCCAGTAAAAAGTTTTCGAATCGCATTCCAGATTCCCCTTAAATTGAGAAAAGACGGATGATAGAATAGAGTCTTCGGACAGGTAACTCCTCGCGAATGATTCCATAACCGGTCCCATCGCAGCCCTGAAATGTTCTTTCTTTAAGTAATCCGGATCATAGCCCGGTTGCCAGTAGGTTCGAACTCCTTCGTCATTGACGACCCACGGGGAGCAGTCCCGAAGCCAGATATCACACAATCCTGGAATATAGACTACCCGCAAATGTGGCTGATGACCATGGGAAACCCTGATGTCCTCAATATCTTTTTGAGTGCTAACAAGAACAAAGGTTGGAACAGAATGATCCATAAAAATTTTCAACAGTTGCCTGTAGAAAGGCAACAGATTGTTCTTCTTTCCCACGTATTTCGATAAACATGTCGGCCATGCGATTACGACGCCCTGTTTTTCCCAATCCGGAATCATTCGTTTCATACAGCCTCCCAAGATTCGGCCCGGCTTAATGCGTTGCACATTTGAGCGGGATCATGACTATCAATCCTTGACACCCTGCATTAAGTCGAGAACCGGCACAGCCAGTTTTTCAATACTTTCCTGATTTAATTCTTCGGTGGCCTGTTTGAACAAATCTGTCAGGCACACGATTCCATGCACAGGATGGTCAGGGTTATCCTGAAACTGTTCACGCTCTGAATGAATGCCGTCCTCATGAATCCACGCAGTGACGGCGACGCCATTATTCACGGAAGCCTCAACGACAACCATGTAGATTGAGCTGCCGATGTTTTTGATAAACACTCGCAGTTCATTTAGATCGGTAACACGGCTGGCCGATTTTCGCAGCCAGTGCTGCTCTTCGCCTCCATAATTTTTATATCTGCCGGTCTTTTCGTCAAAGTCAACCAGCAGTCGTAAAATGTTCTGGAATTCATCCTTCCGGGAGGTTAACTCGAACCATTGATCGGTCTTCTTTTCTGCTTCTTTGATTGCTTTCATGTGGGACTCCTTTTTCAGAAAGACGTGGACCATCGTGTCGAACTTTATCCGCACAAAAAAAAACCCGGCTCAGGGCCGGGTTTCATTGTTTGAGAAACTCTGGGATCAGGAAGCTTCTTTCAGTTTTCGCTGGAAGCGAACTTCCCAAGATCGAAGAGATCGCCGCTGTTTGGGAAGGATCCCTACCGGTTCATTTTTCTTTTCCTTTTCAGAAATCTCCAGATCCATCGCTTTCAAGCGCTGCTGAACTGTTGCCAGTTTTTTCTCGTAGATTTGTCTTTGGGTCAGTTCCACCGGTTTTTCACCAGCTTTGGGAACAACCTGCAGTTTTTGATTTTTCGTATCTTTTTCATTCATTATGTTCATATACTCTCTCCTTATGAACAGAGAGACGCTTCAAGTGGGGCTGGTTCTATGGAGGTGAAGTTTTCTTCTTAGACCAGCTTACGATTGAAAGAATTTCTGAACAGTGGCTATCTTTCTCTCAGCCCATCGCTCCAGCTTCACCCAGACATCAATGTCCTTTCCTGCGCTGCCGATAGCCACCATTGCCGTGCGAATGATCTCCTGATAGCTCATGGTTTGAAATACGATGGCTTCGCGACGGACGGGTGCAAAGAGCAGGTCCCATGCTTTTGATCTGATACGATCAGACATCGGCAAACCTTCGCCATGCGCGAAGGCAATCACAAAAACAGGCTGGATCCCGGCTACGCTTGCGATTCGCCAGCAAAGAACCATATTTCGCATCCATTGATAGAGGGAACCGGAAAAAGGACAGGGTTTATAGATAAGCTGTGGATCAAGACGCAGCACTTCCGGGATATATCTCCAATATCGGATTCCCACTCGTGTCAGGGCACACTTCGCATCCAGCACAGGAATATGATAATAGTCAAACAGGGCATAACGGATCGGGTCGCACTGAAGTTCGTAATTGGAATTGCACTCCGCAAGACCGCCGAATTCAAGTTTAGGAATCGGCCGGGAGCAAGCCCCTCCATCTTGTTCGCTGAATTTGCACTCAAAGAATATCAGAGATTTCGCATTTCTCGCTACGACATCAACCTGAGTCCGTCGTTTTTCATTCAGATTGGTTCTGTTGTGGGGATCAATCCATTCGAAATCCAGAGTCCATTCGCCTTCACTTTTGATTCCAAGTCGGTCAGCGACGGCATTGAGAATAAAATCTCGTTCAGGCGATGATTTTATTGTGCCGAAAACATCTATAGCAAGAGCCTGTGATGAATTTACCTGCCATGTTCGAATACCATATTGACCTCGATCCCATTTGAATTTCCGCCACGGTTCCACAGCGGGCCAAGATTTGGGAAATAGATTGGCCCTGATTTTTTCTATCACTCATTTTAGGACGGGGCGCGGAATATTCCATTTTATTCGGTCTGCGTAATATTTCAGTCCTCATCAATAAACATGATTGTCAGAACTGGCTCTCCTTCGTCACCGGGTCCACATGCGAGCCTCATATCGAAGGACTCTTGCTTTCCGTCCTGTTGAATCAGAACTGCGAAAACCTTCTCGGACTCAGTGACAGACTTTCCCGTCATGATGCCCATAAAAAAGATGTCGTGCAGGATTCCTTCAATGTCAGAACAGTTATTTTGATCAGTTATCGCCCGATCAATAGCAGCCCAGACAGCGCTGCTGCAAGCCACGGGAAACTTGAAATACTCTCGCGTAACTTTGTATCCGGTAAGATCGACAAGTACTCCATCCTCCAGTGCCTGCTTGCGAGTATACGCGTAGATTATTTCTCCAAAAACATTTTCATCCGGTTGCATATTTAATCCTCCTGTTTGAATTCTGAATTGTTTTACTGCTTCGCGAAATGGATATGGATGACCTGCCTGCCAGATGGATTCTATTTCACACATATAAGATGAGAGGTATTTGTTGGCGAACTCCCATCCGGGGAATGGCGGTAAAGATCGATCGTCGAGATACCAGCAAGCATGAGGTTTGCCGGCGGATTGGTCTTTCCAGATCAGGTCGTATGGAATGTTATTTAATAGAAGAAACTCTGATACGATTCCATGACTTACCTTGATTTCGTCAGTGTTGAACACAGTGCTGTCGAAGCGGGCCGTGGCGACGATGATATACCAGCCCTGAGAATAGAGACTTCGCAGAGTCTCTGGGGACCCTGCCTGAGGGGAAGGCAGAGATGATAAATTGTAATCAGCTTTCGCCGCTGTCAGGGTATAGTCGAAGTCGATGGCCAGTCGAAGTTTACCAGGTTTTATTAAATCAGGATGCTTTCGATACCATTCGAGAATAGGATCGGTTCTCAAGTCGGTTGCTCCCTCCATATCTGGAAGGACGTGTGAGGATAACTAAGATTTTATGTGAACTTTAGGGTAGAGCCTGTCATTGAACTTCCTCAATAGTTTCATTCACCTTAAGAATAGCCGGGTTGAGTGGATCTGGAATTAAATTATATATAATCTTAACAATCCTATTGGGTGGCCCCAATATACGAGGTTGCACCCCTGCTCGAATAATTCGCACTCCGCCAGCGTTGCCCACAGTGATCTCCAGTCGATTCTTCGCTTCCAGAATTCTCGTCTCACCGACAGGGATCGATACTCCAGTGGAAATATTTCCATCTGCTACCCATTTAAGGAATGATTCGTTCACAAACTGCAATGTCACACGAATATCCCCGGTCCTATCAGATGACGGATGGTCTGGTGTCATGTTTATCTGCTGCTCTGAAAGACCGGGCCATTCCGGAGGAGGTGTGCGGATATTGCTAACGGACAGGATACGGACATGCAATTGTAATCCATCAAAAGTCGTGAAGGTAAAGCAACTGAATACCATACAAGATTGTGATATCTGAACGCGCACGTCAAAAATGTTACCTCCTGGAATGACTTCGATGCGTTCTTTAAGGTCTTGCGATGTTTTTTCCATGTGCATGTCAAAACTCCCACCATAATTTAGCAATCCGGGAAAACAAGTGGATCGCAGAAGTCCGCTAATATCATGTTTCACGGCACACCAACCTGCTAAATCAAAAACAAGGCCGTTTCGGAAAATAGCCTTTGCTTCCGTATCGGCTTGAATGGAAATCCGCTGGGAATAAGCTGGGCGAGAGAATCGTTCTTTGCTCGATTCTTCAAGAAGGGCAACGATACGATAAGCGCCCGATAGAACTGTGTTCGCCTTGATGGTTGCCTGCCGGGACATAGTGACGGCGCGTAATCGGCCGAGCTCTTCAGATTTCTTTTTTTCTTGCTCGGCAAGTTGACGTTGACGTTCCTCCTCTGCTAACCGTTGTCTTTCTGCAGCTTCCTTCCGAGCTGCTTCATCCCGTTGTCGTTCTTCTTCGAGTAGACGCTGTTGCTCTATTGCTCTTTGTTGTTCGGCCACAATACGTTTCTCTTGAGATTGGGTGTTGCGAATCTGATTGGCGATAACTTGTGGTTCCACCCCTTCGACTGGGCCGGCAATTGATCCATCGGCGTGGAGAATTTCAAGACGTTCTGGACTGGACCCGGCCGCTTCGAGGAAATCTGCTACGCTACATGAAGCCTCTCCGTTTATAATCAGGAAGAGGCGGCCGCAGAAGCGAAGAGACAAATCATTTGTTGAAACTTCTCGATTGCGAGTCGTTACTTCATGTGAAACTTCTTTCTCATCACTCCACGATTTGTCCCAAGAACGGAAAGGGAGTGTTGGTAGTTCCAAAAGAGCAATGATCGGGCAAACTACCCAACCTATAATGTAACTGCCAACGCAAGAACCAAGAAAGCGGTCGTCGATAGATATCCTGTAGTGCTCAAGCCAATTGATGCGCACTTGGCGAACATTAGTGGTCGTTGTTGTAATATTTCCGGAAACTCTTGCGCGGACTATATTTTTTATTATTTCAAAGTCTACTTTGAATAACAAACGCTCAATGTCCTTGTTTTGTTCTGAAACGATTTCGTTTTCGACCTTCTTTGGCGGCTCGCGCGTGACTGTGAAGCATCCGCCGGTGAGCGTAAACAGGCAGGTTCCAAGAATGATTAATGTTAAAAAACGGGGAAGCATCATTTTTTTGAGGCGCTCGTGTGGACGTTTGCGCTTCGGATAGACTAAATCCTCGCGACAATATTTGTCAATTCTTCTTTGCCGTAAAAGAACATGGCCCTTTCATATCCTCATTATTTACCCCAAAATGGCGTAAACAATGTTTTGAGCTATATTATCTGATTTGAAAAAGAGGCATGAGATTTGGATTTATTTTTTCTCCCAAATGCCATCTGGCTCAATAATCCGATTATTTTCAACGCGAAACGGTATGGAACCGAAAGGGGCGACGCGAACATATGTGTAATCACCCGCCTCCCTTTTTTCGATCTTTTCCACATGATTAAAGATAGCAATCGGGGAATCTAAAACCACTTGCATCTTGGAAAAATCAAAGTCAGCACATAAAACCATTCCATTCGGACCGGTTGTGCAATACTTGCCGGATGATGGCCTATTGCAAACAAGCGTCAAACAGATGATAATACCGGTAATAATAAAGAATCGAATGACCATTCTTCGCCCTCCAAGCAGACTTGTTTAAGAGGTCTGTCTAACTGATATACCCTAAATCAGGCTAAGACAGTCAACAAAATAATTCACCCTAATTTGGGCTAACCCCTTTTAGGGTATACAATCATAGGTCTTGAAGAAGACCATTTACCGACCGGAATACCGAAAACTACTTGCAAAGCTTTTCTCTGCCCGGCTGGAGGCTGGCCTGTCACAGGGTGATGTTGCCAAAAAGCTGGGTGTTCAACAGACATTCATATCCAAAGCCGAACTCGGTGAACGCAGGCTGGATATCTTTGAACTGCTGGATCTCATCCGGATTTACAAGAAACCGCTGTCATACTTTCTCAGTATTGAACCGGATAAGAAATCATTGGCTTACGTTCTCGACATGAAACCGGTTCGGAAATACAGGAGGAAGAAGAAACCATAAATGATTTGAGAATTTCGATAACCTCCGGTTGAGAACTTCGTTTTATCCCCAGATAACAAGATCTGGATCTGCATAAAAATTACATTCCGGACAGGTTGGTTTTTCCTGAGAGATGACTCCTTTCAAACAATTCGGACATTCGTTATTATCGGCGAGCAGCTTAATATTTCTGCCATAGGAGGATCCGCAAGATGAACATTCTTGGCCTTTCTTCATGAAAACACACTTCGCCCAGCAAACCGGGCAATATGAATGGGGAATTTCTGTTATTGATCCGTTCACAATATATCTGGCGAAGGAATCGCTCTCGGTTACAAGATAGGGCTCCCCTTCTGGCTGCGCATTCAAACCCACCCCAAAAATATCTATCGTTTTTCCCCTTTTCGAATCGAAAACGTGCAGAGTGAGCATGATGTTCGCCGAATACCGCACATCAAGGCCTGTGACAAGAGCCTGCAATTGCGCTTTGAGAGCAATCATGTCAGGATCTTCCTGATGTTTTTGAAAATACTCATTGATGTCCTCCGCAAGATTGTCTGCTTTGGCGAAACGTTCTTGATCCATATACAGTCTCCTCAATCTCCTAAGAAAAGTGCTGCGCCATGGCAGTCAATGAAACCATTCCGGCAGTTACCGAAAGCCGATAGGATGGTTCAGTGATCGCGAGTTCAGTTCTATTTCCAGATCCGTCAGTATTTCCTGCAAGGATATTGATTGCTTGTCCCTCCATGTTAATTTTCGGAGCACGATTCCAAAATCTGCGGGAGTCAGACCCTCCATCCTATGAAGGGATGTCTGAATATCCGCCGGTAATGGTCCATTCATGAATTTCTTAAAGTTAGCCCGGAACATTTCAATGCGACTTTTCTGAGTCAGGTGGCGAAATGTTATTTTCCATTGAAAGCGTCTGATTGCAGCCAGGTCGAGGGTGTTAAGAATATTAGTGGTTGCGATAAATACTCCCTGAAAGCGGTCGATGCACGACAGAAACTCATTGGTCATTGAATTCTGCCATCGCGGCTGGTATTCGTTTCTCGCACTTAAGAAGCTGTCAATCTCATCAACAATGAGAATGGAATCTGAACGCTGCGCATTATTAAAGACTTCTGTGATCAGAGCTTCGGTCTGTCCGACATAGGGCCCCAGAAGATCCGATGCTCTCTTAATACAGAAATCTTTCTTAGCATACCGGGCGAGATATTGCGCGAACTCTGATTTGCCGGTGCCCGGCGGTCCGGAAAATAGAAATGTCAAAGTTTGCCGGTTTTGGTCGTCCTGTGTAAAGTGCTGGTCAAGACTCTTGATGATCCTATCCAGAGGCATATCTAAATTCAGGAAAGCAGGATCATATATATCCTGTCTTCTTCTATTATACGCGGGTGCTTTTCTGCCAGTCATGAGTGATTCATGTTGCCTTGCAATTTCCCTGAGTGTCTCTTCGATTTCTGGCTGATGCCTGTTTCCGGAAGCAGACGTGAATCGCTGTGTCTGTTCAAGCACCAGAGAAATACCGGCGGCATCGATCTGATGCTCACCTGCCAGATATTCAACAGTCGCAGGGGCGATAGATTTTTTAAGGGGGTGACCTCGAAGTTTACGCTGCCACATCAATAATCTCTCATGACGGTTGAAAGGACGAAACTCAATGTTGTAATCGAAGCGGCGTCTGACGGAAGAGTCTATTTCATCGATGCGATTTGATATCCAGATGATTTTTGCATCACTGCGATCTATTAAATCATTTAGGATACCTTTGTTCGGTTGGTCTTTCTGGGGAAAGAGCAGAACCATGGTATTCAGGAAATCATCGGCCTCATCGAATAGAATTAGGGCCTGCTTCTTCGTTTTGGAAGCGTGCTTTGCGGTGACCAGCAGAGCCGCCCGGCGATTTGATTCATCGGGAACTTGATTCACAATGAACAGGTGTTGGTTTAATGATCTTGCCAGACTTCTTGCGAATTCGCTTTTACCGGTTCCGGGGTGACCATATAAAAGAATGTTCGATCTTCCGGGGGACTGTAATATATCTTGGAGCAGACGCCGTCGTTTTTCGGGCACCGGGAAACTTGAGAGGAGAAATGTTTTGCCTGTATCGCGGCGATAATATTTGTTAAGAATGCTCTTGGATCCTACGCCGGATAAATACAAAAAAACTTGATCATGGAGGCTGATACCTCGCGTGATAAACTTCGATGGTTCAAGGATCCCCATATTAAGTAGTTTTTGATCGTCTTTTAATGCCGTGGCGATATCCAAAAATTTTCTACCGAGACAGAGCGCTATCAGGTTCGTTAAATCCCTGCCCGGTAAAAACCCATCGACGAATTCAGTGAAGTCCTCGGAGGATGTTTTACAGAAAAAGAACATGATGATTTCAGTCTCAAGTTCGCTGAACTCAAGATCGAGTTGCAATTGCCGTAAGTGTTTCCACACGATTGGATGGATAGGCTCGGCTGAAGCTTGATCCTTTATCAGAGCATCTCGGATAATACCGGTGGCCAGCTTCGCGGTAGCTCCTGTTCGTTTCTGGAGTTTGAAGGCGTCATTGGGTAGTGTGTCCAGATCTTCGAATCTATCTCCGCGCGATCGGCTACTCTGCGGATTGATTTCCATAAACTTCCGTGTGATGCGGTGCTGTGCTTGCATTGAAAGCGTCGCGAAAATAAATCTGTTCAGCTCAAATTCTGGTCTGCAGTGATCGATTAAGTTGATCAAGTAGCCATACATCCATTTGAGAGTTCCTGCCTGCATGGAGAGGGTGGTTTTTCGGGAGCCGGATCGGTGATTTCGCTTCATTTACATTGAAAGACGAATCGGAATACTTTCTTTTTAGGAAGATTGAGCGAGTATAGGTCTCGTGCGATAATGCTTAATGGGGTATTTTCGGAAAAAATTTCGATCTATAGAGTAGCTGGTCCCTTGCGCTTAATGGAAATCATTAGGATGGTATCAAGAGACGATTCAGGTTTTTGAAAAGGCTAAAAACACAAAACCATTTCATGATCTTTGTTCTGTTGTCAGGAATAGTCAGAGCTGTTTCTCGTATTTTGAGGAGGTTAGAAAAGGAAGCCACGAGACGCGGTGGCCAGAAGATATTAATCGATAGTCGGGGCGCAATATTAAAGTGATCAGGGTTCCCACCAAGCGGCGTATATTAGGATTTTGAAAATCAACACCGGGAAGTTGAACCAAATGACGACCGACACCTTCGAAAGGTGGTTTATCCAGATCTTCGATTGCCCAAATAAGTTTCTGACGGTTCAGGAGAAGATAGTCACAGATTGATCCTAAACTGGGAGTGGTCAAAGAAGCTTGGAACTTCGTTTTACTCAGAGCATTCATTAAAGCAGTCTCTCGATTTTTGGTTTTACACATGAAAAGAGAGACGTCATGGACAAGTTCATTTAAACGGGATGGGGGGAGAAAGACATAGAAAAAATCGCAGATTCGGCAAAGTTCCGCTAAATAATTTATTTGAGAACGGGAGGGTACTGCGAAGATTGTAGTTTCAGGCGACGATGAAGATCGGCCTGCGTATTAAAAATAAATAGTATATATACTATCATTACGGAAGAAATCACTTTTTAGCGAGTCGGGTTATGCGAAGTCGTGCCCGTCCTCCGAGGTATTTCAAACTATAGGTTCGGCTGCGGCTGGTTTTTGATATTCCGTCAGAAACGCCGATATTTGCTCTCGAAAATGTTCAGGGCAGGTCGGACTGAAACCAATTGTCTGCCAATGAAGGACATTTCTTTCGACAAAATCGCATACCCACTCAGCTTTTTCGGGAGTAACTTCGGTCCTGAACCCGCCAAAGTGTGGATACCCTACAATGGCAAACATTACGGAAGGGGCGCTGCTTTCGTACTCTTTTAGCTCGCGGGCCGTGATCCCAGACGAGAGAAAGATAGCGTAGTGCTCTACGCTATCGATGCGCTTGTAAATGCCTTCGACGACCTTTCTTAGCGGGTCTTGGAAGTCCATTCCCGACGTCAGGAAGAAGGAACTTTGCAGGCCCTCGTTGGGGGTGAGCCTGTGAAATCCAAAGGCGCTGAGTTCAAAGGCGAGAGCGGCCAGAGAAACTGCCTTTTCAAGGTTATTTTCTTTCAGTTGCGCGCGGGCGAACTGCAAACAGTGCCTTAGGATGTCATCTCCCAAGAGGTTATTCATTGAAAATGTGGCAAAATCCAAATCGTAATATTGAAGGAACGATTCTGCCAGAAATTGACGGGAGAATGTGCGCCAGTAGTCCATGCTGGATTCTTCCGGTTCAATGGCATGATGTTGGACGTGGTTTCTCAGCTGGTTCAGATTTCTGAGTTCGGCGCGGTAGGGGATCTTCTTTCCTGCACTCTTAAATACTTCGGCGCTGTCCACTTCGGAAAGCATGGATTCAAAGTCAATGTTTAGCTGTTTCTCCGGGCGAATAGAGAAGGACAAGAATAGCGAGCGCAGGAAGAGCTCAATAGAATTGTGCATGTTGTGGACGGCGATCATTTTTGAGAGCGGATCGAGTTGGCGGGACAATCGTTCGCCGTGCAAATAGAGCTGTTTACACAGCGAAAGCCTCCTGATAGTTATTTCCGCATGAATGTCAGATGTCATACTGGCTACAACCTTTCCGCACGGGCACGATTTCGCATAACTCTTGTATCCGGAAGGAATGTGTGGTTAATGTCAACAAAGATTTAATAGCCCGACAAAAATGTCAGTTATTTCATCTATGCGAAAGCCAGAAAAAGCTACAATTCAATAGGGGCTGCGTTTCAAAAGGAAACCGGGCATTGCTGACATGCGTGTAGATTTCAATCATTTTTGAGATGGAATGACCCAAATAGGTTTTTGAATATAATGCATATCGACGCCGCTATCGAGGAGATGGCAAAGGCAAGTCGTGGCGAATATACTGAAACTTTCTTGTCGATCCCCGCAATGCGATAAGCCGCTTCAAATACTCGTTCAACTCGGAAAGTTCAAGGCCAGATCGCATTTCCCGGATTTCACGTTCATCATAATTTGCGAGTTGCCGTAAATATGGCTTCAGATTGCCCTTCTCCCGCTTTCTGTTTTATTAACTGAAAGGGGTAATTGTTTATAAGGATTACTGTATTATTACGACCAAACTATCCTTGATCCCCGGGGTTTTATTGAAATTTGCTAAACCAACTATGGAAAACCTCAGGGTGGAGGCGAAGGCGAAGATTCATCAGGAGAAGGAGGGGTGGACCAGTCGAGAATGGGCGATAGATCGATATAAGTGCGGGTGTAAAATTTTGAAGTGGTTGCAGGGCTCGAATGGCATGCCAACTTTTGGGCGGCGATGCCGCCGACGGTGTCGAAGGCTTTTTGAATAGCGGTGTGGCGAAGCGCGTGGGGATGAATTGGGCGGCCGGAACAAGTAAGGACATTCCATTGTTGCACAATGAGTTGGAGGCCGCGAGTGGACAGGGGGCTGCGCCGGTGGCGATTTGTCCGGGACGGGAGATTCAGGAAGAGGTGGTCAGAGGTGATGCCAGAGGAGGTATGATAGGCACGAGCGGTGGCGATGGCTTCGGTGCCCGGCGCGGTATAAGATACGTTGCCGCCTTTACGCGTGACACGAAAGAGGGGGAGGCCCTCAGGAGAGGAGATCATATCAGACCACTTGAGGTTCACGAGCTCACGGGCGCGAAGAGCGGTTCGAGACAAGAAGAAGAGCAAGGCTCTATCCCGATGTGACCTTTCACTCTGTGGGTCTGCGAAACGTGCAAACAGGGACTCCATCGTGGCGTCGGTCAGGCCCTTGCCGAACATAGACCCGTCGTCACCGCCATAGGAGGAGCCTTTGCCCTTTGATAATTTCTTTCCCACAGAAGAAGCAGGAAAGGGAATTATATTTGCCTTCGCAGTCGAGTTCAAGTGGAATACCTCTTCCTTTTCATCAGGAAAGACGTCTGGCTCAAAGCTCAATTCTATAATGTCATCATCATCGTCGTAGAGATGAGAATTCCCTGAAGCACCTTCACCCGGTGCTTCAGTCTCCGAATTCATACAGGACGAAGATTCACGTTGGGATACAATCACCTGTAATCCCTTGCTGTGACACATAAAAGATCTCCTTCGAAATTATACTGTGGTTCCCCAGAATACCATCGGCACCAAATTCAGAACATCAAGGCAATTTGCTCCTACCTGTGCAGTTTGATCCGGACTGCAGGTTCGATTCAGACTCCACATCATAGATGACTCGCGTCATCTATGATGGCTCAGGATTATAGATCGCTCAGGAATTAATCATAGGCGAGTAACCTCCTGAAGACAAGGATGGATAGGAGGGATAAGTTGGGTCGTAGGGCATACGAGTGGTCGAGTCTGCCTGAAGCAGGCAGAGGGTGAGCCGCTGCGGTATATCGCCCGGAGAGAGGGTAGTGGTTTTGGTGCTGAGGAATCAGGGGTCTTCTTAAAAGGACAATCGACGGACTGTCGAGACGCGTTCCCAGAATTCTCTGTCGCAAATAAGAAATACTGTTTGGTTTTAGTATTCACGCTATTTCTATTAACTCTATTATTCAAATGATTCTTATTATTTGAATTAAAGTCTCATACTGTTTCTCCCTTTGCAGATTCTCGCAGGCGAAGATGAGCACAGGGATAAAAGATTTATAGAGACCATTGATGATGAGGGGCCGCTGTGCATTTCGATTCAGGTTCTGCATTTCAAAGAAAGTAGCAAGAACTGAGCAGAAATTAAATCTCAGAGTAAACAGGGCATGGTGAAGATACGCCTGGTAAATGCAATCGGGGTGCAGATCATGGAGATCATATCTGACCATCAGGAATAGACTATTTCTATTAACTCTATTATTCAAATGATTCTTATTATTTGAATCTATCTTCCTGAGATCAACTGTAATTGAGATCGCTGGGATTAAAGGCCGTGCAGCCCCTATAGAGTGTGAATCCAGTCCATCCCCTGCAGGGAACAGGACTGGATTGGCGTCTTCGAACACTGATGATGATCATGTATTTGAGGGACTGGATTCAACAGGGAATGGAATCTTGTGAAAAATCAGCGATCAGACTCTGCAAATATTCTTCGATACCACTGAAGTCAAAGTGCAAAATATAGGGTTCGAGCTCGGCGATGGATTCTTCCAAAATATTCTTGTCGCTGACCGGTGAAATAACATCATTGTCCAGCGAACAAAGAAACTCTTCGATTTTCTCCCGTTTGAAATGTCTGGCCAGATCAATCGGATTGATCCCGTAGTCGAAGGTCGCCCCGTGATTGATAAAGGACTTTACCATTGCAGCATTTCCCCATGCGATGGCATAATTGATTCCCGGAGTCGCGAAGTCAGAATCATGATGAGGATTTGCTCGTCCCCCTTTCTCAAGAAGGGTTTCTACAATATCCGCACGGTTTATCATTGCAGCCGCCATGACCGGGTCCAAGTGCCCTTCATCAGGTATATAGTCTGGTGGCACTCCATGATCCAGAAGGATCCTGACTATTTCTGCCTGACCATGAATGGCGGCATTCACAAGAGTCACAAAATTGGCCTCCGTTGCCCAATTCTCGTCCAGCATAATTTCCCTGACCATCTCAGCATTTCCATAACGAACCCAGACCTGCAGTTCTGCGTATCTATCTTCTTCCATAGAGTTTCTCCTGTAACCGTTTTTCTTGATTGGTAATTCCTGAATTTCTTTGCGAAACTCAGTTCAAGATCAACGTAGACAGGACAGATTGTTATTGATAACGATTCAAATAAAATGAAAGTATGAGCCGTGATCAAATCGGTAAATCAAGTCTTAACTCAAGCTATACCTCCAGATTTGAACTTCCGAAAATTTTCCGTTTCGGAAGTTCAGAGTCTATATACTGCAGTAACAATTCCATCGACTGGAACAGTTTTGAGTCTGTGGTCCTGACAGGCAGCAGCCCCATGTGTCAGCGGAAATTTACCTTTTACCTGATCGTTGGAATGGTTTGGAAATTCTGCGAGCAGTCGACGTAGAGTCCAGAGAAGCGTATTAGATTTAGCCAGTATTTATCAAGATTGCTGACCAAGAAAAGCCAAAGCGAGACCGCATTATTAGAACACTTTGCAAGAATTTCGGGGCTCCTCAGTTCGCCGACAGAACTGCAATGCGAGTAAAGGGATTCCGCCATGAACCCCTCATGGACGATCAGATTACGTATTCTCGCCAAGGAGCTTGATTGATCCGCGTTGATTGAGTTTGAGATAGTGAATGAATTGAAAGCAGGAAGAGTGGGATTGCTCAAATTGAACAGCTGTTGGATCTTAGTCGCTAAGTTCGCGTCTGATGATCCGACAAATAAAGCTTCAATCGCGACGTATAAAAGAGCAAGCCTCGAATTCATGTAGATCCGCGCGCTTTTACCGGCAATATAAAGATACATATCATTTTGAAACTTCTCAAACTGCTGATCCGAGAGAGTGTTTGCATGGATTAAACAGGAACGGAAGCCTGTCGCGAAATGATCGTGTTCTACTGGAGAAAATCCATTGCGCACTTCATCGTCGATCAGATTCAGAATAACTTCTTTTTCTGTGCATGTGAAAATGTGGTGAACTTCAGCTCCCCAGAGAAAGGACAGCGCAACGCGATAAGTATGCGCATGACGTTCGGAAATTGGAACTGAAGAACGTATCGCCGCTATGCCGTCACTCGCGTCCAGTGAAAGAGTAATTCCGTTAATATCGACTACCTTGTGGACCAACAAGCGACTCCTGTGACAGCGAAACCAGATCTCACTGTCCGGGAAAGTCGAACCCTTCGCGCCAAAGAAAAATTTCCAAAGGCGATAAAACAGATTATGATCCTTTTGCGTGATGAATTTCTCTTCAAGCGATAATCGAATGAGGCTGGATCCTGTAGTGACTCTGATCTTGTCATAGGAATATTCAGGTGCCTTATTGATGAGCCGGTTGATCGTTGAACCAGAGTATAGATGGCTGCTGCCTCTTTGCCTAACGCTCGTAACGCGAACTGTGCCTAAGTCTCCTACGAGTGTTCCAAAGTGAGTAAAAAGACGGACGTCAGGCAGAGTGCAGGTAAAGGTGCTGAGCGTTTTGAAAGGGTCGGGATCTCTTGTGATATGCGGAAATTGCCCATAGACCCAGATGTCCCCATCCAAGAGATTGATGGATATGATTCCAGAGTATCGGTCCGAACCGACGTTAAGCGTGCATACTCCGGTAAATTCATCCGACTCTTTCATCTTTTCAGCCAGATCATTGTCACGAAGAGCGAGTTAACGAGACTCAACTTTGATTTTCCCGACAGCGCGCTGACATAGTTGTATGCGTGGTGTTTCCATAATAACTCCTCAAAGCACAGGTTCCCAACGCCTTTCGAATGAGAGGCGAAGGCTTTATACCAGCGACTGCTGAAGCAAAGTTTTCACAACAACAATCAGTCGACGCCCCTCCACAGTTTGCAATGAATTAAGGACAGGAAACTTGAATTCGGCCGGGACGATCATGTTTGTCTCCATCGTCTGCCATGGATATTCGCAATTATCTTTACGCCGACCACCATCGTCGACAGCCGGATTCAATAGGTCTAATTGCCTGCAGATATTTCTAACGGCCTTGATTTCGGAACTGTGAACACGACGCTTTCGCCCTATGAATTCTCTGTAAATTTGTGGAATCACAGCCGTTATGAAGTTGTGGCTTTCCTGAATATCTTTTGGCAGGCCAGCTTTGTCCGCTATCGAATATTGATGTGCCTTAGCGGCCTTTTCCATGAACTTCTGCAGATGCTCTAAATAATGATTAGCGGGTAAATTGGTTGAAGAAAGCCATTCAGAGACTGTTAAATCAGAGGCAGCCTGTCGTGCGAAGGCATTGCTCCAAGCTTCGTTTTCAGTCACCGCTTGAAAAGTTCCTTCCCCAGTTTCCAACCCGCGGGCAATTGTATTTTCCCCTGTTCGATTGATTCATATACATCGGGTGTCACTTCTAGAACCGTTGTAGTCAGGGTGATGGTTCCAGAAGCGGGGAAGGACACAGGCATGACTGTTCCTGTGGAAACAGCATTACGATTAACTTCCAGTAGTGCTACTCGCCTTTCGCTTTCATCAGGTGTCTCCAGCAGGCGAACCAGTTGAAGCCCGTCTTCATCTTTGTGCATTTCAATCAGCTGCTCTGCGATTTGATTTCGTTCCTGTTGGAGTGTCATTTCCATCACCTCTATACAATATCGTTTATAGTGTCCGGTCGGTCAATTCTATTTTAGCCAGTATTCTCAATCCTTTCTTTCAGGTTCTATTTATCCGGCCACCTTGAAATAAGAGGACATGTAATCAATGTAATAAAAACCTCTTGGTCCGGATTGTTTCCCCGGAGAAAATGCAGGGCATTGGAAATACTTTCAGCGCCTCGGCTCGAATTGAATCGGAGCGCAAGGGTATGTGTATAAAAAGTCGGACTGCCGGCATACTTCCTGCCATGTTGAGCCCTGAGGGCCATCCGGACGAAGCGAATAATCAGAGAAAAGAATAGGTCCTCGCCATAGAGATCCGAATATTCATAATACCGTTTCAGCAGCAGGATGGGATCTTTGCACCCGACCAGTAATCTCAAGAAACTTGAAATTGACAAGTAGCCTGCGATGTGTCCCCAACCCTGGAAATGGATCAAACGAATCAGTTTTTCGCTTCGATGCCTTCCAAGGAACTGTGCATCCCGTAAAACTACAGCAACATCAGGATGTTTTATATCCAGCTGAAGATGTGCGATGAGATGTAGAACCCAGCTTCTTGGATTTCGCAGATCGAATACTTGTATGTCTGGATCAGAAAAGAACGGACTCTCCATGGTTCTTGTTACAATACGGCAGCATTGAATACTGGACAGGTTCATGGCCTGTGTAAGGTCAAAGAGGTTTATGGTCGAAGTTGCAGGCAGGCATACAACAGAATTGGATTGCAACTTGATCCCGGTCGTTTTCGTTTCAACTTGCCCTGTGTCAGTCAGGTTATTCAGCAGATTTTGGAATGGGCCTGTGATGAGGTAGATCTGGAATCGAGCGGTATTCTGAGTCGGTTGTATCTTCTGTTTGCAGCTGAATGTATCAGGGGCGTATCCATGGTGTTCCAGATATCGAATCAAACATTCAAGATTCTGATGATTGATCCTTCGCCTGCCGGTCAGCCAGTAACGTAAAGCTCTATCAGACACCCCGATCCATTTTGATATTTGTGTATAACTGGTGATCTTGCGATTCACCAGATCGGTGACCGCTGAGAATACACGATGCCGGGTGGATAGAAACGTCGTTTGATCCGGGAGTGATATCGCGTAGTAAGTGCAGTTAACGCCTTTACAGTGACTGACGACGGGAGCCAGAATACCGATATAGATCAACCAATCTTTGATGCGAGTGCAGGATGTAACATTCCAGCTTTCGAGAACCGATCTCGGAATAGGGTAAAGCCCGGCAGATCTATATTTACGATAGTTAATATATTTCTGATCCATTTCTTCTGAAGCTTTCTGATCGGTCGTAAGATCATCATGGTATTTCTTCCATGCGAAAAGGTTGTATAAGAAATCATGAACATAGGGGCCGGGGCTTCTGCTTGGAAAGAGGTCACTGTTTTCTGCAAGTTCGATAATGTGTTTTATTGCCAGATCAATATCCTGCGTTGGAGAAAATTGAAGTCCAGTTTTCTTGCAGACAGTCTTTTCCAGCATCCACAGTCCAAGCAGGGATTGAAGAGAATATTCAGGCTCCATTCCCATATAACGTGCAGGTTCTAATGTTTCTGGATCGACCATGTTCCCCCTGATCGGGACAGGAAGCGATTTAGTTTCAGATGGACAGGCAATGATGGTATAACCCTTGGGAACCGGGGTCGCCATCTGATACTTTGCCCATATCTTTTCAATGTTTTCCGATCGAATTGGAAATTCTAACCGGTATGTCAATATCACGCCATGTTCAAGAGCAAAAACTATCGATGGCAGGTTGCCTCCAAAACTACTGCAGAGATTCTGATAAGTGATAAGAAAATCCGGATCGGGCAAGAGACTATGCCAGATGGATTTGCCGCCTTCACGAAAAAGCAGGATTGTGAATTCCGATCTTATTCTACAGGAAAAGAATCCTATATCCTTCTGGTTGGAAAGAGCTGCCTCTATGAGATCGGTTGTCAGGGTCCGTGTGAATCTGTTTACACCAATGATTTCTTCACACAGGTCATAACGCATTCGAAAAATTGTCTTCAGCGCTTCTGCAGACAGACCGCGATTCTCAAAACAGGCTCGAATATCTGACGAACTTCTGCCTGATGCTTTTCGGTAGGAAATAACGTCACGAACAGATATGTATCTGTTCCTAAATTCTAGTTGATTGTTTACAAATGGAGGATGTGCCTGAGCAACCGGCATGCTGGTTCTCTCGATCTATCTGATCATAGTCAGCTAAACCGAGAAAACTTAATCCCATTGGACTTCCCCGGCGAAGCCCCTGAAAATTGCAGATGCTATTATGGAAAAATTCTAATTCGCAGAAGGAAATTGTATGTGCAGAAATAATAAGGGAGCTGTTCAATGCCATAGGTTCCACATATGGCCACTTTGAAGAATGAACAAGTGAAGAAGTTAAATATAAAATTGGCAGAGCCAATCCGGCTATTGTTTTTCGGAAAACAGATCGATCTCTACAATTTGCTCAAGGATCACGGCCTTGATGTCTATTTTGAAGAAGAGAAAAGTAAGGAAGCAGAAGCAGAAGAAGAGGCAGAAGAAATCAAGGAAGTCATGGAAACCGAAGTCATAGAAACCAAAGAAGATAAAAAAGGGAATAAAAATAAAGAAGGTAAGTGCACAAACTTTTACAGCCAAGTGGACAGTGCCACATTCGAGGCGAAGAGATCGCATCAACCTGCGAGCGATGATGGCGATGGAGCCAATAGAGGAAATGGACCTTCACCGAAACTCCACAACTTTCGAGAATTGAAAATGGCGAGTATAGACCCATATCCTTTATTCATCCAGCTTGACAGGGCGAAAACAGAAGAGCATGATGATGAAGAGGATAATGCCAGCATACGATTGAATGATGATCAGATACTCAGTCTTCGACTTATTCTTCGTAACAGTCCTGCTCCCATTGTGCTCTACGCAAGAAAGTCGATGCGGTTGCCTGTAAACATTGAATCATATCTGGAAATTGTCGATTTGAATCCTCCGGTATATCGGGAGCAGATAAGGAAAGCCAGAGAAGAATTTGGTGTAGGGCTTGATCCTGTTCTCTATCGTGATTATCTGTCCGGGAATTTGAAACACAATCATAAATTTGACAGGGCAATTGTCCAATCATATGATACTTGGCGGACCATTAAAGGAAAAATAAGGAGTGCTCGAAATGCCACACACTGACTCAGCAAAACGCATTAATCGAGACAATGCCAGAGACTGGCTGAAACATAAACGCCTGTTGCGAAGGACGAAAGTCGAGCATAAAAAGAAAGTTGCTGCTGCGATGAAATGTAACCTCGCATATCTGGAAACATGTGAGGCCAATGTCGCCTTCGATGTAAACGCATTTTGTGAGATATACAATCCCGATCGAAAAAAGTTTAAGAAGAACAGGATCGATCAGATGAAACATTTCATGGGTCCGGTATCCTATACTGAACTGGTGGATCATATCATTGAGCAGTCGCTATCGGATCCAATTCAACAAATGGGATTTTTTTCTTCTAAGCTGAGGAGGGAATTTTCGCTCCGTCTTACTGTAGTAAAAAGAGCATGGAATGAAACATATTTTCCATCAACTGAACTCAAGGCCCTTTATCAACGTGTCAGCCAATGGATGGGATGCAGGCCATCGCTTGCCTTTCGCCTCACCAACGGTATCTTTGCAACTTGGTGCCTGAAGGTAGAAACCCTTGAATCTCACATGTGGCCCATGGTGGATTTGATCCAACAATTACAGAATTCTGTGAACACCGGTGAAGGTATTTCAATAACGCCTTATAAAAACTACGATGCGCCGATTCCCTGTAGAAGTGTAATGATCGAACCGGTAAATCTGTATCCCATTTTCTTTGATAACAAACCAAAGACACGCGACCCCAATAAGTTATTAAAACTCAGCCCACCCCCTGCGGTAAAGAAAACTCCCAAGACCGTTTATACGTGTGCCATTCCCGTAAATGATACCGGACGCAAGTTGCGAAGAATCAGAAAAGCATTCCTCGGTCATTATCCGCGAAGTCGTCATGCTGGAATAGTGTCTCTTCTGAATTATATTTTTGATCAATATCTGAAGACCACAGATAGGAAGAACAAACCGGGAAGATACGGACCGGGTTCCTTTCCTCTGGTGTCCCGATTCATGAAAACTTTGAATGATGAATATTCTCCTCTGGTCAAAGCACTTACAGAATATAAAGTTCTCAGACCGGCAAAAGGTGGCGGATACTCACCAGGCGGAGCCTACTGTTTTGATCCGGTTTCACGATATTATTTCTTGCGTAAGAACGCTGTGGTTCCTCGTGTCCCGTCTGTAAGATTGGTGCTGAGAAAAATTAGAAAAGATGGCAACACGCCTGCACAAATCGCTGAAAAAATAAAAATAAATGAAAAGACAATCAGAAATTATTACAAAGATCCTAAATCTGTTCGACCCAGCATCCTTTCCAAATTAATTGCAGCCTTTAACATCGACATAAATACTGTTAGCGCCAAACCTCGCGTCACTTCCATAATTGATCTGTATTTTGTTTCCTCCGGTGACTCTTCTCTGTTTATCGAATGCCTGAAACCCGATCGAGTTATTTCAAGACCTGATGATGTGATGTCAGGTCATACAAACTATGTTCTCATTTTTAAGCCCACCAAAAGAAAGAAAAATATCAAAGAGTTGATGGATCTGTTGGAGTATCTTGAAGGGAATTGTGGTATTATAGGCAAAACAATCAATGTTACTGTCATCACTGAGATTAAATATAATCCCGCTCCTGAGGATTTTCTATTTTTGAATGAGGTTCGTTCATATCAAAACCAGAAAGAACGGCTCAGCTTCTTTATGGACTATTATAGTAACCATCTGGATAAACAAACACTGAACATGCTTAAACTTGAAAGCCATCTTCTCAATCAAGATGGTGTCTCTCTGACGGATATGATAATCGCGACGATGCGAAACGGTCACTATGGAAAGGTTATACCAATGACACCGGACATCAGTGTGCTCCAGTTGCTGATATGTTTTGTGAATGGAGAAGAGCAGGCGAAAATAATAAGATTATTTCTGCAGCTTTCTGACATCTATACATCCAACAGTGTTCTGGGTATCTTCGTTGAATTTTTGCAACGAACGCTCAAGAAGATCGCGGATACTTCTGCTTTTGAAAAGAGCATCTGGTATAATCTTATTACAGCTCTGGCACGACGCGCTACACCTTCTGATCTTGCGGAGGCCATCCGCATGGCTGGGAACCATTCCTTATCGCTGGAAGTGCGTTTTTTTATGATGTTACGGATTTTCAAGTCATATCAGAGAAAAACGTATCGAGCCGTCAGGGAAGGAAAGATTGAGAAAATTCAATTCCATTTGGAATAGATCGTTTTAAGGAGATAGAATGTGAGTAAATTTGAATCACTGAAACAGAAATACAGTCCCAAAACTTTCGCCGGAATACTCGGACAGCCCGTCGCAATCCAGTTATTGCAGAGAATGATTACGACCAATCAACTTCCATCTGCAATTACCCTTATAGGTCCATACGGGACTGGTAAGACTTCTATCGCCCGGGTTTTTGCTGCTTCTCGCAACTGCAATAATAAAACCGCTGGAATTGAACCTTGCGGCAAATGCCCAGCATGCGATGATATATTCACGCTGGCAGGACTCCTAACTGCAACTGGTGGATACATGGAAATCGAGGCAAGCCGACTAAACGATACAGATATAGAAAGCATCAGAGGGCTTGCAGGAATGAGCGGTGTAGATCAACCAGTCATCTTTGTTGATGAATCCCATTTAATCCCATGGCGTTTTCAAGCCAAACTCCTCAAGACACTGGAAGAAGCGAATACAAATGCAACTTTTGTTTTCGCGACAACAGAACCCGATCGAATGCTTGAAACTGTCCTTTCGCGGAGTATTGTCATCGAACTTAAAACTTTGCCCTCTGCTGATATTTATTCACTCATCGAGAAAATCAAAGATCATGAAGGGATATTAATAAGTCCCGAAGCCATGGAAGAGATCGTCCGTCACGCAGATGGTCATGCGCGAGATGCAATTCAGCATCTGGACAAGCTGAGAATTTATTACATAGTTCCTAATATGCCAAACATTCGGCCAATTGACCTGACGATGGCAAAGGAGGTTCTTGGGGATGCGAAAACAGACCTGTGCGCTCACCTTTTGATTTCGCTGGACAAGAATGGCTCCATCGGTCACCATCTGAAAAAAATCTATGATAATGTGAATCACCATCGTGTGCCCAAATTGATTGTAAAACTTCTGTCTGAGAGTCTGCTGCTTCGAGAAAATCCAGATACGGACCCGGCGGTTCTACAGAACCATTCATTAGTAAAAATGACGACCGAGACCATTTACCAGTTTTGTGAATATTTTGCTATTCCGGATTTTATGAATATTGTTTCTGCAGATCAGATGTATCTTTTCCTTGCGCATCTTAAGAATGCGATTCATCGAGGGACAAGAAAGAGTCCATAATTTTTGCAGGGAGTTCGGTATTTCATTTGACCAAAACCGGTATGGTTTTAATTTCCATTCCATGGAATTTGCTGAGAGAAAAGCCTCAATAGGGCGGAATTTATTGGCCTAAATACCGCAGGGAAAAAAAGTCCGCAAGATATATTGTGAATTTTCAGTTTTAGTTGATAATCAATAAAATCGTGCCATTGGCATACGGTTGAATCGCTCTGGGAGCATGGAAATGACTCAAAAATCGGTGCATCGCTATTACCTACATTCCCCAATAGATATAAGAGCCGGCTTTGATAAACCGGAACAGAAGTCTGGGGACATACTAAGATATTT
>VFLI01000087.1 GCA_009885105.1 Spirochaetia bacterium | reverse complement strand
CCATCCCATCCCATCCCATCAGCAAGAATTCGCATAGTTCTAATTGGATTTCTTTTCCTTAATTTCTTTTGTGCAAGTTTTGAAATTATCTCCCCTCCCGGCGGACGACCCGTAGTCCTGACTTCCGGAAATAAATGCAAAGATGTGGGGAAAGCAAGCCAGTGGTATTTACTTTTTGGCGCTCTGCCGCTGAACAATCTTGATGTCCGCGCGCTTTTTCCTACCCCGGAAAAATCGTATCGTGTGTATACGCCTAAGATCGACCTTTCTGCGTTTCTAACGGTTATTGGCGGTTATGCATTGACCCTTACGAGAAAAACTTATATTTCCCAAATATGCGAAGATGATGTAATCGTCACATCGCCTGCAGATATATTAGAGCAACGAGCGAAAGAGACGGAAGGCGCCTTGAAAATGTTGGCGCTGCATTCGCCAGATAAATCCGCATCAGCCCTGATCCTCATGGACGGCACCACAGTCGTCGGCGCTATTGAAAGTTTCTCTGAAGACGATGTCGTGATACAGATTGAAGAAAAAGTGGAAGAAACGATAATCAAGCCCGCGGAAGAAAATACGGCCGAGCCTGTGGATATTATCACTCTGCACTCCGGCGAAGAAATTCATGGGCATATAACGAATCAAGATACGCGGACAATTTCTGTTTCGACATCCACGGGTGACCGGATGATTCAGAAATCAATTGTAAAAAGAATTCAGTATCAAGTGATTCCTGAACTGACGGAAACGGTTGTCACGGTCCGGCATACAAAGCGTATAATTCCTCGATCGCAGATTCGTCGCATTGTGATAGCGTCGCAGGAAGGCGGCGGGTAGGATACATGAAAAAAATGATTGTATCGTTATATTTAGTAATATTATCTATGTATGTTTCTACTGCTTGCTGGGCGGGCCATCCAATTACGGGGATAGGGAGGGCTGAGGTGGAAGAGGATTGGTTTTGGCTGCTTGGCCTCTTTTTTCCGCGCGATGTGAATCTCACCAACACAGATAACGATACCTGGGGATTCACTGTCACTCCAACGGCAGGACTTGTGACCACGGAGTTGGGGGGCATGGACACGTTCTCTATCGCGCTGAATTCAGAACCGTTGAACAACGTCACAATTGCCCTGAACAGCAGCGATCTTGCAGAGGGCACAATCGACAAGCTCTTGCTGACTTTCACGAATCTCGACTGGAATATACCTCAGGTTGTGACGCTCACGGGAGTGGACGACCTAGTGGTCGACGGGAACATCGTGTACACCATTGTAACGGGTG
>VFLI01000024.1 GCA_009885105.1 Spirochaetia bacterium | reverse complement strand
CAGCGCCGATCCCGGCCTGCAGTTCGACACGACCATCAACGAATGGCACACCTGCCCCTCCGACGGACGCATCAACGCCTCCAACCCTTGCTCGGAATACATGTTCCTGGACAATACGGCCTGCAACCTGGCATCGGCCAATTTGATAAAATTTTTGAATCCTGCGACAGGTGAATTCGACGACCTGGCTTTCCGTCATTCGACGCGGCTGTGGACCATCGTTCTTGAAATTTCTGTGACCATGGCGCAGTTTCCATCGCGCGAAATTGCGGAGCTTTCGTATAAATTCCGCACACTGGGCCTCGGTTATGCCAATCTTGGTTCGCTGCTGATGGTGATGGGAATTCCTTACGATTCTGATAGAGCCAGAGCCATTGCGGGCGCGATCACCGGAATCATGCATATGAATTCGTATGCCACAAGCGCGGAATTGGCGGGCATCATCGGACCGTTTCCCGGATATGAGAAAAATAAAAACAGCATGCTTCGTGTGATACGCAATCACAGAAGAGCCGCATACAATGCGCCCGCTTCCGAATATGAGGGCCTGACTGTGTCTCCGGTGGGCATCGATCCTCAATACTGTCCGGAATATCTGCTGAATGCCGCGCGTCAGGAGGCCGACCGGGCTCTGGAACTGGGAGAAAAATCCGGCTACAGAAACGCGCAGGTTACTGTGCTTGCGCCGACAGGCACGATCGGTCTGGTCATGGACTGCGACACAACAGGCATCGAGCCGGATTTTGCTCTTGTGAAATACAAAAAACTGGCAGGCGGCGGATACTTTAAGATTATTAACCAGTCGATTCCGCCCGCTCTTCGCAGAATGGGCTACGCCGAGAATCAGATTCAGGAAATTGTGGAATACTGCGTCGGACGCGGCACGCTCAAAGGCGCTCCTGAAATAAACCACGACAGCCTGAAAGTGAAAGGCTTTTCGGACGATATACTGGCAAAAATCGAATCGGGCCTGCCGCAGACATTCGATCTGAGTTTTGTTTTCAACAAATATACCGTCGGTGAATCTTTTTTACGCAACACGCTGAAATTCGGAGATGAGATCGATTCTGTAAAATTCAATCTTCTGGAAAGACTGGGTTTCACAAAAGAGCAGATCCGCAAGGCAAACGATTTTGTCTGCGGCACCATGACCGTGGAAAACGCCCCGCACCTTCGCACAGAAGACTATGCTGTATTTGACTGCGCCAACAAATGCGGAAAGTACGGATTACGCTTTTTGAGCGCGGAATCTCACATCCGCATGATGTCGGCGGCGCAGCCTTTCCTGTCTGGCGCCATCTCCAAGACTATCAATCTTCCGAATGATGCCTCCGTACAGTCTGTAAAAAATGCCTACCGTCTTTCCTGGCAGCTGATGAACAAGGCAATCGCCCTTTACCGGGACGGCTCCAAACTTTCGCAGCCTCTCAACATCCAGATGGACGATCTGGAGGCGGAAGCGCAGGCAGAAACTGCAGCGGCTCCTGCAGTCATTGAAAAAGTCGTAGAAAAACTTGTCGTGCGCTACATGGCAAAACGCCGCCGCCTTCCGGGACGCCGCGCCGGGTACACGCAGAAAGCCGTCGTGGGCGGCCATAAGATCTATCTTCGCACGGGCGAATATGAAGACGGCCAGATCGGCGAGATTTTTCTCGACATGCATAAAGAAGGCGCCGCGTTCCGCTCTCTGATGAACTCGTTTGCAATCGCCATATCGCTGGGACTGCAGTACGGCGTGCCGCTGGAAGAATTCGTGGAAGCTTTCTGCTTCACACGTTTCGAACCAAACGGCATGGTCCAGGGCAACAATAAGATCAAAATGTCAACATCAATCATCGATTATGTTTTCCGCGAACTGGCAATCACCTATCTGGGAAGAAATGATCTCGCCCAGGTCGTGCCGGAAGATCTTCGCGCCGATGCGATCGATTCCAGAGCCAATCCAGAAATCGAACCCGTACAGACCGGAAGCTCTCAACCGGAAATCAAACCCGTCAGCATTGCGCAGAAGGCCGTGAATGAAATGGAATGGAAATCGGAGAATGAGGCTTCCTCAAGGCTGTCCTGGATGCCGGATATGGAAGTTGTCACTCCAAAGACAGGTTCCGGAAATCCCGGAAATACACTGACGGTATCCGAGAACCGCAACATTGCAAAACTCAAGGGATACGAAGGCGATGCCTGCGGCGAATGCGGCCAGTTTACTCTGGTACGCAACGGTTCCTGCATGAAGTGCGATTCCTGCGGATCGACTACGGGCTGCAGCTGAGGGAGATTTTCGTGAATGGACTGCTGAACTGTGCAAGCGCTGTATGCGGCACAGTTCATGTTGTTCCTTTTTTCTGTTGACGGGAGCCCTTTCCTGTAAAACCTAAACAAAATAAAGATACTATGAAAAGAACAATACTTCTTACCATCATCACAGTCTTCTTCGGTGGATTTCTCAGCCTTTCTCTGCGCTCTCAGCAGAAAGTATCACTCCAATGGGGTCCGGAGGAAGGCAATTTTGAAGTGCCAACAGGCACAACTTTTTGCGGTTACAAAGGCATGCGGCTGCCGACAAAAGATGAACTGCTGGAAACCTGTAAAGCCGGTGTGACAAAGGACTGGGATAAGGAAGGAAAATATTATCTTACGAATACCCCCGCCTCTGCTCCGAACCATTTTTTCACGGTACACTCCGGAAATTGCAGCATCCAGGATATCGACGGCGATGAAAGCACACCTGTGCGATGTGTTCGCGTCCTCCGGCGATAACAGCAGGGTCATTCATAGCCGAATCTTTTCGGCTCGATCAGCTTTTCACCGTTTCGCAGTTCCGGTGATCAAGAGAGTCATTCCTCCGCATCCATCGACTCCAGATGGCTGCGAAAACTAAAATCAGTATCTTCCAGATCGTGTTTGAGCGAATGGCTGCGGCCGATAACCGCGCCCAGATGAACCAAAAGTCCGATTCCCCAGACCGCCAGAATCACTGCAAACGCGGTTGGAACAAGGGGCGAAAACATTTTATAGTACGGATTGCTCATGACCATCTTCCAGGCGGAATGAGTAGTAATGAATACAAGCGCGTGAAAGGCTGTGACTGTTTTCAAAAATTCGGCCGAAAGAATGCAGGCGAGGATGTACATCCATCCGCCCGCTGAAACCCAGCTGCGAAAATGAAGAACCCAGCCGATTCGTGTACGCTGAAGTTTTCTGAGAATGCCCCACTGTTCTTCCGTGATGTCGTCAGGAAGGCGGTTGAGCTGATTGCGCTGAATGATCGGAATAAACACGGTGGCGATCTTTGCCAGAACGGCGGCGCTCCATCCGAGAAGAACAAAGCGCGCCCAGTGAATTCCAGGAGTGTATTCTGTTTCCGCCCAGGAGCAAAGAAAGAATCCGCCGATCAGAAACAGAACGGCGCCGAATGTGCTGCCGATCATACGATCCAGCTTGCGCTTTCTTCTTCCCGCAGTCTGCGCGACCGGCTTCTCCGGGCCGTGCTTGCGGCTGAATCGGAAATCGCCGAGACCGAATTCCACCTGTCCTTCCGGAGTTTCAACCCTGGTGACGATTCCTTCATCGGCAAGCTTCCTCATCATATCATCAAATGTGCCTCTGGGTATCTTCTGGAACATCAATTGGAGCTTTGATTTCTTCATCCTCGTCCCGACATTTTTCAATTTTGCGATAATTTGCGATTGAAAATCTTGTTCGGACTCAGAAGACGATGTTGCTGGATCGACCGGTTTATTTGCGTGGCGTGCATGTCGACCAGGCTGCGGCTCCTCAATTCCGGATTTCTCGTCGTGAAAATCGAGAGCTTCCGGATGAACTTTAGTAAAATCGGCCGAGGCCTCGGTCGGAATTTCGTATGCAAAGATTTCTTTTGTAATGTTTTTCAGTTTGGCTTTGCCGAGACTGAAAATTTCAATATCAAGCTTGTTGAACACCAGATTGTATACGTCATGCGAAATGACGATCCGTCCGGGGCGAGCCAGTCCCTGAAGACGCGATGCAATATTGATGCCCTCTCCCAGCGCGTCGTTCTCAAAAAACCAGATATCCCCGAGATGCACCCCGATACGCAGAAAAAGCTGCTCCTCAAAAGGGCGGTTGATATTGAAATCATGCAGAGCCTTCTGGATATCCACACCGCACTGAACGGCGTGCACTGTGTTGTTGAAATCGACCAGATAAGCGTCGCCGATGGTTTTAATGACATGCCCGTTGTGCTGCTTGACCAGCTTCTCTATGATTGAGTTGTGTTCATTCAACAGGGCCAGCATCTTCCTCTCGTTCTTCTCCATCATTCGGGAGAACCCGTATATGTCCGTGAACATGATGGCTGCCAGCCGATAGTCTTCTTTCTTTTCCTTCATGGCCATCTCATTCTGGACGCATTAGCGGAAACAGAATCGTATCCCGTATTGAATGTGTGTCGGTAAGAAGCATTACAAGCCTGTCAATGCCGATCCCGAGGCCGCCTGTGGGCGGCATGCCGTATTCCAGAGCGCGGACATAATCGTGATCCATGTAGCCGCCTTCGCCCGCGCCGGATTCGCGCACGCGCACCTGGTCTTCAAACCTTTTCTTCTGGTCGATCGGATCGTTGAGTTCGCTGAACGCATTGCCGATTTCGCGGCCGGCAATGTACGGCTCGAATCGCTCCACGTAATTTTTATTCTCCGGCCAGGCTTTGGCGAGCGGAGAAAGAGCAAGCGGGAAATGAGTGATAAACACCGGCTGGATGAGTTTCGCCTCCACCTTCTCGTCAAACACAACTTCCGCGACGCGCCAGATTGAATCGCAGCTTTCCAGGAGGGAAGCGGCAATGCCAGCATCCTGCGCCGCTTTTTTTGCCTGAGGCAGCGTCATGTCATCCGTGATTTTCACTCCGCCGAATTTTTCCACCGATTCCAGATATTTCATCCGAGGCCAGGGAGGAGTCAGATCGATTTTATGATTGTCGCAGTTGATTTTCGTTGTTCCATGAATCAGATTTGTGAGCTTGACGATCAGATCCTCACAGAGCTTCATCACGCTGTGCATGTCGCCGTATGCTTCATACAGCTCCAGCATGGTGAATTCCGGATTGTGTTTGTAGCTGATCCCTTCATTGCGAAAATTTCTGTTCATTTCGTAAACTTTCGGGAAGCCTCCCACAATAAGACGTTTCAGATAGAGTTCCGGCGCAATTCGCAGATAGAGATCCATGCCAAGAGTGTTGTGATGCGTTGTAAAAGGCTTCGCCGTCGCGCCGCCGGGGATCGTATGCATCATGGGTGTCTCAACTTCCATAAAACCGCGTTCTTCCAGAAAAGCCCGGATGGCCGAAATGATCCTGGACCTGGTCTGGAAAACTTGTTTCACCTGAGGATTTACAATAAAATCGACATACCTCATCCGGTACCGCTGCTCTTTATCGGTAAACGCGTCAAAAATTTTGCCGTCCGCTTCTTTCACCACGGGAAGCGGGCGAAGGCACTTTGCCAGCAGCTTAATGGATTTCAATCGCAGAGAAATCTGGCCGGTCTTTGTCTTGAACAGGAATCCTTCAACGCCGACTATGTCGCCCAGATCGAGATGTTTGAAAACTTCATAGGAACCGACCAGTTCTTCCTGAGAACCGTAGAGCTGTATCCGGCCCGTTTCGTCTTCCAGATCCATAAATCCCGCCTTTCCCATCATCCGCCGGGAGCGAATGCGGCCGGCGGGGCGGTACGGCTCTTTTCCAGGATGTTCTGATTCCGGAATCGCCAGCAGTTCCCCGGCGCTGTGAAGCCGGCGGAAGGAAATCGCATACGGATTTTCGCCTCGTTCCAGCATTGAGGACAGCTTTTCCAGGCGATTTTCATAGAGATCTGCGCTTTCATGAGATTCGGCCGTCTGTGCCGGCGGAGTCTTTTTTTCTTCATTTCCCGCCGATTCCGCGACTGGCTTTTTCCGCGCCGAATCGGTTTTTTTTGTCTCAGAAGCCGGTTTCTTCTCTTCCTTTTTTCCCATGATGTACAAAAGTGAAAAGGCTTCTGCCGGGCAAATCGTTTTTTCTATTGACTGCTGTGACAGAGCATCATAGATTAAATACATATTGGATGATTCTCGACTTGAACGTTTTCGGTCTTTTAATGAGCTGGGAGGAAAATTCCGTCTTTCTGTTGTGAACACTTGCAATCTGTCCTGTTTTTTCTGTCACAATGAGGGAATGGATTCACGATCAGAGCAGAAAGTCGACGCCCGAACACTGGCGTCCTTTGCTCGCGCCTATGCGGAACTGGGTGGACGGCAGATCAATATTACCGGCGGCGAACCTCTGATTTTTCCTGGATTGGCTGATTTTATCGAATCCATTGACAATGGTCGGACCCGCATTGTACTGAACTCCAACGGTCTTCTTTATAAAAAACTAACGGACCGTGCTCTGATAAACGCCGTCGACACCATACTTGTCAGCCTTCATACAGTCGATCCGGAGATTTTTACCAGGGATATGGGCGGAAAAAACATACGAATCGTACAGCAGGGCATTCTGGCTCTGCGCGATCACGGATATCGTGTCAAAATAAACTGTTCTCTTGGACCTCACAACGCTGCGGGAATTCATGATGTAATAAAATGGGCTGATGACCATGGAATTGATCTAAAAATAATCGCCTTGATCCGGCCCGAAGAAACGGAAGATTTCTATCACGGCTCCTGGGTGGACCCGGCAGTTTTGGAAGAAATGGCTTCTGAAAGAGGAGTCTTGCTGGAGGAAAAAGATCAGCTTGGCGGACATATCACAACCTGGCGCACCCTCAACAGCACACTGGAAATCAAGAACATCGCCCGGGGACGAATGCGCACCCAGTTCTGTGAAGGCTGCAGTCATACGGACACTTGCGGTGAAGGCATTTACGGGCTGAGAATCGGGATTGACGGCTGGATGAAGCCCTGTCTTCTCAGAAAAGAGAAATGGAACCGCATAAATATAAATAGTTCCGCAAAGGAACAAATATTAAACGTAATCAGTGAAATGGTCGGAGATATGAATGTGTCAGTATTTGCCAGAGGAGCACCCTTATGAAAAAGAAAAAAACAACAGCTAAGAAAAAGACGGCCGTGTCTAAAAAAACCGCCTCAATAAAAAAACCTGCGGCGCCAAAAAAAATATCCGGGTCTGGAGCAGTGGCGGTCAACGCGAAGCAGGTGATGAGCACGAATGTTAAGACGATAGCGACAGAAACATCAGTCGCCGAGATGATCTCGCTTCTTCGCTCAACAAAATTCAGCGGATTTCCAGTTGTCGATCAAAACCAAAAAGCGGTTGGACTGATTTCTCAAAATGATATTCTGAGGGCTCTGGCACATCTGGTAAAATCCGATGTTCTTCCCGCCGATTTCCAGGAAACGAAACGCAAGGCCAGCGCTCGGCTTCTAGAAACCGACACAGAACACCCGCTGTCGATTCAGGACCTTCTAGCAATGCCCGTGAAAGAGCTCATGACTCCGGAAGTGTTTTTCTGTTCGCCTTCTGATTCCCTTACGGCCGTCAGCAGGAAAATGACGGATCAGAGAGTTCATCGCATCGTGGTTCTGGAAGCCGGCAAAGTAGTCGGAATGATTTCGGCGACGGATATCGTGCGCTGGGTCTCAGGACTGAAATGACCCTGTTTTTGAATTGACCCGGAGCCCTGTTTCGTCAATTTTGACTCGTGGAAAAGAAATTAATAGGGAAAAGAATTCAAAAAAAATTCGATTCTTCTATTGAAAGAGTGCGCAAAAAAGGCCATGAACGGCTTACCATCATGGTTATTCCTCACGGCCATGACCGGATTTTCAGCCTTCAGCTCAACTGGAGCATGATACTATTCCTGTCAGGAACTGTATTTCTGGCTGTCGTGCTTTCAATCTACGGAATTTACTGGCAGACGATTAAGAGAAAAGAAATCGCTCAGTTAAAAAGTCTGTACGGCGTGAATTTCAACTCTGCTGTTACACTGCAGGTTAACTCAAAAGAAAATATAGAGAAGCTGGAAGAAACCCTCGGATCTATCCGCGAAATTTCCGAGATAATCGGAATACCGGAATCTGAGCTGGCTATCATTCCGGATACAGACGATTCCGAAAACCGCGCCGCAAAAATTCTTTATACAGAGGTACTGAAACGCCTGGATATGGGACCCGGAACAAATTTTCTCCCGCCGGTGTATTCTCTTCGCACGCTGAGAACCATGATGGACGACGAGTCGCCGCTCATTGCGTCAGTGAATGAATCTCTCAACAAAGGAATCGGCGTTTATTACAGTATGCCGCTGGGCCGCCCCTTCCAGGGAACCACCGCATTCGCGGACACATCCGGCTACGGTCTGAGATCGGATCCGGTGAACACGTACGGATTTGAACTGCATATGGGTTTTGATTCTGCAGGCGCGGAAGGCACGCCGATCTACGCAACGGCTCCAGGAACTGTCTTCATGCTTTACAGCTGGGATCCCGGATATGGAAACGCAGTTGTAATTCAGCATGAGCATGGTTTTTTCACTCTCTACGGACATCTGGCGCGGTATCTGGTGCAATCCGGCGCACAGGTTCAGAAAGGCCAGCTGATCGGTGAAATGGGAAGAACAGGACGCGTTACCGGCGTACACCTTCATTACGAAGTCTGGCTCGGAAACGGCATTCGCACAGATCCGCTCCCGTTTATCTGTTCGGTGGATCTTTTGACGCCGACATGCAGAGCTCAGCAGAGTCAGCCGCTGTAATTTTTAAAAAATTTCAATAATCAAATGCGCACTTTTTCGCGGCATGGAGTTTGAAAAATACGCAGCCTGCTCATTCAAGCAGACTGCGCGATTATATCTGAAAGAAGATATCAGGGTGAAGGGGCCGGGGCCGCCTCTTTAGCGCAGGCTTCAAAAATGCCTTTCATGCCTGCTTCGCTGCTGTTCGCCGCAGAGTATGAATCAAATTCTGCAACAGATCTACTCAAAGCGCACTCACAGACTTTTTGACCCAGCTCGCCGAGATCTTTCATTTCCTTTATGCCGGTGCATTCGCTGGAAAATTTCTGAAGATCTGCTTCGATCCAGGCGCCTTTTTTACTGCTTGGACCGCAATAAGCTGTTATCAGCGCAACTGAAACAAGGCATGCAATCATTAAACTTCTCATATCTTTTCCTCTTTTTCCCGTCTGAAATTGACGTTTGTAAAAAATTCTTGCAAAGACTGGCAAATGAATAATCCGGGTCAAGTCGAAAATATTGGAAATTATCTGTCGGCAACGCCGCCTCTTTCCTTGTGAATAATCACGAATATGATCTAAAATCCTTGTTGGCATCAGAAAAAGCATAAAAAAAATAGCAGGGCGAGCCTCTGAACCATGCCCAGAAGAAACGATATAAAAAGCATTTTGATCCCGGGCAGCGGTCCCATCATCATCGGGCAGGCCTGCGAATTTGATTACAGCGGCACACAGGCCTGCAAGGCGCTCAGAAAAGAAGGCTACCGAACGATTCTTGTCAATTCCAATCCGGCCACCATCATGACGGATCCAGGTCTCGCGGATGCCACGTACATCGAGCCTCTCACGCCGGAAATACTGATCCAGATCTGTGAAAAAGAAAAACCTGACGCGATTCTGCCGACAGTCGGCGGACAGACAGCTCTGAATCTTGTGATGGAGCTGCACAAACTGGGATATCTGAAAAAAAGCGGCATCAAACTGATCGGCGCGAATGTTGAGGCGATTGAAAAAGCAGAGAGCCGCGAACTTTTCAAAAGAGCCATGCAGAAAATCGGCATGTCACTGCCCGACTCAGAACTCTGCAATGATATGGACACAGCCTGGGGATTTCTGGAAAAAAAAGGACTGCCGCTCATCATACGCCCGTCCTTCACTCTGGGCGGCACCGGAGGCGGCATCGCTTTCACTGAAGAAGAATTTGAAGAAATAGCCCACAGCGGCCTGGACGCTTCGCCCACGGGCGAAATACTTGTGGAACAGAGCATACTGGGATGGAAAGAGTACGAGCTGGAAGTCATGCGCGATCTTGCGGACAACGTAGTTATCATCTGCAGCATTGAAAACCTGGATCCAATGGGAGTTCATACCGGCGATTCCATCACAGTCGCGCCCCAGCAGACGCTCACGGACAGGCAGTACCAGAAAATGCGCGATGCGGCCCTGGCCATAATCCGCGAAATTGGCGTTGATACGGGCGGCTCCAACATTCAGTTTGCGGTGAATCCCTCCACCGGCGAGATGGTCGTCATTGAAATGAATCCGCGCGTTTCGCGCTCTTCCGCTCTGGCCAGCAAAGCGACAGGATTTCCTATCGCCAAAATCGCCGCCCTGCTGGCGGTCGGCTACACCCTGGACGAAATTCAAAACGATATCACAAAAGTCACGCCCGCCAGTTTTGAGCCGACCATCGATTATGTTGTGACAAAGATTCCGCGTTTTACGTTCGAAAAATTTCCGGGATCGAAAGACACTCTGGGCAGCCAGATGAAATCCGTGGGCGAAACCATGAGCATCGGCAGGACATTCAAGGAATCTTTCCAAAAAGCGTTTCGTTCGCTGGAGACGGACCGGTTCGGCTACGGAGCGGACGGTAATTTGAAAGAGTTGCTGCACCTTTTGGAAATCAAGAAAAAAGGACCGGACTCATTCAGAGAATACCTGAGAGAAAATATCCGCCGCCCCAATCCGGAACGAATATTTACTGTGCGGTCAGCGCTTGAGAAATCGCCCACAGGCATATCGTGGCTTTCCGCGGATGAAATCCAGGGTCTATCCGGAATTGATCCTTGGTTTGTTTCGCAGATTCTGGATCTGCTTCAATTTGAAGAAGAAAACACAGATTATCTCGGAGAGGAGACTCTGCTGAAATTCAAACAGCACGGTTACAGCGACAGACAGATCGCCTATCTGCGAATTAAAAAGATCATCAACGATATCGCTTCCGATGAATCCCGCGCGCTCAATGTCCGGCGGAATGAAATAATTAAATTACTTTACGAATCGGAGCGGACGGTTAACGAGGCGCGCAGGAGTTTTAATCTTTATCCGGTATATAAAAAAGTGGATACCTGCGCCGGTGAATTTGAAGCGCACACGCCCTATCTCTATTCTACATACGAAGAGGAAGACGAATCGGATGTGACAGACAAGAAGAAAGTCATCATTCTGGGCGGCGGACCAAACCGCATTGGACAGGGAATTGAATTCGACTACTGCTGCTGCCATGCTTCGTTTGCCCTGCAGGAACTGGGCATTGAATCGATCATGGTCAATTCCAATCCGGAAACAGTCTCCACCGATTACGATACGTCCGACAAACTGTATTTCGAGCCGCTCACTCTTGAAGATGTACTGCATATATGCCGCAATGAAAATCCGGACGGCGTGATTGTGCAGTTCGGCGGGCAGACTCCTTTAAAACTGGCCCGCGGTCTAGAGCAGGCAGGTGTAAAAATTATCGGCACTTCACCCGATTCGATCGATCGAGCCGAAGACCGCGATCGCTTCAGTGAATTAATAAAGAAATTAAATCTTCGTCAGCCCGAGAACGGAATCGCTTTCACCCTGGGAGAGGCAAAACTGGCGGCGGAAAAAATAGGATATCCGTGCCTTGTCCGTCCCAGTTATGTTCTGGGCGGCCGGGCTATGGCCATCGTGCACAATAAAGACAGTCTGGCATCATTCATGAAGCTGGCCGAGAATATAAATCCTGAGCATCCTGTTCTGATTGACAAATTTCTGGAAGACGCCGTGGAAATCGATGTCGATGCGCTTTGCGATGGTCATGAAGTTTTTGTGGCCGGCATCATGCAGCATATTGAGGAGGCCGGTGTACACTCCGGCGATTCAGCCTGCGTTCTTCCGCCGATCGGCATTTCTATGGAAATGCGCGAAGAGATCCGCGCTGCCACAGAGAGGCTGGCAATGGAGCTCAGGGTCATAGGTCTTCTGAATATCCAGTTTGCCATTCAGGGAAATAAGCTGTTTGTAATCGAAGTCAATCCTCGCGCCAGCCGGACTGTTCCATTTGTCAGCAAAGCGATCGGAATACCGCTGGCCGGAGCCGCCACAAAAATTATGTGCGGGGCAACGATCAAAGAACTTGGACTTGTGCACCGGCACAGTGGATACATCGCAGTCAAAGAAGCTGTGCTTCCTTTTTCACGATTCCCCGGCGCGGATATCATACTGGGTCCAGAAATGAAATCCACCGGAGAAGTGATGGGCATCGCTCCCGATGCCGGAGAGGCGTATCTGAAAGCCGTGATCGCCGCAGGAGACCGGGTGCCGGATAAAGGCGGGATTTTTTTCAGCGTCAACAATTCTGCCAAATCGCAGCTTATGGAAGAGGTCACGCGTCTGCGGGAAATGGGATACACTCTGTTCGGCACAGAGGGAACGCGGGAGTTCATGCAGAAGTACGGCATTGAAATGAATCTCATCCATAAAATGCGCGACGGAGATCATCCCAATGCTCTGGATGAAATAAAGAAAAGAAAAATAAATATTATTATCAACATTCCTTATTCGGAGGCGACCCGTGATGACGCTTTCATCATCCGTCAGGAGGCCATTCGAAATAGAATTCTCTGCATAACTACCGTATCCGGCACAAAAGCGTTCGTGAACGGGCTTTTTCAGATGCGAAATCATAAGTTCTCTGTCAAGTCGCTCCAGGAGATTCATGCCGGCATGACAGTTGACTCTTCCCGAACATGAAAAAAAAACCAACGGTGCTGTTTCTGCCCGGTCTTGGCGCAAATCAAAGCATGTACGAACCGCTGGAGAAGCGGATGACGCCGGACACCTACTCTCCCCGTTACATCCATTACCACAGACCTGAAAAAAAAGAATCTCTGGACGATTACGCCCGTCGAATGTTCTTTGATCAGAAATTGACCGGCGCCTTTGACTGTGTCGTGGCCTGTTCCATGGGTTCCATGATTTGCCAGAGCGCGCTCGAACACGGCTATCTGAAAACAAAAAGATTGATACTGCTCAGCCCTGGTTTCACCGGCGACAATCTAACGGCTTTCTCCAAAATCACCGCTGAATTGATCCGGTGGACTCCAGGTTTTCTTCGCGCCTCGATTCGGGATTTCCTTGCTTTCATTTATCCCTATTTCAGGCACAACACTTCAACCAATCGGCTCTTCGCCGCGATGGTGAAACAGTGCGACACCAGGCTTTTTTTCGAGGGACCGGCCATGATCCGCCGCTGGAGACGGAACAGCGACAGCGAAGCGGGAAAATTTTACGGTATCCAGTGCTTTCAGTTCCAGGGAACCTCCGACCCTCTCATCTCATACAGAAAAATCTGCGCCATGAGAGTTCCGGAACGACCGATATACCGGGGCAATCATATTTCGTTTATTGACGCATGGGATGAGATTGCGGAAGCGCTCAGGCTCGTTTGAACCCACCATTCTTCTGTCCGTGGAATATAAAAAAAATACGAATAAATTAGTGTCGATTAAGTAATTAATCAATTAATTAATTGATGGCTCATCCTGACGAGAAAATGAAAGAAACCGCAAAGCGCTTCCAGGAAGAAATGGGCGTTATTGGCGAAGCTGTGAAAATCTACAGCGCAAAATGGGTGAGTGCGGATTCCATAATCAAGCAGCCTTCCGATTTTATTGACGAAACAAAACTGGTTTTTACTTCATTGACAAACAGGATAATGAGAGAAAATAATGAATTGTATCGATTGTTGGATGAACTGCCGGCATAGGATCGGTATTCACCGGCATTCGTTCGATTATTTTTTTTGCTTTTTTTCCCCGATGCCCGCCGCCTCTTTCAGGTGCTGTAAAATCTCCGCGTTGTGCGGCGACTTCTTCAAAGCCTTTATCAGAGCTTTCTTCGCGTTATCGTTCTGTCCCCGTTTTGAAAGGTGCACTCCGAAAGAATCGAGATACGCCGGGTGATCCGGCTTCTGTTCAATCGCTTTTTTAAGACAGTCAAATGCCTCCGGCCATTCCCGGCTGGTGCCGTAGAGTGTAAGAAGGTACCCGAGTGAATTCAGACTGTTAATATTGGAAGGATCCAGACGAAGTATCTTTCTGTGCGTCTCGACGGCCTTTTTCTCAAACCCGGTTTTCTCCTGCACAAAGGCAAGCATGCCCAGAAGCCTGGTGTCCTGCTCCTCAAATTTGAGGCGTTCAACAAGATTTGCCTCGGCGCCGGCGTAATCCTCAAGAAGAACCTGGCAGTAAATGCGCAGCGAATGCACGGATGAAAGCTCAATATAATCGGGAAATTTTTCAAGCAGTTCATCTGTAAATTTGACGGACTGCCGGAGATTGTTGATGTGGTAGTAGCAGACGGCCAGTTCATGCAGTTCCAGAGGACCAGCGCGGCCGTCTTTGCGCATCTGTTTTAACGTCAGGATTCTTTCAAGGACCGCTTTTTCTCTGTTTGATTGAAGTTCTTCCATCTTTCGATTTCCTGAAAATGGGTCGTATAGGTATTCAGAGGAGTTATGGAAACAAAACCGTCTTTCATCGCTTCAAAATCGCTTCCGGGCGTTATGACGTCCCCCATCTGCGTATCTTTCAGGCGCATGATCCAGTAATCGGCGCCTTCCTCAATATCCTCGTATGTGTCATAATATCTGCGGCGGCCCTGGGCTGTAAATCTTTCCTCTGGGAACGGCGCATCCAGAGGCAAATTTATTTCTTCCGGATAATTGATATTGTAAACGATACCTTCCTGTATATTCCTCTGGTTCTCCTGTATCCAGGTTCGCAGCCAGAAAGCAATCCGTCTGAAATCGCCCTGATGAGACCGGATCGGGCAGCTGACGGCAATGGCCCTGTATCCGTGAATGGCCGCATGACGCGCAGCCCCGACAGTGCCGCTGTAATGCACATCGTCCCCCAGGTTTACGCCGTGATTGATCCCGGAAATGATCAGGTCAAATACTGGAAACTTCCTGGAATGCAGGGCCGCGTTGACGCAGTCGGCGGGATATCCCGTGAGCATAAAATGCTGCGGACGGACCTGAATAAGCCGGAGGGTCTCCCGAATCGAAATTGCCTGAGACGTGGCGCTTCTCTCTCTGTCCGGAGCGATGGCCCACACTTCCGCATGCGCGCGCATTTCCTCTTCGAGATGGACCATCCCGTGCGAGTTCAATCCATCGTCATTGGTTAAGAGAATTCTCAGTTGCGATTTCAATTCAGAAGTTCAAGAAGCTCCATCGACATAAATACGAGAAAAACACCTGGAAAAAACAGAACAACAGCCGCTGCTTTCAGATACACAATTACCGCCCGGCCCAATGACAGTTCATATAGATACTGCAGACCTCGAATCACAATGTACAGCGACCATATATAGAGTCCCAGTGAAACGGGTCCGATGATAAATATTGGATGTCGCAGAAGCCGCGCCGGCATTGCTCCTGATAGAAAAAAAATAAACGGGAATGCGGAGAGCAGCACGATTCCGGTCATCGGCCAGTTCTGGCCGGCTCGGTCGGGTTTCTGCAGACGGACAAAAGAATCAATGACGCTTCCAAATATTACAGCGCTGAGCAGGAACAAAATCAGCTGGTTTGCCGTGAGAAGCAGAATATGGGTGATATAACCGGAATCGTAGAAATCGCGCAGGAAGTAAAAACCAACGGAAGAGCTGATCGATGAAAGAGTTATTGATGTCAGGATCTGCCATTTGATGCCTGGTATTTTCTGAAGATAAATGGGAAGCTCTTCCGGCCGCTGCAGGACAAGAACGGCCAGCTCCACAAACACAGTCACAAAATTACGAAGCATATCAGTTCCCGCTGTGATTCCAGGCCGATGCGAATGGATCCATTATCTTCATGAATGCGCCCCCGGAAGGATATAAATACATGGCCGGTGAAAGCAGCATTTCTTCCCTGCCGGCAGCGCGCCCGAACGGCATATCCTGAAAAAAATCCTGCCAGAAATCTCTTTCCTCCGCAAATATTGGAAGATCCTGGTCTGTCTTGAGCATTTCTTTGATCGCCGCTATGGCCCGGTCTTTGCCGCCAATTTCATCGATCATCTGCAGTGTCTTGGCCTCTCTGCCCGAAAAAATTCGTCCTTCCGCCCATTCCTCTGTTACGCGCGATACCGGTTCCTTTCTTCCATCAGCAACATCGCGCAGGAACTGATTGTAGGCGTCATTGATTGCAGACTGATGCATGCGAAGCTCTTCCTCCGTCATGGCGCGAAACGGATAGGAAGAATCTTTGTACCGACCCGCTTTTATAGCGTTGAATTTGATGCCGTATTTTTGAATGAATTCTGAAATATCCAGGTGCAGCGAAATCACGCCGATCGATCCCAGAATTGAGCCTTCATAGGCGAAAATCTTGTCCGATGCTGAAGCGATGTAATAACCGCCGCTGGCTGCCATATCTGAGATGATGGCAATCACGGGCTTTTTTTTGCGAACGTCAATCAGAGCGTCATAAATTCTCTTTGTAGCGCCGACCGAGCCCCCGGGCGAGTTGATCGACAGCAGAATGGCCCTTACGGCGCTTTCATCCCTGGCGTCTTCTATCTGGCGCACCAGCCTGTCCGCCGATGCAGAATCTCGCCCGCCTCTGTCAGAAATCACTCCTCGCACTTCTATCAGCGCAATCCCGGCACGGCCTGATGAAAAGAAGGTTTCCGCGGTTGTGGTAAACCGGCTTCCTTTTCCTGAAAGACCGATTCCGGCAATTCCAACAATTACAGAAATTAAAGAAAGGGCCAATGCCAGGGCCACGACAATACGAGAACGCTCCATCCGGTACACTTTATTCAACAGGAGGCTGGTTATCGATAAAAAAATTAATATTTTCATCCCTTCCTGCCGATAAATAAAACAGGGATATTAGGCTTGACAGAGCAGAGCAATTGATAGAGACATAAAGCAGTGATTACGGGTAATAATATGCACATATCAGGGAAGATGCTGTTAAACTCAGCAGAAAGCATTCTGAGGGACCGCCGGCAGGACAATGGAACCGACCGGGGCTCAGAAACAACAATAGCACAAAATGCACAGAATAAGTCTGAGGCTCTAACTCAGGGAGTTCTGGAATCTCGTATTCTTAAATTGCAGTCCACTCTGGGCACATTGCAGAATTCATACACAAGGGAACAGACTCGTCTGACCTACCTTTCTGAGCAGCCGGAAAAAATCGACAGCTCTCTCCAGTTTGACGGAACGCCCCTGTTTCCTGAAACGGGCGCCGATCTGGATACAGGTAAGCTGAAAGTGCGCGTTGATGAACAGATGGTCAATCTTGTACGGCAGCTCAAAGCCATGCAGGTTGAGATGGAAAATCTTTACGCTCTGAATTACAAAACACAGCCCATTGCCGGACTGGACACACGTTTGATTATGAATATGAACTCTATGAAAAGCCTGGATCCAGGCCGAGTCGCCCGTCTGACCAAAAGCTGATAGAACTTTTCTGGCTGGCAAATCCTGGCCGGTGAAAAAAACTCTGCCCTATGGCAGAGGCGATCCACGAAGCAGAAATCCTCAACGAAGAGAAACCTGGATGGTTTGAACGATGCGGAATATGGTATTTCCACCGTCTCGAGAATAAGCATAAGGACAATTTATCTGGTCCATCGATCGCTCGAACAGACAATGAAATGGTGTTTTCAGTCCGCCGGGTGACGCTTACCGGAAGTCTGATTGCTTTTTTGATCGGCGGATTGTCGGCGGGGGGTTCTGTCTGGACAGAAGACATTGCGCGCGGTGAAGGACTGACTGATTTGTTTGTCTATGCCTGGGTGGGCGGTGTCACGGCGATTCTTACCCTGATAGAATTTGCCGTTTTATTCTGGGTTTCGATTCGAACCGTTTATGCCATTGCGGTGATTACCGGCCACAACAGAATGATGAAGGAAACGGATCGTATGGCGCTTGTAATACCGAACCTGCTCTCAAGAGCCGCTCTTGAAATTCCCGATCCTGTACGGCACCTTTTCGGCATTGATCCGATGGCCCGGGTTTCAAAAAAGAAAATGCTTGTAATCGGTCTTCTTTACAAACTCAAAATCATGGCCAGCAATGTCCTGGCAAAATTAGTGCTCAAACGAGTCATCGGCAAAGGCGCCTTCCGTTTCGGATCAGCGGCTGTGAATGTCGCTTACATCTCGGTTCCAATAACGGGTCTCTGGAATGCCCTGGTAACAATCAAAGTGGCCCGCGAGGCTCGTCTTCGTCTGTTCGGAAATCTCCTCGCTGCTTACATGGCGGATGAAGTGATCACAGAAGAAAAATTGTCTGTTCTTTCACCGGCAGCTCGGATCGGCTGTATGCAGGCTGTTGGAAACTCAGTGGTCCTTACTCAGAATTATCATCCCAACATGGTGATTCTTCTGCTTCGGCTGGCCAGTGTTCTGAAAATCAATGAAGGACACAAACTTGAAGACTGGGACATTTTCTTAAAAACCCTGTCTTCCGTGAGTGAGAAAGAAAAGTTTTTTCTGCTGGATCTTCTTGCGGTTTCGACCGCATTTGACGGCAAACTGTCCCCGCTTGAGAAGAGAATGCTGCCCGAGGCCTTTCAGGAAAACACGGATGTTTACATGAAACGGATCAAGAAATTAAAGCAATGCATGGAGAACGGCAGGCTCAACGACGCAAAGAAATTGTGCATGCTCGATTTTGAAGCAGGTTGAATGAGCTTTGAAGATCTTCTCGGTATCCGGGAAAAACTCTCTCTGCTGGGAAAGGGAAATGTCCGTATCATTGCGGTATCAAAAACTCACGAACCTGGAGTTATCACAGAATATCTGAGATACGGACAGATTGATTACGGTGAAAATCGCGTCAATGAGGCTGCGGGAAAATTTCCGCTTGTCGATTTGAAAGACCTGACTGATGCGCAGCTTCCGGTATACCATCACATAGGACCGCTGCAATCCGGCAGCGCACGTCAGATACCGGGACTCTTTTCCTGGGTTCACGGAGCGTCTTCAGAAAGCGCCCTGTCAGCTCTGGAAAAGGCGTGCAAACGCGACTTTGAATCGGGGAAAAGTCCCGCTCATCCCGGCTGGCCGGTGAGATATCTGGCACAGATCCGGCTGACGGACGAAGAGACGAAGACAGGGGGGGTCTCACTCTCTGAATTTGAAAACATCACCGGGATTGCGAACAGCGAATACCTGAGTTTTCAGGGATTTATGACGATGGGCCCCCAGAACAATGATCCAGTTGAAACCAGAGAAGTTTTCCACCAACTCCGAGAAATTCGGGACCGATTCCTGCCTGGCGGTGAATTGAGCATGGGCATGTCATCCGATTGGGAAATTGCCGTGTCTGAAGGAGCCACGATGATACGACTCGGTACGGTGATCTTTGGAAAAAAACAGGACGGACCGTGGAAAGGGTAGATTTAAAAAGACGGGATTGCCTCTGCTCATCGCGGCCAGATTGCCCGCGGCATCCCTATCTGATCTTGTTGATCTTCGCATCTTCGGACCTTTTTCTAAAAAAAACACTCTTCTCGCCTGTGTTTTACTGGCTTTTTTTATACCATTCCACAGTTATGATCAAACTTTCCAGATTGAAACGGATATAGAAACAGCTTTACTATGGCTTTGGAACCAGGCAAACCCCTACAGCAGACTAAATTACCCGCGGGAACTGTTTTGTTTGAAGCGGGTCAGACTCCTCAAATGCTCTGCATCGTGCACCAGGGCGAATTTGCCGCTGTCAGCAGGAACGCCGAGGCGCGGCGAAAATTATACACAGCCGGAACAAACAGCACTCCAGGATTTGCATCGCTCATCTTGAATGAACCGTACCCGTGCAGGTTTGTTACAACGGCTCCGGACAGTTTGGTCAGCGCATTTCCCGTTAGAGGCAATTTTACCAATCTGATTCTTGGCAAATTGAATGTCGGGATTATGGCAGCCAGGTCTCTCATTCAGGAGACGCTGCAGGCACATGCCATGATAAAGAAATTGGCGTCCTATCTGGAAATGATTCAGATCACAAGCGACAACATGAGCATCGCCTATTATCGTTGCAATCAAAACGCGTTTTCGGCCCCGGCTGTCGGTGGAGATGCGATCGATCATGTGATGCTCTCGGCAAGAGTGCTGCTGTCCGAATTCCAGCAGAACGGCGGAACCATTCCTGAACCGATCACCCAGGCTTGGCTGGAGCAGGATCACAGCGGGCTCTTTAAAAAAAATTACGAGTTTGAATCGGAATTTGACACAGACGAATTTACCATTGTCAGAAGGATTCTGTCGCTTCCTGTAGACCTGCAGGGAAGCATTTTCAAAGCAGATATCAATATTCTGCAGGGTCTCTGCAAAAAACTGGCGCGAATCCATCTGGATCTTCTCCTTGAAATATATCAGATGCAGGAAAGCATCGACATTGGCCTGGAAAACCTGCTGACCGGAGAGTTCTGCTTTCTTGAAAAATTTCAACTGCTCTCCGACGTGCTTGACTCCGGATTTACCGGCGTGCCAAAAACGGAATTTATTGCGATTCTGAAATCTCTGGCCAATACATCAACATCGATGATTGCCAATTATGCCTCAATACAGGGAATGAAATTCACCGGGATTACACCGGCCTATGAAAAGATAAAATCATTTCTCGCCGAGAGTCCGGAAGCGGCTGCCGTTGAGAAACAGGAAATCTCTTCCTCCGCTGCAACGGCCGGAATCGATATCAAAGCGGCCAAAAAAGAGCTGGCCGGTTCCATGGGAAAAATTCTGAATTTTGCCGGAATCTCCTCCGATGAAGCAAAGAAAGTAATGAACGATATGAGATCGCTGCGGGGCCTGGCAAATCCGCTCGATTCATCAACGGATTTGCGTAAGCTTCGCCGGGGTATTTCCAAAACCTACTGGGCTGCATTTGAGAAATCTTTCACCAAATATAAAGAAGCTTCGGGGAATGTTCCCCTGCCCGTTGTGCTGATGTTGTATTACGGTTTCTTTGATGAAGAGATGCTGGATGACGAACATATCGGCGTTATTTACAATCTGAAAGATACAACCCAGGCCAAAAAGACTTTCCAGATTGTGCGGGCCATCGACTGGATCAACCTGGTGGCCGAGAAAAAAGAGCTTCCCTCCGTGGATGAGATGGGTCTGACATTTTTTGAAAAGCTCAAACATGAGCATAAAGACAAAGGCTGGAAACGCGAATCCGAGGTTACAGAAGAATTTGATAATTACAGTGTGCGGCTGAAACATGAGATTCTGAATTTTCTTGAAACCAATGTCCGTCTCACCAGCGGCAGTCCGGCAACTGCGTTTCCGATTCTCACCAGGTATCAGATTACTTCCGCGCTGGATAAAAGCTTTGTCACTTACGGCCGACTCACAGAAGTCCTGGAGAAGATTATTAGTTTCGACTATTCTGCCTTTCACAGAGAGGTTCTGATAAACGATGAAAAAGCGGGTATATTGAAGGAATTTATCAACCAGCAGGTGATGCCCTTTTTTATCATTGTGCCCTCCATCGGAACAAAAGTCATGATGTGGCAGGATGTTTCCGGAAGAAATAAAAACTCAAAGGGGCGCATCGCCGTTCCGGTTTTTGCCACCGCCGATCTTTTCACTCTGATACTGGAAGCCATTGGCGCCTTTCGCTGGGAGCTCACTAAAACAATCCAGGGACCGGACTGGAACAACGTTTCGATCCCGTCGATCACGGCGGATTACACCGACTACGTGCAGTTCTACAAAAAGAACCGGGAACTATCGCCGGAAATCAAGGAAAAGCTTGCCGGGGAATTCAAACGATTCCGCTCTGACAGAGATCGTTTTGTAAACGATTACGCGAACTGGGTGAAATACGAATCAGAGGGCGTTCTGAAATTAAACAAAGTGGCGCGCGGAATCATGTACCGGCATGTGCCTTTTTCAAAAGAGATCCGCGATAAACTGGCGACGCAGCCCGCTTACAGCGATATCCACACACGCTTTATCAACATCCGCAACAGAAAACTGAAAGAGCTGGAAGTTAAATATAAAAAGTACGGCGAAGGGGAAAGCCTGCCTGATCTTCTCAGAAAGAACCTGGATTTTTACAGGCATTAAGATAAGAAATATTTCACGCAGAGACCGCAGAGAAGGAAGAGGAAGAAAGAAAACGTTAATGGTTGGCGACGTGCCCGGACGCGAACCGGCGTCCTGAAGGATTTTTCCGCCTCTGCGTCCTGGCGCACTCCGCGTGAAAAAAATCTTTCTTCTTTTCGCTAGAACTCTTCCACAAAATACGGCTTTGTGTATTCTCTCACAACTTCAATGATGAATCGTCCCCAGCTTTTTGGTTCTGAAGTGTCTATATGAACCTGTTTTATTTTGGGGAAGTAGGGCTGTGTTTTCTGTATGGAATGCGTGAGCTCCAGGGCTCGGATGTAGTGATCCACTCTTCGTGCGCGCACAAAATTGATTCTTTCCATTTCCAGACGGTCCGGCGGCAGATAGCCGATTATTATGAGTTTTGGAAAAAGAGCTTTTTTCAGTAAGTTCAGCAAATCCGTAAAAGAATCCACCCGGTCAATAAAACCTTCGTAGGCGCCCCCGCCCAGATTCATGATCTGTGTCACAAGGTCCATGCTCAGAGCGATTCCCTCCATGCTGGACATGTCCGAAATTATCACAATTCCCTCGTCCGGCTGAAAGGTCTTCAGCGTCTGACTTCCCAGGAAATGGCGTCGAAGCAGCTTGGCTCTGGAAATATCTATCTCATTACTTTTTTGAAGAATCATCTCGCCGTTGGGACTTCTGACTGCATCCCGGGACAGTATGTACCGTTTCTTCAGGGCTGACTGGTTCATGATTCGGAAGGCTTTTATCTTCTCTTCCAGTTCATCCAGTGAACAGACTCCGATTCTCAGCGGATTCTCTTTCTTTCTTATTTCTTCTTTGCTTGTTTCATCCATCTATTATTCACCGCTGTGAGTTCAGCCGTCTGCCTTCCGGGTCACACAAGTCTGGTGATTACCCATATTGTTATGGCCGCATTCCACAGTATCAGAACAATGATGGTGGTAACAAGCCATTTTATTTTTCCTTTCAGCAGCTTTTGTTTTGCCTGGACAGTCTCCAGGTCATTTTTTATATCATCAATTCGGGGACGGTCGTTCAACTGAGACCATTTTTCCATGATAAGCGGAAACAGGTCTGTCAGAAGGGGGACCAGTGCGGCTATAAAATCAGTCGCATTTTGCTGTTTGCGCGGCATGGAACAGATTCTTAAAAGGCTTTGAAAATGAAAAACACTTTATTCTTGATTGCGGCATTATTATTAATTTTTCTCAACAGCTGTTATTCAATCGAGTTCATACCGGAGCCCGATTATGCCAACCTGCGCCGGGCCGATGTTTCAACCGTTGAACTGCGGACCACGGCTCCCACACGTCCTGTTCACAGACTGGGCTACCTTATGGTCCGGGATTTTTCAGGAAATGTAGACGATCCAGGTTTTCAGAGTATGCTGCAATCGGAGATCATGAACCGGGGAGCTGAAGGCGGCTGGATTGCCGAAAAAAACATGCACAGTCGTCCTACCATGACGACCGGTTCCAGAGCTTCCAGCCAGAATCCGAACGCAAGCGCTCAGAATCAAGTGATGGAGACGGGGACCGTCAGCAGTGATATCGGCATTCTGAAAATCCTGCTGTTTAACTATAAGGATAGCGAACGGCAGAAGAGACCGGCTCCGCAGAACTGAGTTCGGGATGGATGCAGAAGTAATACACACCGCGCCGGGTATCCGGATTGACGAACAGGGCATCTGGTATTACACCGATGCGCCAATCATCAATGAAGGAGTGCTGAATTACTTCAAATCCAATCTTCGACGCAGCGGACGGATCTACTATATTGAGAATCGTTACAGCGGACGCATTGAACATGCCCGGCTGGAAAGGGTTCAGGGATTTCCCATTTTTGTGAGAGCCGTTTCACTGGATGAAGAAGGCTCCTGTTTCACAGCACAGCTGGATTGCGGAGTTTCGCAGAGAATCGAAGCCGGTTCTCTGCGGATTCTGGGAGAAAGGATAGTCGCACTGGAACTTCCAGAATCCGGTGTTCCGGCACGACTTGGCCCGACGGCGATGGCCTCACTGAATCCATTCTTAGAAAATTTCGGTCAGAACGAAAATGAATACTGTTTGAATATTCCCGGCGCCGGAAGAATTCCTCTGGTCCGGTCCAGCAATGAAGATTGGTTCGATACGGCGCCTTAAATCGCCGCAATGTTTTGAATCGTCAGACTTCTTCTTCCGATCTGGTGGAGCCGAGCAGCTCATCAGGAATATCCACGATGGCCTCCCCGATCTGAATGCACAGACGGTTGCCGGCCCTTCCCGGACGGCATTTGAATTTTTTCCTGTCTCCGACTTTCAGCAGCATGTCTGATTTGATATGCGTGCCGCCCAGTTTCACCACATCGCCGAGAGAAAGCTGCAAAATATCGGACAGCGGCAGCTCAATATCGCCGACTTCCGTGATGATTGGTATCTCCACCTGGTCCAGCCGTTCCTGTATGATGGCCCTGTTCTCGTCCGATTCACCGCGGCGGATCGATGAATACCAGTACTGCGCGGACAGCTTTGAGATGATTGGCTCGATCGTGATGTAAGGGATGCAGAGATTGGTCATACCCTCGACATCGCCGACTTTTGTTTCCAGAGTGATGAGAACCACCATGTCATTGGGAGGCACAATCTGTGCGAACTGAGGATTCGTTTCAATATTTCCAAGACGCGGCCGGAGATCTATCACCGTCGACCAGGCCTCCCGGAGATTTCCGAGAATCCTTACAATAATTCCTTCCATCACGGAGAGCTCTATATCGGAAAGTTCGCGGGTGCTTTTATACGGCTCCCCCGGCCCTCCGAAAAGACGGTCGATAATTGTGAAGGTAATGCTTGGATCGATTTCCAGCACACTGGACCCCTTGAGCGGGTCCATGTTGATGACGGCCAGAGTGGTCGGATTGGGAATCGATCGAATGAATTCCTCGTATGTGAGCTGATCCACAGAGCCCACGTGCACGCCGACAAGAGCACGCAATTGAGCTGACAGGGCCGTTGTTGTCAGGCGGGCAAATGTTTCATGCATCATCTGCAGTGTTCGAATCTGGTCTTTAGAAAACTTATCCGGCCGCCGAAAATCGTAGATTTTTACTTTCTTCTGTTCTCCGACGGAGCTGTAGTCTTCCGCGTCCACCTCTCCCGAAGAAATGGCCGATAAGAGAGCATCAATCTCGTCCTGTGAAAGTATTTCTGTCATAATGTGGCCTGATGGGCTTTTTCAATTGAGCCAATATCCGGAGCAAGAAACAGGGGATGGGGAGATAGTAGAGATTCAGAGATGGTTGATGAATGATTGGATACTATGTTCATAATGGCTTCTACTTATATTATCTTTTGAAGATTATCTCCCTATCTCATCCATCCCCATATCCCCTTTATTTACACTCTGATTTTCTTACCGATAATAGTTATTATCATCATTGCATAATCCTTGCGCTGACGTCTATAATTTTCCAGAATCCAGCGGAACCTTCCCTGTCGGCCTCAAGAGTGTAGGTGTATTCATAATGCACCTGATTGCCCCGTGATTCTCTTTCTGCCTGCACAATCACGTAGGCCCGGCCGTTTTCCAGCACTTCCCCTGAAGAATCTCTTTCCTTCTCCAGACGCTGGATTCTGAATCTCTTCAATAAATCCCCTTCCTGACGGGTCAGATAGGTGGAAAACTCCCGGAGAATGGCAGGCTTTTCCTGATCGGAAGCCCTGGCGAACCGGGCAGCATACCTGTCGTAGGACCTGATATACTTACGTAAATTTATATATTTTATATAATTGTCCCAGTTTCGCTGCAATTCCGCGGACAGGAACAGATAAATGGTTTCTTCCGGGGAAACGCTGAGCGCGCTTTCCGTCAGAGCCGGTGTTCTATCAAGATATCTTTCTTCCGAGTTTCGATCAATCATTATCTGCGATATGTTGGCAGACCGGACAAAGAAATTGAAACGAGCATCCGGGTAGTAGTAGCCGGTGATCCTGTATTCCAGGCCCGGCGTCAGATTGTAAAAGTCGTTCAGATAGATTGTTTTCTCCAGCGTTTCTCCAGGATGGAGTATGATTTCCTTCACCGCATTCCCGTTCAAATCGACAATGCGGTTTTCACCGTTCTCTCGTCTGGAATAGGATACTTCATTGAAACGCAGCTGCTGCTCATGGCCCTGACGGTCCGTCACCATGAACTGATAGGACTTTCCCGGCTCCAGCGATGGATAGACGCGGATGATCTGGTAACCCTTGTTCTTGATCCGGAAATGGACCGGGATTTCCTCGCCGGAACGGAAACGTGTTTTTTCAAGAAAAAGCTCCACTTCCCCGAATCGGTTCCAGTAATTCACGCTGATGTCTCCGCGGACATCGCGAGCCGGATCGGCAAAAAGCTGGAAAATCAGGCCCGAGGCCAGAAAGATGATAGTGCATGTTCTACAGGACATAATTATATGATAATTATCGGCCCGATTCAGCCGAGAAGGAAATGAAATTTTCGCTGATAATATTGGAATTCCCGCAGTCTGGCTCAAAGATACCGTCCGATGTCATCGCCATCTATTTTCCCTTTTGTGCTGTCTCGACGCCGGTTTGGTCCAAAAGAATAAACAAAAACTTTCCGTCGATTGTTCCCGTCGCAGTAGACTTTTATCCAGTAGGGAAGATTCCAGGGATCGAGAAAATATTTCGCCCTTGCATCCATCACCCTGATTTCGGGTCGATTCGCAATCGTCCTTTTTCGCAACGCCTCCGCATGGCTCTGAGTAAAGAGAGTCCGCAGCCGTTTATGAAGACCGCAGTCTATCAGCGGATCGCCGGTGTTGAGTTTGATCATTGTCTGTAAGTCCTGGCCGATCGCGGCAATTTCAATTTGTGCAGTCTCGACAGCTGTCGTATCATCGCCCTGCGCAGGGCGAGTCCATCTGCTGCTGGCGATGCCAAGAAAAAGGACTGCAGCGGCAGTCAAAGCAATCACCCAAACGGGCCAGGCAGGCAGGCGCAGTCCGGTTCCCTCATCACCTGGTGAGGACATCGTCCCGACGATTATCCCGCTGCCCGCCATGCTGACGGCAAACATCAACTCGGCCACCTCGCCTGAAAATTTCCAGGGATACGCCTCAACAATGGTGTATGTTACTGCAAAGGAGGGAATCATCCACCCAGGAGTACCGCGTATACCAAGACGATGCATGAGAAGACGCAATCGAGGTATGAAAGCCGCCATGGGCAGAAAAACACCGTAGCCAATAATTGCCAGACGCAACGCCACCGTTCTCACTGTGACGCTCAGAACATTATGAAAATTCAGCTCCTGCTGGAAATTATTCTCCAGAAAGTATCCTGGCGGCGCAAAACCTAAAACACGCTGTCCCCAGGATATCTCTTCCATTGCCACGGTAAAACAGAATAAGCCGACCAGAAAAAGAAACCAGCCCGGCTCGTCGGCCTTGCGGCGCCATTGCAGACTGACAGATAAAAAAATGACGCCGGCCGCGATAAATGCCCAGAAAGTGGTCCATTCAAACCACTCATCTTCCTGCACCATACGGTGATAATCATCCGGTGAAATCCAGTTGAGAAGCGCTGCATAGATCAGCACACCAAATGCGATAGCATTCGTAAATATCAACGATGCCTTCAACTGACGTAAACCTGGCTCAACGATACTTGTGCCGTTATTATTTCAACTGGATTGCGATCTGCCGTAGACATAAACACCGATGAAGATCCCGGCCACCGTAAAAATTCCGGCCAGTGTGCCAAAGCCGATCTGAGCCAGAGCCGGACCCGGACAGGCTCCGGTAACAGCCCAGCCCGCACCTGCCAGCAGTCCGCCGATCCAGTGGTCCCTTGTAGGTTTTTCCGTGGGGGCCTCAATGATCTCTCCCGACAGCAGCGCTTTTATCTTCAGCCTCTTTATGATCTGTACGGCCATAAAGCTCACGCCCACGGCAATACCCAGGAGACCGTAGAGATGAATGCTCTTGAACAGAAACATGTCATGGATAACGTTGAAGTTCGACACTCCCGACATGATCAGCACATATCCGAATAATGCGCCGGCGATTAGAAAAAAAATTCTCAGTATCATATTATACTCCCGTAATAAGACGCAGGATCCAGGTCAGTATCACTCCGCCGATCAGAAAGCAGCACGTGGCCACAAAACTGGCAGGTGATCCGCGCGCCATTCCCGAGATGGCATTTCCCGAAGTGCAGCCGCGAGCCATTCGAGAACCGTAACCCCATAAAAATCCGCCGAATACAAGAACAGCGCCTTTGACGGCAAGCGAACTGCCCCAGATACGATCAAAGTCTCCCAGTTCAAAAGATGGACGCCAGCCGCCTGTCGTAAGCGCCGCAGCAAGACCGCCGATCACCAGACCCAGAGTAAAGATTGTGCGAAACCCGAATTTACCGCCCATTTCAGCCCTGTGAAAATAGGGTTTGCTTGTGATTATTGAACAGATGCTGACGTAACCTCTTGTGACTGCCAGATACTGTCCACCGATTACCAGAACCAGAATCATAACTCCGGCAATGGCCAGCCCGCCGATCCAAAAAGGCCAATAATTTTCAATCATATTTATCTCCGGTGGAAGACAACCATGAGCTCTCTGTAAAGGCAAGCGCTTTTGGCCTGCCGCGGAATAATGCGGATTTAATATTCCGGACATTCCGAAATTCCGCGCATCTTTTTTCTTGTTTTTATACCCCGTGTCTGGAGATTTGCTGATGCAGATAGAATTGAAACGTTTGAATGAATCTTACAGCATGGAAGCGACGGGAGATTCAGGCAGTCCGGTGTCCATCGATGCCTCCACCTCAATCGGCGGGTCAGGACTGGGTGTGCGACCCATGGAACTGCTGCTTATGGGACTGGCCGGATGCAGTTCGATCGATGTTGTGTCAATTCTAAAAAAGCAGAGAATGGATCCGGGACCGTTCCGGGTGATTGTTGAGGGTGAGCGCGAGGCAGACGCCGTGCCTTCGCTGTTTCAGAAGATTCATCTTCGCTTTATTTTTTCCGCAGCCGGCAGCGAGCTGGATTCCGAAAAGCTCAAGCGCGCTCTCGATTTGAGTCTTGAAAAATACTGCTCCGTGGCAAAAACTCTTGAAAAAACGGCGCGCATAACCTATGACTACACCATCGAATAAAAAACCCGGCGATCCGCATTTTGAGACGGCAGCGGTGCGCATTCAGACAGAACGGTCGCCTCAGCGGGAGCATTCAACTCCGCTCTACCTGACATCAAGTTTTGTGTTTGAGGATGCAGAGCAGGCGCGGGCCATGTTCGCCGACGAAATCCCCGGAAGTATTTACACGCGATTTTCGAATCCCAGCATAGATGAATTTGTCGCGAAAATTGCGGCCCTGGAAGGCGCCGAGGACGGCGTTGCTTTCGCCTCCGGAATGGCTGCCGTGTTTGCGGGATTCGCAGCCTATCTTTCAAAGGGAGATCATGTGGTCTCATCCCGCGCTGTTTTCGGATCCACTCATCAGATACTGACGCGCATCCTTTCGCGGTTTGGAGTGGAACACAGCTACGTTGATCTGAGAGATCTGGATCAGTGGCGCTCTGCTGTTCGCAAAAACACAAAAATGCTGTATCTGGAAACTCCCTCAAATCCGGGACTGGAAATCGCCGACCTGGAAGCGCTGGGAAAGCTTGCGGAAGAAAAAGGATTGCTGCTCAATGTGGACAACTGCTTTGCCACTCCGTATCTTCAGCGTCCTGTAAAATTTGGCGCGCATCTGGTTATGCACTCGGCGACAAAGTTCATAGACGGACAGGGCCGCGCTATCGGCGGAGTGATAGTAGGAAACGCAAATATTATTTCCGATCTGAGATTCTTTGCAAGGCATACAGGACCTTCACTGTCGCCGTTCAACGCCTGGATTTTCTCTAAAAGCCTGGAAACGCTGGCGCTCAGAATGGACCGTCACTGTGAGAATGCCATGGCGGTCGCACAGCATCTGGAGAGAACAGCCGGCGTCGAGCGGGTGATGTATCCTTTTCTGTCTTCGCATCCGGATCATCTGCTTGCAAAAAAACAGATGAGCGCCGGAGGCGGAATCGTGTCTTTTGTAGTTCAGGGCGGTCTGGAGAGAGCCCGGCGGCTGATCGACTGCGTGGAGATGCTTTCGCACACGGCGAATCTGGGGGATTCGCGCACGATCATTACGCATCCTGCGTCGACCACCCATTCAAAACTGACGGAGGACGAGAGGAGTGCAGTCGGGATACTGCCGGGACTTCTTAGAATTTCGGTCGGGCTCGAACATTCGTTCGATATCATCCGGGTTCTGGATGAGGCTGTTCAGAAATCAGGGGAATGAACCCCGAATGCCTGATTCGCTCTTTTTTCAGCAATCGCCAGAGATTCTATGAGAGCGGGCCGCAGACCGGCCACATCGGGAAGCATTCGATCCATGAGTCCTGTGCCCGCCGCATCGCGGTCCGCGCGCGACTTTGTGTTGAAATCTCCGATAAATCGCTCCATAAGCTCGCGCGCTCCGGCAGTATCGCCGGCCTCAATTTTTTGCGCATATTCTTTGCCCTTGAACAGATCGAATGCGGCGGATCCGCCCATGACGGCGAGGATGGATCGTTCCAGAGAGATGTATACGATGCCGGGGCGGAGAAACTTTGAGAATGCGTGTATCTGCCGCCCTCCGTAGTTCTGATTGAGCACGACACTAACGACCGGGTTCTGCGAGAGAATATTCACATCCAGCGATTCGCCGCCGATCTGCTGAATGCGAAGACGCTCCTGTTTTGCTCCGGGCGTAAAACCCGGCGCGCTGGAGAGCATAACGAGAGGCAGACCGCGTCTGGACACGAATTCCATAAATACGCGAAATTTTTCTGTCCCCGGCGAATCCGGAGCCAAACCGCGGGCCGGCTGATCCGCTATTACGGCTACAGAGCGCCCTGACAGATGGGCGACCCCGGTGATCAAACTCGATCCGACAGACATGTCCCTCCACTGAGCAAAGTATTCCAGAAATGAATTCTGATCAAACACCCTTTCGATGATATCCTTTTCCATATCGAATGGAAGCGCTGTATCGCCGCTCAGGACAGGAGGCTGCCCGGGAACGCACACGGATCGCTGTCTGAAAACAAGCTGTTCGATCAATTTGCGCGATAATGAAAAAGCCTGGTCGATTGATTCCACAGAGAAGGCGGCAGTGCGCTCGGCTCTGGCGAAGGCGGAGGAGTCAGCAGAAGAATTTACATATATGATCACATCGGCTGCTGAATTGAGAGATGCCAGATCAAATCCGTACGGATCAGTGACGATATGGACAGCCAGTCCCTTTGCCCGATTCAGCTCGCCCGTGAAATCCATGATGGTTCTTTCTGTTCTCGCCCAATCGCTTGAAGTAGAATGCAGGAATGTTTTTCCGTATACAAGGATTCGGTGAGATCCCGTTTTGCGCGCAATCTGCAGAAGTTCCTTTGCCCGTATGGCGGCGGGAAGAGTCGCGCAGCCGAATTTATTTCTCGGTCCCATTACAAGAATTGGCTGGCCGGCGATTCGAGTAAAACCGCCGATCAACGAATCTGATCCCTTGAATGAAGCTTTGAACGCAAGAAATCGGCCGGTATCAGAATGAATTTTTATAAGATCTTCAGTCAGAACATCCGCTGTTCTTCCTGCAGGAGCCGGAAATTTCTTATTTATTTTAACAGCATCGCTGCCTGGAGTTCGGCTGAAAAGTTCCTGGATCGAACGGATTTGAAGAAGCAGTTGAAGTTTATCATCGGCGATCAGATCAACAACGCCCGTCTGCCAGCCCATAATACGCGCGCCGCCCAGTTCATAATTTGTGAGATCCTCTCCTGTCACGGAGCGCACAACGTTGGATCCTGTAAGCACTCTGTATGAAATCTCAGAGTCAAGCATTATTTGAATCGACGCCTGCGACGAGCCGTAGACATCGAGGCCTGTCGACGATCCGATTCCCACAGCGACAAGAAACACATTTTCCGGCCGGTCTTTTCCCGGCCTGTTATCAAGAGAAAAAATTCCATCCAGCTCCTCGAAAAGAGACAGGATTGCAGGATCGGCGCAGTTCCGCGTGTATGCATGAAAACGGTCGCGTGTGGCAGCCTCCGCGATGAGCGAATTCATCATGAAGCCTTCTGCAGCGCGGTTTAGAGCAACCATTCCCTGCTTAATATTGGCTCCGGCGCCGTCATTCCATACGTAAAGCGGAGTATTCGACAGATACGCCAGATAGGCCGCAGCGGCAAATTTTCGTCCCTCCCTGTCTCCCGTCGCGCCCCCGGCAACTCTGGAATCTTTCATAAACATCAGCGCGGGAAAACCCGCTATTTTTCCCCGGAAAATCTTTGCGCCGACGCTGACCGAAGCCTCCGGATTTCCGTCTATAGAAGGGATTTTGATTTCTTCAAGCGAAGCTGGATCGAGACATTCACGGGCCCATATTTCCACGGGCCATTTGCCGCGTTCGTAGAGCCTGCTATTCTCCTGACTCTGTTCAATGTAGTACGGTTGTGTTACATCTTCCGGCTGAAAGAGCGCAAGACCGAGATGACCGTTCTTCATATAAAAATACAGCTGCTTTCTTTCTGTAATGCCGAGAGTCGGATGGATGATATCGAGATCCATCGTAAGCATTCGAATATCAAGATTGATAAAAAACGGCAGAACAGAATGGGCGATATTTGTCAGGTTTGAATAATTCCATACCGCCGGATCACTGCCCGATAAATCAATTCTGGTCGGACGGGCGTCGCAGGCGATTTCAAGGCGGCAGGCAGCTCCTGGCTGGAGTTCCATATAAATGGTCAGAAGCGCAGCGGATCGAACCAGTGAATTTTCCAGATTTGGAGAACCTGTGATTTCTCCGAAGTCATTTGTCTCTTCAATGATGCGGCCCTCATGCGGGTAGGCGAAGCAGAGGAATTCCACAATCGTTTTCAAACCAGGTTTTCGCAGACCAAAGAGAACCAGTCCTTCATTCCCGGCCGGAAGAGAGGTTATTTCGAAATCGCGGCCCAGGAATTCCAGTTTGGATTCAATCTGCAGCCGGACACGCTCCGGCAGCCAATGCGGAAGGTCGACAAGATACGGCTCATCGATGGCCACTGTCGCGGCGGCATAGAACAGTTCCCTCTTAACGCCCAGAAGAATGCAGGGATCTCTTTTGAATTCGCGGAAAACAGTCGTGAATTTCCGATTGAAACCGAGATAACCTTCCCGGTCTTTGAGACCGCCCGGCCGCACCACTTTCAGCACAGTGCGATACTCCTGCGCAACTTCCATGTGACCTTCGGATTCTTCAATTTGAATCAGACGAGAGAGCGTCATGGCCAGGCCGCTTTCCCCGGGAAATGCTTTCATGATACGCGCAAGAGCCGTGAATAACGATGCATGCCTGTTTATGTTCCGCAGCCCTCGAAGCATGTAGAATAGAGCTTCGCGCTTCTGTGCGCTTCCCAGGTGCTCTCCATAATAGCGAAACAGTCCGTCACCGGCGCGGGCCAGATTCGAAGTCAGGGCAGGAGAAAAAGCTATTTTAAGTTTCGATGACAGGAGCAGAATCGCCGTTATATTTTTTGCAAAGAATTTCGCATCCTCGATCTCCTTGAACTGCGCGTCAGTCAGGCCGGAAAGCAGACTGCCGATATTATCTAAAGATATATTATCATCAAATAATCCAAGTATCGACGCGCGAACCATCTCAAGGCAGTGAGAAATGCCTGTGCGGATATCTCGCTCAAATATTGATGAAAGAGTATCGTACCCCAAATGATCCAAAAAATTCTGAGAAGCGGGATATTCGCGTTCAGCTTTATCCTCCCGACCGGGCAGAATTCCAGGAATTTCCGGTTCGACCACAAAAAGCACTTCCGCCTCGTCTATGCTCCGCCCCCGAATGAGCCCTGCCGGTGTATGCCCCAGTATCAGGCGCGACAGATCACCGTCATCCAGAAGACTGCCGAGGATGCCGTCAGAATTCGAATGGATTGTGGTTTCCATCTTCATCGCGGATATAATAATAACTGGCTGCCCGGCACAGACTCGTGACCCGGTTTTCAGAGGCGCGCTGTTTTCATCTTCGCAGATTTTTACGAAGGAACCGCGGAACGGAGAGCGCACCATGCCCGGCGGATCCACATTGCTGTCTTCGCCGGCGCTGATATTTTTCACTCTGTAATAGTTGATTCGGCCCGTGGTTTCCGTCATCCTCAGGATTATCAGTGAATTGGGGCGAATATCTGCGCTCACTGCATAATTGCGCCCGCCGAAACCAGCTCTTATGCCGTCATTGTGAAATGAAAAAACCTCAAGGGTCCCGGCATAACGTCTGTCCACGCGCGCATGGAATGAATTTAGATCGGTCTGCAGAAAATCCACTTCAATAGATTCATCGCAGCACTCCATAACAAAGGATGAGGGAATTTTATGGTTTCGCGGATTGTCGGCGATGCCGCGAATATCCTGATCCGGTATCGTTTCTCTGACGGCAATATTTCTTTCTCTGTAGTGAAGAATCATCGCTCCGAACAATGCCGCCTCCACGCGAAATTCAGAATCCAGCCTGAGGTCCGACAATTCATTGAAATCATCGAGCAGCCGGTTGGTATAATCCCCGTTTCGAAATTCGGGATGCCGCACAATCCGAAGCAGCTGATCAACATTCGTAATGACGCCTCTGATATGAATCTCTGACAGTGCGCGCTGAAGCCGGACGAGAGCTTCCTCGCGGGTGGACCCGTGCGCGATAAGTTTTCCGATAAGAGGATCATAATCCGGTAGAATTTCGTCTCCGCTCTGGAAACCAAAATCGCAGCGAATGGCGTTGAACGATGGGAGAATTATTTCGCCGATATGGCCCGGGGCGGGCGAATAACCGCTGAAAGCGTCTTCAGCATATATCCGGCATTGAATCGCATGATCCCTGGCCTTCAGGCCGTTTTCCGATGATTTCGCCGCCGAAATCAATTCTGCCCTGCCGTCGAACTGCCAGATCTGCCATTTCACAAGATCTATGCCGAGCGATGCGTCTGTTACGGCATACTCAACCTGCAGACGGGTATTCATTTCCAGAAAACCGAATTCATTCCTGTCAGCGTCAAAAAGAAATTCCACAGTTCCCGCGCCGCCGCCTGAACTGTATCCTGAGACTTCCGCCATTTTTTCAGCCGAACCAAGAAGAAGCCCGACGGAGCTGTCATCAAGAAAAACATCACCGCTTTCCTCGATGACTTTCTGGTTTCTTCGCTGCACCGCGCATTTTCGAACACCGATTGCAGAGCCGTTGAAAATCTGGACTTCAAAATGGACAGGACGATCTATGAATCGTTCCATGTAGAACGAGTCATTATTATAATTGGCCCGTCCAATCCGCTGCACTGCCTGAATTGCCGTCGAAAGACCGCCCGGCTCGCGCACAATGGCCATCCCCTTTCCTCCGCCGCCGGCGTCGAGCTTCAGGATGACAGGATACCCTATTCTGCCTGCTTCTGCTTCGGCCTGAGGAGTATCGCCCTGAAGTTTTTCAGTTCCTGGAAAAACCGGCACGCCTGCCGTCAGGGCCAGCCTGCGAGCGTCCAGTTTATTTCCAGCGCGCCGCATAATCGAAAAATCGGGGCCCATAAAAATAAGCTCAGTATCAAAAGCCTTCTGGGCAAGCTGGACGGCCTCAACAAAATCTGCATTTTCGGAGAGAAATCCGTAACCAGGATATATTGCGTTCGCGCCCGTTCTGAGAGCCGCCGCGATTATCAGAGGAATATTAACATAGGAACCGGTCTCTCCGATTGAAATCAGTTCATCGGCCGTATCAATCCAGGATTGCAGGCGGTCGACTTCGGCGACAACAGCTACAGATGGGATTCCCTCTTCCCGGAGAGCCAGAAAAAATCGTTTCGCAATTTCGCCGCGGTTGGCCACAAGAACCTTTCGCAGTCTGTGATGACGACGCTTGCCAAAGGCATATACGGTACGTCCGGAATTTAATCGATCCAGCTCATCAAGAGACTGTTTGATTCGATCAATCACTGCTGCCGCCGGAGATTATTTGTAAGAAGACGGGCAAGACCAGCACGGCTGGCCGCATTGAGAATTGTAAACTCTCTGCTGCCTGCAGCGGCTTTTGTGAAAGAAGCCGAGGTCTGCCCCGGACCAAAATCTATAACATGAGTGATGGAATCATCCTCAATCAGCGGCCGAAGAGCGGTGAGCCAGTTCAACGGTTTTGTCAGCATTATTTCCGTTAAATACGCGGGTATTGTTCCCCTTGTTTGAAGATTGGATCCGTCCGTGAATGTAATAACCGGAATTCGCAGATCAGACCCGTGGTATGAAAGACCTGATACGGCTTTATCCTGAATAATATTTTCGGTGATCTCTCTCAGCAGCCTTTCATTATGAAAAGGAGCTGTTACGGCAACTTCGGTCCATAAGAGTCCGCGTTTTACAAATTCTTCCCTGTGTGACTTACGGAACTCCAGCATGTCTCCGGGATGGCCGGTAACAATAATTGATTTTTCCCCGTTCTGAAGCGAAATATCCAGCAGATGCAATCCTTTGGAAGTATTGAAATTATTTACAACTTCTGAAAGCTCCTCCAATCTAAGGCCGAAAATTGCCGTCATCGGACATTTGACCGCAGTGTCAGAAACCTGAGGCGGTTTATAATTCGCGGCTACATAGAATCCTGCAAAAGCAAGCCAGTAAACAAAATCATATGTCACTTGAAGAAAATCATGTCCCTGTCGTTGAAGACCAAAAGCAACGGCCGCCGCTATTCCCTGACTGTGACCTGTGGAAGCCCGGGCAAACCGGGCCCATTCATCCGGAGAAAATCCGTGATGCTGCAGAACCCAGAGATGCGCCAGCTGTGTGATGAGGATACCGGCGAAACTAATCTGACAGCCGCTCATCGCTTCTTCAGGGGGAATGTTGCGGCCGCGAAGCCAATCACGCAGATGAAACCAATGCGGATAAACGCGCGATCGTTCATCGCGGACATCGGGCCGCTCGAATAGATCCCTTATGGCATCACAGCTGGCATCGATAAAGCTGCCCATGCAGTTCTGAGTTGAAGTCAATCTTTCTAATTCAGATAGAAAGTAACCGCCCTGCCCTCCAAATTGGACAAAGAACCGGGAATCTTCTTCTTCTGCCTCTCGTAAAAATTTTGGTATGCTGTTTTTATTCATCATCATTAAAGTGTTCATCATAATTCAGTTCTCCTCTAATTGCGGCAGCACTTGCGGCAAAGCGCCCGTGGTGACTCAAGCTTACGGGAAACCTTCCGGAGGGGAAATTGCAGTATACTTCAGGAGCGGCTCCGCCGAAACGGGGAGCAAAAAGATGCAGGCTGTTGACAGAAATATTCATCTCATCAGCAAGACGCTCAACCAACAATCGCCTCACAAATTTCGATTCCGCTGAATAAGATATCTGACAGTCCGGCGGCATCTTCTCAACCCAGCTGTAAATCCTGTTTGCCGCCGCAGCTTCATTCCAGCACAATGCATGAATGCAGTCATTATTTACAGCCAATTGGAGACGCAGATCTATTTCATTCACCTGAACACAGTCGAAAGATTCCGAAACAAAGAATTCTTTATATTCAAATTCAAATTCCGGATGAATCCTGCGAACAGCCTTGTAGGCCGCTTCTTTTGCTGCCCAGTAGGACCAGAGTGTCGTCCGGGGAAGGCTGCTGCTGTGCACATGTCTTTCTTCCGATTCTGAAAGAACTTTCCGGCAGAACCGGACAAACCAGTTCGGGGCTGTGCAGTCTTCTTCGGCAAGATCGACAATATCGTTACCTATCAACACTTGCGAAGACATTTGCTGCGCCTCCGATTGAAATGCTGTGTTGGGCAAAATATTCGTCTTCAAATTCTTTCAGTCGCTGCGCGATTTGAAGGGATATGTCGCGCTGACCGCGCAGTCCCCTGTTATTATTGCCAGGTCTTATCAATTCCATACGGATTCGAAACGTATCGTCTGAAGCGGGTATCCCCGAATAAGTTTCCTGCTTGTCTCCGCGCATATAAACACAGAGCACTGTGCAGTCATCGGCCGACTGTAAAATCCGACCAACGCCGTATGTCACTTCATCCAGCTCAATCCGACCCGAGCGGCTGCGCGTGCCTTCCGGAAAAATCATAAACGATTCCCCGATCGACAACAGGTGGGCTATTTTTTCCATCAGACCGTCGATGTGTTCCGTACCGCCCTGCCGGTCGATAGGAAGGCATTTTCCGAGATAACACACGATTCTCAACAGCCTGCTGCTGGCAAAATTCTCAACAGCCGGTATGTTCCAGGCGAGACGGTGGAAATTAGACCAGTAATAAAGAGGCGACGCCAAAGCCCACATCAAAATAACAGAATCGATCATTGTCAGATGATTCGGACAGATCACGACAGGTCCCTTCGCTTCTCCCATCAACCGACGAAATTCTTTGCGCACCGAACTCAGCTGCGCAATTCTATAGCCTTTGAAGATACGAAAAGCAAGAAATACCAGCACAGCAAAAACGGGGAAAGCTATATGGCTGAAGCGCCGCTGCCGTGCAAGACTTCGCACATCAGAGTGCTGCATCTATATATCTCTCATGAGGCTTTTGCGCGGATCATTTCCACTGCTTTGCCCACAGTCATAACTTTCCGGGCATCCTCATCGCTTACTTCAATATTAAAGTTATCTTCAAAAGCGAGAATAATATCCACAAGCCGGGACGAATTCACCTGAAGATCGGCCAGAATTTTTGTTTCTTCCGTTGCAGCGGCAAGCGCCTCTTTATTCTTTGCGTAAGGTGATAAGATTTTTATTACCTTATCAAATATTTCTTTTTCGCTCATTGTTTTCTCCTGTTAATTTAAATTTAATTCCATTTCTTAAAGACAAGACATCCGTTCACATCGCCAAAACCGAAACTTGCTTTCATGACAATTTGAATATCTTTTTCAATCATTTTTTGAGGTATTTTCCCCTGAAATGCTGCGATATCGCCGTGCAAATCCTCCGAATTGATGGAAGGATGAATGAATCCTTGATTCAGTTGAAGGATCGCCGCAACGGATTCCACACTGCCCGCCGCTCCAAGACAATGCCCGATCATGGACTTCGTAGATTGAATGTAAGGAAATTTTTCGGCTGAAAGTTCCAGAGCCTTGCTCCAGTTGTTCACTTCATGCGGATCCGCGAATGTTGCTGTCAGGTGCCCGTTTATCAGATCGATATCAGCCGGACTGATTTTCGCCATGGCAACGGCTGCCCGGATGCAGTTCTGAACAGAAATCGGATTCGGCGCGGTCATGCTGCCTCCCATTCTGTGGCCGCCGCAGTTCACAGTCCCGCCCAGAATTTCCGCGTAGATTCTCGCGTTTCTCTTCTGCGCAGATTCCAGACTCTCCAGAAGCAGAATACCTGCGCCGGATCCCGGCACAAATCCGGCCGCGCCTGCGCTCATCGGCCGCGATGCGCGTTCTGGTTCATTGTTGAATTTCGAGCAAAGGACCTTCATCGCGTCAAATCCAGCCCAGACGAGCGGGGAGGAACATTCCGACCCTCCGGCAAGCATTTTTTCCGCCAGACCAAACTTGATACGATTGTAGGAGTCTACGATAGCTTCGGTTCCGGTATTGCAGGCGCTCGAGTTTGTTGTCACCTGATTTCCGAGAGCAAAAATACCTGAAAGCTTTGCCGAAACACCGCTGGCCATAACCATTTCGACAAGCGTCGAACCCATACGCTTCGTTTTACCGGCAGCAACCATGGGGACCAGTTTGTCGCCGATTACTTCCATCCCGCCGATTCCGACACCCACTTCGCAGCCAGTATCCCAGTTGACCGAATCCGAATTTGCATCCGGCACTTCAAGCCCTGCATCTTTCCATGCATCAATCGCGGCAACACCGGCATACAGTACAACTTCACTCATGGCCATCATGGCTTCTTCTGAAAAATATTCCGAATATTTTTCCTGAATATTCTGAGGAACGCCGGCAACCTGACAGGCGAATCCCAGCTCGCTCAATCGCGGAATAGCTCGAATTCCGCTGGTCCCTTTTTTTAATGCTGATGTGAAATCCTTTATTCCATGCCCGTTTGGCGCAATGACTCCAATACCGGTTACAACAACTCTTCTATTCATGTTTTTCTCACTCCCATACCTGATACTGTGCCGGAGGCGGCGACTGATTTGTCTTCAAGCCGCATCTCGACGCGTGACCGCAATTTATTATGCCTGTAAAAAACCTTTTCTCCATAAATCCAGACCGTGGTCCCAGGAAAAACCGGGGCAAGAAACTCAACTTCGGCCTCCGCGAAGAAAGTCATAATATCTGTATGAAACGTATTTGCCTTCATAGTCAGATAGATACCCAGCGCGACGACCCCCGTCTGCGCCATCGTCTCAAGGAGAATCACGCCCGGTGTCACCGGATTGCCGGGGAAATGTCCCGCATAAAAAAACTCATCCGGCCGGTATGTGTACTTTCCGACGATTGATGTTTCGCTGATTTCCAGTATTTCATCAAGAAATCGGAACGGCTTCTGCTGCGGCAGTTTTTCCAGAACCATCGGCGCTGTGATTATCGGAGAGCCTTCAGCTTGCATACAGACCTCCGTTCACATGAATTGTGGTACCTGTGATATACGATCCCGAAACGGCAAGAAATTGAACCACATCCGCGATCTCTTCCGGCTTTGCCATCCGGCGAAGAGGAACCAATTCCAGAATTTTAGATTTATGCTCTTCGCTCAATTTTTCCGTCATATTTGTTTCTACAAATCCGGGAGCCACCGCGTTGACGAGAATGCTGTTCTGCGCGAATTCCAGCGCGGCGACTCTGGTGAACGCTTCGACCGCCGCCTTTGTCATTGAATAGATCGACTGGGCGGGATTGGCGAGCTGCGCGCTCACGCTTGATATGTTGATAATCCTGCCGCCGCCGTTTCTCACCATCAGTCGAAACAGCCTTTTTGAAAGATACCAGACGGCCCGCATGTTCAATTCCATCGTTGCCTGGAATTCTTCCGGAGTGGCGTTGAATACAGGATTGTCCAGCACGACGCCCGCATTGTTGACAAGAATTTCCAGCGGCTGCTCGGCTGCCCTCAGAGCGTCATACACTTTATCGCAGCCCTCCAGCGTGGACAGGTCGCCCTGAATCACGAACGCGCCCGTCAGAGTTTTTGCCAGAGAAATCGCCGGACCCTCGCTTGTATTGTAGTGGATGGCGACTGTATAACCGGCTTCTGCCAGCTTTTTTGCGCAGGCGGCTCCGATCCCTGTTCCCCCGCCCGTTATCAATGCTATTTTATTTTTCATATTTATTATTTTATTATTTTATTATTTTAACAATATTATTAAAACAATTTCCAGTATATCCTTAATCTGCCCGATACAGTCCAATCCTAACGCGTCATGATCCCGCCGACAGAATTCGCGGATTTGAGCGGATAATCCGGATACGTGATTCCCTCAAAAATTCCCACTTTCGCATCATTGACCGTGTAGATGTGCTCGCCGTCGACAAATACCTTTCCCGTTCCGATAGCCATCGCAGCTTTCTGATCCGCCAGATACGTGTAGCGCCGGATATCGACTTCATACCGCACCAGTTTGTTATGCGGCCGGATCTGTCCCTGAAACTCCACCTCTTTGCATCCCAGCGCCCGGCCCGAACCCGGCGCGCCCTGAGCGCAGCAGTAGAAACCGATCAGCTGCCAGATCGCATCGACACCCAGGCAGCCTGGCTGCACAGGATCGTTGCGAAAATGACACTGAAAAAACCACTCGTCCATCTGCACATCCTTCTCGGCGGTGAGAAGACCTTTCATTCCCTGCCGTTCGATCGAAGTGATCCGGTCCACCATCAGAAACGGCGGCGCCGGAAGCTTGGCCACTTCATGCGGCGCGTCTTCGATCAGGTTGCCCTGCGACTGCGCGATAAGCTCTTCGCGGGAAAATTTTGTCCTCTGTAAGAATTCCGAATATTTCATTTTTTTCCTTTTCTGTTAATCAACCGGTTTAACCGGCGATTTTTTCCCCGCCGTCGACGCGGATGAGAGCGCCGTTGATCCAGGAGGACTCATCCAGAGAAAGCAGATACACAACTGCGGCGACGTCTTCCGGAGTTGTGAGCCGGCCGAAGGGATTTCTCTTCATCATTTTTTCTTTCATCAGGTCGCTTCCCGGTATCATGCGAAGCGCAGGGGTGTCCGTGACTCCGGGCTGTAATATGTTCGAACGAATTCCGTAAGGAGCAAATTCAAACGCAATGCTGCGGGACACGCTCTCAAGAGCGCATTTTGCGGCGCTGACAGCCGCATAACTTCTCCAGGCGACTTCGTTTCCCTCGCTGGTCAGAGCAAGTACTCTTGCATCGGAAGCGAACAATCCTTTTGCGAATGCTCCCTGAACCCAGGAAATCAGACTGGTTCCCATGGCGTAGATGGTGTTGGAAAAATCCTCGTCTTCCAGATACATCTCATCGGGAACATTCAATCCAGGTTTTGGCACCAGTGGTTTCAGATTTCCAAAAGCGATGGAGTGAAGCAGAGTTCTGATCTTTCCTTTTCCGATTCCTGCCTGAATTTCGGACAGTGCGCTGTTTCGTCCTTCTTCGCTCAGTGCGTCCAGATTGAAGCTCGCAAGCTCGACTCCTCTCTGTCTGATTTTCTGGAATTCTTCTTCTATTTTCGCCATGGACCCTTTCCGGTCTCGATGCACGATTATAATGTTCATACCATTTTCGCTGAGCTTGTGGGCCGATGCCAGTCCAAAACCGCTCGAGCCTCCGAGAATCAGCGCCCAGTAACCGCTTTCTTTAAATTTCATTATTGTTTTTCCCTGTAAGTTTCTCTGATTTCAACTTCAAGCTGTGACCTTGATGTTTCTGCTCTGCTGCAATTTTTTCAAACAACGCGTCGTCACAACAGAAGGCGGGGCGTCATATCCCTCTCGCAGAAAAAATCCGCCGAGCGGACGTCCCGGTCCCGCCTCAATGATCTCGCCGCATACGTCGTGGAGGATGCGCATGTTGTCTGTCCACCGGACTGGAGAGCTTATCTGACGAATCAGATTGTCGACCAGAGTGTCGCCTTCATGGAAGCTGCCTGTGAAATTCGAAAGTACGCTTGAGGCCCTGGTTTTATCAAAGGAAAAACTGCGGAGATAATCCCCAAATTCCGGTTCGATCGATTTCATATAGCGGGAATGAAACGGAGCGCTGACAGGCAGAGGAACAATCTCAACATCGGAGAATAGGGAAGTCAGCCGGGCTTCAGCAGCTTTTACATTTTCCAGAACACCGCTGATCACAATCTGTGAACGCGAGTTCAGATTGCCGATTTCCATATCGCAGTCAGAAAGAATGGCGGGCAGATTTTTCGCTTCCAGGTCTTCCAGTTTGACAGCGGACATGGCGCCCTTCCCGTTCGGGAAGGCTGCCTGCATAAGCTGTCCGCGCTTGCTTACAATTCGCAGAGCGTCGGCGTAATTCAGAACTCCTGCGGCAACCAGAGCCGTGTATTCGCCCAGACTGTGTCCGGCAAAAATTTCCGGCTTAAAATCAGTCTCTTCCCGCAGCACAGTGTAAATTACTATTTCATTGGCCAGTATTGCAGGCTGCGTGTATTCCGTGAGATGGAGGCGCGGATCTTCTTCCGCAAAGGATATTGCTGCTATGTCTACCTCAAGAACAGACGAGGCCTCATCGTAGAGCTTTCTTGCTGCCGGAAAGCTTTCATAGAAATCCTTTCCCATGCCTTCTCTTTGCGATCCCTGACCTGGAAAAATAACGGCTGTTTTTTTCATAGCAATTTTATCCTTTATAACTAACATTGTTAGTCATGATATTTGCCTAGTTTCCATACAGTGTTTAGCTCGTCAACTAAATTTAACAATGTTAGATAACTTTTTCATCAATTTATCTGGGAAATCGTTGACCCGAACCTAGATCAGCCCAACTTCGGTGGCTATTGCTGACCTTTCTATTGAGCGGGATTCTTCTGGGTTTTCCCAATGCTGCCCTGCCGGGACCGTTTCAGGCCTATTTATTGTCTCAGGTATCCCGGCATGGATGGCAAAAAACTATGCCGGCCGCCTTGGCCCCGCTGATCAGCGACGGTCCGATTCTGGTTCTCCTTCTGATCGTGCTCGCACAGCTGCCTGAAAAGGGACTGAGTTTCATCCAGACTGCCGGGGGACTCTTCATACTCTATCTGGCCTGGGGAGCATTCCGGGCCGATTCAACAGACACTTCGATCCAAACTCCTGCCGTCGATAAAAGATCGGGTCTGACTGGCGCGCTGCAGGGTGCGGCGATGAATGCGCTGAATCCGGCGCCCTATATTTTCTGGGGAACAGTCGGAGGTCCCCTTTTGCTGAACGGCTGGCGCATCTCTCCCTGGATCGGCGCTTCTTTTCTGATTGGATTTTATGGATGCATGATACCATTTTTTGGAATTCTGATCTGGCTCTTTGGAAGAGTCGGAGAACTCAGCGCATCTGCCAGGAGAATGATGAACCGATTTTCCGGAGCGGCGCTGCTTCTTTTTGGTCTGTCGCAGCTTTTCCTGGGCATCAGAGCGATTGCCGGGCGCTGATCTGTAAAATTTCGCAGTATTCCGCGCGAAGCGTTGCGGAGGAGCTGGATACAATCTTTACCGGAACGATCCGTCCCATCGCTTCTTCAATCGTCGTATCCGCCATGGCCGGAAAAACAGATACACGACCCGACTCGGAACGGCCCATCCATTCGCGCGCTGATTTTCTGCTTGCTCCCTCAATCAGTATATCCCTGATCTTTCCAATTTCCTCCTTGTTTTTCTTAAAGCTGATTCCTCTCTGTACAGAAATCAGGCGGTTGAGCCGGTCGAGCTTTGTCTCTTCCGGGACATCATCGATAAATTTCTTTTTTGCGGAAGTGCCCTCACGCTCAGAATATCGGAACATGTACGCCAGATCGAACTGGACTGCCTCCACAAGAGACAGTGTTTGTTCAAAATCCTCTTCCGTTTCTCCGGGGAATCCTGTAATGATATCCGTGGTAAGACCCGCATCCGGGATAATGGAGCGAATCAGATCTGTCAGACTGATAAATTCTTCCCGTGTGTAATCCCGTTTCATTCTCGCAAGCACGTCCGTCGATCCCGACTGAACCGGCATATGTATCTGTGAGCAGAACCTTTTTTCCAGCGCCATCAGTTCCAGCAGTTTTACGGGAAAATCATGAGGATGAGGCGAAGTGAAGCGAATTCTCTTCACATCTGTTTCGTCGAGAATTCGCCGGACAAGTCCGGTAAAATCGGTGTCCTCATGCCTGTAAGAATTGACATTCTGGCCGAGCAGAGTGACTTCGCGCACCTTATTCTGTATAATCAGATGATTGAGCTCATCCACAATCGACTCAGGCGGCCGGCTGCGTTCGCGGCCTCTGGTAAAGGGAACCACACAGAAGGAACAGAAATTGTTGCAGCCGCGCATTATGGTGATAAAGGCCAGCGGCCCGTTCACGCTCATAGGCTCGATCTCTTGATATGTTTCATCGTAGGAGAGCCGGGTCAGATTCACCCGAGTTCTCTCGCTGCGGGCTCTCTCAATCAGTTCCGGCAGTTTCCTGTAATTGTCCGGACCCACAATCAGATCCAACGGCAGACCGAGAGCGAACAGATCCTCTCCGAGATTCTGCGCCATGCAGCCCAGAATTCCCACAACCAGCTCCGGCTTCGCCCTTTTTAAATGGGAAAATGACTGCAGGCGGCTGTATATTCTTTCGTGGGCCTTTTCCCTCACCGCGCATGTGTTCAGCAGTATCAGATCCGCCTGTGAAGGGGAGAGGGTTACTTCAAAACCGGTGTCATTCATTATTTTCCGGACGATTGATGAATCGTACTCATTCATCTGGCAGCCGTATGTCTCAAGATACAGGTATCCGCTTCCCGGAAGTTTTGGGGAATCCGGACTCTGTTGAGCCAGACGGGCGCTGTCCTGTGGATATTTTTTTTCCTGTTTGACCAGAGGGCGTATACTCCTTCCACTGACGACGAAATCTTAATTATGGCTCCGCGCGCAACAAGAATTAACAAGGATTTAACAGTTGATGAGATACAGTACTACTACTCTCTCCTGAATGAAGAAATAACTTCCTACGACTGCGGAGAACTCTGCAAAGGCGACAATGAGGGAGTTCCCTACTGCTGCATTGTCGAGAATGCTGTGCCTCTTCTGTATAAAAATGAATTCGCGCATCTGGAGAGCCAGGGTGATCTCTGGCATATCTGGAAGCCTGCAAACAAATCGGATAAAAAACTGATGGAGACAGCGGGCAGAGACCAGCTGTTCTGCGAATGCAAAGGCATCTCCCACTGTGTTCGGGACCAGCGTTCCATTTCCTGCCGCACATTTCCGATGGAGCCTTACATTGACAGGCGCGGGGTTTTTGTCGGATTGACCTTCATGCAGGAGTTTTCCGATAAAGACCGCGATACGGGAAAGACAAAATGCCCTCTCACGGCCCGCAGAAAAGATATCCGCCAGGATTACATAGACTCGCATTTCATGTTCTGGGAAAAATTGCTGCTTCGCCGTGAAGAAGAATATGACACCTATAAAGAGACATCTATGACATTACGAAGACTCAGGACTCGTATTGGAAGGACCTTTGTAGTTCTGCTTCCCTCTCATTTTCAGGATTCAAAAACAGTGAAAAAGTATTTATATTAATACTACTACTGTATTTAGCCACGAAATTTCACCAAAGGACACGAATATGAAAGGAGGGTCCAGAAAACGCCTAAATTCTTTCGTGTTTTCCGTGCCTTTTCGTGGCAAATTCCGATCTACGGTTGTAATACTAACAGCATCCCTTTTTCATTGGAATTGAATTACATTCTCTAATAACTAACTGAATCCAAAAGCCAGCCGGCTTCCAGGCAGTTCCCCGTTGGTTTTATTTTCAGGAGGTTTTCCGGAACGCTCTCGAAGCCAGACAATCAGATTCTTATCCGCTCTGGGTATGTGGCTCAGAACAAAATGGCGGAGAAATCGATGAAGAGTTTCCACCTGGCGCTGACCTGCATTGAATTCAACAACGAATAAATCCAGACCGGATGCCAGCAACTGGTGTTCCTTGCGGTGAGATGCCAGTCCCGGATAACCGATTTTCAACATAAGCGCTTCTTCAGTGGCAAAGTGATCGCCAAAGTAAAGGCTCATCCTTTCTACCAATCCCGTCATAACCGTATCGTTTCCGGCAATCATGACAGAATTGTTGATCTCCAGGGCAAGATTCAGCAGAGTTCTGTGATCTTTGTCGATTTCTTCATGTTCGCTGGCCAGATCGGCCTCAAAATTATCCAGAGAATTTTTCAGCCATTCATTGAAATAGGCAGCGTCTTCCTGACTTCTGCTGAATGCACTGCCGGCCGAGGCGGATTCTATCATACAAAAAAAGTATAAGGAAATCCTGAAATCACGCCCACAAATAAAAATCCCAGAATCGTCTGCTTTTCATGGGATGCGGCATTCAAGCAGGCAGAAGCATCTGCCAGATATAAAAATCTTACAGTTTTATCTGAGACAGTATCCGGTTGGCAATTTCAAGAGTCAGAATGTCCGTCTGTCCGTCAACAATGGGAGTCGCTGTGCCTTTGATGCAGTTGATGAAATGAAGATGTTCCTGACGCAGAGGATTGTCTTTATGAACATAAATTTTCTCAACGAATGATTCCTGTTTGTATTTCAGCTCTTCTCTTGTCATCAGATAGGCGCTGGTTGCCTGCCGGTGAATATCGATATCCTGTGTGCTGAAGTCAAGAATGATGTATGCTTTCTCCTGCGATATGATCAGTGTGCGGACCTTGTTCTGCGTTGCCCGGCTGGCGTTGAGATTGGCTATGCAGCCCGATTCGAACTGTATGGTTGCCACGGCAATGTCCTCATGTTCGCTGAAAGCTTTTGTGCCGCTGGCATGCACGGATTTGATTTTGTCATTTCCCATCATATTCAGAACAATATCAAGATCGTGAATCATCAGATCGAGCACCACGCCCACATCGCCTATGCGCGGATTGAACGGCGCAAGCCTTCGCGATTCGATCAGCAGCGGTTTGTCGATGATCTTGTTCAGCTCCATCACAGCGCCGTTGAATCTTTCGACGTGCCCGACCTGAAGAATCAAATTTTTATTAAAGGCGATATCCACGAGTTTTCGCGCCTGTTCAACGGACTGCGTCATTGGTTTTTCGACCAGAACATGTTTGCCCGCATTCAGGCAGCGCAGGGCGGTATCATAGTGGAATACTGTGGGCACGGCGATAACCAATGCGTCCACAGCGTCTATAAGTCGATCGAGGTTGTCATAAGAATTTACGCCAAATCTCTTTCCTATTTCCTCGCTTCTTGCCGGATCGACATCATGAATTCCGACGACCTTGTATTCATTCAAACCCACTACAACGTTCACATGATACTGTCCCATGTGACCCGTTCCGACAAGACCCAGTTTTATTTTTGGTGCAGTCATAATTTCTTCCCTCAATCGGGCGTCACAAATCTTCTCATGACATACCCTTCCGCTCGGTATTTATTTGGCGGCTGCCTGGATTTCCTCATTCAATTCTTTCGCAAGCTCAAGAACAAGCTCCCGGGCTCTGCGGTTCAGATTGCGCGGCGTGGTCACCTGAATGATAACATGCTGGTCGCCCTTTCCGTATCCGCCCAGATAGGGCATGCCTTTTCCTTTCAGGCGGAATATCTGTCCGCTTTCCGTTCCAGGCGGAATCTTCATTCTGGCGCTTTTACCTTCAATCGTGGGCACTTCAATTTCTCCGCCCAGTATCGCTGTTGTGATAGGAATATTCTTCTGGACGACAATATCATTGCCCTCGCGCTGATACAGCGAATGCTTCTTTATGTGAGTAACCACATAGAGATCGCCGGAGGGTCCTCCGCCGGGTCCCGCTTCCCCTTCGCCGCTTACGCGGATCCGGCTCCCCGATTCCACTCCGGCAGGTATTTTTATATGAAGCGTCCGTTTTTTTTCTATCAACCCGGATCCGGAACATCCTTTGCACGGATCCTTGATTGTTTTGCCCTGACCCTGGCACTGGGGACATGTCGTGGTTACAGAAAAAAAGCCCTGCGATCTTCTAACATGACCGCTGCCCTGACACATGGAACAGGCGACAGGCATGCTGCCTTTTTTGGCTCCCGATCCGCCGCAATCCTCGCAAGTTTCCGATCTTGGGATCTCAATTTTTATTTCTTTTCCAAGAGCGGCGTCTTCCAAACTTATTTCTAGATTGTATCTTAGATCGGAACCGCGCCGGCTGCCGCCCCTTCGTCCTGCAGAAGGTCCGCCGCCGCCCTGGTTGCCGAAAAACTCGGAAAAAATATCCCCGATGTCCCCGAAAATATCCGAAAAATCCGTGTACGCTCTGTAACCGAATCCCTGCCCGCCCTGTCCCACACCGGATTTTCCAAACTGGTTATAACTGGCCCGCTTCTGATCATCTGACAGAACTTCATAAGCCTCCGTGGCTTCTTTGAACTTTTCCTCAGCTGCCTTGTCTCCGCGGTTTTTGTCAGGATGGAACTGAATGGCCAGTTTTCTGTACGCCTTCTTAATATCATCCTTCGAAGCGTCTTTCGCCACTCCGAGAATTTCGTAATAATCTCTATCAGCCATTATGTGTTTCCATTCACAAACAAAAGTCCCGCATCGAGCTTATTTTTTATCATCGTCAACAACAGTGTAATCAGCATCGACTACTTTCTCGCCTGAAGGGCCTGACGATTCGTGAGAGCCGCCTCCCTGAGAACCCTGCGGTCCTTCCGCGCCGGGCTGCGCCCCGCCGCCGGCCGCCTGGCTTGCCGAATAGAATTTCTGTCCGAGATCCATGGAAACTTTTTTGATTTCGTCTCTGGCCGCCATGATGCGTCCGCGGTCTCCCGACGCAAGCTCAGCTCTGACATGTTTTATCACGTCTTCGGCCTGCTTTTTATCTTCTGCGCTTACCTTGTCCCCGGCGTCGGCCATCAATTTTTCCAGACTGTATGTGAGACTGTCCGCTTCATTTTTAGCTTCCGCAATTTCGCGCTCTTCTTTATCGCGCTGCTCGTTCGATCTGGCTTCCTCGACCATACGCTTGATTTCATCGTCCGAAAGACCGCTGGTGCTTTCCACCCGGATCTTCTGCTCTTTTCCGGTGCCCAGATCTTTTGCAGATACATGGACAATTCCGTTGGCATCAATATCGAACGTAACCTCGATCTGAGGAACGCCCCGAGGCGCCGGTGGAAGGCCCAGAAGGTCGAACCTTGCCAGTGTTCTGTTGTGCGAAGCCATTTCGCGCTCGCCCTGCAGAACATGCACCGACACGGCTGTCTGATTGTCCGCGGCCGTTGAGAATATTTGAGATTTCCTGGTCGGTATGGTTGTATTTCTCTCAATGAGTTTTGTGAACACACCGCCCAGAGTTTCTATTCCCAGAGAAAGCGGAGTCACGTCGAGAAGCAGAACGTCGGTCACTTCTCCGGCGAGCACACCGCCCTGAATGGCGGCGCCCACAGCGACAACTTCATCCGGATTCACGGAACGGTTCGGCTCGCGGCCAAACAGCTGTCTGACGAGTTCCTGAACAGCCGGGATTCGTGTTGATCCGCCGACCAGAACGACTTCTTCAATGTCCTTCATGGTCATTCCCGCGTCGCGAAGCGCGTTTTCGCACGGCATCCTGGTTTTCTCAACAAGATGTCTTGTCAGCTGATCAAACTTGGACCGGGTCAGACTGATATTCAGGTGACGCGGCCCGCTGGCGTCCGCTGTCACAAATGGAATATTGATCTGCGACTGCATCGTGCCGGAGAGTTCGATTTTTGCTTTTTCCGCAGCCTCTTTCAGACGCTGCAGGGCCATCTTATCTTTGCCGATATCGATTGCGGTTTCTTTTTTGAATTCTGAAATCAACCATTCTATAATCACCTGGTCAAAGTCATCTCCGCCCAGATGCGTGTCTCCGTTGGTCGACTTCACTTCAAAAACGCCGTCCCCGAGTTCCAGAATGGAAATATCGAAAGTTCCGCCGCCCAGGTCGTACACGGCAATTTTCAGATTTCCGGTTTTTCTGTCCAGACCGTAGGCCAGCGCCGCAGCGGTGGGTTCGTTAATAATGCGCTCAACTTCCAGCCCGGCGATTCTTCCGGCGTCTTTTGTCGCCTGACGCTGCTCGTCGTTGAAATAGGCGGGCACCGTGATCACTGCTTTTGTTACTTTCGTTCCCAGGTAATCCTCCGCCGTCTGCTTCATTTTCTGAAGTATGATTGCCGAGATTTCCTGAGGAGTGTACGAGCCGTAGTCGGTTTCAATTTTCACGCCCTCGCTTCCGGAGCGAATGACCTTGTACGGAACCATTCCCATTTCCGCTGCCACTTCTGAATGACGGCGGCCCATGAACCTCTTCACGCTGCGAATTGTGTTGTGGGCGTTGGTTATTGCCTGGTTTTTCGCAATCTGTCCAACGAGCCTGGTTTCTTTATCCGTCAGCGCCACAACGGATGGAGTTGTCCTGGTTCCCTCCGCGTTCTGAATCACTACAGGCTCGCCGCCTTCCATGATCGCCACGCAGGAGTTCGTTGTCCCCAGATCGATTCCTATAATTTTTTCCTTTGCCATGTTCTTTTTCCTTAAGTAAATTTGCTGATATTTTTATTGTTAATATATATTACTAATTATTTCTCAATTTGTTTCGTTTACTTCCTGCTTCTTTGCTGCCGACGGCGCTTTTCCGACTCTCACTCTGGCCGGTCGGATGATCTGTTTTTCTCCGTCCCCGTATTCCATGTAGTACCCGGCCTGGTAAACATCCACCACGGTGTCTGTTTCCAGTCCTTCTCTCTCTTCCGAGGCAATCGCCTCCATGATGAAAGGATCAAACGGAGCATCGACGGGCTGTATCGCCTTAATATTTTCTCGTTCCAGTACGGAAACAAACTCCTGCCGGATCATCTGAACACCCTCCAGAAAACTGGCGACGGATCCATCCGATGATTTCACGCCGAGCACGCGATCCAGATTGTCCAGAACGCTCAGCAGCGATCCTGCGAATTTCGAAACTGCATAGACGCGGCTTTTTCCCAGCTCCGCGGAGGATCTTTTTTTGAAATTGATGAATTCTGCGCGCTCCCGGGCCCAGGCGTCTTTCAATTCCTGTACTTCGCGTTTCGCCTCATCTAAATCTTTTGTCAGCGATTCGATCAGTTCGCCCTGATTTTCAGTTTCAATACTGCCCTCGTTCGCATCTGCGGCCGTTTTTGAGCTCTCCTGCGGCGCGGTTTTGCGCCCAGGAGCGATATCCACGCCCTCAATTTTCTCTGAAAATTCATCTGCGGCGCTTACTTCAGTTTGATTGTTCATATCGTGCTCCGTTATTCAATTGCTCATTCTTGTGATCATGTTGGAAATCAGGCACCGGACATATTCAACTATGCTGATCACTCGATTGTAATCCATGCGGTTCGGGCCTACGACACCGATCGCTCCGATTCGTTTTTCTCCCATCCTGTAACTGCCGCTTACAATTGAAATATCATTGAGTCTGTCGTCTTTTTCATAATCATTGCTGTTGTTGTCTTCATCGTCGATGAGAACAAAAACATCGTCCAGATTCAGAGTTTTCTTGAAAATCCGGCGCAGCTGTTCGCTCGATTCGAAAAAATACCCGAGCTCGCGGATTCGTTCGCTTTTTCCGCGCGATATCAGAGCGTACAGGTTGTCCAGACCGGATGTGAAGAACTGCTCTTCTCCCTTGACCGAGTCAAAATTGGCAGATATTGTCCGCGCGATCATGGAAAAATACTGCAGAATATCTTCATCGCCTGCCTGATCTGAATCAAGCCGGTTGCGAATATCGCGAAGGTCGCAGCCCTTAAACGTGTCATTTAAATATTGAGAAATTTTATGAAGATAATCGCGCGGGATGCGTTTTTCCAGGTACAATATTTTGCTGTAAACCGCTCCGGATCGAGTGACCATCACAACCAGCACCTCATCCTGACCCATATCGATAAGCTCGATATGTTTAAGAACAGCCTGCTCTGGTTCCGGACCCACAACAAAACCGGCATAATTCGTCATCATGCTGAGAATTTTTGAAGTGACGTCCAGTATGTCATAGAGCTGAAAATCCCTTTTCAGATATTCTTTCTGGATGAATTTCATATCCGCTTCCGGTATTGCCAGCTTTTCCGGCAGCTGCTCCACATACAGTCTGTAGCCTCGGGCAGTGGGAATTCGTCCCGCGCTGCGGTGAGGCGAATATAGATATCCTTTGCTTTCCAGGTCTGAAAAAATCGAACGGATTGTTGCCGAGCTCAACGCCGGATTGTAGTTACGTGCAATGTAGAAACTGCTGACCGGGCGGGCACGCTGGATATAACCGTCAACCACCAGCCGGAGTATTTCCTTCTGGCGTAAATTTATATCATTGTCCCTGTTATTCTGACCAGCCATATGCATCTTATGTCCGATTGGCACTCTCATGCGCCGAGTGCTAACCTATGAGTTAAAAATAGGTATTGGGGTCCCTGCTGTCAAGTGATTAAAGACTGCAAAAACACTGTTTTTTGATCTTTTTTGTTAAAATTGAAGGGAAATGGAGATTTCATCCCTTCGACTCGGTCCGAAAGAAATGCTCCTTTCATTAAATGAACTCCAGCGAATCGAAACATGTCCGGGCTCAATACTTCTTGGCTGCCTGATATCGTAAAGATTGTATCCCCAGATACAGAGGTAGGCCAATATTGAGAGATTTGTAGATCTTGAATACCCTTCCGCCCTGTCGTGAAGAGTACTCAGGTAATTCTGACTGAGGAAGTATCCGGCCGGGAAAGATACCAAATTGAGTGCAGCAGGAATTGTGGAGTTATTGTATTCCTGCTGTGCCGACAGTAGATTCCGGTATGACACCACAGCAAACAGAGCTGTCCCTCCCGCAGCCGCAAGGTAGAAATAGCCCTTGCCTCTTTCACCCCGTTTGAGCTGCCCGAGACCTGGAAAAATCAGACTCCGAAAAAAGGCTCCATCGTTGACAACAGGCTGTTCTGTTACGGCAGTTTCATTCATGGCCGTTGTATTCTGAGCAGCCGTATTTTCAGCGGGCTTTCTTTCCACCGAGCTGTTTTCCGGCTGAGAGGCCGCAGTCTCGTTCCCGGCAGGTTTTCTCTCCACTGTCTGATTCTCGGGCCGGATGGAAGCCGTCTCTGAGCGAGGCGGAATGAATTTCAATTCCAGGTCTTCCCATTCGGACCAGGAAGAAGTTCTCCGAAATTTATTGATAGCGGCGACACGCAGCCGGTACCGGCCTTCCGGTAGAGAAAGACTGATTTTATTCTCCGCCACCTCTTTCTCAAAAACTGTTTCTCCCTCAGCCTTCTGCACTTCAATACGGTATCCTTTCGCTCCATCCACGACGTCCCAGTCGATTGTCTCCTCCACAACCTGCTGGGCAGTAAGAGGCAGAATTAATACAAAGTATATAAACCAGACGCGCTTCATCGGCTGCCTCCTGTTTCCGGCAGAGGATCATTTCCGGGCGGACGCGAAGACGGACCCTGATTCGAAGGCCGTTCTCTTTTCTTCATATTAATACGCGGCGCATCGAGCGGTTTGATGTATATGGAGAAATTGCCTGTCGACACCGGACCTGCATATTCTCTGCCGCCAACAGTGCGGAAGGCCTGAAGACTCCATCGGAATTGACCGACGTCAAGCTTCGGCAGATCGTTATGAACATAACTCAGTTCATCCGTTCTTTGAGATGCAATCTGTACAGGACGATTGTTTTCCATTTTGAAGACTTTCAGAATATAGAATTCGGCATCGGGAGTTTTTCTCCAGGAGAACTGCAATTCATTTTTATCCGTCAAGTCGACAACCTGCGCCGGTGCCGGTTCTGCCATCACCGGACTTCCCGGAGAACGGAATATTCGAAATTCCCGGCTGGCTTTTGACAACGAGCGGCCTGAAGCGTCAATGAGCTCCACGTCCCATGTGTAATCGTCCTGTCCGAGACCTCTCACATACAGCCCTGTGCCGTTCACTCTTTCCTGTTTCACGACACTTCCGCCTGATCGGAGCGTGAAAAGAAAAACAGCATTCGGCACCGGGAGATCCCAGCGAAACGGCAGACCCTGAGCGGGGATCTCGTCCAGAAAAACAGCCTCACCGGCTCCGGGGGCTGACAGTTCCGGATTTTCATATTTTCGAAGACTGAACCGGCGAGTCTGGGAAAATTCCGAAGGTTCCAGACCTCCGATATTTCGGACTTTCCAATAGTAGGTTCCCTCTTCCGGTGAAGCCAGAGAGTAGAATGATTCCATTGTAATTATTTTAGACGGATTTATCTTGAAATCGGCATCCGTAGAAATCCAGAGTTCGAATTTATTGTTGGATCGACCCGCGCTCCAGGCAAGCACCATACCCTCAGGCTGCGCAGGAAAACCAAAAATCTGATTCATCGAGGGCCTCACCAGTTCAGGAGGCTCGTCCCGGGGAGGTTTCTGTATCGAAAATCTGTTCACTCTGCTGTAAACACTGATGTCACCGGCCGTGCTTTTCACGCGCCAGAAGTAATCCCAGGCGGGGAAGGAATGCAGAAGATTCTTTGTCTGCGAGGAGGCGCTCCACACAATATGCTGGAAACCCGCATCGGCGGCCACTTCCACCTGACCGATTTCTTCCTGCGAATTCGACCACAAAAAGTTTATGGAAGCTTCCGGTTCTCCGTTTATCTTATCGCCGTCACCGGGGACAACGAGTCTGGGTTTTTCAATCTGCTTGACAATCAGAGCCCGGGCCTCGGTCGCCTCATAGGTGGTTCCCCCCGATTTGTACTGCAGACGCCACCAGTACTGTCCCGGGGATAGATTTACACGGCCGCCGCCGGTGCCTGCTGCGGGATGATTGGCATCGCGAAAATCGGTACCGGAAGAGATTTCCAGACGTGTTTCCAGGTTTGCACTGTCCCAGGAAAAATCCACAGACGCCTGTTCATTTTCAATATTCAGTATGGTTTGATTTTCCGGCAGTCGCAGAATGGGAGAAACGTGCACCGTGATCTTTTCATCCTCAGTCTTTGCAGTCCTGCCCGCCTCAACATTGACGGTTTCCGTACCTGAAGAAACCACCGCGCTTCCTGATCTGACCTCCACCTCCACGCCGCTTTCACCGGTGCGGGTAAGCGAGATATCGCCGTCTTTAACCGTTGTGGTTCTGTCGTTGACGCGCATCTGTATCTCACCGGAGCTGCCGGTCTGTCTTTTTGCCTCAATGGAGCCTTCCTTCATCTCGAGCTGCACTATTTCGTCCGCCATGACAAGCACGATCATTGAGTTCTCAGCCAGCTTTATCAGGGTGCCGTCCTTCAAACGTATTACAGAACCCGACTGGGCTCCTGTTCGTATCGTGTCCTCATTGTACACAATGTCGCTGACATCAAGATCATCCCAGACTACCTGAGATGACAGTCGTCTTTCCGTCGACGCAGTCCTCTGAATATGTTCGCCGATGGGTTTGACGCCGCTTCGACGAGCTGTATGCGTAAAATCATACCAGAGCGTGAAGCTCAGAGCTGCCAGTGTAAGCGCGCTGGCGCCGATTACTTTAATATCGCGGTTCATGAATTGCCGATTATCTCGTACTTCTTTTCATCCTGATTGTTCGGATCGAATTCCTTGAACTTTTTCTCATCAAAATGAAGACCGGTCATCTCGCGCACCCTCGTGAGAGAACTCGGCGAATCATTGTCGTCTATGCGCCCCAGAATTGCGTAAATTATCTGCGGTTTCTCTTTTCCCTTCACTGTGATCGCGGGCATTTTCTGCGCCTTGAATATGTGCTTCACCTGTTCGTAGGCTTCTTCCGATACCAGCACATCAGTTCCGAACGGTTTGTTCAACTGCTCAATTCTGGAGGCAAGATTTACAGTATCCCCGATTATTGTGAATTCAAGCTTTTCTTCCGATCCGATCTGACCGGAGATCACGGGACCCGCGTTGATGCCGCAGCCAAACTGCGCGGGCGGTTTGTCCACGCCGCTTTTTGTTTTGGGAATGGAATTGAATTTTATCAGCGCCTGACGCATTTGCAGCGCGCAGTTGATGGAATTTTCTGTGTCGGCGCCGGTGGTTTCCACAGCGCCCCAGTGGGCCATGATTGCATCACCGATAAATTTATCCACAACTCCGCCCGTTCTCTTAACACAGTCGACCATAACGCTGAAATATTCGTTCAGGAATTCGACAACTTCCTCCGGTTTCAGTCTCTCTGACATTGCAGTAAAATTTCGCAGATCGGAAAAGAAAACCGCGCAGTTTTTTTCCTCGCCGCCCAGTTTGATTTCTCCACGGAGAACCTTTGCGGCGATTTCTTTGTTCACGAATTTTCCGAATGCATCCTTTATCATTTCTCTTTCTTTAAGACCGCGCGCCATATCCGTAAACGAATGCGTCAGAGATCCGATCTCATCCCGGGATTGAGGCTTGATATGAACCTCGAAATCCCCGGCCTGTATTTTATGCGTGGCCCCCACCAGGAGTTCCAGCGGCTGGCTCAATGTGCGGGAAAATAAATAGACGATAACAAAACTGACATTTATCACGATCAGGGCAATGATGATATTCCGCCGCTGAATGTTCGCTACCGCTTCAAATGCGACAGCTTCATCGATAACTGTAAAAATGCTCAAACCTGAAATCTCAATTTTCTGAAAGGCTCCCAGATTCGTGTTTCCTGCGTTGTCCAGGTATGATGTCTGGCCATTCATATCTTTATTTTCCAGAACTCTGTGAACGAACGGATCCTCATTCATCATTTTTCCGGCCAGCAGAAGCCGCGAATCCGGATGCGCGATCAGCTGCCCCTCGCCGTTCACAAGAAAAGATTTTTCCGCTCCTGTTGTCTGAAAAGTTTTCAGGAACTCTGCCGGGGCCAGGTATGTCAGAATCACGCGTCCTGCAATCCCCTCCCTGTATGGAATCGCTACGCCTATCGCCGGAAATCCCAGATGAGGCGAGGCATTGAACACAGTCGAAATGCCGTTGGAAGCCTTTGATATTTCAGCCCGCACTCTGCCTGCCGATTCGCCTAAAGATTTTTTTTCCACCCGGTTGCCGACGAGAAAATATTCATTATAGTAGGAATTAGAGATATCAGGACGTCCATCCTCCAATCTCAGCACTGCCAAGAATATGAAGTCTCCGTTATTCTTGAAGAAGAAATCCTGTTCCGCTTCTTCATCATCCGTGTCCTTCAGCATTCCGCAGAGCTGCCGCGCCTGAAATATCTTAGTCTTGAATTCTGACTGTGTTTTTGAGCTCATGAGCCTGGCCAGACGCAGATTTGAATCGAGTATCTGTCCTTTGTTGTCTTTTTTAAATGAATATGTGGCAATGATCGTCATGGTAGCAAGGGCCGCAATATTGATCGCCGATATGATAAGAATCAGTTTTACGAGAATTGTAAACTTAGAAGGCTTGAAAGTTTCCCCGGACATGTTTTGAGCCGCTCCTATCCGCCATTGTTAGACGATGGATCATTGTTAATTCTATCGTCCTGCCGGGCATACCATATTGAAATCCCCAGGCAATTATTCTTCCCCTGCCCATCCATTACAGCTGAGCAGACCGAAATAACTACAATTTACTGACTGTCCGGCCGTGCCGATGGCAGGCCTTCAAAAGCGCCCCGATCCAGGAAAACTGCCTGAGATTGAAGTGAGCAGCTCCAGAATACTGCGGTATCTTTCAGCATCGGGATTGACTCCCCTTTCCTCAAAAACAGCCCCGGTATCATCTATACTGAGATCATTCAGAGTATCAAAAGCTTTGAGTATTGTCTGCCGCAACGCTGGGGAAGAAAGCAGTGATTTGACAACTGGCTCTGAATTTCCTTTTATCATAACACGTTTATCGAAAGTCTCGTCTCCTGTCTGGATATCCTGGGTGCTGAAAAGGCTTTTGCCTATTCTGTTGAAAAAACCCTCGGTGGAAATCTGCAGACCGGCTGTAAGCGGCGGAGAAAAAATAGCTTTGATGACGGTGTAAATCTGAGAACTTTTTCCGCTGCCTCTGGTTATTGAATATATCTCAACGGGCAGCGATTTAAAATTTCCAGAGAGCCTCCAGGGTGTGAGCGAACCGATGAAATTGCTGAGAAATCCCCCCGGCGCAAGAGCGGCGCCTGATTTCTGCTGCCCGGGCTGAGCCGGACTGCTCTGAGACTGCGGGAAGGGACTGCTTCCATCTGAATATTGAAGCCCCAATATACGGGCGATCTCTCTCATTTTTTCTTTGATGACTCGTTGACGGCGCAAAGTCAGATAAACGATGAGCGGGACAATCAGAACAAAAATGAAAATTGGTAAAATTGCTGAAAATGCTTCCATATACTACAGTCAGCAGTCTCTTTTGTGTTTGTAAACAAACTTTTTCGGGATTCAGCCGTGGTAGCTCACGGCAAAAATAAAAATCAGCATTCCGGAACCAAAACATATCGGGATGCCGATCAAAAGCAGAGCAAGACCGGCTATGAGCGAGGGCTGAACTTCTGCGCGTCGAGCCGCTATCCCGACTCCAAGGACAACAAGCTGCACGAAAAGCACCAGCGCCGGCAGGCATAAAAAAATAAAAAAGAAATCGCTGTTCTGACTTACCATCACAGATGCGACAAGGTGGCTGCCAATCAGTGAAGCCACATAAATCCCGAAGTGTTTCAAAAGCAGCATGCCAAGACCTCCGAGCTGATCTGGTTTTTTCGGCGGAGTTTGACTCTGATGCATCTGCCCCGGTGAATAAGGATTGGGATTTTCCATTTTACTCCTGTTTAATTCAGCCGTGTACGGAACTCCGGACAGGCTCGACAGGACGTGACCGCAGCGATTGAAGCAGATTTTGTTTTTCGTCCCGGTAAAAAAGATTCATCGTATCGAAGGGAATGATTGTACCGTCGGGCCTGGCGATATGCACGCAGGATTTTTTTACCGCGCGCAGGTCAAAATTGTGCGCATCCAGAAACTGCATTATAATGATTCTGAACACATTTTGATACGACAGCTGCGGCGCGCTGATTCCCGGCAGGCAGCACAGCATGGTGGCAAGTTTTGCTCCGGCCGATTCGGCGCCCTCGGAAGTGGAGAAAACTTTCCAGAGAGCGCCGCGTATATTTTCATCCTGTTCGAATACAATTGTATTTCCTGCTTTTTCCAGAAGTTTCTCAGGATTTATAAAACTGGAAAGCGGCGTAATCTTCTGCGAAGATCCCTCCGCGTCGTCGGACCGGAGAGCGTAGGCCATGGCGAGGCAGTCCGGATTGCACGGCACGGGAATGATATCCTCCGGCATGAAAATATTGCTCTGACGCAGAATTTCGCTGCGAACTTCGGTCAGTGTCAGCCGGTCATTCTCTGGAGCAAACGACTCAAGCCTTCCCGCGGTCTGGACGGGCTGGAATGTCACGCCGCGAACGCACGGCTGCTGCACTGCAAAACGGAGAATTTCTCCAATCTCCTGATCGTTGATTCCCTTCTGAAGAGTGACAACAAGCGTCGTCGATAAATTCAGAGCATTCAGTTTTCTCAATGCTTCACGTCTTGTTTCTGTCAGATCTGCTCCGCGCATCGTCCTGAGTGCTTCTGAACGGAGCGAATCGAACTGCAGGTATATCTCGAAACCCGGCATGTACCCGGCCAGTTTTTCCGCAAAGCCTTCTTCCCGGGCGATGCGTATGCCGTTGGTATTGAGCATGATGTGACGAATAGGCCGTGCTTTTGCAAGATCCAGAATCTGAAAAAAATCCGGATGAACGGTCGGCTCTCCGCCGGATATCTGAACAATATCAGGTCTGCCCTCGTTCGCAGTGACGGCGTCCAGCATAAAGGCGATTTCATCCAGTGTTCTGTGCCTGCCTGCCTGCGGCGATGATTCCGAATAGCAGACCGGGCAGCTCAAATTGCAGCGATCGGTCACCTCAATCAGCGTCAGGCAGGAATGCTGTTCGTGATCGGGACAGAGTCCGCAGTCATATGGACATCCGTAATGAGTTGATGTATTGAAACGTTTCGGCATATCGCCGGGCTTGAGGGACTGCCGGCTTTTGATATAATACTCCGCGTCCGAGGCGATGAGAGAACTCATCTTCCCATGTTCGGGGCAGCGCTTTTCCATGTACACACCTGAATCACGGATGAGTATTTTCGCATCGATCCGGCGAAAGCAGACGTGACAGAGGCTGATCGTAAAATCGTAGAAAATGTAATCGCGCAGCGGCATGAGTTATTTCTTACGAATTCTCTGTGCAAATACAACTGAGTAGTATATTATACCCAGAGCGCAGGCTGTCTGTATTGCCGTCAGTCCGAGTATTCTGGGAGTGGGCTTGAGAAAATCAATAAAAAACCGAAATAAAAAGTAAGAAAAAAGAAATATTTTAAAAATCAGTCCATTCTCCGGAAGCGGTTTGCCGTCTCGTTTCCATCGTTTCCATAGAAACAGTCCAATCCAGAGGGCCGACAAAAAAAGTATTTCATATAATGGAAGAGGATGACGCCGAACTCCATCGCCTAAATCGATTCCGGTAAACAGCGTCGTTTCCACGCCGTATGTTCTGTCAGTCAGACCCGCCAAAAAACAGCCGATCCGCCCGGTGATGATCGCAAGCAACAGAGGATATACAAACAAATCCCCGGACGATTCAGTCTCTCCGATGTATTTTTTGACCGATTCCACGCCGATGAGCCCTCCCAGCAGCCCGCCGACAATTGTTTTAGAAGAAAAAAACTGATAGAATGTATTGAAAACGCCGCCCTGATAAACGGAAATATCTTCGAACACAGCGAGGACCCGGGATCCGGCCAGAGCTCCGGCTGCCGCGCCGACAATCACCCACAGTCGATTTTCATTCGAAACAGGATCTCCGGAATGCTTCCGAATATATAGAAAATAACGGAATCCGGCTACGAAAGCCAGAAGCTCAAAAAAGACATGGGCGCTTATACGGATCTGACCCAGGGGAATCACTGCTGGGAATTGGAAGGGCATAATCAATGACGCTAAACTCCGTAATCCCGCATTCCTGTCCATCCTGATATTTTTATCCTGATAGCAATTTTTTTATAGACAGTATATTAGCGTTTTATAATATTGTAATATATGAGCGCAGAAACAATCACAGCATTGAACCCGGCCGGACTCCGCAAAGCCGTTTTTGGCCTGAAATCGATCGCGCATAGCGGACGATTGAAGATACTGTGCAGCCTCCTGGACGGCCGGGAAATGACCGTGAACCAACTTTCCGAATTGACCGGTGAGTCGCAGTCAGCCGTTTCCCAGCACCTGACAAAGATGAGGGCCTCCGGCATATTGATGAACAGGCGCGACGGAAATCAGATATTTTATTCGGTTCAAAATCCAGATTATTCAGCGCTGGTTGCAGCCCTCTGTTCCATCTACGGAAGTTCGCGAAGAGGAAGATCAAAATCATGATCCCTCCAGGAGAAATTGTATGAAAGAAATCCCAAAAAAAATAGTGGTTATCGGCGGTGTTGCGGGCGGAGCGACTGCGGCCGCCCGGGCGAGACGAATCGATGAAAATGCGGAAATAACATTAATAGAACGCGGGGAATACATTTCTTTCGCGAACTGCGGACTGCCTTATTTCCTTTCCGGCGCTATTAAGAACCGCAATGATCTTTTACTGACCACTCCCGAAAAATTTTCAGCTGAATACCGGATTCGCGTTCTGATAAAAACAGAAGGACTGCGTATCGACAGGAAGGCTAAAACCGTAATCACAGACAATCCTGAAAAGCCGTCCATCTCTTACGACACCCTGATCCTTTCCCAGGGAGCCGGACCGATCCTTCCCGTAATGCCTGGCGTTGAATCGCCTCATGTTTTCACTCTTCGAAATCTGGAAGACATGGACCGAATCGAATCTTTTCTGAGAGAAAAGAATCCTCGGACCGGCGTCATTGCGGGCGGCGGATTTATCGGCATTGAGATGGCGGAAGCTCTCCAGGAACGCGGATTGAAAGTCACAATCATCGAGAAGGCGGAGCGCATCATGAGCGTCGCGGATCCCGAATTTGCGTCGATGGCGCATCGAACACTCGTCGAACACGGAATTGAAATAATATCCGGACGCGGAATCACTGAAATCGGAGCCGAGGACAGAACCGTGCGGCTCGATGACGGCAGTTCGCATCCGGCAGATATCGTCCTTTTTTCCGTGGGTGTTCGGCCCGAGTTGACGCTGGCCAGAGAGGCCGGACTTTCGATCGGCAAGACCGGGGGCATACTGGTAAATTCGCTTCTGCAGAGCTCGGATCCGGATATTTTCGCAATCGGCGATATGGCTGAAATATCGCACAGGGTCTGCGGCAGAAAAGTCCGCATTCCTCTCGCCGGTCCTGCGAACAGACAGGGCCGCATCGCTGGCGCAAATGCTGCCGGAGAAAGAGAGCTGTACCGGGGATCGCCAGGCAGCGCCGTGGTGAAAATATTTGACAGAACTCTGGCGATGACCGGCCTGTCCGAATCGCTGGCGCGCGATCTGGGCCTTGACGCCGGATCGGTAACTGTGCACGGCAAAGATCATGCCTCCTACTATCCGGGAGCCAGAGAACTCTCATTGAAAATCGTGTTCAACAAAACGACCGGTATTGTGCTGGGCGGGCATGCTTTCGGCAGCAACGCCGATAAAAGAATTGATGTGCTGTCAGCGGGTATGCAGGGACGATTCACAGTTTCCGATCTGGCAGAACTGGATCTCACGTACGCGCCGCCCTATTCTTCCGCAAATGATCTGTTAAACTTTGCCGGCTTTGTCGCAGAGAACCGACTATCAGGCCGAAGTCCGTCCATGAGCGCCATGGAAATGGAAAATTCCCCGATCCTGAATGACGCATTCATTGTCGACGTGCGAAGAAAAGACGAATATGCGGCCGGTCATCTGCCAGAAGCGGTCAACATACCAGTGACTGAATTGCGGGAGAGATATGTTGAAATCCCCCGGAACAGAAATATTGTTGTATACTGCTATGTCGGAAGACGCGGTCATCTGGCGGTCAGAATTCTTGAGGGACATGGCATCCATGCCGTCAATGTCAGCGGCGGATTCAAAAGTATGCGGCATACGATGAAACACACCGGACAAAATTAAATTAAGAGAGAAGGAAAAACAAAGATGGAACCATCAACTATACTCACAACAGTCATTATTATTACAGCGGTTTTTTTCGCATGGAAACTATTGAAGAGAAAAGGAGATCCAGAAATGGTCAGACAGAAAATTGCAGAGGGAGCGGTTGTGATCGATGTTCGCAGTCCGGGAGAATTTTCCGGGGGTCACTATCCCGGCGCCCGGAATATTCCGGTAGATCAACTGGCCTCGCAGGCGGACAGCGTCGGAAAGAAGGACAAACCCGTTATTGTGTACTGCGCATCGGGAATGCGAAGCGCGCGGGCCAAACAGATCCTGGAAAGCGCAGGATTCCAGGACGTCACCAACGCTGGAGGCTTTTCCGATATGCCGCGGACATAAAGTAGCTTGCATGACGCCGGCAGATTTAAAATTCTGGTCGGCACAATGAAACACAGCATACTGGTCTCGGATAAATTCGACGATGAAGGCATCCAGCGCCTGAGGTCAAACCCGGACTTCGAAGTCATTTACGAAAATGGCTGCGACCGCAAACGTCTGGTGGAGCTCATCGGCGCCGCTCACGGTCTTGTGATCCGGTCCGCCACAAAGGTGGATGCGGAACTGATTGAAAAGGCAAAGAACCTGAAGCTGGTGGTCCGAGCCGGAGTCGGCGTGGACAATATTGACATTCCGGAAGCCTCGCGACGGGGCATCATCGTAATGAACTCCCCCGGTGGAAACTCGGTCTCCACGGCGGAACATGCGCTGTCGCTGCTCATGTCGATGGCGCGGAATATTCCCGCCGCAAGCGCTTCGATGAAAGGCGGCAAGTGGGAAAAGAGTAAATTCAAAGGTGTTGAAATTACGGGAAAAACACTCGGTGTTGTGGGTCTGGGCCGTATCGGAAAAGAGGTTGTGAAGCGCGCGCGCGGACTGCGGATGAATGTTATCGGATACGATCCTTTTATCCCCGCGGCAAACCTGGCTGACCTTGAAATTGAAATTGTAAGCAAAGAAGAGCTCCTGAGCCGGTCCGATTTTATAACCGTTCACACTCCTCTAACGGACAGCACCAAACATCTAATAAATTTGAACAATTTATCTTCTTTAAAAAAGGGCGTCCGCATCATCAACTGTGCGCGGGGCGGAATTTATGAAGAAGCGGCCGTTACGGAAGGTCTGAGATCCGGAATCATCGCAGGCGCGGCTCTGGATGTATTCACACAGGAACCCGTTCCCGCGGATTTTCCGCTTCTGTCCGCGGACAACTGCGTGCTGACGCCGCATCTGGGAGCATCCACCGACGACGCGGAATTTGCCGTTGCCATGGAATCCATCGATCAGATCGTTGAATATTTTAAGACAGGCATTGCCCGTAACGCTCTCAATTTTCCAACTCTCGACCCGGCAACACTGGAATTTCTCAAACCCTATTTTGAGGGCGGGGAGAAAGCAGGAAAGCTGCTCGGTCAGCTTGCAAACGGCGATTTTCACATAATTGAAATCAATTACTACGGCGATGTTGCCGGATACAATACGCAGCCGGTGACAACGGCGATTCTGAACGGCGCTCTGTCCCTGGCTCTCGGCGATGAAGTGAATTTTGTGAATGCGCCTTTTCTGGCAAAAGACCGCGGCATAAAGGTTCTGGAAAATAAAAATAAAGAATCCAGGGGATTTGCCGGAAGCGTGGAAATAATATTTACCGAGAGCACCGGCAAGAAGGTTTCACTTTCTTACACTTCGCTCCAGAAAGAGGCGATGGTGACTGCGCTTTTCGGCCTGAACATAGAGTTCCGTCCGGAAGGAATCCTGATCATCATTGAAAACCGGGACGTGCCGAAGGTCGTCGGGACAACCGGCATGTTTCTGGGAGACCACAACATCAACATAGCACATCTGGAACTGAGCCGGGATGTTAAAGGGGGCACGGCCCGCTGTGTTATCACTGTCGATGAACTTCTGGATGATAGTTCGCTGAACAAAATGAGAAAAATGGAAAATATCATCAGCGCGGTTCAGATCGATCTGCGATAGCTGTGAAATGAAAAGACAACTGTCAATTCTTCTGATATTTGTTGCAGCGGCGGCTGTTTCCTGTAATAAAGCATACATATTCCCCGACACTTTCAGTCCTCCCTACCCAACTCTGGACTTCACCCTGTCGCGCAGAAATTCAGGAGATACCGCTCTCTCCGATATTCGAGGAAAATCAAAACTTGTTCTGATATATTTTGGATTCACCGGATGCGCAGCAATTTGTCCGGCGGCATTGAGCAAACTGACAGTAGTCCTGAATGCCCTTTCCGGGGCCGAACGTCAGAATCTGGCCGTCATTTTCATTACCGTGGATCCGAAGCGTGATACAATTGAGAGAATGAGTCAGTATACTGTCAAATTTCATCCGGATATCATCGGTTTAACAGGAAGCGCGGATGAAATCGAAACACTCCTGAAATCCTTCGGCATTGCCGGAATCAGAGAGCCGGACGGAAATATTGTGCACACCACAGGTGTATTCTGGATGAAATCAGACACGGGTGAGATCACAAAGAGAGTTCCGGACAGCTACGTACCGGAAGATCTGCTTCTCGATGTTCGTCTGGCTCTGGAGTGATGTTCGAGAAATTTAAAGAATAATGATTGATTTACACATTTTTTATTTCTCCTGATCCCCAAATATCTACCTATCCCCTATTTTACACATACCTGGATAGTAACAAATTTTTACATAATTTCCTCAAAAGGACAGGAAAAACATGGTCGTTGGCGCCTTTTTTTATGACATTTCTACCAACACGGAAAGACCGGAATTCAGAATGATAAAACAGTTGCCGGATTTACCGGGTCGAAATTTCCAAGAACCCAACCGGAGAAATACCGGCCCGGCTCCGGTAGCTCAGTTGGATAGAGTGATGGACTTCGAATCCAGAGGTCGCAGGTTCGAATCCTGCCCGGAGCGCATCAGCATTAATTTGATACAGAGAAGGAATGGAAAAAACTATGAAAATATTGACTGAAATCCCAGGGATTAAGAACACACCGGTTGTTTATCGTAATCTTTCCTATAATGAAATTTTTGAGCACGAACAGAAGAATAAAGAAACACTTCTCACCGCCCAGGGTGCCATGTCGATCGATACGGGGATTTACACAGGACGGTCTCCCAAAGATAAATATTTTGTAAAAGAGCCCACAAGTGACGGTCATCTCTGGTGGGGCAAGGTCAACCAGCCCGTGGACGAATCTGTATTCAATGAACTGCACGCAAAATGCGAGGAGTTTCTGTCCGGCAAACCGCTTTACATTTTTGACGGTTATGCGGGCGCGCGCAAGAGCACCCGTATGGGACTTCGGGTGGTAACTGAAAAGGCCTGGCAGCACCATTTCTGCACGAACATGTTTTTGAGGCCCAGCCCCCAGGATCTGGAAACGCTGAACCCGGAATTCACGATTCTGAATGCGGCAGGTTACAAAAATCCCGATTTCAAACGTCACGGTCTCAATTCAGAAGTTTTTGTGATTTTTCATCTCGGCAAGAAAATTGCCATCATTGGCGGAACAGAATACGGCGGAGAAATGAAAAAGGGCATTTTCTCTGTGATGAATTACTACAAGCCGCTGGACTCGATTCTAACAATGCATTGCTCGGCCAATGTCGGCAAAGAGAAAAACGATACGGCTCTGTTCTTTGGTCTTTCTGGAACGGGCAAAACGACTCTGTCAACAGACCCAAAACGTCCGCTGATCGGCGACGACGAACACGGCTGGGACGATGAAGGCGTATGGAATCTCGAAGGCGGCTGCTATGCGAAGGTCATCAATCTGTCTAAGGAGGATGAGCCGGATATTTATGCCGCGATAAAAAAAGACGCACTTCTGGAAAATGTCATCCTTAAAGAAGGCGGCGTCGTCGATTACACCAGCGCGGCCCGCACAGAAAATACACGCGTCAGTTATCCCATTTTCCATATTCCCAACCGCATTGAATCGGGTCTGGGGGCGCATCCGGAAAATATTATTTTTCTGACCGCCGACGCTTTCGGAGTGCTCCCTCCGGTTGCGCGACTGACACCGGAACAGGCGATGTACCATTTTCTTTCCGGATATACAGCAAGAGTGGCGGGAACGGAGAGAGGAGTGACGGAACCGCAGGCAACATTCTCATCGTGTTTCGGAGCCGTGTTCATGACGCTGCATCCGACAGTTTACGCCAGGCTGCTCGGCGAAAAAATGAAAAAGTACAAGACAAAAGCATATCTGCTCAACACAGGCTGGTCGGGCGGACCGTACGGCGTCGGCAGCCGGATGAAAATCAAACTGACTCGCGAAATCATCGACGGTATTTTTGACGGTTCTCTGAACAACACAACGTACACCCACGATCCAGTCCTGAATCTTGATATTCCGGATAAACTGGGAAACCATGTCGACGCGAAAATTCTGCATCCATGGGAAACCTGGCCGAATCAGGCCGATTACGATGCGCAGAGAAAAAAAGTAGCCGCTATGTTTGTGGAAAATTTTAAGCAGTTTGTAACCGCCACCCATGAATTTGATTTCACGGCGCACGGTCCAAAAGTGTAAAAAAGGCTGCGGCAACAATCATCGACGCGGCCGGCTTACCGGTCAGGGGGTCCGGTTGATCAACCGGACCCTTTATGTTTCAGCGGACTAAACTCGAAGATTTGTATCGAACCTGTGTTCGTTTACATTGCAGATCAGAATTAACGTCTACTGAATTTTTTCAATCAACGGCGCAAGACCGTATGGATCCGAGGCTCTGATGCGAGCCTCAAATGCAGCCCTGCTCTCTCCGCATACAGCGGCCGGGCGCAGATTGCGATGACTCATAAAGTTCGACAGGGAATAAAAATATAGCGGTGAATCATTCAAACGGATGGCCCGGCAGTAACTCTGAATGATTTTTTCTTCTTCTCTCGCGCGTTCTGCCGCATTGCTGAATCGCAGGGAAAGACAGGAGGTGCTGATCCTGGAATAAAAGAAAAAACTTACGTCTGAAAAAGGATACTGTGAGTTGAATCTTTCCAGGTTGAGAAGAGAACTGTTCAGTTTTTCAATAATTTGAAGGTCCGACGCTTTTACAGAATGATTTTCCAGCTGTAACCACAAAGGCAGAACCGGCTTTAGTATGCGGTTTTTTTCATATTCATAGTTCATCATTCCAGCAATCAGAATTAAAAAAATACCTGCGGCAATTCCCATTCCTTTACGCCAGACTTTTCCATCGGAAGCGAAATATGAATTTCTCATTCCACTCTGAGAGAATACCCCGGCCAGAAAAATCCAGAACAGCACTCCAGAATAGAATACCGTGGACATTGGATCCCCGCCGCCGTGTATAGCCAGCGCGGATAACCCGGCGAAAAAGAAATAGAACCATCTGGATTTTTGAAGTGAATCATCGATCGCCAGCCTGAATGGCAGAGCAATGATACCGAGGAAAGCAAGAAGCCCTGTGAGGCCTGAGCCGTAAAGGACAGCCATATAATCGCTGTGCGGATGAGTGGTCAACAGCCAGGGCTGTTTCTCGAGTTCCGGGAGAAAATAAGATATATCGCCGATATAATGTCGAAAAAGATAGTAAGGTCCGTAATATCCAGTTCCCAGAATTGCGCTGAGTGGACTTTCAATGACTCCGCCCAGTGCAAGTTTCCACAACTGCAGTCTACAGGTAAATGCGCTGTCATGAAAAATATACACAGCCAGCAGCAAAGATACTGAAATACCGCCGAACATACCCGCAAAAGCAAGACCAAAACGCAGTTCAGGGCGGTGAATGTATTTCTTTATCATACCAATATAAATCAGTATTGATACTGCTCCGGCCAATCCCGCCAGTGCGCTTCGAGATCCGGAGATAACAACGGCTGCAATCAGAACCAGAGCAAAACAAAGAAGCGCCGCTTTTAACTTCATTGTTGTCTCAGTTGCAAACAGCGCCAGTGTGAGAAAAAAAGTAACTTCAAATGAGGCCGCGGCGATATTCAGATTCACACCTCCTACAAGGGGCGAATTCAAATAGAGAGCAGCCGGTATTCACCAAGCAGCATACAGACTTGAATGCACGACTGTGCAGAATAAAAAAGCCTTATCTGAGCGGAATCCTGGAATACCTGCAGGAAGAAAAATAAAAGACTGCCGAATAAAGCAGGATTACTCCTTCCAGAATCAGCGGTATCTTCAAAGCGGCCGCATAGGGGAACGATGCGGAATGCAGATAGTTGCGGGTGACCAGCTGCAACAGCAGGAGGGCCGTCAGATAGATTTTTCTGTATCGACCGGGATGTCTGATTTGAGTAAAAGATCAGTCTACCCCTGATGCATGTACAACTGAATTTGTGTTACAGACAACATCGTCAAGCAGAAAGCTTGCTTTTCTCATACCGGTAAAGTCAGAGGGAACGAATTATTTACTGGACTGCACATGCCTCGCGCACAATCTCAGCCCGTGAAATATTATAAATTCACTCTCACATACTCAGGCAAGAAGAGTTCCGGCATGGACAACAAAATCGGCCCGCTCGTGCGAAAATACAGCGGTAAATTTGACTCGAATTATCACTATGAAAACAATGAAACTATAGTAATTATAACTGTTGAGAAAAAAGAGGATAAGGAACAGCTTCAAAAAGAGCTGGATGATCCGAGATACAATTTCCTGTCACTTGAAAGTGTTGTGCTGACTTCGATGGCAGACTGATTCACGGCCGGCCGGGTCTCTGCGGCAGGAAAAACTTCGTCAGCAGCGGCGATACCCGCTCTGGAAATTCATAGTGCGGCACATGTCCCGCCCCGTCGAGAGGCCTCAAATCCGCACGAGGCATCAGTTTCACCGCCTGTTCGCTCAGAGAAAAACTCACCACACGATCCTGCTTTCCCCATATGAGCAGAACGGGAATCTTTCCCCTGCCCAGCGATTCAAAAATGGCCTGCGCCGATTCAAGAGGCATGTTTCGCAGCGATGAAAGAATGGCCCGTTTGTATCCGCGATATCTGGCCGCCTCTTTATAACGATTGATAAAATCTTCAGCCGGAACCCCGTAAAATGACGTGAGAGTGCCTTTCTGAATAAGCCGGGCGCCAATAGTGGCCATCAGATACTCCCCAACTCCCGGCAGCCTGGCCAGTTTACCGGAAAAAGGAATTTCTATCGGCAGACCCGCGGGCGCAATCAGAACGAGTCTGGAAACTCGATCCGGATGCCGCACGGCGAAAGTCGCCGATACAAGACCCCCCATCGAAGTGCCGGTCAGAAAAACCGGCCCCTTCACATGCAGTGCATCCAGAAGATCTTTGATCTGAGTGTCAAACAGGTCCGGATTGTAATCCACTTGCGGCCTGTCAGAAAAGCCCCGGCCGTACAGATCAAACTGAAGAGTACGAAAGCCCCGGGCATTGAGATCCGCCGCAACCTGGTTGAAAATGAAATAGGGCATGGTAAATCCGTGCACAAATACTACGACGCGTCCCCGGGGAGGGCCTTTCCATTCGTAGTGTGCATACCCTTTTGATAGATGAATGAAAGAGCCGGGCAGCAACTTTCTGGCCGCATCATCCAGATTCCTGTCCTCATCTTCCATAATGTAAGGGAGTATCGCCAGAGCGGTGAACAGAATAATGAATGTTATTGTTATTCGTTTTCTTTGTTTCATAGCTGCTCCTTTTTACCGCCCTCCGGCAGAAAGACCAGCTTTTTTTAACCAGGATTTTGATTGCCATTCCGGCGGGTTGTTTCTGTCTGCAGTATGGTAATAACTTCCAACGTTCGCAACGCAGTCCTCTACCGGGATCGGGCCCGAGTTCTTCGTCAGGGAACGGCATCTGTTGAAAAAGGTCCATTTCGTATTGAAATTCAGAATCTGCCGGTCGGCATAGACAGGGAAAGTGCGCGCGTCCGCCTGATCGGAAAGGCAAAGTTGTTTTCCTTTGATCTGCGCAATGTCAACTTTGTAGAATCTCCCTCAGTGGATATACGCGAAATTGAGCGGAATATTGAAGAAAAGTCGGATACTCTGGGCATACTGACACGTTCGATTGAAATCCAAACACAGAAATCGGGCAGAGCGGCGGCGCTGTCTCAGGAAAGCCGAACCTTTGCGCGCGGACTGGCTCTGGGCCGGCTGGAGTTGACCAGGCAAAGAGAGATTTTTATTTTTCTCGATGAAGAGCAGAATCAATCCTCACAGGAGATTGCCAAACTTGAAGCCGAAAAAAGAACTCTGGAAAGAGAAATTGCAAAACTGGAGGCGGATCTTGCGGCAAGACAATCGCCTGTTTCCCGCCAGAGAATCGATGCGGTCATTGAGGCCGAAGCTCTTGAGACAGGCGCGATAGAAATCGAGATCACATACGTGTCCACAAACGCATCCTGGAAACCGCTGTATGATTTTCGCTTCGGCGAGAAACTGGAGATTCACTACATGGCGCTTGTTTCACAGTCCACGGGGGAAGAATGGAACGATGTCAGCATCGATCTTTCCACGGCTGCCCTGGCGCAGTCGGAATCAATTCCGGAATTTGATCCCTGGTACATTCGTGCATACGTTCCGATTCCTCCGCCCTCACCGCAGTCCCGCACTTTGAAAGCAGCTGTGCCGGGTATGATAGAGCCGGCTCCCGCAGCATCCGGGACCTATTTTCAGGAAGAGCAAATGCTCGGCTATGCAGAGGCCGAAATACGCTCCGGATCGGTCGTTGCCTACGGTGTGCACGGAAGGACAAATCTGCCTGGGAATGGGGAAACAAAAAAACTTACGATAGCATTATCTGAATTCGACTTCAAAACGGATTATGTTGCGGCGCCGCTAAAAGAGGAAGCGGTATTCCGCCGGGGCGAGTTTGAAAACACTTCAAAGCTTGTCATGCTGGAGGGCTCAGCCCAGGTCTTTTTTGCCGATGACCTCACTGGAAAAACAGAAATCGAAGAAACAATTCCCGGACAGACGCGCAAACTGTTTCTGGGCATTGAAAGCCGCATTCGTGTCAAACGCGAACTCACAAAACATGAAACGGATAAAAAATTCCTGGGCGACAACAGGCGGCTTCGCTGGGAATACAGGATTGAAATTGAGAACCAGCTGGACCGGGAAGCAGCGCTTCTTCTGCGAGAACAAATTCCGGTGTCAACCAACGAGCAGATCAAAATTAAATATGAATGTTCGTTGAAACCGGATGAAAAAGATATGGGAACCCTGGAGTGGCAGCTTGCCGTCCCTTCGCGCGGAAAAATAACCATGGAGTATGCGCTAATCATCGAGCACCCGCGCACAATGCAGGTAACGGGGCTGCCTTAAACCGGGTTCGTTTGCGCCGCTGTCTGGCGCCTGTAACAAAAAAACCGGGAATCGCTCCCGGTTTTTGAATACAAATCGGCGTTAGAATGCGCGCCAATTTGCACATTTTTTTAATTAATTCTATTTATAGAATTAACGTTTGAGACCCAGCAATTCCTGTATCATCTGATCGCTTGTGGTGATGGTTCTGGAATTGGCCTGAAAACCCCGCTGCGTGACAATCATATCCGTGAACTGCTCGGAAAGGTCGACGTTTGACATCTCAAGAACGCCTGCATTGATATTTCCGCGGCCGCCCACTCCCGCTTCGCCGATAATCGGATCGCCCGAATTCATGGAGATGCTGAATTTGGTGTCGCCCTCTTTGGTTAAGCCGGCCGGGTTCGTAAAAATGGCCATCGCTATTTTTGCCAGAGGTTCTTTCACGCCGTTTGTAAAAGAGCCGATGATCGTTCCGCTGTTGTCGATGCTGAACGATTCGAGATAACCCATTGGATATCCGTCCTGCTCTTTCGCGTGAGTTGTGAAAGTCGACGCGTACTGAGTCACGCCTTTGACCGCTCCGGATTCTCCCATATTCAGTGTCAGCGTCTGCACCGCTGGATTTCCCGGAATGCGGAATGACATCTGCACTCCCAGTTTGCCTGTATTGTTCGTATCGACGCCGTCGGAAACGGAGAGGATTCTTCCGTCGGATGAGAATCCCAGTTCGAATGAATTGTTTCCGCCCACAGCCGTATCCTGTCCGCCCGGTCCGACAACATTTACGCTAACGTTGGATGCGTTATCCAGATTCACCCTTGCATTCCAGCGGTTGTCCGCTGTTTTGTAGAATTCCATTCGGAGTTCGCGCTTGTTTCCCTGATCGTCATACACGTTGAAAGTTGTGACATGCCCTCTTCTGTTTTCCGCCGCTCCGTAAAGAAAATCGTGAAGCTGCTCTTCCGTCGCATCCGGCGGCACAGCCAGCACTGCCTGGTTCAAATTCGACTCATAAACGACTTCGGAGGTGGCCTTCGCCGGTTTTTTTCCATAGAGAGGAATTCGGATATCTTCCGGACTTCCGGTGGAATTTACAAAACTGTTGCCCCGGGCGTCTGTTCGCGCATTCCATCCCTGAACTCGCAGACCGGAACCTGGATGCACATAGAATCCGTCACGGTCCACGTTGAACATGCCGGCTCTCGTGAAGAACTGTTTGTCGCCGTCATTAACTATAAAAAAACCATCACGGGAAATCGCGACATCCGTATTCTTGCCGGTTGCCTGAAGGCTTCCCTGCGTCATGATCTTATCGATCGAGGCGACCACCATGCCCAGTCCGACCTGCATCGGATTGATGCCGCCCACGTTGTCGCGGGGTTCGGCGGCGCCGGAAACTTCCTGACTGATCATGTCCATGAAAGTCACACGCTCATACTTAAAGCCGTGAGTGTTAACATTAGAAATGTTATTGCCTATTACGTCCATTCGAGTCTGGTGGTTTTTTAAACCGGCCACACCGGAGTACAGAGATCGCATCATATGCTTATTATTCCCCTTTTTTTTCTTTTCGACTTACGCCGAGAATTCGCTGCCTTCGTGATTGCCGGTAATATACATGTTTATGTTATATTTTTTTATATATTTAAAGATATCATTCCAGGACTGCGGTTGGACAGCCGCGTCCGCGGGCGGAGTTGACGCAGGAACCGCCTGAGCGGGACCGTTTGAAGCGGGCGTCGCATCGGCCGGATGAGACGGAACCGGACCGGATTCTGCCTGAGGATTCGCTGCCGGATTCTGTACATTTTGCGAAGAAGGCTGCTGACCGGAGGCAGGAGAGCCGGCTGCGCCGGAATTGCTGCGCTGAGATCCTGGAGGCGACGCTGGAGCCAGACCGCCGTATTCCTGCCTGAAGAAGGACGGTTCGCCGATCAGCTGAACATCCTTGACGGACACAGCCTGCGATCCGATTTTTGCAAAAGCCTGTCCGGATTCGTCGAAAAAGAGCGCCTGAACTATGCCGCTGACTGTCTGTCCGTTTTCGGAGGAAGGACCCACGGCGAATTTGCCGACCAGACCCATGGCCTGCCTGTCGGACATTTTTCCAATGCCGTCGGAAATATTGTGCATCTGCTCGAGCGATGAGAACTGAGCCATCTGCGCGATGAACTGCTGGTCCTGAACAGGCTGAGTCGGATCCTGATGCGCCAGCTGCGTGACAAGCAGTTTCAGAAAATCATCCTTTCCCAGATTTTTTGCCGCGCGACGAATTTCAATTCCTTCCAGCCCGGCATTGCGCGCTTCTTCCTGCTGTCTCAGGCTGTCCTGAATATTGACGGATCGTTCCTGACCCAGATATGAATTTCTTATTTGTTCTGCTGTTTCCATTATACGCTCACATTTACCAGACTGGAATCATAATCATCGATGCGCGCATCATACGACTCTATGGCCGGATACTCTGTCTCAATTCTTATGTCAGATGGTACAGAGTCGGAAGATTTTTGAAAATCTGAAGCCCCTTTTTCCTGATTATCAAGCGCGGTGCGGGTCTGGGAGTCCGTGTTCTGGAAATCTGAAGTGAAGCTCTCTCTGACTTTAATTTCAAAATGATCAACATTGATTCCCTGATTTTTAAGCTCGATTTTCAGATTCTCGAGCTCTTCCTGCATAATTTTGCGCGCAGCCTGATTGTCGACGACAAGGCGGGCCTCCACCTGGTTGTCTGTCACTTTCAGATTCAGAGTCATGCTTCCCAGCGATGCGGGATTCAATCGAATCGATGCGGAGGATCGTCCGTCAGAACCTATGTTCAGCCGGGCCTTCTCGACCAGATCCTGAAATGCCTCTCTATTTCTTGCAAGAACCGGATCCGATGTTTCAAAACGTGCCGTCTTCTCCGTGATTTCACGACGCGCTGTCTGAAATGCATCCTGTATTCTGGAAAGATCCGCACGATCTTTTTTCTCGCGGTTTTCAGATCCAGAATCTCTATGCTCACGCGAAGATGTCGTTTCACGAAGAGTCCTGTGATGAACGGCGCCTTCCACGAGAGTCGGTTTCATTTCGTTGGCTTTCGTCTGATTGTTCACCGACCATCTGTTCGGATCCAGAACAACGCTGACCATCCCGGGCTGCAGCTGCTGCTGTTGTTGATTTTGCTGCGCCGATGGTTTTTTCTCCGGCGCCGTTGTTCTCCGGCTGTTTTCGCGCAGAATTATTTTCTTGTCCAGAAGCGAACTGATAATTTCGTCCGTGGTTTTTTTATCGTTCTTATTTAAAATCTGAGAAGCTGCTGGAATCACGGAAAAGACATTCGTTTTTCCGTTACTTCTTGATTCCGGTTTCACTTCATGACTGCGCCGATTCTGAGTCTCGCCGGCAGAGGAAGGAAGTCTAAAGTTCTGACCCGGCAGTGTGACAAGCGATGCCAGAAGAAGATCGGTTCGAACAGGAATTTCAAGATTTTTTGGAGTTTCCGTTCTGCCCTCGGCAAGGTGTTCCTTTTTTTCCTTTTCTGTTTTTTCTGTTTTCTCCGCGTTCCTTTTCGGTCCGGTTTCTTTTTCCGGGCGATCAGCTGCAGCCACTGCTGCGGAATTTTTACCTTCATTCTTTATGTCATTTCTTAAATCATTTTTTGATTCGGGAACTTCAGATACCGCAGTTTCAACAGGCCTGCCCCCCGATGTTTCAGAGAGAACTTTGCTGAAGCTCTCAGACGGATTGTTCTGGCGGCCGGGAATTCTGTTCAATTCAGGGCCGGGATTCAGGGAGGAAGCGGACGCAGATTTGCCCGGCGCCGTCAGTAGGTTAAGATTGCTTTTTGGATCCATTCCTACTGAGATTCGCCAAAAAATAAAAATGCATGAGCGTTTTTACACGGTTCTGATAAGTTTCCGGAGCCGTCCTAAGCGACATAACATTTCCCCGGTCGGACGAAGTGACATAATTTTATCGAAAAAAAAGTTAAAGATTTGACGGGGCGATACCTCTGTTGATTCAAAAGCACCATATGGCCGATGGTTCAATTGATTTCAGCGTGGAGCTGGTAACCAAAACAGTGCGGGATTCCCGCTTTGATTTTTACTGCACAGAATGCGGCAACTGTTGCAAAGGCGGCGGGCTCGTTTATTTCACGGCCTCGGACATCCGGGGTATTTTTCGGCATCTGAAAACCGGTCGTTCGGAGCGCAAAAAGCTAAGAAAAAAGTTGGTGCAGTATCGCACGAACGGCCTGTATGTGCATGACAGTCCGGGAGCGTGCATTTTTCTGAATCGCTCCGGCCGGTGTGATGTGCATCCTGTGCGGCCGCTCCAGTGCCGCACTTTTCCCTTCTGGCCGTCCGTATTTGAAAATCAGACGACCCTGAAGAAGACAAAAAGCAGCTGTCCCGGAGTCGGACATCCCGGTGAAAGTTTTTCTCTTCTGCAGACGGTGCGCCGGCTCAACCGTACGGTAAAAGATTTTTACGGATTGCAGAAAAACGGCGGCACACGGCGATTGTAAAAATCTACGGAAAGAGCAGCTTATGAAATCAATACCGGAACCTTTCTATAAAGGAAAAGTGCGCGATCTTTATCCCGTGGACGATTCGTCCATGATTCTCGCGGCCACGGACCGCCTCTCCGCTTTCGACGTGGTGTTCGGACAGCCTGTCCCGGGCAAAGGAAAAATCCTGACAGGGATTTCTAACCTCTGGTTTGAAAGTCTTCAGAATTCCGGTCTGATGCAGAAGCTCGATTTCGGCAGTCATATCATTGAAACGGACGTGGATCGTTTTCCGGACCCTTACAGAGGACGGGAGGAGTTCCGCGGACGGGCCGTCCATGTCCGCAGATGCAATCGCGTCGATTTTGAATGCGTGGTTCGCGGATATCTTGCGGGATCCGGCTGGAAGGACTATCAGAAGACGGGCGAAGTCAGCGGCCATGCGCTTCCTTCCGGACTCCGCCAGGCGGATATACTTCCAGAACCGATTTTCACGCCGGCAACCAAAGCGCCGCTGGGCGAACATGATGAGAATGTCACGTTTGCATCCATGAAGAAGTCACTGGGAGAGAAGCTGGCGGGGCGGCTGGAAACAATTTCAATCGAAATCTACAAATACGCCGCGGCAAAAATGGAGAAATCCGGCATTCTCCTTTGCGACACTAAATTCGAGTTCGGTCAGCTGGACGGAAAGCTGGTACTGATCGACGAGGTTCTGACGCCCGATTCCAGCCGCTACTGGGACGCGGCATCCTACGCGCCCGGACAGAGCCCTCCCGGATACGACAAGCAGTATGTCCGCGATTATGTGGAATCGATCCACTGGAACAAATCGCCGCCGGCGCCCGTGCTTCCGGACGAGGTCATCAATAAAACAGTGGATTTATACAGTATTATTTTTAATAAAATCAAACAGACGCTGGCTTGAACAGCGTCATCTCATCGCTTTAAAAGCAATGCCTTGCGCGTTGATGCCGATGTCGAGTTCCATAATTTCCAGGGACGATGAATCGAACGATCCGCCTCCGGCGTCCATTTTTTTCCTGATGTATGCGCGGACCTCGTCTTCGCAGAATTTTTCCAGGTCCTGCATTTCGCCGCCGCGGCTTTTGGCTGAATCCAGAAGGTTCTCATAAAAATCCAGACCTTCGCGCAGTTGCTGCGCCGCCGCCTGTATGTCTTCAACCGGTCCAAAATGAGTCAGATACGCGCGGCGAGCCCCCGTATCCAGAATCTTCTGTATGCTCAACCGTGCCTCAGCCGGATCAAAATCCGTGGGAGTTGTGGATGGATAGATGAACAGTCCGTGCTTCTGCAGAGCCGGATAGGCCAGGCCAAATGTGTCACCGGTGAAGATGCAGCTGTCGGTCTGATCATAAATGCAGAAATGATGATTGGCATGCCCCCGTGTGTAGATGAAAGTCATATCGCGGTCTGCGACGCGGATCGTTTCGCCGTCGGAAGGAATTCTTACTCTCGCGGGATCGACTCCACGAATTTCTCCGTACAGCTCGTGGAATTTTGATTCTCCGTAAACTATTTTTGAACTGCTTATCAGGCGGGACGGATCGATAATATGTTTGGCAGCCCGTGGATGCGCGAGAAGCACTGCATTGGGACAGGCTTCCATCAGAGCGCTGGATCCTCCGGCATGATCCAGATGCACATGAGTGATGATCGCAAACTCGACCTGATCCGGGGAAAATCCGTTCTGCCTCAGTCCGTCCAGCAAATGCGGCAGAGCGCGCGAAGTATTGTTTTCGATAAATGCTGCTTTGCTCCGGCCTTTTATTAGATACGAAGCGGCTATTTCCGGACGCTCGTAATGACAGTCAATTGTGATTATATCCGACATATATTTCAGCCGGCAGCCGAGTGGTCCACCATACGCCTACAACCGCATCATCTCAAACTTACCGTTTGGAATGAGCCCTTCTTCCTTCACGGAGAGTTCAGGCTTGATATGCAGCAAAAAGTACATGTTCATTTTCCCTTTTCCCTTTGCCAGCACCTCCCCGCGCGGCTCGCAATCGAAGAAATTCTGGACACGTGAGTAAGTCTCCTGCGAAATATTTATTTTCCCTGGTTCTCCGGAAGATTCCATGCGGCTTGCCGTATTTACCGTGTCACCCCATATATCGTAGGCAAACTTATTTGTGCCGATGACACCGGCGGTTACCGGTCCCGAATGGATGCCGATCCGTATTTCCCAGAACTCAAGGCCGAGACTTCGCTTGATTTCCTGCATTTGCAGCATGAAGGATCTGAATTCGAGCGCGGCGAGACACGCATCAACGGCATGCATTGCACTCATCACCGGGATTCCTGCCGCGCACATATAGGAGTCACCGATCGTCTTGAGCTTCTCCATATTATTGTGTTTCACAACTTCATCGAACTGGCTGAAGCAGCCGTCCAGCTCAAGCACGAGTTCCTGCGGCGTCATTTTTTCAGATGCTTTCGTGAAGCCGACAAAATCCGTAAATAGCACCGATGCATTCTCATAGAAGAGCGGCTCGACCTTCCCCTCGCGCTTGAGCTCCTCGGCCACCTGCGGGGGGAGGATGTTGACAAGAAGGCGGTCAGACTGGGAACGGGCTCTCTCTGCCTCCCGGCGAGCTTCGCTGGTCAGGCGCAGGAGTTCTGCAGCCCGCACGGCGCCGGCAACCTGATCGGCCATGCGTTCGCAGAACCGTTTTTCGGAGTCGGGAATTTCACGACGCACCTTGCTTGAAAAAGCTAGAATCCCAATAACCTTTTCATCCACCAATAGCGGGATGTGCGCAAACCAGTCGAACTGCCAGGTATCGCACACGGCCCTGTCGATCGGATAGCGCGCCATCCATTTCTCGTTCACTTCGTACACAAATGAGGATTTTCTGCGACGGTATGTCTGGTACATGATTCCGCTTTCATGTGCGAGCGGAATATCCCTGATAAGCGAAGGGTATTCGGATATGTCTTTTACATTTGAATTCATGAATCCTGATCTCAGGGAGATCACCCGGGCGTCTGGATCCACCACCCAGAGCCCCAGTCGGTCGACTCCCAATCGCTCTTCTAGAATCTTCGCAACCGGCTGCAGGAGTTCGACAAGATCCCGCGTCTCATTGACCTTGCGCGCGAGCTCGGCCAGGACTTCTGTTTCCCGACGGGCCTTCTCCGCCTTTTCTTTTTCTTCCTCGAATTGAAACGTCCTCTCCTTTACTTTAACTTCGAGGTTTTCATTCAACAGTCTCAATTCCTGGTCTGTGTACTGGATTTTTGCGCTCATTTCATTGAAATTTCGCGCCAGCTCTCCAATCTCATCGTTGGTTTCCACGTTGGCCCGGATCTCAAGGTTGCCCTGTTTCATTTCGTTGATGGAGTGGATCAGATTCTGGATGGGCCTTCCCAGGACAGAACTCAATTTTATCGAAAGGAAAATAATCAGAAGAGAGGTCAGAAATAATGTTATAAAAATGATAGCTTTGATATTGTTCAGGCTTTCGCTGATTTCGTCGCTGTAAATTGTGGTTACGACCAGCCAGTCAATCTCGGGAATATATTTGAAATAGGCAATTTTCTCTCTCCTTTTATTTTCATCGGGATTCTGCCAGTCATAGGCAATGTGTCCGTTTTTTTGCCGCAGCATCTCCTGGACAAAGAAAACAGTTTTCGAATCCTGAGCGTCGCGCAGATCCACGCCCTGAAGGTGAGGATGAACGATACTTTTGCCGTCTTTATCAAGAATGTAGACATACCCGCTCTTTAATATCCTTGATGAGAGGATTTCCTGTTTGAAATCATCCGGATTTACGAAGGAATTGAATTCATCTTTGTATGACGAGGCCCAGATGATCAGATCCCAGGGTTCAAAATAGTCCAGACCCGCAGCCTTCAAGCGTTCCTGACTTTCTCCAGGGTTCTTCCACATGTATTCCAGATAACCCTTCTTCATTGCCATGGCCTGTTTCATGAATTCCTGGCTGCTGGCATCCATCCCCTCCGCTTTGGGATGGATCACAAGAATCCCTCTGCCCGATACCCCCGCCAGGTAACCGCTGGTTCCTATCTTTCCGAAAGAAGGATTCAAGAATATTCTTTTCACAATTTGAAAAGCCTGCTGCTCGGACATTTTGCCGCTTTTTGCCTCGCGATAGTAATATTCGGCGATCTGTCTCCCTTTGCCCGCAATGGTTTTTAAATGATTCTTCACTGAACTGTTGATGCCGATTTTCACCAGATTCACCGAATTGTTGGTGATATTGGACAGTTCTGAATCGATGTAGCTCTGAAGAATATTTTTAACAAGAAAATATGTAATCGTGCCGCTGATCAGAATGATCAGGAGAAAGACGGTATTGTTCAGAAGAAGTTTGTTTCTAATCTTCATTTATTAGCCGCGGCAATTATTGCATTCTCACCCATATCAATGAAAATCTGTCAATGTGAAAAATCAAAAATAAATCTCATGCACTGGATTGTATTCTTGCGGCGCTGGAGTTTTTTCGGACAGCCGGAGATCGATGCCGGTCTTTGCAGATGAGAAACCGATCATTCTCGATCACCATGCACCCTCGCTGCTTTCACGTGCAAGGGCCAGCGGACGGTTCTGTATTCATCCATCGGTCCCCATATTTTCTCAAAATCTCTGCGTATGAGTGCAACAGGATCCGCATTGTTTTTCTTCCTGTACTGCGCCGTCGCCGACCAGGTGCCGAGATAACCCAGGACATCGAGTCCGCTCCATATTTTTTCCATCGAGAAAGCAGGCGTGTCGACTGCGATGAATGGAAAGAATAAAGTTTCATATCTATCTTCCACGAGTTTCCGTTCCGGCGGCCAGTACGGACCTACTGTTATTTTATAATATTTGTATATTATCTCGTCGATCTCGGGCCCGATGTTCATCAATTCATAACTCCAGAGCGCAATGAAAGCGGACTTCTTTGCCGTGCGCCTCGCCTCCGAATAGAATTTTTCCAGATCGAACCAGTGCGCCGCCTGGCAGAAACAATCAGATCCGCAGAGGCGTCGGATAGGGAAGTTTCCTCAGCTGCCTCCTGCCGATATTCAATGTTTTGGGCCCTGAGCGCCTGCTCCAGCTGCCCGGCGGAAGGGTCGGTGGCGATAATTCTTCCATAGTAAGAACTCAGTGCCAGAGCAGCCTGCCCGTTTCCGCAGCCGCAGTCCCAGGCAAGATCGTGCCCGTCTGTGAGATTCGATAAAAATCCATAGAGTTCCGGAGGATAATCAGGCCGGTATTTCGCATATTCCGCCGACTGCGAAGAGAAGTAATTCTTAAATTCCAAACTTATACTTCCTATACCTGCAGCGCACATTCTGTTTTGGGATTGGCGATGCTGCCGTTCCGGCCACGAAATTTCACGAATGGGCATATCAGGTTAAAAAAACAAATAAAGTATCTCTTTTTTCGTGTCCTTTCGTGGCCAACTCCGGAAAAACGGTAGAAATACCAGGCCGCCGAATAAACGGAGTTTTCATTTATGAACGTAAGCAACTTCAGAGCCGTGATTTCTGTCCAGTTAAAAGAATCGGTGCTGGATCCGCAGGGTCAGGCGGTTCTGCATGCCCTGCACAATATGAATTTTGCGGAAGTTCAGGATGTGAGAATAGGCAAAATGATACTTCTGCGGCTTACGGCATCGGATCGCGCACAGGCGGAAAGCCAGGTAAAAAAATACTGCGATGAACTTCTCTCGAATCCGGTGATTGAAACATATTCTTTTCAGCTGGAGAACTCCCAATGACCGGGCCAAAAATCGGCATACTGACGTTTCCCGGTTCCAACTGCGATCACGATATTTACACTGTACTGCGTGATTTTTACGCCGCACGTGTGTCGTTTCTCTGGCACGGAAACGCTGTAACGGAGCCGTTCGACATGCTGGTGGTTCCCGGCGGATTTTCCTATGGGGACTACCTTCGTCCGGGCGCCATTGCTCGATTCTCGCCGGCCATGAAATCGCTGGTGGATTTTGCAAAAAAGGGCGGGCCGGTTATCGGCATCTGCAACGGCTTTCAGATCCTCTGCGAGGCGGGCCTTCTGCCGGGCGCCCTTATACGAAATGAGAACTTGAAGCACATTTGCAAAACGGTTAAAATCATCAGTCAGGGAAAGAACAGATTCACCAGGAATTTATCTCCGGGAGATCAGTTTTCTATTCCGATATCGCACGGCGACGGCAATTACAGAATCTCTGAAAAAGACGCTGATATCATGGAAGAAAACAATCAGATTGTGTTTCGCTACGGGGAAAATCCAAATGGCTCCGTACGATCCATCGCCGGCGTCACCAACAGAGAGCAGAATGTGCTGGGCATGATGCCGCATCCGGAGCGCGCTGTGGATCCGCTCACCGGAGACACGGACGGCAGAAAAATACTCGAATCGTTCCTGACCCTCTGCGCCGCACACGCGCTCGGATAAATATGTTTCAAATCACAATCGCCGCAGTTTCCGTCAATCAGACGCCGCTGGACTGGAAAGGCAATCTGGAACGGCTGGAGGGCGTTGTTGAGAACCTGGCAGAACATGCGGCCCAGGGTGGAAAGAATCCGGACATCGTTCTTTTTCCGGAGCTCTGCATATCCGGATATGGATGCGAAGACGCATTCCATGCGCCGGACACGGCGGATCGTTCCATGAATCAACTTCAGAAGCTTGCGGAATTCTGCGGGAGGGAGATGCCGGACACAATGGTCGTGGCCGGCCTTGCCGTGCGCAAAGACGGATTTCTATACAACTGCGCCGCTGTGCTTCATGCGAAAAAAATTCAGGCATTCATACCCAAACAGAATCTCGCCGGAGACGGCGTTCACTACGAACCCCGCTGGTTTAAAGCGTACCGTTCGGAACAGGGAGAATTCGTGCGAGTTGCAGACCGCGAAATACCTTTCGGCTCGATGCTTGTGGAGCACAGAGGCGCACGAATCTGCATTGAAATCTGCGAAGACGCCTGGGTTGCGGAAAGACCCGCGCATGATTTTATCGGCCAGGGTCTGGACCTTGTTCTGAATCCCGCGGCCTCGCACTTCTCTTTTCAGAAACAGACTGTGCGCCGGCACATTGCCATGGAATCATCGCGGACTCTCTGCGCCGGTTTTGTTATGGTCAATCTCCTGGGGAATGAGGCAGGCCGAATGATCTATGACGGCGGCGCCATCTTCGCCTCGGAAGGGAAAATTGTCCTTGAATCGGGCCGGTTTTCTTACGCGGATACTGCCGCCAGATTCGGCGTTATTGATATTGAAGCCAACCGCGTTCTCCAGAGCCGGATTTTTTCGTACAAAGATCAGAGATCCGCCGACCAGGACAGGCCCGGCATTTTTCTTTCTGGCAGACCTGTAGAAAGTGATTCGCGCCCGGCAGTTAAAAGATCGATGGGATTTCAATCTTCCGGAGAATTAAAAAAAGAAATTCGATCCAGCGTTTATGTGCATGAAATAGAGGACTGCTCTACCGGTGAAAAACCTCCGGCAAGCCGCGAAAATGAGTTCATGGAAGCTGTGCCGCTCGGCCTGTTTGACTATCTGCGAAAATCTCATTCAAAAGGTTTTGTGATTTCTCTTTCCGGCGGCGCCGATTCGGCGAGCTGCGCGCTTCTCGTGCATCTGATGTTTCTACATTCAATCCGGCAAATCGGTCCGCGAAAAACTCTGGAGCGCCTTGGACGGGCAGACCTGGCGGAATCCCTGAATGCGCCCCAGTCGGCCGGCGGCGACGCCGCACAGATCGCCGGAACTTTTTCCAGGAATATGCTGCACACAATCTATCAGGGGACAAAGAACTCAAGCGAAACTACTCGGAACGCCGCTCATCGTATAGCTGAGGCCGTTGGTTCGAATCATATTGAAACGGACATTCAGCCGCTTGTCGACGGATATCTGAAAGAAGCGGCCGGATTTGTAAACCGCGAGATCGACTGGAAAGCCGACGATCTGGCGCTGCAGAATATCCAGGCACGAGCCCGTTCGCCCATGGCCTGGCTTTTTGCAAACCTGACGGGCAGTCTGCTTCTGACCACCAGCAACCGGTCGGAAGCCGCCGTCGGCCACCTTCATCACCCGCGCCTCAGGGTCGGTGGTCGAGACCCGCGCCTCGCCAACCCGCTCGCGCT
>VFLI01000060.1 GCA_009885105.1 Spirochaetia bacterium | reverse complement strand
GGAGCTTACACTGATGGAAAGACAGACTCTCGCCCGGCTGTTCACAAAGAGATACAGACTGGCTACAAAATCACAAAAAAGAACGATACTTGATGAATTCACATCGCATTCGGGACTGAACAGAAATTACTCCTCCAGACTTTTACTGCCGATTCCGGCCAACCTGTGATTTGTCATTGCGATTGAATGCGAAAGATCATAGACGTGTCGCTGCACGCAATAGGCGGGGGCCCTCGAATCCTGCCTTTTTCTTTATTTAAAAATATTTACTTTACTTATTTTTCCTCCAACTTGAGATTGGGGATTGATTTTTTTCTACACCAACGGATGATTTACTACCGGATTAATTTATGAGCAGGACTACTGGAATCGCAGTCGGTTTTTTAGGTGTTATTGGATTTATTGTTTCTCTTGTCTGGTTTCAATCCTTTGAAATTGGAATGGTTTTCATGCTTCTTTCCCTTGTCGGGGGCGTCTTTTTCGCATTGAGAAAAAACGATAATCGGAACGATGAGATGCGTGAGCTGGCAGCTCTTCTCGAGATGGATTTTATCGAGGGAGAAGCTGCCTCTGCGGATGGAATGCGTCCCCTGAAGTCCCGGTACTTCCTTTCATTTATTCTGTTCGGCTGGGTTATTGCCGGAATACGCAAGGGACTTGCCGTGCGAATTTATCACTATATCTACGGAAATGCGGGAAATTATACGGGAATCCAGGTTCAGTATAAAATTAAAAATATTACGAATATTTTCATAGCCAATCGAAATGTGTCGCTGCCAATGACAGCTCTGGAGCGTCAGGTCGAAAAAATACAAACGGGGGATCCAATTTTCGACAATACTGCTGTTGTTGCGGGGGATCACGGTGCTAAAAAAATTCTATCTGATCCGGAAATTAGAGCTGTGATTATTGCGGCGATTCGACTGGGAAGCGTTGAATTCCATGCCGACGGAGTGTATTATGAAGAACCGGGACTCAATGCGGACAAAGATCGATTTTTATATGTCGTTGATGTACTCACGGCCGCGGCAGAACACCTGAACGCGGCCTGAGTAATTCTATTCTTGAAAGTGACGGCTATTTCATCAATTCGATGATTTTTGCCAGATCGGCAGCGGAAATATCGACTGCTTTTTTGTCTTTCTTATACTTCCCCTGAATCTCTCTTGCGTAGATATCCGCAAATTGTTTGCGGCCGGCTTCCGGATCGCGAACATAGAGCTGCAGGAAGGCCAGTGGCCTTTTATTGGCGTATCCCGTCAGATCGGGACCCGCAGAGCCTCTGCCCAGTGTTGTGCCGCCAGTCGGTGTTAACTTGTGGCATTTGCCGCATTTTGAAGTGAAGAGGTCTTCATTGGGTCCGGCCAGAATGCTTTCCGTCTTTGCAAAAAAGGCAAAGACCAAAAATACAAACACGCCGACGCCGATTAAAGGCAGCGCTACTACAAGCCCTGTCTTCATCCGCTGTAGAATAATTTTTTTCATAATCGTCTCCTTCATACTCTTAGATGACTAGTTGTTCTAAAATGTTCTTAAAATCATATCAGCTGCAGTCGTTATCTGCAACCTGGGTCCATTCCGTTAGGGCCGGAAAACCAGTAAAGAATTTTTTAATCAGGAATTGGCAACGTATGATAAACAAAAAAAACGGCGGATGTTAATTTACATGTGAATGCTATGACATAAATCATACTGAGTATTCCAATTATACTATATAGTCCTTTCACGATGAAGAACATCGACAGAACCACACTCGCCCTCTTTTGCATCATGGTCGTCTTTCTTGGGATGACGGCCGCATTTCGATATGATCTCTGGGGACATTCAGAACCTCTGCCCACCATACCGCTGGTTGACAAAAAATTTCTGAGCACAGATACGACGCGTATGTCATTTATGGACCGGGTGCGCTACCGCCAGGATGTTTCTGATTTCGACTGCAATGGCTGCCATGCTCCTGGTGAAAGAGCTCCGCTGACTTTCAACCGGGCCGGCAATGTTGTTGTGCCGAGCGATCACGGGCATATCCGCATGTCGCACGGAACGCACAACCGTAACAATAACTGTTACAACTGTCACGACGAAACAAATCGGAATTTGTTGCAGGCGCGCGACGGTCATGTAATTACCTACTACAACAGTCAGAGACTCTGCGGCAGCTGCCACGGTCCGAGTCTGCGCGACTGGGAAGCCGGTGCGCACGGCCGGACAAGCGGATACTGGAATCGTGATAAGGGGGAGGGTACGCGAAAAGTCTGCGCCTCGTGCCACAATCCGCACAATCCTAAATATGAAGGACGCGAACCGGCGCCCCTGCCCCATCCGCTTCGTCCCATGGACACACTGGATCACGGCATTGACAATGAAGGAGAGAATCGAGATGGCAAAACATGAATCCAGTCCGCAACCGGATCCGTCGCCTGAATCCGATGGACTGACAAGACGCAGTTTCCTTAGAAAAACCGCCATGTTCGGCGCGGGACTGGGCGCTGTGGGTTCGGGTGTGGCGGCTCTGGCCGCCGCTCTGGAACCGCTCCGCGATATGGAAGATATCCCCACGATGGAGCAGTTCTTACAGAAGTACTACAAAGAAATGACTGCCGAGGACATGGAGAAAGTCCTCAAACGCATTGAGGGTGAAGTGGAAAAAGAATACGGTGTACGTCCGCATGTGCGCGATTACAAACCGATGGACGGCGTAGAATTTGTGTACATGCTGAATATTCGCCGCTGCATTGGATGTCGTAAATGCGTCCATGCCTGCGTGAACGAGAACAACCAGTCGCGCAATCCGGAAATCCAGTACATTCGTGTGCTTAAAATGAAGAACGGTTCGCTGGATGTGGAAAAAGCAGATCATTACTATGCGCCGGAGAAGGTACCGGAGCCCGGACATTTTTATATGCCCGTTCAGTGCCAGCAGTGCCGGAATCCGCCCTGTGTAAAGGTTTGTCCGGTGAACGCAACCTGGCAGGAAAAAGACGGCATCACTGTTATTGACTATGACTGGTGTATCGGCTGTCGCTACTGCGAAGCCGCGTGTCCCTACTGGGCCCGCCGGTTCAATTTCTCCAAACCAAATATTCCCAAAGATCGGCTGAATCCTGAAATGTCATACCTGGGCAACAGACCCCGCAGACAGGGTGTGATGGAAAAATGTCACTTCTGCATCCAGAGAACCCGCGCCGGCCGGTATCCCGCCTGCGTGGAAATCTGTCCTACGGGTTCGCGCAAATTTGGAAATATACTGGATCCGGAAAGTGAAGTTTCCTATATAATGCGGACTAAAAAAGTTTTTATCCAGTTAAAGGAAGAACTGGGAACGGCTCCCAGGTTTTATTACTATTTCGATGTATAAGAAAATCGACGAGATAACAATATGCTAAACTACATTATTTTTCTCTGGCGCTGCGCGAAAATAGCCTTCAAGGGCGACTGGCGTTACTATGGATGGATGGGTATTCTGAGCGTCTTCATTCTGCTCGGCATCAATGCTTATGCAAAACAATTCGCGCACGGTCTTATTGTTACCGGAATGAGCGATCAGGTATCCTGGGGCATATACATCGCCAACTTCACATTCCTTGTCGGGGTGGCCGCGGCCGCTGCGATGATGGTGATTCCAGTTTACATTTACGATAATGAAGAACTCCACGATCTTGTGATTTTCGGCGAGCTTCTGGCGGTTTCGGCAATTCTTATGTGTATGGCCTTTGTGGTGGTGGATCTGGGTCGTCCAGATCGTTTCTGGCATTTAATTCCTGGAATCGGAAAGATAAATTTTCCGGCTTCCATGCTCAGCTGGGACGTCATCGTGCTGAATATTTATCTTCTGCTGAACCTGCACATATGCGGCTACCTGCTCTACACGCGATATAGAGGAAGAAAACCTGGAAAATGGTTTTATATCCCCTTTGTATTTATTGCGATCGTCTGGGCATTCTCCATTCACACAGTCACGGCATTTCTGTATGTGGGACTGGGAGGACGGCCATTCTGGAACACGGCAATTGTCGGACCAAGGTTTCTGGCTTCCGCATTCACGGCGGGACCCGCAATCATCATTCTTGCCCTGCAGGTGATTCGACGGGTCACGCATTATCTGATTTCTGACAAAGCGCTGTTGACTCTGCGCAGCATTGTTCAGGTATCCATGCTCATCAACATTTTCCTTTTGTTCTGTGAAGTGTTCACAGAATTTTACACAGGCACCCTCCATGTTGCCTCTTCCCGATATCTGTATCTGGGCCTTCACGGCCATAATGCTCTGGTCCCCTGGATATGGACGGCGATCACCTTCAATATAATTGCCATGATCCTTCTGATACTGCCGCTTTCGCGGAGCATAAAATGGCTCGATGTGGCCTGTGTGCTTGCCATTGTCGGGATCTGGATTGAAAAGGGCATGGGACTTGTCATTCCAGGATTCATACCGACTCCGCTGGGAGAGATGTCTGAATACACTCCATCTTTGAATGAAACTCTTGTCGCTTTTGGAATTTGGGCTTTTGGACTGCTTGTTTATACGATTTGCTTGAGAATGGCGGTGCCGATTCTGCAGGGAAATCTTGCGCATGAACAGAAAACGACCTGAAACCGGTACCCGGTGAACCGGCAAGGCAGGTCAGCCGACAGTCCCGATGATGATACAGGTGATGACACAAGAGATAGATTCCGTATGATAAAGATCATAGCATTAATTAATTAGCTGGATCATAATATACCATCAAATCGGTCTTAATAAGTTTTTAAGCAGAATATCAAAAGACGGAAGGCCAGGCGCTTCGGTGTGATGAATTTTTAAAGAGGTTTTGTTATGGATCAGGAAAATAAAAAAAAGCCATCTCCTTACCAACATTTGAAAAGATTGGGCATAGTATTTGTGTGTTTTTTTTCTCTGTTAATTGTTGCTCGAGTCTTATTAAAACCGGCGACTTTCGGCCAGTACGGCCACTATCGCGGAAGAGCGATCGATGAGATACGGGGCAAAGATCCAAACTATGTTGGGAAGGCTGGCTGTCTGGAATGTCATCTGGAAGGCGAAGCTGCCACGGATAAGGCGGCAGCAGGCAAGCATAAGCGGCTTTCCTGTGAAGCCTGCCACGGACCGATGGGCCGTCCGGTCGGTGAACCGCCGCTGGCGCACGACGTTGAACAGACAGAAGAAAATTCTGTTGTGAACTTCAAAGCATCGGAATGCCTGCGATGTCATCAGACACTTTCTTCGAGGCCCCGCTTTATGAGACAGGTGAATCCTGCTTCGCATTTTCCGAAAGAAAGTTGTTTTTCCTGTCATGATCCGCACAATCCGGCTCCGCATGCAAGCACCGGGAAACTGAAGACCGCGGACGAATAAGGTAAAGGAGAAGGAGAAGAAAATCATGGAACTTTCGCGTAAAGGTTTTATTAAAGGATTTCTCGCGGCAGCGACCGCGGCAGTGTCGGGAAAGCTTCTCTCGCAGGAGAAAACACCCTCAGCAGAGGCTCCGCCGGCTTACAATCCCGCGGATCACAAATGGGGTTACGGCATCGACATCGACAAATGTATTGGATGCGGCAGCTGCGTGACGGCCTGCAAAACAGAGAACGGTATTCCTCTGGAGGCGGCCGTTTCCCGGACCTGGATTGAGAGGTATCGCATAACCACGAAGGATGAAATTCTGGTCGATTCGCTTTCAAAAGGGAATTCCAGTTTTGCAGAGACGGAAGCGCGTGACGATATCAAAGATACTTTTTTCGTTCCGAAAATGTGCAATCTATGCGAGCATTCGGCCTGCACACAGGTATGCCCCGTCGGCGCAACGTTCGACAGCATGGACGGGCCGATCCTAGTGGATAAATCCTACTGCATCGGCTGCGGCTACTGCGTCCAGGCCTGTCCTTATGGAACCCGTTTCATGCATCCGGAGGGACACATTGCTGATAAATGCAATCTTTGCTATCATCGAATCACGCGCGGCTTGAAACCCGCCTGTGTGGAAGTCTGCCCGACACAAACACGTGTTTTCGGAGATTTGAAAGATCCAAACAGTGATATTGTTGAGTTCCGAAAACAAAAGAAACTCGGTACGCTGAAGGCGTATCTGGGAACACAGCCGCAGATTACATACGCGAATATTCGCAGGGAGGTCTGGTAAGATGACGACATATTTCTATCCAAACGAAAGCGAGCTCTGGTGGAGCATTTTGATTGTTCTGTATCCTTACCTGACCGGACTTGTGGCGGGAGCGTTTATCCTTGCTTCACTGGTGAATGTTTTCGGAGTCAAGGAGGTGCAGCCGGTTTATCGGATGGCCCTGTTGACTGCTCTGGCATTCCTGATCGCGGCGCCGCTGCCGCTTCTTGCGCATCTGGGACAGCCGCAGCGCGCTTATGAAGTGCTGGTAACATCAAATCCTAAGTCGGCCATGGCCATGTTAGGATTTGTCTATCTATGGTATCTTATGGCGGTGCTCCTTGTTGAGATCTGGTTCGATTATCGCAGCGATATGGTCGTCTGGATGGATAAAACCACCGGTATCAAACGGTTCATGTACCGCGTGCTCACGATGGGCGCCACACATCTTTCAGATGAAACCAGAATGATCGACCACAAAATTTCGCGCGTGATTTCAATTATCGGAATTCCGTCCGCCTTTGTTCTGCATGGATATGTCGGATTTATTTTTGGTTCTGTGAAAGCGAATCCCTGGTGGTCATCGCCGCTCATGCCTGTGATCTTTGTTTTCTCTGCTATGGTGTCCGGGATCGCCCTGTGTCTGCTTCTCTACTGGGGCTACAACAAAGTGGCCGGAAAGGTGGCGGATACGAAATGCATGGATACAATCGGCAGATATATGCTGTACGCATTTATCATCGACTTTGCTCTGGAAAGTCTGGACCTGATCCACAGGATGTACGAGGCGGATGAATCGTTTCCGATGCTCAGACTCCTAATGGACAGCAAACTGTATGTGTCTGAATTTATCATTCAGTTCCTGCTGGGCACTCTCGTCCCGATAGCCCTGATCGCAATGCTTCAGGTTTACAAACCAAAAAATGAACGCCAGCATCGTTTTATTCTGATAACAGCGTCGGTGCTGGCCCTGATCGGTATCTTCGCAATGAGATGGAATGTGGTTATCGGCGGTCAGATGTTTTCCAAGAGTTTTCGAGGATTCACAATCTTCAAGCTTCACCTGATTGGAGGGGAAGGTATAGTCGTTGCGATTCTCATTTTTCTGCTTCCATTCGGCATATTGGCCGCTCTGTCATATTTTCTTCCGCCTTTCGGAGATCCTATACCGAAGACTGAGACAGATCCAAAAAAGTAGTTTGATGAAAGTATTTTCGTCCCTGATGCGAAAGCGGATCGGGGACGATTTCAATCCGGGGATTAATACTCCCCGGATTTTTGTTTGGCTCGGATCAAAATGCGTGAATTTCAGGTCATCATCTCGCGCGCAGGATTGTTCTTTTTAATTTCAGTGAAGAGAATGAGTCTGGAATTTTCTGATGCGTCTAAAAATTTCAGAATGTACGGACTGTTTCGGTGCAGCGACTGACGAAGTTTGACCCGGCTTTTGAATATAAATCCATCCGGCAGCGCCATTTTTACTTCCCACAGTTCATGTTCTAAAAGCAGTAACTGGATTTCTTTCTCCATGGCTGACGCCTCGTAGGATATACTATTCCCCGAGCGTACGACATTCATTTGATCGGGGGTGAACGATAAAGCACGATCAGAAATTTTACGCGTTGTGCCGAGTATCTGCAGATTGATATCTTCAGTCTCCACAGCGTCTTGCGGAAGAGGCAGTTTCAATAAAAGTTGACGCTCACTGAGAGAAGGCCAGGGATTCAGTTCAATGGCGTATTCAAGGTTGGCCATGAGATGCTGATCGCCGAAGGCTTCAACAGCTCCGGAGTGGGAGAAAACAGCTATTCGCTGATCCGTGTAACGGATGCTGCCCTTGAAAAGGAAGCCGCCCAGCATCGGGCGGAACACAAATAGACCTGCCGGCGCCCCGATTTCGAGAGGTGAAAGCAGCTCCGACAACGATAGAAAAATATTCGGGGGGTCGATTTTTACTATTGCTGCCAGGTTGTGCTGGCCAAGGGATTCCAGACTGCAGATCTCCCCTGTCATAAGGTCTTTTGCCGACAGCGGCTCCACATCTCTGCCGGCTTCCGGAAACAGTTTGTTTATTATCAGCACTTCTTTTCGCACGGGAAATTCCGGATGCCCGACCAAGAATTCTCGAAGTCTGGACCGGAAGATTTTATTGTCCATGATGATTTCATCTGCGGTCGTGTTATCCAGTGATTTGAAAAAAATCTGAACAATGCTGATTTCCTGATTGTCCAGTTTCTGGCGGAGCAGGAGTTTCAAGATCATGGCCCATCGCGCCTTTCTTGATTCGGAATATTTATAATATTTGGACACCAATGCCATGGCGATTATAAAGGCCGCAATTACAATAAGAATCAGAATTCCCTGGATTGCGGATTCCTCAGGGGACCGCCTTTCCCATAGATACTCAAAGCCGTCGGCAAGAATGATGAGCATGACGCAGCACTCCTTGAAAGCTGCTGATATCAATTAAATCCAGAAACCAGTATTATTCGGAAAAATTTTTTTTCTAAAACAGTCCGGCGCTATTCCGGTCCTGGTCCGGCCTCTATGCAGCGATTTCTTCAGGCCAGGTCTGCTCTGCGGCGATTCGCCTTCTCATTTGTTGGGTCCACCAGCAGAGCTTCATCGGCCATTTTAACAGCCCTGTCCCGATTACCAATAGAGGAGTAAACATCGGATAGATTGATTAGATTTGCGACAAATTCCGGGGCTCGCAGGCGGACTCTTTCGCCGTAATCTATTGCCTCTTGAGGCTTCTTCAATTCTTTGCAGAGGTAGGAAGCAAGATAGAGCATTTCTGTGTCCATGGGACGCAGATAGATGTAATCTTCCAGCGAGTTGAAGGCGTTCGCGAAATCTTTCTTCTCCATAAAAGTTCGCACCTGCAGGCGGATCAATTCAATGTTTCTTGGATCGATCTTCAATGCCTGGTTGATCACTGTCTCCGCTTCCAGATATTTCTTTTCTTCCAGAAATACGGCTGCCTCTTTGCGCAGATCCTCAATTAGATTCTGGTTGTCTGTGGAAATAGGCGTTTTTGACGGCCGGTATGAAATTCGAATCATGGAAAGATCATCCGTGATGCTGCCCATTTCCGTAATGTTGCTGTATATGGAGGAAAGCCTGCCCTCGCCGGCTTCCACCATACGGAGAAACAGATTCTCATCCTCATTGATGACACGATCGCCTTCTTCCGATACCGACAGTTCCAGATCGTCTCTGCCGTCTGATCCCACAATCAAAACATCATCAGGCTGAAGATGCATTGTCAGGATCTTGAGTTGACCTTCCAGTCCGGAAATTCCCAGTTTGCGAAATGCATTTCCACTTTCTATGAATGCTGCTTTTTTATCTCTGTACAGCACAGACCATGGATGTTCGACGTTCAAGTAGTACATGAGACCCGTATCATCATCTACCAAACCCATCACCATCGAAACCAGCATGCTGCCATCGAAGCTTTCGAAAACCTTTTGCAGTTCCAGAAAGGCATTCTTCAGCCATCTTTCCGGCGATTGGTCCTTGAACGACGGTATATTTCTGGTGCGATCCAGAATAGATTCAAATACGGCCCCCAGTACAAGGGCTCCGCCGGCTCCCTGGACGGATTTTCCCATTGCGTCTGCATTTACGAAAATCGTGTAATCTTTTTCCGCCAGTTTTATCCCGTGGGCGCTGCAGAAATCACCGCCGATCTCCTCATCCCACTTTCGAAAAGAGAATTTCTTTTTCTGTTCGATGAAAAATTCCACGTTTACAGTTTTACTTTTCGCCAGATTTCTTGTGAGAGGTTTAATCAAAAGCGACGTCAGGAAGTAGTCGCCATCCTGCTGTGACTTGAGACCCTGAACGGTCTTTAAAGTTTCGCTGAGAGCTGCGGTTCTTTCCTTTACCCGGTCTTCCAGTTCTTCTGCGTAATTCTCCAGCTTCTGTCTGGCGCTGCGAATCGAAGACACCATTCCATTGAATGAATCGGTAATGAATCCGATTTCATCAGGAATCCGGACCGGTAGTTCCACCTGCAAATCTCCGCTGTTTACTTTGCGCACACCGGATAGAAGCGATTCAAGCGGCCGGACAAGAGTCCCCAGAAAAAAGATACGGTATCCAAAAACAATAACGAAGACGACAAGTAGAAACATCACAGCCAGTTTGAGACCCACACGATGTGTAAAGTTGCGATAGACAGTATACGAGTATCCTGCTTCAAAAACCAGATTTCGTTCCTGATCATATTTCATAAAGGAAGCATAGTGTGTTCCTTTTCTGTCAGAGCGAAAATGCCGGGTTCCTTCAGGACGAAAGGCGCTGAAAAACAGAGCCGTCTCTTTCTTTAACCTGGCGTTATCATAGTCGGGATGTGATTTCTGAAAATCATCCAGAGCCTGCGCGAAGGCCCATAGATCGGGCGAGAATTTTTTCACATAATCCTTAAGTTTCTCGCGAAAGACGGCCTCCGGGATATCGTGCACTTTGATGGAATGATAGGTCAGGCGCTGCGCCTTTTTTTCCGCCATTGACAAAAGCTCATCCGGATTCGCCGCGTTTGCCGACATGGAAATGAGATAATTTTTATACCCCTGAAATGATGCCGGCGCATCATGCAAAACAATAGGAAGCTGTTTTCTCCAGGTCTCCCCGCGAAGCGCTTTTATTCTTTCATAAAGAGCCGTATTGATGAGTTCATTTCTGAATGACTGCGGATTAAGATCTTCTGAAATTTCGTTCATCGTGATGAACTGGTCCTGCCGGCGGACCAGATCGTAAGACATCAGATATTTTAAATCGCTGACGGGATATTTATTATCGATCGTTAGGCGCGATGTTTGTTCTGCATGTATTGTTGTGTAGGCGTCGTCCTGATCCTGAAGCGAAAAAAAACTGATGAAAACCATCAGAAGCATATACGTCACCAGAGAGACACCGATAATCTTTACCATGAATGTCGTTTTTTCAACTGTGTTGTTCAGATAAACAACCATCACAGTAAACAAACCTGTAATCGAGAAGAGAACAAGACACATCTGGTGGATATCGCGCGCAAGAAGCCCGTCGCGGCTGAGCACATTTGTGATCACGGGGACAATAACGGCAAGCATCATGCCACCAAGAATTCCAAAAATCGGCAAACGGTCTGTTTTTCTGGTAATCAGATGAAAGATACCGGAAAAAACCATGAAGGCGACATTGGCGAGCATCAGGATACCCACCATCTTACTGACATCGTCCGCGTCAAAATCCCAGAAATGGCCGGAAAAATTATATACCAACTCGCGCGACAGAGTCGTTTTGATAAAAAATACAGTCATTAAGAAAGCTGCTGTATACTGGATTGCAAGAGCGATCCTGGCAACCCGCCGATATCTGGTTTCCGGAAAATAGTAGAATACCTGCGCATAATGCGGGAAAATCAGCAGCGCCGCCGGCACCGTCATCCAGCGATGATAGGCGCCCATCGGCATATAGAGAGTATAAGCCGGAACATAGGGAACGGCCAAAAAGAAAGAAAAAAGAAACGAAAAAGCAATATGCCAGGTTGCTTTTGATTTATCCTTGATAAATAGAAAAAGATACAACGTAATAACAAGGTAAAAAATCGAATCGATCAGTATTGTTAATCCAAACAAATTTAAGAAAAAGATATCACCCATAGTCTATAGAGTCCCCGGATATGTGCAGAATATTGTACGTTACCAGATTATTGCGCCAGATGACGATTGTTTTTTCCAAAAAAAATGTCAGAGTACGCGGTTCTGAAGCGCTTAGAATAATTCTAAATTTAGAATTTAGTTAATTGATTTTTATCGCCGGGATGTCAGACTGTAGGCGCAGGGCACTAAAAATAGAGTAACCAGGGTGGAGAGAATGAGCCCGCCAATCACAACCACGGCCATAGGTATGCGTGCTTCAGAGCCCGGACCGACGGAAAGCGCGGCCGGAAGAGCAGCGGCGACGGCGCTCAAGGTGGTCATCAGGATGGGCCGCAGACGGATCGGACAGGCGGACAGCAGCGCTTCATCCACGGCCATGCCCAATCTTCGCATCTGATTGGTGAAATCGACCAGAAGGATGGAATTCTTTTTCACAAGCCCCATAAGAAGAATGATTCCTATCATACTGTACATATTCACTGTCTGGCCTGTAAGGAAGAGCGCAGCCAGAGCTCCGGTTAGACTGAACGGCAGAGCGAGCAGGATCAGCGCGGGATGCAGATAACTGTTGTACTGACTGGCCAGAATCATATAGGCGACGATAATGCCCAGGAATAATGCCATGAGAAGTCCCTGGAAAGATTCTGAGGATGATTTAGCGGCGCCGCTCAGTTCCACTGCATAGCCGGCCGGAAGAGAACTTCGGGCGATTTCCAATCCTTTCTCCAGCGAAGCATTGAGTCCGTATTTTACCGCCGGATTGGCGTAGATGGTAATCGACCTCTGACGATTGCTGCGCGTGATGCTCAGTATGGAAGAACGTTTTTCCATACGAACCAGTGAAGAGACCGGCACCATACCTCCGAAAAGATTTCGCACGTACAGTTTCAAGAGATTCTCCGGATGAATTTTCTGCTCTGTCTCCATCATAACCCGTATATCATAACTGTGTCCTCCCTGTTTAAACCGGCCGGCTCTCTGTCCTGCCATCAGCACACCGAGCGTGCTTCCCAGATTGGACATTGTCACTCCCAGTTCCGCGGCCGCCGCACGATTGGGAACAATTTGCAGTTCCGGAACTCCTTCCAGATAATTGGAGTCGATATCTGTAAAATATCCGGTCTTTTCCATCGCGGACATGATTTTGCGCGACATTGAGGCCAGTTCCTTCCAGTCGGCTCCGCTGATTGTCATTTCTACAGGAAATCCGCGGCCCGTCGCAAAACCTCGGAGTGAAAGATCCTGCACAACAACTTTCAGGCCCGGGACGATTTTCGGCGCGCTGGCGCGGACAATCTGAGCGAATTCCGCCTGACTGAGAGGACGTTTTTTTTCCGGGTCTTCTGGGCGTTTGTCTTTATCCTTCATCGTAATGAAAATCCCTCCGGAGTTTACGTCTGATCCGCCAAAACCGCCGACAATTGTGAAATAGCGGAGCACTTCCCCCTTTGTTGATAAGAATGCCTCCAGTTTTTTTGCCTGACTGTCCGTAAATTCGATGGATGAGCCGGCCGTAGTCTGAAATCGCACCAGCAGTCGGCTCTGGTCCTGCGCGGGAATGAATTCTTTGCGGAGAAATGGAAAGATAAACAACGATGCTGTAAACACAATGGTTGAAACGATCAGCAGTCTGCCGCGGTGCTGCAGAGCGGACACCAGAATTCGAAGATAGAGACGGGAGGCCGCTTTGAAAATTCGGTCGACGATCATTTCGAAACGCCCGCCCTGTCCCGCTTCCAGGAATTGAGCGCATCGCGACGGCGTCAGAGTCAGCGCTTCGAGAAGAGAAAGGATTACGGCAACAGAAACGGCGATCCCGAACTGCAGAAAGTATCGTCCTATGATTCCCTGCATGAATGTTACGGGAAGAAATATTGCTATCAATGAAAGACTTGTGGCTACCGCCGCGGAAGTGATTTCTCTGGAACCGTTCAAAGCGCCTGTGATTCGATCTTCCCCCTTTTCGCGGTGACGTGTGATATTTTCCAGAACCATTATCGCATCATCGACGACGATGCCGATGACGAGAGTCAGAGCCAGCAGTGTGAAAGTATTGAGAGTATATCCGGCAAAGTACAGAAAAATAAAAGTTCCCAGAATTGACGTGGGGATGGCCAAAAGAATATTCAGCGTGCTTCGAAAACTGCCCAGGAAAAGCCAGCAGACAAATCCTGTGAGCACGGCGGACAGTATGAGATTGAATTCCAGCTCATGCACGGCATCTTCAATGGAACGCGTGGCGTCGTTTGCCACATCGATTGCGTAGCCTGGCGGAAGTATTTTTCGAATTTCTTCCAGTTTTCCTTTCACGGCGCGAGCCACTTCAACCGCATTGGAACCGCGCTGCTTCTGAATTCCCAGACCCACGGCCAGCCTGCCGTTAAAACGTGATATTCGCCGCACATCATCCGTGCCGTCTTCAATGCGCGCCACCTGGTTCAGATGCACCATTCCGTACATCGGCCCGCCTCCTGCGCGCGATGGAATGACGACATCCCGGAATGCCTGCACGGTGGGCACTTCGCCCATGGAACGGAGATTTGTTTCCGTCCGGCTGTCGGACAGGCGGCCGGCCGGGACCTCGATATGCTGCTGCGAAAGTGTGTTCAGAATATCGTCGGTGGTTATCTGGTAGTAAGACATTTTTCCGGCGTCCAGCCAGATGCGCACGTTGCGGTCCACATAACCTCCAAAATTGATCGCTCCGACGCCTGGAATTACCTGAAAATAATCTTTGAGCGTGTTTCTGACATACATCATCAATTCCGGAAGTGGACGGTCTGTCGTAATCGCAACATAAATTATTGGAATGTCCTCAGGATTCTGCTTGGTAATAATCGGCGCGTCAATCTGAGGCGGAAGCCGTCTTTGAATCTGAGCAAGACGCGCCTGCACTTCCTGCAAAGCCGAATCCACATCCTGATCGATATTGAGTTCCAGAGTGATATCAACCGAGCCCTGCCTTGCTGTTGAGTTTACCTGACGGATCCCTTCCACGCTCATCACAGAGTCTTCCACAATATCCGCAATGTCCGTTTCCATAACTTCCGGGGGGGCGCCGGCCAGAGAAATGTTGATGTTCAGGACAGGAAAATCCACATCGGGGAGCTGCGAAAGTCCCATTCTGGAAACAGAGATTCCGCCGAAAAGAACCAGGGATGCCATGAGCATCCAGGCAAAGACAGGGTTGCGAATTGAAATGGCCGGAAGCGAACTCAGAATGGATTCGCCGGAGACCGTCGTCTCAATAGGAATTTCTTCAGAAGTCGATCCATCATTCTCTGGAAACTTTTCCGGCTTTTTTCGACGGCCAATTATTGCCATTTCATGTCCTGATGCAGTTAAAACAGCTGCCCGCAGGTATCACTGCTGTGTCCCCGTAACTCGATCCATATCGATACTGTAGCGCTCGAAGAGATAATTACGGGCAACGTCGTACTGAACCATTGCAATGTTAAAATTGATTCTGGCAGTGTTTAAATTCTGTTTTGCCTGCACAAGCGAATTCAGCGCCAGATTCAGAACAATTGTCTGCGCGCGACCCTGCTGGTATCTCATCAGCACGCGGTTGTAATAGAGTTCGGATTGATTCAGGGCGATCCTGGATTCAGAGAAAATTTGATATGAATTCCTTAAATCCAGAATCGCCTTGCGAACTTCATCACGAACCTGCCTGGTCATAAGTTCTTCTGCGAGTTTTGCGCGATCGGCCTCAATCCGGGCATTTCTGGCCTCTACTTTCAGACTCTCATCCCAGAGCGGGACATCTATGCGAAGTGAAACTCCTGATTGAGGATAGCTGCCGTACGGCACCTGTCCGTAAGCGGAATGGGCGTTGCGCCCCCAGTCCCGGCTTGAAAAACTTCCATTCAATGTCAGGGAAGGAAGGAGATTGTTTTCTGAAGCCTCCAGGACTGCGCGAGAGGAAGCCAGATAACGCCGGACGCTCATCAAGTCAAGTCTTCTTTCCAGAGCCATGGATATGTCTTTTTCTTCATCCACATCTTCAGGCATGGATTCAAATAATAAAAGTGTATCCGATTCCCCAAAGCCGCTTTCCATATTTATGGAGCGCAGCAGATCCAGCCTCTGTTTTTCACGTTCCGTCAATGCGTTTCGCAGCTGGTTTTCGGAATTGATAACATTATTATTCCACTGATAAATTTCGTAATCCTCGGAAAGACCGATACGAACTCTCCGCGTAACGAGATTTCGGATTGTCTTTGAGTTATCTGTCTGCAGATTCTGTATTCTGACAGTCTCGCTTGAATAGGCAAGCCGCCAGAATGCCACCAGAGATCCTGCCGCGCTTCTCGATATCTGATCGGCGATGGATTCGCGCAGAGCTGTTGAATTCTCGCGAGCGATATCATACTGCCTTCGCTGGTTCACTCCAAAAGCGTTTCGCAGAAGATCCTGGCTGATCGAAATCGTCAAGTCATCTCTGTGAAAAGGAAGCGGGTCCGGATTTGTGTTTGGCGATGAATACTCGTAACGATTGTCAGAAGTCGACAGTCCTATCGATGTTCCGGTTGAAAACTGACGTGTAACGCCGGCTGTGGCGCTTCGCTGGCGGAATACAGAGCCGTCCGCGGCGGATATGTTGGGTCCGTATACATTCGAATCCAGCCGGTTGTGTCTGCTGTCACCGCTTATGACGGCGTATGGACGCGTTGCGTACTGACCCTCCAGTCTTTTCAGCTGCGTATCGGACTGCGCTGCCTGAAGTGTTCGATCACGAACATCTATGCTTCTGCTCAGAATGAGGCGTATTAAATCCGACGGGGTGTGGCTGGCATTCTGAGAAAAAATAACCGTTGAAATTCCAAAGATTGGAAAAATTATTAAGAAATATCCGCCGCGCACTTTAAATCCTGCCTGTATACAGAATCGGCGGATTGCCGCGGATCGAACCGCGTTTTTCTCAGGATCTGCTGGAGTTGCGCAATTCTTTGAATAGCATTTTAATGCCCGACATGCCCATAAGCAGGCCGGCCGCGGCATACCCTCCCATCATCGATCCAACCACTCCCGGAG
>VFLI01000044.1 GCA_009885105.1 Spirochaetia bacterium | reverse complement strand
TGCAAATTCCTGGAGTCAGTGTCAAACACCGGTTTGATGAATTTCGCCGCGTCATCGATGTACTGTTTTAGATCTACCGTTTCCAGATTTAATTTCACATCCCCTTTAACAAAATCAAGGATGCTGTGGGCCATGTCGCTTAAGCGATCCGCTTCGCTTTCAATGATTGTCAGATATTCCTTTCTGCTTTCTTCGGTAAGTTCAAAGTCCCGAACCATTTCAGCGTATGCCTTGATACTGGTGATCGGGTTTTTCAGATCGTGCACAATACCCCCTGCCATTTGCCCTATGGCAGCCATCTTCTCTATGCTGATTAACTCCCCGCGTAATGCTTGAGCTTCCGTCAGCGCCTCCACTAAAGATTGATTCTTATGTCCTAATTCTCCGGCCAGCTCCAGGGTCTCTTTGTAAAGGGAGGCATTCTCGATGGATATGGCAATCTGGGCCGAAAGCAGCTTCAGCATTTCCAGCCGCCGTGGTGTGAACGCTGCTGTAGTTAGATTGTTCTCAAGGTAAATGATTCCGCTTACGCTGCCTTTGCTCAGAACGGGAGAACACAGAACTGATTTTGGCTTTTTTGTAACAATGTAAGGATCAGAGGTAAAACGGCCGATCTCTGCAGCATCGTCAAGTATGACATTTTCCTGTGTCCGGAATGTGTAATTGACAACAGACAGAGCGATGTCGCAGGTCTCATCCAGTGGAACACTTTTCATTACGGTAGCGTCCTGGGCGCTGCTGGAACTCTCAGCTTCAATCACAAATTGGCTGCCCTTACGAAACAATAGAAAACCACGCTGGGCGCCGGCGTTTTCAATTACAATGCTCATCAAGGTTTTAAGGAGCTTCTCCAGCATGATCTCTCCTGAAATCGCCTGGTAAGATTTGATGACGGTGGTCAGATCCAGTGTGGACGAAGAACTTCCATCGGAATCGTCTGTGGTAGACGTCTTGGTTCCTTCTTGATATAGCTTTGTTTCGTCTCCTGACTCTAAGTATCGTGAATAATTTTTCCGAATATAGCGCACCACTGAGACTGCTCCCCAGCGATCGAAATGATATAACGCCCGCGTCATATGATGCCTGGCGAATTCGTCCTGATCCAGTTCAATCTGAAATTTTGCGGAAAGAAAATGAGCCAACGCCAGCTCATGAATAAATCCATTCTCGGCCGCAAGGCGTATGGCACGGGCGTACAATCGCATCGCCACCAGGGTATTACCGCGAGCGCGGTTTATTTCTGCGTCTACGAGACAGCATTTGTTTTCATAATTCTCGGGCGCGAATCCGGCCCATTTCCTCAGTTTTTTCAAATTGCGCAGGGGTTTTCGAAGCCGGGTGCTGGACGGGTTGTTTTTTTGAACCAATCCCAGGCGAGCAAGGGAGTCGTAAAAAAAGAAAATCGGGAAGTTATAGAATCCAACGATCGCCTCCAGGTAAACGTTTGCCAGATCAGAGAACCTTACGGCCCGGTCATATTGTTCAAATAAGCAACAGAGGATTAGTTTTTCAAAATTCAGCGAAAAAAGAGCCGTTTGATCCCTGTTTTTTTCGAGGATCGGAATCATTACGTCTTCGTCAAAAGCCTCTCCGTTGAGCGCAATCGGCTCTTCCAGATCGCCAATCAGGTTCAGAACGGTCTGACGGGCGATTTCGTGATCATTGATCATTGTATCCTGTTTGTATTCGCGTAAAATTCCGGCATAGATTATCATATCCTCGGCCGTATCCTTCAGTGGCCGCCCAGAATAGTAGGAATAGGAGCAAAAAGTCGCGGCTGCGGCCATTGCGTATTCAATATCGCCGGATTCTAATCCCAGCCGGTAAGCCTCCAGCAGATGAGGCAGGGACTCGTGGACAGGTTTTTTCCAGTGATGAATCATTCCTTCGACAACAAATATGGTTCTTCCTTGAAATTTCTTGGCCTGAGGCTTCTGGGAAAGGACAAGGGCAAGCTTGCCATAGCGGTAACCGGATTCTACATCGCCCAGAATCCCTGCGACGATCATGCCGTAGCTGGCAATTATAAACGGCGTTTCAGGAGCGATGCCGAAGCGCAACGTGATACGCAATCCATGGAAAACAATGAGCGGAAGCAGATTGGGACTCGCCATAAATGCCGCGGCGCCCATCAAATTGCATATTCTAATAACAGCAGCTTTTTCCGGGTTTTGCATTTCTTCCAATGCAAGCAGATCGTCATTACTTTTGCCCCATAGCGCAAGTTTGGTTAACAATAATTGCTGGACAATGTGCAGCGTATTGGGGCGTTCCGGGAGGTTAAGTCCAAGCTCCCGCAATGTCTTAAGCCCATCTCGCAATCCTTCTCCCAGTCTGTGCTGTGCGAAATGGCTGAGAATTCTGAGTTCATATATTTTCAGACGATCCATTAAGTTTACAGCATGTTTTAGAACCTGCTCTCCGAATTGTTCCGTCTCCGAAAAGCGGGTCGATAGATATGCAGATTCAGCGGATTCGTAATAAAGCTTGAGGGACAAAGAATAATCCTTCGCCCAGTGATCAGCGCCCAAAACTTCGATGCCGACTTTTGCATATTCCAGGGCTGGTTTGTAAGCGCCAGAAATTCTGGCTTTGACGGCCGCGTCATGGTTTAGTTGAGCCAGACGTTTTAATTCTGAACTGTCCGTGATAAGAATTCGCCCACGATTCAAGTGACCTGTGATCTCAATAAGATTCGCGACGGCCCCGGTCATGTCTGCTTCTTTCAAAAGCGATCTTCCGATACGAAGATGCACATCGGCTTTGTTTTCGTCCTCAATCAGGGAGTAGGCTGCCTGCTGAATTCGGTCATGCTGGAAGCGATAGGGCGGGTCGAAACCAAGATTTCGGGCCATTTCCTCATTATCACAGCCGAGAATATGGCGATGAGCATTGTCCATCGGTACAAGGAGTTCCTCCTCGACCGCCAAAACCAGGGAACGCGCCGTTTCCAACCATCCACTTTGACTGGTTATGCTCAAGGTGCTCAATTTGAACTGATTGCCAATAGCGGCTGCCAATGTTAATGAATGACGTGTGTCCTCGGGCAATTGAACCAGCTTTTCAAGCATCAGGGAGACGACATTGTCGCTGACCTGCACATTCTTTATTTCTTCCAGGTTCCAGCCCCATGCGCTTTTATCCTGTTCCCGAAAAAAGAGACCTGCCTGGTACAACTTAGTAAGAAGCGCTGCCGTGAAAAAAGGATTACCCCGGGTTTTGCCACGGATAAGCCCGGCCAGTAAATTGGTTTTGTTACCTTCGCAATGTAGTGTATCTGTGAGCATTTGCTCCAGGGATGAGTGGTCCAGCGCTTCCAGCTGCAGGTGTTCCAGCGGCGTAATCTTTTGAATTTCATCAATGATTTGCGCCAGGGGATGCCCCTGACCGACCTCATTATCGCGGTAGGCTCCAATAATTAAAAAGCCGGACAATTCCCTGTGGCCAAGCAGATTCCGGATTAAATTGAGCGAAGCCATGTCTGCCCATTGCAAATCATCCAGAAAGAGGACCAGCGGATGTTCCTCACCGGTAAAGACATTTACAAAACTCCGTATTGTCACCAGAAACCGATCCCTGGCTTCGGCGGGATTGAGTTCCTGCACCTCCGGTTGTTGACCGATTATGCGTGTCAATTCCGGAATCATATTTGAAATAAGCCTGCCGTTCGGGCCAAGAGCTTCCACCAATCGATGCTTCCATTTTTGTAACTGTTCCTCCGGTTCACAGAGCAATTGCCGGAACAATTCTGAAAAAGCCAATATGACGCCGCTGTAAGGAATACTTTTCTGAAATTGATCGAATTTTCCAGGCAGGAAGTAGCCTCGTTTTTCCAGGACAGGCTTTTGTATTTCCATGACCAGGGAACTTTTACCGATACCGGAAAATCCTGTGACGATTAGCATCCGACACGCCCCGGAGCATACTTCCTGGAAAATATCCAAAAGCTTTTTTATCTCTATTTCGCGTCCGTAAAGTTTTTGCGGGATCTGGAACTTCTCAGATAAATCCTGCTCTGCAAGCTTAAAATGGACGATATGTCCTTTTTGTTTTAAGTCTTCCAGGCATCTTGTAAGGTCCTGTTTGATTCCATTGGCGCTCTGATAGCGATCTTCAGCCTTCTTGGCCAGCAGCCTGACAATAATATCCGCTATGGGTTTTGGTAAATCTGAATTCACCTCTTGCGGAGGCTCCGGCATTTTCGCTATGTGAGCATGAACCAGTTCCATTGCATCCTTAAAATCAAAGGGGAGGCGACCCGTGAACATTTCATAGAGAGTGACACCGAGAGAATAGAAGTCGGTGCGATAATCCAGGGCCCTGTTCATGCGGCCGGTTTGTTCCGGAGAAATGTAATTAAGCGTCCCTTCCAGTTTATCTGCGCTCTGGATTTCCGGGTATTCACGCGACAATTTTGCCGCAATCCCGAAATCAATCAGCTTCAAGATTTTTTCCTTCGAACTCCATATTATATTGGAAGGATTAATATCTTTGTGTATGATGTTCAGTCTATGGATCGTTTCGAGCGCTCCCGCCATTTTTATTGCGATCAAGAGGACATCTTCCAATGCCAATTTTTCTTTGAGCGTCTGCTTAACCGAATTGCTGTTGTTATCCTCAAGAACCAACATCAGGGAGTTGCGATATTTTTCCAGAGCGTAAGCGCGAATAACCTCCGTCAATGACAATCCAGCGAGCAAATTATACTCGTTTTTCATCCTGGCAATCTCATGGGAATGAGGGAATTCGCTGTTGAGCATTTTGAGAATAACAGGGAGCTGATCGTTTTCACGGACAGCCCGGTACACAACCGAATTGGCGCTTCTGTGTATTTCCTCTTTTACGTTATATCCTGAAATTGTAAGCATAAGGCGTATCCTTATTAGAATTTATATATAATTTCAACCTTATTTAAGAATTCTCCATCGGGTTGATTCTTCAAATAGGTCTGGATCCATATTGATGAAAGCTGGTAATATTGGATACTTCGATTTGTTTGTTAATCTCATCGCACCGGCAACTCCACCACAAACCTCGCGCCCCTGCCGTTTGCCGCAGGACTTTCGCATGTAACTGTTCCGCCATGCGCTTCAATGATCTGCCTGACCATCGCCAGACCCAGCCCCGTACCCGCTGCCTTGCCATGGGTGGCAAAAGG
>VFLI01000051.1 GCA_009885105.1 Spirochaetia bacterium | reverse complement strand
TTCAGCCGCAATGCGGCAGGAGGAAAAACAAATGCTCATAATAGATGAGATTATCAAACAATTGGGAAGTATAGAGCGTTTCCGGGATGTCGGGTATGTGCGTATCCGCAGGGGAGAAAGGCAGCTTCTCCTCGAATACATCGGATTCGGCCCCACATCCGCTGACGCTGTGCGCCTGGCAAGGTACGGGGACGGCGGCCTTTCGTCGGCAGATCCAGAGCTGCACTTCGAATGGAAAAACACGGTATGGCTGCCGTACTACTATCGCAACGAGAGAACGGACAGCGAACTGTTTCTGTACAGCTTCATCGGGGCCCGCGATCCGCTGCGTCTGAACGCGGAACAGGCAGACCGGTTGATTGAGATTTCCGGGATTCTGGATTTGAACCTCTGGGCCGAAGGATTCGTCGATGCGGCGCGGGATGTTCTCCAGGGCGATCTCTTCGCCTGTGCGGGAGGTGCGTCATGACTGAAATCGCATACATCGCGGCTCACAACCGGCTCATGGGAGAAATGCGCGTCCAGGTGCGTTTGAAAAACCGCCGGGGTATTGAACGCACGGGTCGGCGTCTGTACCGTATCCGCGTCCGTTACAGAAAAAAATTCGCGGCGTAGATAATTGAAAAAAATCAACAATCCACCTTCCGGACCTGCGCGGGTCCGGAAGGTGGCCTTCTATGTCCGTGTTTCCACGGACCGGCAGGCGCAGGTCGTTGAAGGCTCGTTAAAAAACCAGGAGCAGATGCTCGCGGCGGAACTTCGGCGGCGAAACACGCAAAAAAAGTGGGGCCGGCTCGTCGGGTCGTATGTGGACGGCGGCTTTTCCGGCAAAAACACCGAGCGGCCCGAATTCAAACGGCTCATGGCCGATGTGGAGCGCGGTGCCATCGATGCCGTTTTTTTCACGGAGCTTTCCCGCCTTTCGAGGTCGCTGAGAGATTTTCTGCATATTTTCGAATTCACCCAGGATCACGGATGCGATCTGGTATGCCTCAAGACAGAAATCGACACGACCTCTCCCTTTTCCAATCTGGTTGTGCGAATCCTGATGGTTTTCGCGGAGTTCGAACGAGAAATGACATCCGACCGAATCAGGCGCAACGCATATGAAAGAAGCAAGCGTGGCCTGGCATACGGCGGCTTTGAACCGCTGGGATACAAACGCGACCCGGAACACAAAGGCTGGCGGCTCGTCGACGCCGAAGAAACTAAAATCGTCCGCGACATTTTTTCCATTTACATCCGCGAACGGTCATTGATGAAAACCCTGGGAATATTAAAGAAAAATTATAATCATCCCCGGATTGCAAAACTCAGCCGAAACGGCATCTACGGCATTCTCACCAGCAAGGTCTACATCGGCGTCCGGGAAATTAACAACAACGGCAGCATCGAAGAAGTCCCCGCCACCTGGCAGGCAATCATTACGAACAAAACCTTCGAGCAGGTCCGTAATATCCTTTCCGGCAATGGACCCGGCCCGCGCTCGCCACGGCACAACTACATCTTTGCCGGACTTATCCGGTGCGCGAAGTGCGGCCAGAAACTCCAGGGGAAGAGCGGCAAGGGACGATCGGGAAAACCCTGGTATTACTACTCCCACGCGAAACGATGCACCGAAGGCGGCCTTCACTCAATCGAGGCCGACGATGCACACAAACTTGTGGAGGACTGGCTTACCGCGATTTCGCAGGACAAAGACCGCTTCGGGGAACTGGTTGAAAACGGCAGAAATGAACTCAACAAACGACTGCGTGTTATGAACAGCAATCTAAAACGCCTGGATCACGAGGACGCAGCGCTGCGAAAAAGATTGCACGACATGACCACACGAACGCTGGCGCAGAATATTCCGGCAAGTTCGGCTCTCCTGGAAAAGGAATCAGACCAGCTACTGGCAGAGCTCCAGAACAACGAACGAGAATCCGAAGAACTCAAGAGCGAAGCTGAAACTCTCACGGCCATCCTGAACACAGGCGACGCAACGCTCTTTCAGTCCTATGCGGAAAGAATCAAGCGATACCTCAGCTCTTCCGCCCGCGAAAAAGCCCGGCGAGTCTTTGAGATTTTCAGAACTCTAACCATAGGCGAACAGAACCTTAATGTTGACCTGGGTCAACCGAACGAAAAGTCCTTCCGAAGCGACGCTGTTACGATTGTGCGGGACAAAATACCGCTACCCGGTATTCTTCTATTGAAAAGCAAAGCATACCTGCGGCGACTCTACCGGGACGAGAAGCTTTCTGCCCGAGCAATTGCCCGAAAAATCGGCGCGAGTTCATCTACTGTTTCAGACTACCTCCAACGATACGGGCTTATCGCAGAAGCGAAGGAGCAAAAAAAGCGTGCCCAACATCTCCCGTTTGGATACGACTACAAGAACGGAAAACTTATCCAGAATCGCAAAGAACAGCAGATCATCCGTACCGTGCGTCAGTTGCGTGTCACTGGACTCACACTGCGAGATATCGCAGCCCATCTGAACCGGAAGCTTGTGCCGACGAAAAAGGGCGGCGTATGGGAACCGGGCATACTCTATAGAATGCTCAATCGTTCCAAGTAGACCGCTGCTGCTTAAAGAGCCCGTCGAGCAGGCCACTGTGGTTTTGTTGACGCAACCAAACCGCCCATGTTGACGCACAGATTGATGGTTGCGGCTGTAACATTCTCCGGAGAGGGAGGGATTCGAACCCTCGGTACATTGCTGTACACATGCTTTCCAAGCATGCACCATCGACCACTCGGACACCTCTCCCGATGCTCGAAAGATGACAGAAAATTTCAACAAATACGTGGGTCAACAAAAAGAAATAGTATTGCAGTATGCTATGGATGAACAAAGATTGTGGAAACCACCGGCACGGCCTTAAACAGGGGAGCTGTATGAAATATTCAAAATCGACGCCGCCAGCGCTTCCGGACTGGATGAAGGTCCGGCTGCCTTTCGCCGTTGGTGAAAACGATTCCGGGCAGCGTGTCCGGGATGCTGTGAATACTTCGCGCCTTCTGACTGTATGCGAAGAAGCAGCCTGCCCCAATCTGGGGCACTGCTGGTCGCGGGGAACAGCCACCTTTCTGATTATGGGCGACCGTTGCACCCGACGGTGCGGATTCTGCAATATCAAGACGGCAAAACCCTTTGAGCTCGATCCTGCCGAGCCGGAAAGAACGGCCCGGGCTGTTCTGGAAATGCGGCTTTCGCATGCCGTGATTACTTCCGTGGATCGAGACGATCTGTCCGACGGAGGCAGCATGCATTTTGCGCGCGTTATCGCCAGAGTGAAGGAAATCAATCCGAAAACAACAGTAGAAGTTCTGATACCCGATTTCAAGGGAAAGGAGCAAGATCTGCAGAATATCTGGAAGGCCCGGCCGGATATCATCAATCACAATGTCGAAACTGTGCCCTCGTTGTACAGAGACATCTGCCCGCAGTCAAGTTATGAAGTATCTCTGAAGACTCTGCGTCTTTCTTCCCGGCGTTCGTTCTTAACCAAAAGCGGTATAATTCTGGGAATGGGCGAATCGATTGACGAAGTAAAAGAGGTTATACACGATTTGCGACAGTGCGGAGTGCAACTTCTGACGATCGGACAATATCTGCAGCCCACAGAACAGCACTATCCTTTAAAAGATTATGTCTCCCAGGATGTATTTGAAAATCTTGCCGATTTTGCCAGAGCCAGTGGATTTCTGTATGTAGAATCGGGTCCGCTTGTTCGATCATCGTATCATGCGGGTGAGGCCCTCCAGAGGCTCTTGAAGGCCAAAAATGAACCCGACCAGGGTCGAATTTCTTAAAAAAGTGACGATTTTTTGCTTTTTTTTCCGTCAAACATATAAAAGGATGAAAAAAGCGCACCGGTAAAGAGATTATTTACTGTACAGAGATGGGTATTATAAAGGCAGATCGGAGCAAATGATTATGAGAATGAAACTTATGGAAAAGACGCTGCTGGCAGTATTGATATCGGTCATCATCCTGAGCGGCAATTGTAAATCGTCCGATACCAGCACGCTGGACTGGACACAGGTTCTTCTGATCTCGGCTCAGTATGTTGACAACAACAACGGAACCATCACGGATATAAATACAGGGAAAACATTCACGAAATGCGCCTGGGGTCAGGTATGGTCGTCTGTTTTCAACAACTGCACCGGAACAGGCGGCGGCAGCGTTTACGGCGCCAAAAGTGAGCAGTACTGCGATACTCTAACAGTTGATGCACATCTGTACAGCGCCTGCGCGGGCGCGGATGCTTTGAATCCGATTGCGGGCAGCGGACCGGCTGTGAATGCCTGTGCTGCATTTTCTGTCAGCGGAATCGGCGGCTGGCGTCTTCCAACCAAAGAAGAACTGACCACTCTGACGACGGCCATGGACAGAAACACGCTGCTCTTCATGTTTCCCCAGACGCCGGATGACAAGTATTTCTGGTCATCCACTTCTGTGCAGGCCAGTGATGATGAAACTGGCGTAACTGCCTGGAGCATCGGTTTCTCGGCGGCGGGTTATGGAAACCAGGCCAAGATTACCAAAACAGGCGTTCTCTACGTTCGCTGCATCAAGCCGTAAGTTCCGACTGGAAATCTTCAGATGAAAGAATCCGATACGAGGGCGCTGGCGCTCGTTATTTTTCAGCATCTGAGAAAACAGATTCCAATTCTGCAGGATTCGCGCACGGCCCGGGCCAGAGACATCATCGCGGAAGCCATTCAGCTTCTCCCCGACTACAGAGCAAAAAAAACTGACAGAGACAATATTCTGCTGATTCAACGTATGACGGATCCGCCCGATGAATTTATTGCCATGAACATTCAGGATGCCATTGACAGTCTGACGGTCCTCTGGCGGGATTATCAGAGCACTCTGGACCGCAGTCCAGAAATTGAATGAATCGGCATGCGCAGAATTTTTTTCTATTTTATCCTTCCTGTATCAGGCGCAATTTTACTGGCCGTAACCGTATTTCTTTTAACAGCCGACAAAGACATTCCGGAAGGCGTGAGCGGCCCTCAGGCCGACGATTTGAAAAATCGAATTGAAAATTCGGTCGGCATGGATGCCTGGAAGCGATTTGCCGCTGTGGAGTACACATTTCCCGGTCACCGACATTTCTATGATATTCGCCGTAACTTTGGCGAAGTGGAATTCCAGGAAAATGGAGAGAACACGGTCGTGCAGTTTACCGAATCCGGTCCCGGGCTCATTTTTCAGAAAGGCAGTCTCGTAAGGCCCGATAATGCGGCGGATATACTGGATTATGCCCGAAAACTTCATGAATTCGAGTTTTTCTGGCTAAATCCCTTTGCTTCGCTGGGTGACCATGGCGCTGCGATCCGCATGGCGGGGCAGAGGGCGCTTCTTTTTTCCTTTCCACACAGAGAGGAGAATTATTTAATAGTAACAGATCGTGATAGCTATCCTTCCTATATCGCGGTCTGGCGCAGTGATTTCCCTGTAAAAGGATTGGAGATGAGTTTCGAAAAGTGGACGACAATAAAGGGAGCGCATATCAGTCTTCTGCGCCGGAGTTTTATGAAGGATATTGAAATTTCAGATGTCAGGGCCTACCTGGTGTATCCAGAGAAGGGCATGCAGGACCGATTTATCAAACTGGCTGATGAAGTCAAAAGATCAGGAGCGAACTGATGGTTGAGATAATTGTCTGGATCATACTTTACTTTTTCTTATCCGGGGCCGTGCTGGTGGTTCATTACTGGTACAATCTGTTTCAGTCCCGGGAACAGTACACGCGAGATGAAATACTCGATTTCATGAGAATCATTCAGGATCAGATCCAGAAATTGACAGCCTCTGGAGACAGAGGACTCAACTTCATCTCAATATTTGTAGGAGTCGTTACCGCCTGGATTCTGACGCTGTTTGGCGGGCTGGTTTCTCCCAATTCATCCCTGGCGCCGGATCATGCTGAAGCTGAAATGCCCAATTATTTTTTTCAATCCGCACTGTTCTTACTCATTCTTCACCTTGTCTGGCCATCACTGAAAGAAATGGCTCTGGAGCGCGGCGGTGAGTCGAGCCCTATTTACAAGATATTGCAGACCGAAATTCCATTTTTCTACGGTTTTTGTTCGGCTCTGGGCGCGGTCAATCTGGCTGTGTGGGGCGTTTACCATGAAATGTTGTTTCTATTCTGTTTCATCAACATGCTTATCTGTCTTTTCTATGTAGGATACCGTCTCCAGAGTGTTGAAGAACTGCAGGGTCCGACCTGACCACTTTTTGCTGAGCAACCTGGCGTTTTGGCCGATATCTAGTAATGATGCGAACCATTCTCACTTCTGTCACATTTATTATCCTCCAGGCCTCCGTCCGGATTCTGCCGGCGCAGGAATATTTTGAAGCGCGTGAGCCGATGACCATCAACCTGGCAGAACAGGCTGTCGGGCAGGGGGGTCAGAACAGACCGGCCACAACCGGCGGCAATTCATCCATGGTTGTGACAGGTCCCGGTTCGTCCGGCGCGGCGGGATTTGCCGGAAGCTCGTGGGGCACTTCATTTTCCAACGTTAAAAATATGCTCAAGAACCTGGCAACATCAGCGGCCAGCCCGGAACGAGTTGAAATTCTGATGGAAGAACGAAATCGTTATATTCTTGTAAGAAGAAACGATGTGCTCTACAGATATTCCTTTTACAAAACTCCGCTGGAAGTCCAGCGTCTGGCCAATCACCAGCGCACCGCCGACGAGTATGAGGCAGAGGAAGGCCTTCTGTATCATGTGAAAGTGACCATGCCCATGATCGATGCTGAACTGATCAAGGGCCGACTGGAAGAAGTGTACAGGGTTCCGGCCACGAAATCCACTGTCGATAAAACGATGAGGGGAGCCGCAATCTGGGAACTTTCCGGTACACTCGTTTTTCAGTGGTATGAACCCTACAGAAACAAAGCCTTCACCAGAACAATCGATTACCTGGGCCGTGAACTGGCGGAAAAAATAATGAAAGAATATGCCGATTATTTTGACGCAAAAGAAAAGGCGATTCTCAAAGAAATGCTGCTCCAGTAAGGATTTAGATTTAACTTCAGATTTCGATTTGTTTTCATCTGTATTTTTATTGCCCCGCCGCCGGGGGTCCTGGAAATTGGTTTTATGCGGGAAATTATCAAGCTTGAATCCACGGCCGGGACCGGGTATTTTTACACAATCACCAAGAACAAGAAAAAGAATACGGAAAAGCTTGAAATCAAGAAGTTTGATCCGAAAATCCGCAAACACGTAAGTTTTGTAGAGAAAAAACTCAGCAAATAAGCTCACGATGGGCATCTCCCTTCGAGCTGGCGGCGGACAGCCCCCGCTTCACTGCTCTGTACGCGCACGATTTTCTTCCGGTATACGAATTCCAATCAGCAGAGCGGCATTTGCCAGAGTGCATACAGCTGCAGTGATCCAGGAATCAAAAATCATGGGAACGGCAAAAAGTTCCAGCGCCACCGCGACATAGTTGGGGTGGCGAATAAATCGATACGGACCCGATGTCACCGGTTTTTCTCCAGGCAGAATAAATATGCGTGTGTTCCACTGAATTCCAAGAGTGAAGATCGCCCAGTATCGGAGAACTTCCGCCGCAACAAACAATCCCAGAAATACAGACCAGGCGGCATTCAGGCGCAGCGATCCTGCCAGAGACTCGAAAATCCATCCGGCCATCCAGCCTGTGTGTAGAACAAAAAAAAGAAAGTAGTGTTCCCTGCCGTATTCAACGGCGCCGCGGGAAACAGCAATGCGGGTGTTCCTGCGAGCAAGCCGCAGTTCCAGCACTCGCTGCGCAACGATAAACGCGGCGAGTGCCCAGAAAAAAAACAGAGTTCTTTGATGGATATCCAGCATTGCGTGCATTACCAGCGGAACAGCAGCATTTCAGACGAAAATCCCGGCCCCAGCGCGGAAAAAATTCCGTAGTCGCCGGATCCTCTGCTTTCGCGCAGATGCATTTCAAGCACCAGCAGCACCGAAGCGCTTGAAAGGTTGCCGTGTTCCTTCAGGCATTGATAGGCAAAGCGAAGATCGTTCTCTTCAATTTTAAGCGCGTCCCTGTAAGCGTCCAGTACTTTCGCGCCTCCTGGATGCATTATATATCGACGCACACTGTTCCGTGGGATTTTCCACTTTTCGCAGGCGTTCTCGAGGATTCCTGGAAGAAGTGTTCGAACTATAGCCGGTATGTCGCGCGAAAACCTGACCTTCAGTCCCGTATCTGTCAGATCCCAGCCCATTATGTCGGAAGAATCGGGCATGAGGGTGCTGTGGCCTTCCAGCAGTTCGAGATATTTTCCTTCTGGAATAGATCCATTTTTCTCCTTTAAGAAATCCGCTCCGGTCAGAATCACGGCCGCAGCTCCGTCGCCGAATAGGCTGGCCGCGATAAGATTCGATTTGGAATAATCATTGTGCTGAAAAGTCAGGCTGCAGAGCTCAACAGAAACAAGCATGGTTGGCAGCCCCCGGTTCGCCCGGCAGAGGCGCGCTGCATGCGAAAGCCCCGAAACCCCGCCGGCGCAGCCTAGGCCCCACACCGGAAGCCGTGAAACATTCGGAGACATGCCGATCTTTTGTATCAGCGCGGCGTCAAGGGCCGGCGTTGAAATTCCCGTGTTGGATACAAAGACCATCGACTCAATATCTTGAGGAGACAGACCGGCTCTTCGGATCGCCTCGGCGGCAGCCTGAGACGACAGCTCCAGCGCGCTTGTGCAGTACGCTTCATTCGCTTCGCGGAACGAATGAGGACTGTGGAACCATTCCAGTGGTTTTGAAAGCTGCCGGCTCTGAATCTGCGAATGCTCAAAAACGGGAAGCAGGCGGTCCAGATCTGAAAATTTTCCGCCGAATACAGCCGCGGCAAAATCACGGATTTTTGACTGCTCAACATTGTGAGGCGGAAGGGCGGAAGCGCTCGAAAGAATCAGAACGGAATCACTCATTGGGGATCCGCCTCTGTGTCGGAGCAGGTGTTCCGAAAAACATACTGGGATAATTTTTTCCTCTGAGAACTGGTCCAGTCGATTTTTGGTCTTTTTGCGGCAGGAGGCACATAACCGAGTCTGTAGACGGCCATCAATTCAAGGCTGTCGGGAACTTTCAGAATTGATTTGATTTCATCCCATGCTCCTGGAATCTCCATCGGCGTGGAAACAAATTGAATTCCCATCCCAAGCTCTCCGCATGTAAGCCAGATATGCTCGATCGCCATCCCGAGCGAGAGAATGCAGTAGAATGAAGAAAGATCTACCGGCACGTATTCTTCTTTCGTCAACAGAGCGGCCAGAAGCAGTGGACTGCCTTCCACCAGTTTTTTGTTGTCCCGTCCCAGCATGCCCGGAACTCGCAGCTGATTCATCAATTTCAATCCTCGGTCGCTGAATGCCTGCTTTGCGAATGGACGAAGAGGACCGGGAAGCTGATCTATGAATATTCCATCCCGCCGTCTTTCCATTTCTTCTCTGTCAAAGCGAAAATATTTACGATACCGCTGAAAAAACCGGCCCTCCTTCATGAGCTGTGTCATTGTGCTTCCGGCAATTTTTGCTATCTTTGTCCGAATTTTTGCGTCATCAATAAGCACAAACCGCCAGGGCTGCGAATTGAAATGACTCGGCGCTCTGGCGGCTGCCTCCACAAGAATATGCTGATGCTCCCGAGAAACGGGTTTTTTCAGGAAGGCTCCGTTTGTTGTTTTTCTTTTTCTTATCGCTTCGAGAAGCTCCATTGCTGTCTCCCGTATCCGGTTTTTATTTTGGCCATTATTTTAGACGCTTTCTGTTCTGTCCGGCAACAAAAATCCAGTTTTTACAGGAGTTTTTTCGCTTTGATTGCAAGATATTCATTGATCAGCGCCGCATCAAGCTGATCTGGAAATGCTTCCATTGTCAGAGTGCCCTGATTTTTCAATCCCTGAATTACAGCGCGTTTCCATAAAAGAAAATCTGCCGCTGCGGCCTGTGTGTACATTTCATTGACTGTTGTCGGTTTCCGCTCCATCAGCTCGTGGATATCACGCGCCTTCAAAAGTACCGCGAAAGGAAGATGACGGCCGGACAGAGAACCCAGGTATGAGGATATCTGCGCCGCATTCATTTCATCGATTACATTTGTCACCATGCAGACAAGGCTTCGCTTTCGATTTACATTGTTCAGATAGTGAAAAGCCGGATCGAAGTTGCTTTCTTCGTGAACCGGAAAAATATTGTAGGATGCCTGGATGAGGGCGCTGTGATGCCGAGCTCCGGCCGCCGGTTTCACATACCGCAGCACTCTGCCCGCGAATGCAAGCAGGCCGACCCGGTCTCCCCGCGACAGAGCAACTCGCGCCAGAAGAAGAATGCTGCTGAGAGCATAATCCAGAAGGGAACGCCCGTTTACTTCCGCGGTCATCATCCGTCCGCAGTCGAGCATGAAGATAATAGTCTGATTCTGACTCATTTGATATGTGCGAACAATGAGCCGGCTGTGTTTCGCGGAAGCCTTCCAGTCTATATGGCGATATTCATCATCATGCTGATATTCTCTCAATCTTTCAAATTCGTTGTCGCCGCCCGCTCTGGCAGCTCTGCGGATGCCCAGAAGACCCAGATGAGATTTTCTGGCCAGAATAAGATACCGGCTTACCGCTTTTAAATCAGGGTAGACCATTATCTCTGTTTTGCAGGGTATTCGGATTACTTTTTTTGCGAGACCCAGCGGAGAAAAAAGAGTCAGCCACACAAGAGTAAAGGTGTGATTTCCTCTGAGGTGCACTCTGAGTCTGTACTTTATTCTGTTCCCTCCGATTCGCAGAATAAGATCCGCCGGGAGCTGATCACACTGCATGTTGGGACCGAAATCGTCCTGTGCTCGCGCTCGAAAAGAATTGATGATTCCTTTTTTTAAAAAGATTTCCAGTTCCACTCTGTGCGAATAACCTATGGAAAATACCCTGTCGGTAGTCCGGCGCGCCGTGAGCCTGCTTTTTCCTGGAATAAAAAAACCGTCCAGCAGGAAAGCTGCGAGAATCGATCCATAGATTCCTGTAAAGATCAGAATTGTTAAAGTCTCGCCGGGCAGAATGTCGCCCGCCAGACGGAGAATATATACAGGTAGAAACAGAACCGCGAGGAGCAGCGGAACGATCAGAAGAGCCAGTGTTCTGTTTGACGGTGTCATTTATTGCCGGCGCAGAGAAGAATCTTCTTTGGGAACGTCAACGGTGTCCAGAACTTCCGTGATCACGTCATCGACGGACTTGCCTTCCACTTCGGTTTCCGGAGTGAGCAGAAGACGGTGACGAAAAGCAGGTTTAACCATTCTCTGTATGTCGTCCGGTATTACAAAATCTCGTCCGTCCATCACGGCCAGAACGCGGGAGGTTTTCAGAAGAGAGATGCCGGCGCGGGGAGATCCTCCGAGAAAGATATCGCGTCTGTTCCGAGTTGCTCTTACTAGAGAAGTAATGTAAGCGATCACAGCCTCTGATACATGTATGCGGGCGGAGGCTTCCATCAATGCGATAACTTTCGCCGGATCGAGACCTCCCTGCGCAGCTTCCTCCTGTTTTTGAGCCGGCGGGCCCGCATGCATCCTGAGTATTTCCCGTTCTTCCATTTCTGACGGGTAATGGATCAGGAGCTTCAATAAAAACCTGTCCAGTTGAGCTTCCGGCAAAGCATACGTGCCTTCGGATTCTACCGGATTCTGTGTGGCCAGCACAAAAAATGGAGGCGATATTTTATAAAGCTGATTGTCGATTGTTACCTGATATTCCTGCATTATTTCCAGAAGAGCAGAATGCGTTTTTGCAGGCGAACGATTGATTTCATCTGCGAGTAAAAGATTTGTAAAAATCGGTCCCCGTATAAACGAAAACTTCTGCTCCTTTTGATTGTATATGTGCGAACCGGTTATGTCAGACGGCATCAGATCCGGTGTGAATTGAATTCTGCTGAATTTGCACCCCAGAATTTTTCCGAGCGTCGTTACCAGGAGTGTCTTTCCAAGGCCCGGCACGCCTTCGATAAGTATATGACCGCCCGCAAATAGCGCTGCCAGCGTGCCGTCGACCAGTTCTGTCTGGCCGATAAATACTTTCGCAATCTGCGATTTGATAATATTGATTTCATCCGCGAGATTTTTCAAAGATTCATTCATTTTTTCTTTCCTCTGCCTGTATTTGACGCAGTATATCGTCCGGGCTTTAAGTTCTGCATGACTGCCAGCAGCACGGTGTCCGAAGGTTTTTCTCCGGACTCAAGTATTTCCTTTAACGCCCGGGCGCCTTCTTCTCGTTTGCCGGCATATGTGAAAACGGCCTCTAGAGAATCAAGCCGAGGCCGGGCCCGGCTGATTTTCTCTCCAAGAGCCTGAAGATGCTCCATGAACTCCCGGCTGCCCGCTGAAATCTCAGGAAGCGGTCTTTGTTCATGCGGCCATCTTGAGATAAGAAAAAACAGCAGGGTGACAAAGACTAAAACAATAAGAATATTCAGAGGATAGGTGCGAAGCAATCTCATCATACTATCTTCCTCCTTGGCCATTTCTGATGCAAATGCCAGAGACTTTTCGATGAAGGCTATTTTCTTTTCCGGATTTTTCGCCAGATTCAAAGAATACGTCAGAAGATCTGATGTCATTCTTCTATTTTCCTGCTGAACGATCGAATAATTCAGGAAAGATTCAGCATTGTATACAATTATTACCCGGCCGATTGGAACCTTTATTTCCCGAATAAGATCCTGATGCATTGAAGTGCCCAGAAGCGGCGTGTAGGAAACAGCAGACTCCGACAGGGCCTTGCTCCATGGCTTGAGCTTTCCGGCCACTGTCCGAACCGGGAAGCCGGACGGGATATCTGAGAAAAAAGAACTATCCCTTCGGAGATCGGAAATGAAGCGTCCCTCACGAAAAAGAATGCGGCGTTCTCCGAATAGAACGGGGCCTTCTGTTGGGAGCGCCTCTCTCAGGAAAGTCCGCACGTAGACCTGGCTTTTGCAGAACTGTTCTTTATCCGGATATCCTTCCATTTGAAGCGACAATCGTTCCCAGAATTGGACTGACGTATCGGTGTCTCGCACAAAATATAAAAGCGTCAGAGGAGTTTTTCGGTCAGGAGTCGATTCGTTCTTTTCCATGAGCGCTGCTTGCGTCGGTCCACTGCGGCGAAGAACTGTTTCCGGGTTTTCGACTTTATCATTCTTCTCTTCTATTTCTTCATCGTCCAGGTCGTTTTCTTCAGTCTGGGATGAGATGGAATTTCCGGCCAGCCAATCTTCGACGCCTGTCAAGTATTTTTCAGATTCTGCGGGATTCTTCTGAAAATGGACGATCAGGTCGGCCTGTTCGGCGCTGGAATGGGTCAGATAAGAACTCCGGGTCATGGTTCCCTTTTTCTCCAGAAGATTCAGAAATCCATCGATTCCATTGATGCTTTTCGTCCCGATTGTCGCATAGTTCTCATCCACGAGAGGTCCGCAGAATCCGGTCAGCATGATCCCTGAAAACATAAAAATTTGCTGCAATATCTTAAAAACAAGTTTCATTCAGGAAGCCTGTAGTTTCTCAATGTAGTCGGCCAGTTCCAGGATATCCTCCGCTGACGGGGACTCTCCTCCATAAAGAGATTTTTCAAACTGCATCGCTGCTTTTTGAAAAATCTCCATGGCATTGTTCTCCCAGCGCAGGTCGCCGGCCTGTTTTAAATAGCTTCTGGCTGTTTGGTTTTCGCGCAATGCGAGGCCGCGCGCCAGAGATCCGTGGATAAGCAGATAATAGAATATTAAAATGGAGGCGTTTCTCCAGTCTTTTTTCTGAAGCGACTGTCTAACTCGCTCAAGAAGCTCGTCCAGACTTGTTTTTCTTCTTTCCGGATTCTCTTCAGCGAGGGAATTTGTCGCTTCAAAATATTCTGTCGAGAGTCGTGACGCGGGTTTCTGTTTCAAGCGATTTCGCATAAGAAGCAGCAGCAGAGCGCCCAGAAGCATGATCAAGAAGACCAGAGCCGCGTACCCCACCCATCCCATGGGAACTGCCGGCATTCGGACAGACCCGTGAGGACGAGGCTCCGGAGTTCTGGGTATCTTTAATTCTTCAGGAGAATATTTTTTATAATCATCTTTGGCTGCGTCAAACCAGGGCATTTCCGAAAGAGTATCCTTCACGACCCCGGAATCTCTTTTGTAGTCAGCGGCCTGACTGCGGGCCGGGGCAGGAGAGAAAATCATAACGATGGAAAATATTCCCGAGCCAACTGCTGTACAGATTACGAATAGATTTGTATTTCTCTTCTTCATGGTCGCCCTGTGGTCTCCACCATGCCTTTGTGCAGCATGATTTCAATGTCCCAGCCTTCCCGTGCGGAGCGAAGATCAATGTAGTAAAAAAACTTGGCTGCAGAATGAAAAACCGCATAGAAAAAGAAGAAAAAATGAGCCGGAGGCGAGAGAAGTGAAAACTGAGCATCGAAAAACCAGTATTTCCCCCGGGAAGAGAAAAGATCCAGAATAAAATTCCAGGTGGAAACGCAAATGAATAGAAAAGTAAGTCCCAGCAGAATATCGATCAAAATAAAACCTACTGTTCGGTCCGAAGTGTTTTTTGCCAGGGAAAGGCATCGATTTTTAATCTGCGCTTTCTTTAATTTTTCGAGAGCAATCACTTCACCCTGAAAAAAAAATTGAATCAGACCGCGCCATACTGTTATCAGCGTGAAGCCGAGAATGGTATACTGCATGGTTCGCATAACAACAGTGCGAAAAAAGTAGGACGGCATGCATGCATATAGATCTGAAAAAAGAGCTCGAACAGCCGGCTTCTTCTCAAAAAGCAGTCTGCCGTTTAGAAGAAGAAGCGGAAGACTCAAAATTGGCTGTTCAAGTATAATCAATAAAAAGACAATTGGTTGCTGCCAGGAAAAAAATTCCGTCTCAGAATTGACATCCATTTTAAAAAGCAGCGTCGTATTGATCGCGCATAAAATTATCGTAACTGGCAGGCTCACAGCCATTTGCCAGGCAAAATTATTTCGCAGGGCAAGAACTGCCAGGTCAAAGATTTCATCAAGTCTTCGCCGGCGCAGGCGGTACTGAATGCTTCGGATGTCTATGGCTGCAAACCTCCTTTTTCCATATTTTAATACTCATTCCGGCCGCTGCGATCCAGACGATAGCCAAGTATTCCAAAATACAGAATCATAATAACTGAACAGGCAAGTCCGAACGCCGCTTTGAACGTTGTTTCAATCCTTGCCGGAGCCAGGAAAGCTTCTATGAATGCCGCGATAAAGGTCATGGCCGCAGCTCCTGCAATCACGGGCAGCGCTCGCTCCGCTTCTTCGCGCAGAGCCCGCAACCGCTGTCTGCCCCCTGGGGCGATAAATGAAAAACCTATCCGGAGTCCCGCTGCGGCGGAAAAGGCAACGGCAGTCAGTTCAAAGGGGGCATGACCGCAAATCCAGGAAAGAATATTTGCCGAAGCAGGGCTTTGCAGTAAAAATCCCAGAACCGTCCCAAGATGTACGGCATTGAACAGAGTCATGAAGACAGAACCGACTCCTCCCAGAATGCCCAGTCCGAATGTGAGCAGATCCAGGCTCACATTGTTCATTACATAGAATCCGGTTGATGCAAAAGCTGTTCCGGCCCCGGGATCATCGGGAGTCTCTTCATGCATCTCCAGATAAGAATCAATCGTTGCCTCGCCCAGGACAGTCCTTGCAAATGATTCAGAGCGGAATCCCAGAACAAGACACAGAAAAAAAGGAACATAGAACAGTGTGAGGCAGAGCCTCACATAGACATCTCTGAACACCATTACGGGAATAACATTTGAAAAATACCTGAGAAATGAGCCGACGTTATTGCTGTTCTGTGAGTATAGATTGCTGTGGCTTCTCGAAACAAGCTGCTCCAGATAGGATCGTGTCTCATAAGGGAGTCGCATGGATCCTGCAAAACTCAAATCAGTGCAGGACGATCGATAGAGACGCGCGAATCGAATCATATCGGCGGCGCTGATCGTTTTGTGACGAACATTGTCTATGCGTTTGAGCAGTTCGTCGAGCTCTTTCCAGTCGGCTTTTCTGAGTGATATGAATTTTGCCGGTGTCATTATATTCTTCTATCCCTTTTTTCCGTACAGATGGAAATGCGCCGCCAGCAGCAATTCAACCGGCGGGCATTGAATTGCAGAGGCCCCAAAGCATTCCCGTATGCCCGCATCCACTGATTTTGCGATTTCGTGAAGTCGATCGGGATGCAGTTCTTTTTTTCTCGATACAAAATCATGCAGCGCCTGGGCAAGCGAGGGCGATATTTGTTTTTTCATTGTCATCTTTTGCGCAATTTCGAGGATCGTATCGCCCGGAAATTCCAGGGAGGGATAGGGCGTAAATTTTCTTTCACGTATAACCATGCTTCCTGCCGCCAGATCTCCCAGTCGACGAAAAGATTTTCCTGATAAAAAAAGAGACAGCGCTCCCGATGCATAAGTTGGGATAAATACAATCCAGCCAATGAAAATCAGCGGAAACATATCCGCCACTCTCAGCAGATTGCGAAGGATTACCTGCGATGTTTTGAGCGTGGTGCCGCTGCGCGAAACGACACGCAGGCCTGTCGCCATCTTGCCCGGCGTCCGCCCCCGGTTCAGCTGCTCGAAGAAGGCGAAGTAGAACCAGTACAGCGCAAAAAAAGCTAGAAAGATAAAAAAAATCCCAATGCCCGCCGCCTGGCCTGTCATTCCGGTCAGAATTTCCGCGACAGCTGAAAACAGAAGGAGAATGCCCGTTACGGCAAAAAGGATTCCTGCGATGACGAGATGGTCGATGAGCACGGCAAAAAAACGTATTGTGGGTCCCGCCGTTTCGTAACGGAACACGATATACTCAGGGACGGTTATTTCAAAAACGGTGTCTAGATTTTTATCTTCAACCGGCATTACTTTGTATGCCCGAATTTTTTCAATAGAGCCCGGCTGACTGCAGGCGGAGCATGAGCTTCCACGCTCCGGCCGTATCGGGCGACTTCTTTCAGTATCGTGCTTGAAAGGTATGAGAATTCTTTTCCGGCCAGAAGAAACATTGTTTCCACCCCGGGATTCATTTCCTGATTTATTTGATAGATGGCATATTCATAATCAAAGTCTGTGACGGCGCGCAATCCTCGGACAATCACGGTCGCATTTATCTTCTCCGCATAATCCACAAGAAGCCCCTCAAAAAAGGATACTTCCACATTCGGCATGTCGGCCAGAACTTCCTGGATTAGATCTTTCCGCTCTTCCATACTGAACAGCGTCGACTTGGAGGAATTGACGGCAATCGCCACAATCAGGTGATCGAAAAGTGAACGCGCACGCTTGACCATATCAAGGTGACCGTTTGTAAAAGGATCGAAAGATCCGGGATATACAGCTATTTTCAAGGCAATCTCCTCGGTCAGGGGGTTCTGTTAGAAGTATTTTGTCGAGTAAAAAGTTATATATTCTGCGGCGCAAAATTGCTGGAACAAAAAGCAGCTCAATGCCGCTGTTCAGGCCGGGAATTGAGACAGAGCGCAAGAATATTTTACAGTCCTGTTCACTGCCGTCGTGAAATAAAAAAGTTCTGTATCAGCGCTGAGGATCTCTCGCTCCATTCGGTCACCTTTGTTGCAACAGGCACATGATTTATTTTTCCAGGAGCCTGAGCGGAGCAATATTCAAGGACTTCACAGAGACCGATTCCGGTAAATACAGGAGCAAAATAGCAGACAGTTTCGATTCGGGCCAGAATCAAAGCTCCAGAGCACATCAGGCATGGTTCGAGCGTTGTCACCAGAATGCAGCCGGTGAGCCGCTCCGATTTTTTGCAGTCGCAGGCGCTCTGAATTGCGCTCATTTCGGCGTGAGCGGCAGCATTGTTTTTCTGGAGTATTTCATTTTTGCCGGAGCCGATGATATTCCAGGTTCCGTCGACCGCCTCGCAGACAGCGGCGCCTACAGGCACCTCGCCCGAAAGTCCGGCAGCTTTCGCAAGAAGAAGTACTTCTTCGCAGATCCATTCAGGAATTTCCGGCGTCATAGCTTTCGCGCCTTTTGCGATTAGCGGCGGGTATTTTTACAATCCCAGGCCGCTGCCGGCGATGATCTCTTTCATGATCTCCGATGTGCCGGCATATATCGTCTGCACTCGAGCGTCCAGATAGGCGCGCGCAATCGGATATTCCATCATATAGCCGTAACCTCCAAAAAATTGAAGGCATTCGTCGACATGACGTTTGAACATTTCAGACGACAGCAGTTTCGCCTGAGAGGCCTGCACCATCGCCTTCTTGCCGCTGTTGTGAGCGATTACAACCTGATCGAGAAAAGCGCGGGCCGCCGCCTGTTCTGTCGCCATTTCCGCCAGCTTGAAGCGGGTATTCTGAAAACTGCCGAGCGATTTTCCAAACATTTTTCGCTGCTTGACATACTGAATGGTTTCTTCCAGGACAAGTTCCGCGCTTCGAACATTGGAAATCGCAAGAGCCAGTCTTTCCTGCTGGAGGCCTGACATAAGATAACGAAAACCGTACCCGGTTTTTCCGATTAAATTTTCCTTGGGCACGCGAACATCGGTGTAGCTCAGCTCGGCAGTATCCTGTGCATGCAGTCCGATTTTTTCCAGCTTTCTTCCTCTTTCAAAACCGGCCATGCCCCGTTCAACCATAAGCAGGCTGATGCCGTGGAGCGCTTTCGATGTATCTGTTTTTGCGGCGGTTATGACCAGATCGGAAAGATAGCCGTTTGAAATGAATGTCTTGGTTCCGTTTAAAAGGTAGTGGTCTCCCATGTCTACAGCAGTGGTCTGCAGGGCCGCCAGATCTGATCCGGCGCCCGGCTCCGTCATGGCTATCGCGAGAATTTTTTTCCCCAGGATTGCGTCTGGCAGCCATCGCATTTTCTGCTCCTCGTTTGCGTATTCCAGGATATAGGGGGCAACAATATCTCCGTGAAGACTGAGCATGAATCCGCTGTTCCCGACTCGGCTGGATTCCTCCATTACGATCGTATTGTAGAAAAAATCAGTTCCGGCGCCGCCGTACTGTTCAGGAAAGTTTGGACAGATGAGTCCGAGCGCCCCCGCTTTTTCCCAGACATCTCTTGTGACAATGCCGTCCTTTTCCCACTGCGCATGACGCGGTTTAACTTCTCTGTCAAAAAAATCAGCTGCCATTTCTCGAAATGCCGCATGCTCCGGAGTCCAGGGAATCGCTCTTTCCAGTGTTTTCATAATTTCCTCACGAATGTTGCCTGTGTAAGATTGGGAGATGCAGAGATGGAGGAGATGAGGGGACACTCTATATGTTTCATCTCTTCAATATTCCGCTTTCTCGCCAAAAATAGAAAATATCATCAATTATTAATTATTATCAGTTATTTTCCCCAAAATCCATCTCTTCATCTCCTGAATCTCCCCATCCCCTGTTCTTACACTCTTTTTTCTTTCCTCAGTTCTGATCAAGAATCGTCCCGGGGATGAATCTTTTAAAAACCTCAATTTTCCTGAATCCGAAAACCCGGATTCTATTGTCTTTAAGCCATTTCTCCAGACCGACATACGTTGAAGCCGGCTGTTCTTTTTTTCTCAGTTTGACGCCCTCTTCATGCAGGGCGCGGAATTCTTTTTTAACAAGCTCCATGGTCCGCGAATAAGTCAGATACGAATCGACATCTTCAGCCTGCAAATCTGAAAAAAGGCGGTTCCACCATTCTATCAACTCCTTTTTTATAAGCTCTTCCGGTATTTCGCGAACGGTTACGTTCAGCTTATCCAGATAGAAGATTTCTCCCAGCTGACTCTGGCGCAGGCGAAATAACAGAATATTAAGAATTACAGCTGGGCCGCCGTGATAAAGAAATACATTGGGCCTGTCGAGACCTGGAAAATCGATGGTGATCAGTTCCTGCATTATTTCAGAAAACAGATTCCGAATCATTGTTTTGTATCGTTCCAGAAAATTTTCGCCCTGGCCCTGACGAACCAGAGCTGCAGCCGTATTCATCGGACCCAGAATATTCTTTGGATCCATATTGACGTGATAGGCATTTTTGAAATTCTCCACGCTTTCTGCGTAAAAACGAACCGGCAATTCCATGCTGTAGTGGGGAGTTCGATTCCAGTCGCGGCTGCCCAGGAGCAGGGCGGATAAGATTGCGCTCCGGTTCAGCCGCCGTTCCTGGGATTCTATAATAATATTGCGGGCGATCGAGCCTGCCGGCCCATCTCTGTCTGAAGAAGAAAAAGAATCTTCAGCCGGAGTCTCAGGCGGCATGTCGATAATTTCAGGCGCCTCTCCGAAAAACGCAGATATTGTATAAATTATAGAAATTGTATAATTCATCACGGTTCTGTAGCTTCCCGTTATCGCGTCCAGGGTTTCCTGTTCGATTCGCATGTACTGTTTGAGGGCGTCGAGAAACGAATCGGTCTGTCTCATCAGGAGACTCACCCCTCGAAGAACTTCCGCCTCGATCTGTCTGGCAAAAATCTGAGTTTCCGGCATCACGGAAAGAGTGTCATTCAGTTTGTTAATTTCGCGCCAGTCGTCCCTGGCAATTTCATGGAATGTTTTTATTTTTTCATAAAAACGCTTTAATCGGATAAAGGCGATTTGATCTTCGTTCGCTTTCTGTTGAAAATATCTCCGGTCCAGCCGGCGCGCTTCTTTTTCGAGAATATCATCGGTCGCAGTTTCAACGTAAATATTATAATTTTTCTTTAAATCATCAATGCAGTCTTTTAATCGGGGAGCGTACTGGATCAGCGCATTTTTCATTGTGCCGGGAAGGGTCGGAGAAAAAAATCTCGATTCGATGAGATTTGCTCCGCTGATGTGAGGCCGGAGCGTTACGTCCGGGGAATTGCGAAATGCAGAATAGTCCTTCACCGTTCTTGAGGTGAAGTCGGTTGATGATTCCGCCTCGAGAAGCCGCGTGTCCTTTGCCAGCACGGGTTCATCGTAGGGATGAGTGAGCAGTTTCTCTAGATCCTCATCCATCCCTTTGTATCATGCGATGGTTATCGCTCTTTTGCTTATGTTGCCGGAGCTGGATCTGTGGTGGGACTCACCTGACCCTGTTCCGGAATTTCCGGATTCAGACTGCCCGTATCCGGTTTCCTTTTTGGCCGGGCTTCTCTGCCCATCAGAACATCAAGATCCTCTCCGGTCAGAGTCTCATTTATCAGAAGGCTTTTGGCAATTTTTTCCAGAGAATCCCGGTTCTGTCCGACAAGTTTGCGTCCTCTGTCCAGCTGGTCTTTAATAATCCGCTTGACTTCTTCATCGATTATGGAAGCTGTTTCATCGCTGTAATTGCGGTGTGTTCCCAGTTCGCGTCCCAGAAATACAGATTCCTGATTGTTAGAATACGAAATTGTGCCGAGTCGTTCCGACATTCCCCATTCGCACACCATCCGTCTGGCAATATTTGTCGCCATCTGAATGTCGTTGGAGGCTCCGGTGGAGGTGTCGGAGAAAATAAGCTCCTCAGCGATATAGCCGCCCATAAATACGCATATGCGATCGTGCCAGTATTTGCTGGGCTGAATGTGCTTGTCGTCTTCCGGCAGCTGCTGCGTAAGACCGAGCGCTCGTCCTCGTGGAATGATTGTAACTTTGTGAACCGGCTCTGAATACGGGAGCAGGGTGCCCAGAAGCGCATGGCCCCCTTCGTGATAGGCAATGACTTCCTTTTCTTTCTGTGATATCAGGAACGATTTTCTTTCCGGTCCCATCATCACTTTGTCGCGAGCATCGTCCAGTTCCGACTGTGTGACGCGGCGTTTGTTTCTGCGGGCAGCCAGCAGAGCCGCCTCATTGATCAGATTCTGCAGATCTGCTCCGGTAAAACCTGGAGTTCCGCGGGCGATTTGATTGAGAGATACATCCGAAGTCAGAGGCACTTTCCGCGAATGTATTTTCAGGATTGCCTCTCTGCCGCGGATATCCGGAATGTCGACCACTACCTGTCGGTCGAACCGGCCTGGTCGAAGCAGGGCGGGGTCCAGCACATCCGGTCTGTTCGTCGCTGCGATGATAATGACGCCTTCGTTTTCTTCAAAGCCGTCCATTTCCACGAGCATCTGATTCAGGGTCTGCTCTCTTTCGTCATGACCGCCGCCGAGACCGGCGCCGCGAAGACGACCCACCGCGTCAATTTCATCGATAAAAACTATGCAGGGGGCGTTCTTTTTGGCCTGTTCGAAAAGATCGCGCACTCTGGATGCGCCGACTCCCACAAACATTTCCACAAAGTCCGATCCGGATATGGAGAAAAACGGCACTGCGGCTTCTCCGGCGATGGCGCGAGCCAGCAGTGTTTTCCCTGTTCCGGGAGGGCCCACCAGAAGAACTCCTTTGGGGATCTTCGCGCCAATCGACTGAAATTTCTTTGGATCTTTCAAGAAATCAACAACCTCGACCAGCTCCTCTTTTGCCTCATCGCATCCGGCCACATCATGAAATGTGATTTTCTTTTTTCCATCTGCGGAAAGCTTGGCCTTGCTCTTGCCAAAGGCCATGGCGCGATTTCCTGTGCTCTGAATCTGGCGCATCATGAACATCCAGAGAAGGCCGATTATTAATACAAACGGCAGCATCTGCATCAGCGTCGCAAAAAGTCCGCCGTCATCCGGATTTACAAATTTCCAGATCACCCCGTTTTCGCGCAGACCGTCAATAATTTTCTCCGAAATCGCCCCTGGCGTGCTCTCCACTTCAAATGGCACTGTTTTATTCAGAAGTTTTTCATAATCGTCCGTGGCCTCAATCAGCACACCCGGTTTGGTATAACGACCTTCTATTTTTTTAGGCCCAATTTTCAGAACAAACGGATTGTCTTCCAGCCAGCCAATGGTCCTGGCAGGTATATCTTTGGTGAAAATCCGGCCAATTTTTTCTTTTCCTTCCACAGTGAGCATCTGCTTGAACTGTGAAAAAGTCAGATTTTCCGGTTCCTCCATTCGTCGTAGGCCGTTTTTTGCCGATGTCTGGAGAAAATAGACGATCAGAAAAATCCCGGCGATAATAAAGAGAAAATATTTAAGATTCTTGTTCATAACCTGCAACCACTGGCATAATAACCATCCGGGACCGAATCGTCAATCAAACCATTTAGACGGAATTGGGTCCCGGGAGTTTCAAAGTTTAAATTTTTCGATGACTTCTTCAATTTCACCGTGAGTGATGGAGCGAATGGCGGCTTCGGCGTCATTGATAATCGTTATCAATTGCAGATTTTCCATGGGCTCAAATTCCTGTGAGATATACTTTTCCCTGGTTAATTTTCCCATATTTCTGCCCAGTATCCCGATCCGGACACGTATAAACTCCGGGGATTTCAGGGCTATCGCCAGATTTTTTATGCCGGGATGTCCGTGATCGTCTCCGCCTTTTTCAACAACAAGTTTGCCCAGATTGAGCGAAATATCGTCCATTATAACGATAATATCCTTTGGCTTAATGCGCAGAAACGATGCAATGTAAAGGGCCGCCTCACCGCTCAATTCGGCGAATGTCTGCGGCTTCAGGAGAACAATTTCTTCCCCTTCAAAATCGCCTCTGCCGATCAGCGATTTCTTTTTTTTAGTTTTGATATCGATATTATTGTTATTGGCAATAACATCAAGAATCTTAAAACCAATATTGGAGCGATGGTTGATGAACCGTTCTCCGGGATTTCCAAGGCCGATGATTAATTTCATGATTTGCGGTTAAACACGGAAACTTTCGCCGCAAAGGCACTCTGGCACAAAAGAATGAAAATTTCAAATTGGTTCTTCTCAAACCAAAACTGAGATTTTATTCTGTGTCTTTGAGTCTCTGCGGTAAATGCTCAGATATTAATCTTAATCCTTTCCTCCGCCTTTCCCGCCGGCTTTAGCGGCAGGCTTCGCGCCCGCGGCAGGTTTCGCGCCCGCGGCAGGCTTTGCGGCTTCAGCAGCCGGAACTGCGCCCTCAGCAGCCGCAGCGGCAGGAGTTCCATCGGTTGGTTCTACGATGAGACGCGCCCTGGCGACTGTCAGAATCGTTGGATTGCCCGTAATAAGAATTTCCCATTCGGCCGGCACCTTCAGTTCATTCAGATGAATGGACTGGCCGACGTCAAGGTTGGTCACGTCAACTTTCAGAACATCGATAAGCGATTCCGGCGTCGAGCGGACCTTCAATGCTCGGATAAAAGTTTCAAGAGCTCCGCCTCCTTTGACGCCTTTCGCAACGCCTGTAGGTTCAATAGCAATGTTGACCTTGATCTTTTTACCTGTAACTACTTTGTAAAAATCCACATGCTTGACAGCGCCCTTCACCGGATCTCTCTGAATCTCTTTTACGATCACTTCATTGTTTTTTTCTCCGCCCTCTATATCCAGCTTGATGACGGAACTCTGTCTGAGTCCGGACTGAAGCAGTTTCTGAAAATCCGATCCGGGAAAAGAAATCAGTTCCGACTTCCCGTCGTGTATCAAATTGGCGGGAATCCATCCCTGTCTGCGCAGCCGGCCGGCATCATTTTTTCCGGTAGTTGTTCTCTTTTTCGCGGCCAGTATCGGTTTTTCCATTGTAATCTCCTCTGTTTACAGCAATGCAATTAACTTAATCTATAAAATTAGTTCATAAAAATAAAGAACTGACGGATTCTTCATTGTGGATTCTTCGTATCGCCTCGCCCACAAGAGGGGCCACGGACATCACGGAAATCTTGTCGAGTTTCTTTTCTTCCGGCAGCTGAATGGTGTTGGAAAGTATTACCTGATCGAGAATGGAATCGCGCAGTCTCTGCACTGCCTGCCCGGATAGAACTGCGTGAGTGGCGCAGGCCATGACGGATCTGGCTCCGTTGGCCTTCAATGCTTCTGCTGCTTTGGCGATTGTGCCGGCTGTGTCGATCATGTCGTCATAAAGAATGCAGGTCCGGTCCTTCACTTCTCCAATTACGTGCATCACCTCCGATTCATTGGCACGCGGACGCCGTTTGTCAATGATGGCAAGGCCGGCGTTGATCTGTCGCGCCAGAAAACGCGCTCTTTCCACGCCGCCGCTGTCCGGCGACACGACCACGGGATCCTGTATTCCTTTTTTCTTCAGGTATTCCACAAATACGGGCGCGGCGTACAGGTGATCCACGGGCAGTTTGAAAAAGCCCTGAATTTGATCTGCGTGCAGGTCCATCGTCAGCAGACGGTGGGGCAGCATTGTTTCAATCAAGTCTGCGACCACACGAGCGGAAATCGGCACGCGCGGCTCAGATTTTCTGTCCTGACGTCCATAACCGTAATAGGGTATGACGACTGTGAGGCGCGATGCAGAAGCGCGGCGTATTGCATCCATCATCAGAAGAAGTTCCATGAGATGATCATTGGCCGGCGATGAAATGGGCTGGATCAGGAAGACATCGCGGCCTCTCACATTTTCTTCCAGCTTCACCGAAATTTCTCCGTCGGAGAATTTGCGAAGAACGGCCTTGCCGAGAGTGAGGCCCAGGTAACTGCTGATTTCCTCCGCCAGCGGTCTGTTGGCGCTGCCGGTAAAAAGTAGTATTTCGTAACTCATCAGTTTCCTGACCCCGTTGTCGCGAATCGATTCGATGGTTCTTCCTCCCTCGCTCTCCATTTTCTTTCCAGGTCTGTCAGGTCTTCCGGTGAATTGGCGCCCAGGCATTCCCATGAGTTTGCTGCTGTGAAGGAACCGACGTTCCGTCCTTCCTCGCGGTAGATAGAAACGGCATCCGGGAGATAGTATTCATTCTGCGCATTCTGCGTCCCGATTCGTTCTATGATTGAGAATATTTCCGGCGAAATAAAAACGTACGTTCCCGAATTGACTTCGCGGATTCTTTTGGTTGTATCGTCTGCGTCTTTTTCTTCGACGATTTTCTGAAGCCGTCCGTCTGTATCGCGGACAAGACGGCCGTATCCGAATGGATTCTCCATTACGGCTGAAAAAACCGTCGCGGCATTCTCTTCTTCCAGATGGCAGGCGATCAATTTCTGAAAAGTGGAGGGCCGGATCATCGGCATATCTCCGTTTGTGACCAGCAGAGTTGTTTTCTCTGCGGGCAGGCAGGACTTCGCGCAGAGAAGCGCATGGCCGGTTCCTTTTTGTTCCAGTTGTTCTGCAAACTCAACTTTGACGCCCGACGACGGGGCCAGGTCACGGCGGGCAATGGATATCACATCTTCCTTTCTGTAGCCGACAACGATCACGAATTTTTGTATTCCTGCCTGAACCAGATGAGAAAGCACATGCGAAAGCATCGGTTTTCCCGCCATGGGCATGGCTACCTTGGGCAGGTCGGACTTCATTCGAGTCCCTTTTCCTGCAGCCAGCACAACGGCCGTGACCGAATTATATATTTCCGCAGATATTTTCATATATTGATGTAGAATATTTCTGGGCCGGGAGGATTCGAACCTCCGTATGCCTGGACCAAAACCAGGTGCCTTACCGCTTGGCGACGGCCCAATTTTCGTCAGGGATTCAAAAAAAGAAGGTCAGAAAATAAAATCGTGGAAACTCTCGGCGCATTTTCTCACACAGTGTTTCCAATTCCCCTCTGCCTTCCAGCAGGGCAAAAAGAGCCGAGCCCGAACCTGTCATTGACGAATAGGCCGCCCCGAATCTGTAGAATGCGCTTTTTACTGTTTCCAGAACCGGATATTTCCGGAACAAAACTTCTTCGAAATCGTTTTTCAGACCTCTGACTCTGAACCAGACCGAACCGGCCAGAGCCTGCCGAATGTCTCCCGTCAGCAAAAACACATTTTTTGCATCCGGGCCTGGCTGTAAAGGATAATTTAAGGCGTCATACGCCTCCTCAGTCGAGCTGGAAAAGTCAGGCAGGCATAAAATGCCCTGTCCGGGGCCGATTGATATCGCCTCCATGATATCCCCGATACCGCTCACCGCGGCCGGTTTACCTTTCAAAAAGAACGGCACATCTGCACCCAGCGTAAGAGCGATTTTTTGGACCGGCTCCAGGCTGCATCCGAGCCTGTTTTGCATGAAACCCAGAATCGTGCCTGCATTGGAACTGCCGCCGCCAAGCCCACCGCCGGTGGGTATTCGCTTTTTTATGTGAATATGAAAATTGCCGGGTCTTGTTTTTTGTCTCTCTGTGCCGGATTCCTTTTCTTCCAGAAGTAAAATTCTTTCCATTGCCCGGTAAACCAAATTCTTGCTGATATCACCTCTCTCGCTGACTTTCTCGAAATCGTCCCGGTTGGGACCGTTCAGCAGATTTTCGGTGGTGATTCGAAATCCTGGATTTGACGGGGCCGCATCGGTTTCTTCCACGATTATATCATCGCCGAAAGAAATGGGAACAAACACGCTTTCCAGCAGGTGATAGCCGTCGGAAGCGCGCCGCCCTGTAATTTTCAGTCCAAGATTGATCTTGGCGGGGGAATGGAGGGTAATCATATACAAGAAGAAGAATTTACCGCAGAGTCACGGAGGACACAGAGAGGGAATGAATGCAAGAAAAAAATAACGGTTAGATTTGCACGGTTTGCTTTCATTCTCTCTCTTCCCGTCAGCGAGCGAAGGGCGTCTTCCGCCCACGGATTTTTGCGCACGAAGTGCGTCACCTCTCGTGCGCCGAAGGCAGAGCGTGGGCGGTCTGCCGCCAGCTCGAAGGGAGAGGTCCTTCGTGAGCCCCAGCCCGAAGGATGAGGTCTTTCGCGAGCCTAAACCCACTCGTCCTTTGTTTTTTTGATGACTATGGCGCCGTCTTCATCGAGCTTCCGGGCCACGCTTACGATGTAGGCGCGCGCTTCATTGATTTCGCGCAGAGAGATCGGGCCGCGTCTGTCCATTTCTTCCAGGATATCCGCCGCGCGGTTCTGCGAAAGAGAATTGAAGAAATGACGGCGAATCTCTTCTCCTGCGCCGCGCAATGCGGATGAAACGATCTGATCGTCGTTGACTTTTGAAAGAAGAATCCGCATTTCTTTAGGGATAAGCTGCATCAACTCCTCGAAAGTGTAGAGCATGCCGCGCACTGTGTCCAGAACTTCCGGCGCCTGCGTCCCCAGAAGATTCAGGATGCCGTCCTCCGTATTCCTGTCCATATGATTGAGAATGTTCGCAAGCGTTTCTGCGCCCCCTGTTTCCGAGTACACTTCATCGCTGCGTTTCTCAAATTTTTCTCGCAATACGCGGGCCACCCGGAGCACAGCTTCCGGATGAGTTCTCGATGTTTTTGCGATGCGAAGAGCGATATCGCTTCGGAGCGCCGGCGAAAAATTTTTCATTACGGAGGCGGCTATCCGCGGATTTATGGACGACAGCGCGACGGCCGCCACCTGCGGGTGTTCCGCGCTCAGCGCCGCTGCCAGCGCCGGCGGATCGATACGTTCCAGAAATTCAAAATCTTTTTTCAGATCGCCGCGATTCAGACGTTCCAGTATTTCATGGGCCCTTTCTTCGCCGATTCCCGCTGAAAGAATTTCATGCGCTTTTTTTCTGCCGCCTCGCACAGGCTCGTCGACATCGCCGGCCATTTCGGAAAATTCTTCCAGAATCAATCTCTTCTCCCTGGCGGTAAGATGATCGATCAGCGTCATTTCCTGGGCCACCTGCCGGATTTCATTGTCATCCAGTTCTTTCAGAATCTGGCTGGCCTGGTCCGGTCCCAGAGCCAGAAGAAATCGGGCGGCTCTTCGAGCGCCGGACTTCTTTTCAGCGCCGGATGTGACGGGGATGATTCCGTTGTCGTCAATCGTAAAATCGACGCTGTTTCTGCCCGGTTCTATATTTTGACGGCCCCCCGGCAGGTAGCCTGGAGGAGATGATTTTCTTGGCGGATTTTTCATAACGGCTCAGGGTATACAATGAGACATAATTCCGGCCTGGCAAGCAAAAAAAATTAAATCAGAATCCGGTCAGCTGGATGAAATCAAGAGGCGGAACAGGTTTTGACCAGAGATAGCCCTGTCCTTTTTCACAGCCCAGACCGCTCAGAATATCCATCTGGGCGACTCTTTCGATGCCTTCCGCTGTCACTTTGATTTTCAAGCTGTGCGCAAGAGCGATGATGGCTTTGCAGATTTCGGCGCTGTCCGTATCGGTGTCGATTTTTCTAACAAATGACATGTCAATTTTGAGAGTGTCGATCGGGAATTTGTTCAAATAGCTGAGCGATGAATAACCGGTTCCGAAATCGTCGATGGCGATTTTAATTCCCATTCGGTGAATCGCATGCAGGGTCTCGATAGTTTTAGCGGCGTCTTCCATGATGCAGCTTTCAGTCAATTCCAGCTCAAGCAGGTCCGCCGACAGACCGGTCAGCATCAGAACATTCTTTATTTTCTGCAGCAGATCCGGTTCTCGGAACTGCCTCGGAGAAAGATTCACCGAAACACGAAGTCCGGGATGCTCTTTCTGCCACATGTTATTCTGGTAGCATGCCTGAATGAGAACCTGTTCACCGATAGGAACGATCAGGCCGTTGTTTTCCGCGGCCGGTATAAAATCCAGAGGACTGATAAAACCCTGACCAGGTTTTTTCCAGCGCACCAGAGTCTCCGATCCGATGATCTTATTTGTGGCCACATCCACGTAGGGCTGGAAGAAGGCGACAAATTCGTTCCGCTCCAGCGCCAGCCTCAGGTCGCGTTCCAGTTCCATCCTCTTCAGGGCTTTCTGATTCAATTCATCTGTGTAATACTGGTATCTGTTTTTTCCTTTTTCCTTTGCCTGGAACATAGCAAGATCAGCGAACTTGAGAAGTATCTGAGGCGAATCGGAGTCCAGAGGATACAGGGATATCCCGAGGCTGACGCTCAGATAGTACCGCTTGTCCGAAAGCTCAATCGCATCGCGAAACGATTCCAGTATCTGGGTCGCGATAGCGGTTATTTTCATTTCATGCTCTATATCGGTAAGGAGTATTACGAAATTATCGCCGCCGTGCCGTGAAATCAGATCATCTTTTCTGAGACACCTTCGTATTCTATCCGCGGCAGAGATGAGCACCTGATCTCCGACATGATGACCCATGCTGTCGTTTACGACCTTGAATCCGTCAAGATCCAGAAAAATAACACCCACAAGTTTGTTGTGTCGCTGCGCCTGTGCTATCGCTTCATTCAGGCGGTCGTTGAGCTGGACACGATTCGGAAGGCCGGTCAGAATATCATGATAGGCCAGATACTTTATTTTTTCTTCCGCCAGACGCTTTTCCGTCACGTCCAGCCCGTAGCCGATCAGTCGTGATATTTTTCCTTCCTCATCTTTTACCGGCGACAGTTTGCGGTAGTAGTATCTTTCTCCATCGGGCAGGGGAAGCATTTCATTCCATTCCACCGGCTGTCCGGTCTCCAGGGCTCTTTTCTGTAGATCGGATCTTTCCTGCGCGATCACAGGATCGCGGTTGTTTAGTTCCCCGAACTCGAATTCATTTTTTCCGATTATCTTCCGACGAAGTTTATCGTCCGGCAGGGCGGTCGCATTGATATACTCGTAATTGCAGTTCGGATCGAAAACGGAAATATCAACGTCGATTTTATTCAGAATGTCTTCATAGTATGCTTTCTGGGCGCGAATATTATCCTGCGCCTGTTTACGTTCCGTAATGTCCCGAATTGTGGCCATGATGGCGCTCTTTCCGTCCCAGACAATCATGGTCATCGTCATATCAATCGGGCAGATGGTGCCGTCATTTCGCTTGATTTCCAGAAGATCCAGCACAGCGCCGGTGTTCACTTCATCATCGTCCTCACTGCCGGGATTCCGCTGCGATGAGATGTATTCGGCAAAATCTGTTCCGACGATTTCCTGGATTTCTCTGCCTGTAATCAGCGTGGAAGCCCGGTTGGCGGTTATGATTTTCCCTGTATTGTCATCGATTATTATAATGGCATCGAGCGATTCGTTGAACAAAACATCGAACCGGTCCTGAGATACTCCGTCCCAATCTGCGCCGGTTTTGCGAGTAGAAGCCGGTTTTGGGTTCTGTATCAATTCTTCCATATTATTGCAAGCGGAGTGAAAAATATACTAAAACTATCAGAATAATCCTCTTTTAGCAAAAAGCATTATAATGTCAACAAGAGTGGCTTTTTACAAACAAGAGAAGTCGCATTTGATCAGCCATGCGACATAATAGTGTTTCTCAAGTCTCTATATAAAAATAAAGTAATACATTGTAGGAAAAACGGCCAACTTTACGTAGCAATTCCGTCGTAAAACTTAAGCTTCGCTTCCCTTGAAGTATCCGTTTGACAGTTTAGCTGTCTCTATAAAAAAAATCAAATATGCCGGGCAAGTTTAAAACCAAATTGAGAGTCCTGAACCTGCTTCTGTCTATTCTAATTCTGGCGGCATTCCATAGTAAAATTGTCAAGAACCCGGGCGGCTATCTCTTCAATCTCGATGCGGACGGCATCCGGACATATTTTGTGATTCAGTACTATGCAAAGGACAGATCATCGGAAAATTTTCATTTTCGCGGCATGAACTATCCGTTCGGTGAAAATATAAATTACATGGATGGTCTGCCGGTTTATTCGGTTTTTCTCCGCTGGCTCAATTCTGCCGGCTTTCAGACGGAAAAAATTGCTGTTGCTTTCCTGAATCTGGCGATGTTTCTTTCAATTCCCCTCGCGAGCATGATTTTGCTCGAATTGCTGTTCTATTATGCGGCCCCGTCGCTTTTGACTGTGGTGTTTGCGAGCGGATGCGCTTTTATTTCTCCTCAGATTCACCGAATCTACAATCATTTCGGCCTGGCATTTCTTTTTGTACTGCCGGGCGTCTGGCTCCTGTTTCTTCGCAAGAATCACACCGGGCATAGAGTCTTTTACACCGCGTCGATTTTATGCCTGACAGTATTTTTCAGTTTCGTTCATTTTTACTATGCTTTCCTGGCTGCCGCCATGCTCTTTGCTTTGATATGGATGGACCGCCGGACAGGACTGCAGAGGCGCATTTTTCAGACTGCAGCGCTGTGCATTCTTCCACTGGTTGTTGTGCGATTGCTGGTTTTCCTTTCCTCCGGCGCCGATGTCGCCGACCGGATTGACCGGCCGTACGGCGCTTTTGGCGTGAATTATTTTTCCAGCATCGGCGATATACTGCTGCCCAACAGTGACAGTTATTTCTGGAAATTGATTTCTTATCATCCCTCACGCCGCGGAACCTGGGAAGGCGAATCGTACATCGGTCCTGTCGTTCTGGCCGCGGGTGTATTATTTACTATCTTGTTTATCACACGAAGAAAGCGAATCTCTCAGGTCCTATCCCGTCTGAGAAAAAACGGAGCAGGCAGCATCTTCGATTATTTTCAGGCAGGTCGTTATGCGGGACTAAAAAATTTTGCTCTGGTGTTTTTCCTTTTTTCTTCCGGAATAGTTTTCATGCCTTTTTCCGACAGCATGCTGGATCATTTTCCCGCGATTCTCAAACAGTTTCGTTCCCTGGGGCGGCTGTCCTGGATCATTTACCTTTTTCTCACTGTATATATTTTTCGCCGGTTGAGCGCATACAGCCGTCTTTTGCAAATTCGTTCGGGCAAAATTGCGGCGAACGCTTTGCTGGCCGCTGCGGCGCTCCTGTACGGATTGGAAATTCTGGAAGTCAATCTGCGGCTGCGGCATCAAACGCAGAGCGATGCAAAAAGAATCGAGCTGCTGGACAGGTCGGCCAGGACGCTGGCCGGTCGGATCGATCCCTCCCGTTACCAGGCGGCTGTCGGTCTGCCGTATTTCAATACGGGAGCGGATATTTCAGAGCTTGTGCGTCAGCCTGACGGGGAAATTCTTTTTCTTCTGACCGGTCTGTCTTTGAACACCGGTCTTCCCTTAACAAATATGATGGGTTCCCGTTCGTCGCAGTCCATGGCCCGAATGCAGTACAGCTGGTATAATGGAAAAGACAGATCGGTCTGCCGCTTCTATCGGTCCAGGAAAAAATTTCTGATACTGACAACGGATTCGGCGATTCGAAAGATCAGAGAAAAAAAGACGGAGAAAGCTGAAGAATTGCCGGCAGAAATCACAGTCATAAATGAAGCAAAATTATTGTCCCGCGAAGGCGGCACAGTTTTACTGGAGCTGGACTACAATCAGATCTGCAGATGACTCCTGCACGGCAGCCTTATGAATAGAACAACCATGGATTTTTTCCGCCTGCTCTGCCTGGCTGCCGTCATGCTCAATCATGCCACGTACTTTTATGAATTCGATTTTCAGACTTATCATAAATACTTTTCCGAGGATTTTCTGGCGGTATTTCTCAGGCAGTTCATGCGCTTCACAGTGCCTTCCTTTGTTATACTGTCGTCTTACGGATTGACCAAAAAGTATATGAAGGAAGAATATACGCCCGAATTTCAAGCACTGCCTGAAAAAAATAAAAGAAAAATAGTTATGTTTCTTGAGTTTTATGGCGACAGATTTTTGAAAATCGGTCTGCCGTTTTTATTCTGGACGGCTGTGCTTCTTCTGGCGAACGGAAAGTTTATTTTTTCCGGACCCGATCTGGCAGTCTCCAATATCAAGGTATTGCTGGATGCATTGTTTGTCCACAATGCTGAAGGCCATCTGTATTTTCTTACAACGATTCTGGAATGCTATCTGCTTTTTCCGCTTTTTTATATGGTGGACAGTCTCATTCTCTGGGCGGCGCTTCTTATTGTTCAGATGGCCGTGACCTGGCCGCTTTCGTCCACGGTGTTCGCCCTGGCATCCGCGCATGGAATGACAGTTCCGCCTCTGCCGTCGTCATTCATTCTTTTCTGGGCTTTTTATTCTTATACAGGAGTTATTTTCGCTCGCCGAGAAAAATTCTGGATGGGTCCGCTGGAGAGAATTCCGCTCTCTGTTATTCTGGCTGCTGTCGTTCTGGTATTTGCTGTTATTCTTTCAGAATGTGTGTACAATTCCTATCGTCTGAGTGATCCGGATCATTATAACCATTTCAATCGCAACAGCGTGGTGATTTATATTCTTCTTTTCTGGATTGCGCTGATCAAACTCAACAGGCCGGTTGACGGATGGCTGAATCAGAATCCGGCAAGACTGATCTGGACGAAGCGCCTGGTTGCAATTTCGTTCAGCGTATATCTTTTCCATATTGCCTTTTTGAAACTTCTTTACAAAACCGGTATATCGCATGAATTGATTGCCTTTATTCTAAGCATAATCGTGACGACGTTCGGAAGTATTTACTGGCTGGAAAAGAAAATAACGCGTCCCGCCTGGGTTCGGCTGTTGCTTGGATTTCCGTCGAGAAAAATATGAAAAAAATTAAAATAATATTGATAATAATAGTTTCACTGCTGCTCCTTGTGGTTGCCGCAGCTTCCGTGGCCGCCGGTCTTCTTGTCTCGCCTCATTACAGCGCCTCAAGAAGCGTTCATTTCTCTGCGAACAGGGAACTGGTATTTGAAGTATTAAATCAGAAAATGGAGAATATACAGGAAGCAGCGACTGGAACCGGTCAGTCGGGGCCAATGTGGACTCTGCCGGATTCGTTTTTTGCAAAAAATAGAATCTGGGCCGTGGAAATTAAAGAAACCGGTTCCGGCTGTGATTTCACTCTCACAGAGAGCGGAGAGATTCATAATTTTTTCTCGCGATTTGTATTTCGATACATTATTGGCTACAATTTCGCAATTGACCGCTTCTTGACGGAAGTCGGCCAGGGATTGGGTGAGAATTTCAATCTGGTTCCGGGTGAGAAAGTTGATTTTGATTGAACCCTGCCTGTCGCGCAGAGAAGTCTCACAACGTTGGAATCCACCGCGGCAATCCGCTCGCCAAACAGACGGTTTCGCAGCATTGCATCTGAATAGCTGCCGACTCCCGGGATTTTTTGCAGATCGTCCGTGCTCTCAGGAGCGCGGAGGTTGAACGAGTCTTTTAGATAGTCGATCGTTTTTATAAGCTGTTCTGCGCGCCAGCGAAGCCCGAGGGGGTGCATCATTTTTAAGAGATTTTTTTTCTTAATACGAGAAGCCCGCGCCGGACTGGAGCCGATTTTTAGGAATTTTCTGTAAACGGACAGAACCTGATCGGCGCGCGTGCGACGGAGCATCATTTCCGCCATCAGAAGATGGAACCAGTTGCCCGTTTTTCGCCAGGGATAATCCCGCTGATTCCGGTCAAACCAGGCAAGAAGGAGTCTACGGATTTCAACAAAATGTTTGCGCAGACGCCTGACGCCGGTCTCAGGCGATTTTGGTTTCTTTCTTGCGGCGGCTGCTTTTTGCCGTTTCCGGGGCATTCTCCTGGCGCTTGAATCCGGCGCCGATAATCCGGGCCTGCTTTTTGATTTTTTCTGACTCAAGGGCTCTGAACAGACTCCTGGCAATTTCCCGAACGACCGGCACGGCCACGGAATTTCCGAATTGTTTGTATGCCTGCGTATCGGAAACAACAATTTGGAAATTCTCCGGAAAACCCATGAGCCGGGCGCATTCGCGCGGAGTCAGACGTCTTGGATTTCTTCCGCGCACAGGTATGAGAATCTCCGAGCCGTCCTTGTAGTATCTGGCTGAAAGAGTTCTTGTTTTTCCGTTCAGGTCGGCCAGTCCGAATCCGAAGCCGTGGCCCGCAAGCCTGTGTTTTTCTCTGTAATCATTCAAATATTTCCATAGATGGTCGCTCAATATATACCGGTCCGGTGTTTTCTTTTCCAGGATGTCGCGCAGGCGCGGCGCAGAATTCCCGGGTACCGGGAAAGAAAATCTTTCCGCCGCGCGCGGACTGCGAAAACCCACGATGTAGATACGGGCTCTGTTCTGCGGAAGCAGGGAATCGGCATTGATGATCTGATACCGAAGCGTGTAACCCAGATCGTTTTGAAGCGTGTTGAGAATCGTAGCGAAGGTCCGGCCTCCTTCATGCGAGACAAGATTCTTAACGTTTTCCAGAATAAAAGCCGAAGGTTTTGTGTCGCGAAGTATGCGGGCTATTTCAAAAAAGAGCGTACCCTGTGTGCGGTCCAGAAATCCGTGTGATCGACCCAGGGAATTTTTCTTGGAAACGCCGGCGATCGAAAATGGCTGGCAGGGAAAACCGGCGCAGAGAATATCATAGGCAGGTATTTCTGAGGATTGGATTTTTGTAATATCTCCGGCCGGAAAATCGGAAAAATTTGCTTCATAGGTCTGGGCTGCAAAACGGTCCCACTCGCTGGAAAAAACGCAGTCAAAGCCCGCTTTCTCCATGGCCAGCCTGAATCCTCCGATTCCGGCAAATAGATCAATAAATCTGTTGTTTTTCATAAAAATATGGCGCTGTTCCATGTATCGGAAGAACCCAGGATCGTCAATCGCACAATCTCTGCGGGGAGTCTTCTTTGAGCCAATGATAGCACGGGGGTGAGACATTTTATTCGGATCCGGTTTTTGTTTGCCGAACTCAGGAACAAGTTGTATTTTTATTTTCAAGGATCAGCCATGTTTATTAAGACCGAGTTACTTTCAGGACGGGGCATGATAGCCGCAATGGTCAGCGCGCTGGCCATGAGTCTGGCCATGGTTGTGCTCGATCTGGTCTGGCTGGGCGTGGTCGGCCGTGAATTCTACCGGTCACAGATGGGCGCCCTGATGCGGCTGGATGTTTATGTTCCCGCCGCGGTTCTTTTCTATACTATGTATCTCACAGCAATGTTTTTCTATGCTGTCCTGGGAGCCAGGGGGAAACGGGATGCGTTCCTTCGGGGAGCGGCGCTGGGACTGGTATGTTATGCCACGTACGATCTGACCAATTGGGCAGTGATACAGAACTGGCCGGCGCTGCTCGTGCCGGTTGATATTGCCTGGGGCGTTGTGCTAACGGGTTCGGCATCCGGAGCAGGCAGACTTGTATACAACGCTGTTTTTGGAAAAAGATCATCGTGACCCGGCTGTCTTCAAAATCCACCAGACGTAAGGAGTCATTTCTATCGATCTGGCTGCGTCGCTGCATAACGGTGCCGCTGTATTTTCTGCTGGCCGCTGTCTGTCTTTGCGCTCTTCCGATCTGGCTTCTATTCGCAGGCCTGGCCGATATCGTGACCGGCAGATTCCGGAAATTTCCCCTGACGAGGGCGCTGCTTTTTTTTGCCCTGTATCTTTTTCTGGAAATCGCCGGTGTGCTGATGGCTTTTTTTATCTGGTTTTTCCTGGCGGGCGGTCTGATCGGCGGCGCCGACCGGTTTATCGAGGCGAACGCAGCGCTGCAGAGATGGTGGTCCGGAGCGCTTTTCGGCGGCAGTCTGATTATTTTTTCCATGCACTTGAAAGTTGAGGGTCAGGAACAGGTCCGGCGCGGCCCGATGATTCTATTTGTGCGTCATTCAAGCACGGCCGATACTGTGCTTGCTGCTGTTCTCGTCGCAAATCCTTTCCATCTGCTGTTACGCTACGTGATCAAGCGGGAGCTTCTCTGGGATCCGTGTCTGGACATTGTCGGGCGCAGGCTGCCGAATACATTTGTTGACCGCAGATCCAAACGAGTCGACGCCGAAGCAGCGGCCGTGGCTGAACTTTCCGTGAATCTGAATGAGCGGTCGGCCGCTCTCATATTTCCGGAGGGCACACGCTTCACGCCGGATCGTCTGCGCTCGGCCGTTACCCTTCTGAGAAGAAAGAAAATAGACGACCTTGCCGGCATTGCCCAGGATTACAGAAATGTACTGCCCCCCAAACTTATAGGTCCGTTTGCGCTTCTTGACGCGGCTCCTGGAGTTGATCTGTTGATTGTCGAACACACGGGATTTGAGAGCGCCGAGAGCTTTGCTGAATTTTTCGGCGGAGGCCTGATTGGAGAAACAATTCATGTGAGACTGCGGCGCACACTGGCTTTTTGAAATCTGGAGCGAGATGGACCGATGGATTGAATCAAAAATAACGCAGAAGGCGGCCGAGTCATGACAATGGAAATTTTTATAGGAAATACCGGCGCCATACTCGCGCTGATGACTCTGCTGTGGATCGTCAGTGTCATCAAGCGCGATGCCAGCATCGTGGATCCCTGGTGGTCGATTCTGTTTCTTGTGATCGCCTGCAATTCAGTTTATCGCACAGGTCAGACTCCCGGAAAAATATTTCTGCTGTTTATTGTGTGCGTCTGGGCGCTGCGTCTCTGGCTGCATCTTACGCTGCGAAGCCGCGGGAAAACGGAAGATCCGAGATACGCGGAGTTTCGGCGCAGGTTTGGTCCGGATAGATACTGGTGGGTGAGTTTTTTCCAGGTGTTTCTTTTACAGGGGGCTCTGGCGCTGATTATTTCAGCTCCGCTTCAGATCGCCGCCGCCGCTCCGCTGCCCGATTTTCTGTCATTATGGGATTATGCGGGGGCAACGTTTTTTGTCGTCGGTTTTCTTATTGAAACCATCGCCGATGCGCAGCTGCAGTCGTTTCGCGGAAATCCTGAGAAAAAAGGCGGCGTTCTGGATACGGGGCTCTGGCGGTACAGTCGTCATCCCAACTATTTCGGCGAGGCGCTGCTCTGGTGGGGATTCTGGCTCTGTACGATCGATCAGCCATACGGAGTCTGGACAGTATTTGCGCCGGCGCTGATGACATTTCTGCTCATGCGTGTATCCGGCGTGACGATGCTCGACGAGCATCTGGCGAAGACGAAACCCGGATTCTCTGAGTATATGAAGCGGACATCCTCATTCATTCCCATGCCGCCGAAGTCCGATTCGACCCGCGGCTGAGATTTGGATAAAGCGTGCGACTCTGGTCACTGCATCCAAAATATCTGGACCCCAGAGGCCTGACATCTTTATGGAGAGAAGCTCTTCTCGCGCAAAAGGTGCTGCAGAACCGAACCATCGGATACAGGAATCATCCGCAGCTGGAACGATTCAAAAAAGCGCCGGATCCTCTGGCTGCCGTGGGCTCCTATCTGAGCGCTGTGTTTCATGAATCGAAAAAACGCGGCTACAATTTCTCGGGTGAAAAAATTCTGACACACCGGAAGGCGCGGCGAATCGTGGTTACTGCGGGGCAGGTGGAGTATGAATGGGGGCATTACTTGAGAAAAATTAAGAAAAGATCTCCAGAATTGTACAATAAATATAAACTGATCGGCGCGCCGGATGTGCATCCACTGTTTCGCGTTGTTGTCGGTGACATAGAGAGCTGGGAGAAAACATAAACGAGTACGCGCCGGGACTGCTTCAGCCAAAACACAGGATGCGCTGCGAAACAACGTCAGCCAGGAGCTTTACCTGAGACTGGCCCAAATCACAGATTTTCATCATGTCTCGGAATTTTTCGTGTATCGAAGCGTCGGAAGAGTTGTCCTGCGCTCTGGAATTCAGCCACTGCCGGTTGAAGGTGCACCGGCTTTCTTCCGGGAACAGAGCCAGATAGAAGATACTGGTTTCCACAAGATCGTGAAAAAAATGGGAACCGAACGAAATGTCGGGTATCAGTCCGCCGGCATCAAACGCCATCTCGACAAGCACAGAAATATTATTAATTTCTGAAAATGAAATGGGTATGCCCAGTTCCGGCGAACTGGTGCCCCAGCGACCGGGACCAATCAGCATGACTGCCTCGTCACGGGTGAATTCCCGGTTCAGAAGACCGATGAACCTGGCCAGTTCATACTTGTCCTGGACTGCGAGTTTGCTGTAGGGTTCGGGTTCTATATACACAATTTTTGTAATGTTTTTAGAATAATTTCCACCCATGAAATCACCGCTGGATTGTATAAAAATACTTTTCTCCGCTACATCCGGCGGAAACTCGACTTTCTGCTGACGTTCGCCGCGGGTCTGCAGGGGACGGCACTGCACTATATTAATTTTCATCTCGCCGGCCGCGTCGTAATTGATCGTGAATTCAATATCCACAGGATAGTCGTATGCCTTCTCGATCGTTTTCAGAATGCGCTGCATGATATTCGGAAATATTGTCTGAGTCAGAAGTTTCTCAAAAGTCAGAATCCAGTACGGCTGATATCCCCGGCCGCGGGATTCAAGTTTCTGCATGGATTCTTTATCGTGCACGCCGTAAAGCTCCATCGGCAGGTCGCGCACTTCATGGATCAGCTGTGCCAGTGAAACTGATTTCAGAATATTTTCCTTCAGGTCCAGAACATCGATATCCTTCTGCGAATATTTCTTTGTGTCGTTCAGTCCGCTGTGCGGCATTTTCATTGGATTGTCCAGAGCCACAATCCGCGGATAATCGCGGGCAACCCGGTCGACCGCCCGTGTGCCCAGCCCGAGCACCAGTCTGAGCATGCCGGCTTTTTTATCCATATCCTTATGCCAGACAAAGGTATTGTACGATTCGCCGACTCCGGCCAGATCGGGAAAATAATAATGATTCCTGTAAACACCGGATACACGCTGAATCAGCAGCGCCATTATCTCTTCCTGTCTGTCCAGGCCGCGCTGACGACGGTAGGCAAGAGCGTCCTTGCTCATTGTGCTGGCATAAATTTTCTTTACTGCGTCTTCCAGTCCGTGAATCCGTTCCTCCGGCGAACCCTGATTGACGCAAAAATAACTGTCGTATTTTCCAGCGAAAGCGTTCCCGAATCCATCCTCCAGAATGCTGCTGGATCGCACGATGATAGGATACTGTCCGAAATACTCCAGCAGTCTCTGAAATTCTTCTCTGGTGTCGGGAGGAAAGGTCCCGTTGAGTATTCTTTCATACAGCTCGGTTGCGGCCTCGTAGTAACCGTCGCTTGTTTTTTGACGCATGAACAGGGGCCACAGGCCGTTATGAACGATATACGAATAGTACAGATTGGAACCGACGTAAAACGAATCGTGCGGCTCAATATATTTTTCCCATTCATATGCGCGATCTTCTCTCAGAATTTCGCGCGCAAGAAGCATCCCCACAGCTTTTCCGCCGATGAACCCGGTGTCTATGAGCGATGATTTAATTTCCAGAAGATCGCGCAGAGAAAAATATTTCCGCGCCAGACCCAGGATTCGTTCTTCCCTGCCAATCATATGACTGCAGATCACATTCACCATTTCTTTGCAGTTTGATTCCGAGGCATTCTGTTCCAGCATCTCTTCCGCCTCAAGAAAAAGATACTGCCAGTGATCCAGGTGTTGTTTTGACTGAAAGGTAGCCTTTCGCAGAATGTGCGACAGAAGCAGTGTTGCCTCATAGCTGTTGGCCAGCGGGATGAACTGTTTTCCTATTTTTGTGTGGGGCAGAAACATAGTCGGCGAATGCCGCTGCCAGACTTTCAGAGGATGCAGATAGAGTTTGTCATCGTGACTGTAGACTTCCAGAAGCAGCTGGGTGGTTTCTCGGATCCGTGCGATAGTTTTCAGGGAATGCGCGTCCCGAATCAGCGCGAAATAGGCCAGTGTGTCCAGATCAAACAGATAAGGACATGTGATCTTAAAAAAGTTCCCGATCATGTGGTCGGTTGCCCAGGCGGACAGAAGATCGGAAAGGCAGTCGAAAACGTAAAATGCGCCGCGGCCCGTGTAAGTGATGACCTGGTGTATGGCCACGGCAAAAGACTCAAATCCCTGGGTGGGATCCAGAACATGCACATTGATGCCCGTCAGGTCTTCTATGACCGGCCGGTGCCTGGCAAAACGAAAATATATTATATTTTTTTTATTTTTCCGGGCCCAGGAAACATACGGCTGCACGAACTGCAGGTAGTCGTCAATGTGATCCACTTTCCAGACAACGTTGTCGCCAATGCGAAGACCGTCCAGAATTGTGTCCAGTTCTTCGAGTCCGGTGGAAACGCGTGATTCGTCGATCATGGTGACGCCCTTCGCTCATTGATTTGTAATGGATGTATTTCAGGCGGATGGAAAACACCCGCAGCTCTCACTGCGGGTGTCTGCGATTCACAAAATTAAATCAGACCCATCGCGAGCATCGCTTTTGCGACTTTCACGAAGCCTGCGATATTTGCGCCGACCACGTAGTCTCCGGGCGCGCCGAATTCTTCCGCGGTCTCGTAGCAAACCTGATGGATGTTGCTCATGATTTTCGCCAGCCGCTTTTCCGTGTACTCAAAGGTCCAGGAATCACGCGAAGCGTTTTGCTGCATCTCCAGCGCCGAAGTCGCAACGCCCCCGGCATTTGTTGCCTTGCCCGGACCGTATGCGATTTTGGCCGTCTGGAATACCCGGACTCCTTCTGGTGTTGTGGGCATGTTTGCTCCCTCGCCGACGGCAATGCAGCCGTTCTTGACAAGTTTTTCCGCGTCCTTACCGTTGATCTCGTTCTGAGTTGCGGACGGCATGGCCACCTGGCAGGGAATCTCCCAGATATTTCCTTTTGGAATATACTTGGCATCCTTGTGAATGTCCGCATAATCCTTAATGCGGCGTCTTTCAATTTCTTTCAGTTGCTGCACAGTCTGAAGATGAATCCCTTTTTCGTGCACGATCACTCCGTCAGAATCGGAAATGGCGACTACCTTGCCGCCCAGCTGATGGATTTTTTCGATCGTGTAGATGGCCACGTTTCCGGATCCGGATACCGTGCAGGTTTTTCCTTCGAAGGACTGTTTGTTGACCTTCAGCATCTCATCGACAAAAAATACGGCGCCGTAACCGGTCGCCTCTGTGCGAACCAGCGAGCCGCCGTACGCCATGCCTTTTCCCGTAAGCACGCCCATCTCGTAACGGTTTGTGATTCTCTTGTACTGGCCGAAAAGATAGCCGATCTCGCGGCCGCCCACTCCGATGTCGCCCGCGGGCACATCTGTATGTTCGCCGATGTGGCGGTACAGTTCCGTCATAAAGCTCTGACAGAAACGCATAACTTCCGCGTCCGATTTTCCCTTGGGATCAAAATCGGAACCGCCTTTGCCTCCGCCGATCGGAAGACCGGTGAGAGCATTCTTAAAAATCTGTTCAAATCCCAGAAACTTGATAATCCCGAGATAAACGCTCGGGTGAAAGCGCAGTCCGCCTTTGTATGGTCCCAGCGCGCTGTTAAATTCAACCCGGAATCCACGGTTGATATGAACTTCACCTCTGTCATCCACCCACGGCACTCGAAAGATAATCTGTCTCTCCGGTTCACAGATCCGCCGGATTATTTTGTTTTGCAAGAACTCCGGATATTTCACCAGCACCGGTCCAAGCGACTCGAGAACTTCTCTCACGGCCTGATGGAATTCAGTTTCACCGGGGTTTTTCCGAATTATTTCCTGATAAATTGTCTCTAAACTTTCTGTCATTTGGAAACTCATATTTCTACTCCTTGTAAGCTGCCCAAATAGATTTTGCAGTGAAATCGACGGAAGCTTCCCGGAATGAATGCCCGGTCGCACATTTGAAACTTGTCCCGCTTCTGTTTCAGATGTCTGGCAAACCGGATCGTTCTGCCCTGGAGCTGAATTTCAGCCAATTCAGACTGCAATAAAGTAACTTTTTTATAAGGGCCTGCTTCAGCAATAAATAAAGGCAGATTCGATTCTATGATATTTGCTACTATTCGGGGATGAGGACACAGGTTTGACCGACCCGTCGGCTTTATGTCTATCGTTTTCTTCGATAATAAATGATATTGCGAATCATGGGATAATGCTTTTTGTTCCCGGTAACAAGAGGGCACTGCCGGGAAAGCGCCGTGGCGGCAACTATCGCATCAGCGAGTCCGGTTCCATGGCTTTTGCCGTATTTCGAGCGGAGATTTCCCGCAGATATAGCGATTTCCTGCGACATTTCAATAGTCGCAAATGCCAGAAGCAGATCCCTGACGCCAGCCCTCATCAGGGCATCCGCCGCGCCAGCATATAGTTCCGCAACAGTGACGGCAGATACAAACATTTCTCTATTCTCACCTTCCAGAAGCGTTACCGCCGATTTTTCATCGCGTAGATAATCGATCAGTATGTCCGTATCGTATAAGATTCCTGGCTTCATTTCAATATCGATCCAGTTCCTGCCTGATCTTTTCCAGGTCTTTCGCCGTCGATTTTCTCCAGGTTCCCCTGGATTTCCGCAGAAGATGCAGACGTGCCGACGGTTCCTGTTCGTATGTATGGATGAGCCAGTCTATCGCCTCCCGGATCAGTGAACTCTGACTGCCCCCACTTTTCTCTGCGATGGATTCCAGGGCTTTCTTCTCGTAATCCGTCAAATACACCTGTGTTCGAACCATAATGTATATGTTGGATGTATATGTTAATCTGTCAACTGTAAAAGCCGGAGTTCGTCGCTGTAAATCGTGTGTTGGAGCGACGGGAAATGCATTTCAGTCCCGTCCCAGTTCCTGACGCCCGCGGATGCTGCGCGCCAGAGCGTTTCTGTCGGCGTATTCAATCGACGAGCCCGTTGGAATTCCGTGTGAAATCCGGGTCATACGTATATTTCTGTCGCGAAATCTTTCCATAATATAATGCGCCGTTGTGTCGCCCTCCAGCGTCGGATTGGTGGCGATAAAAATTTCTTTGTAACTTCCCGCTTTCAGCCGCTCTTCCAGTTCCGGGATGCGGAGATCCTCCGGGCCGATTCCGTCGAGCGGCGACAGGGCTCCCATCAGAACATGGTACTGTCCCTGGAATTCTCCCGTGCTTTCAATGGCGATGATGTCGCCGGGCTCCTCAACCAGACAGATTGTGCCGGATCGTTTTTCATTGCGGCAGATCGAACAGACTTCTTCATCCGTGAGACCGCCGCAGAATGCGCAGAATTTTATTTTATTTCGAATTTCTAAAATTGCCTGACTGAGCTGCCCGGCCAGATTCGAATCGCTCTTCAGTATGTGAAATGCAATGCGAAGAGCGCTCCTCTGGCCGATGCCTGGAAGACTGCCCAGAAGACGCACCAGATTGTCAAGAGCGGGAAATGCCATTTTACCCGCCGAAAAGTTTTTCGAGTCCCGGTATGTTCAGACCGGCCGCGCTCTTGAGTTCATGCGCAGCGGCTTCGCGTGCTTTTCTGAGCGCTTCATTGCCTGCGGAAATCAGCAGTTCTTCCAGCATGTCCTTTTCTGCCGGAATGAGCAGAGTCGGATCGATTTTTACATTCGTAATCGTGCCTTCGCCGTTTACGGTGATTTTCACCATCCCCGCGCCCGATTCGCCCGTGATGCTCATCTTCGCAACTCGAAGCCGGATCGCCTCCATCTGCTCTTTCATATTGCCCAGGTTCTTGAAAATATCGCTGAAGTCCAAATATCAATCCTCCAATCCGGGAATCGATCCCGGTTCAATCACAGTTCCAAGAAATTTTTTCTGCAGATCCGATTCCGGCGAATAGGCCGTGCCCTGATGTATGGCGGCTCCCAGCCGGTTGAGCCGCGTCAGAATTCCGGAGATCGACGGTCGGGACAGCCTGTCTCTGAGGGAGAGCAGTTCAATTTCGATCAAAACGCGGGTTTCGTAAGAGTTTCTCAGGCGAAGAGCGTACGACCGCGAAAGCAACTCGTACACAGAATCGAAAAGAAATGTCAGTTTCCCCGGATCGACGGCGCCAAAAAGCGCGCGGATCTTTTGAGTTTCAGTTCCCGGCAGACCCAGGAATTCAGGATCCTCGATGCCGTGGCGGATGTGAATCGCCGTGCGAAGAAAATCCAGATATTCCCAGACGAATCGTCCCAGGTCGCCGCCGGTGGCAAAGGTGTCATGTACCGGCTCCAGCAGTTTGTTCACATCGGAAGATGCATTCAGCAGATTTTCCGTCAGTCCGATGAAAAGATCCAGCGGCACGGCGCCCAGCAGTTCTTTCACCTGCTCTGTTGTGATATTCTTGCCGCAGTAGGTGACGGCCTGTTCCAGAAAAGAAAGACTGTCCCTGACAGAACCGTCGCCGCGCCGGGCGATCCAGAACAGAGCTTCCTCTTCCACCGGAATGCTCTCTTTCTCGCACATGTCGCGGAGATACTCCTGCACGACTTTGAGCGGAACTTTTCTCAGCGCAAACACCAGGCAGCGCGACAGGATTGTCTCTGGAATTTTGTTGAATTCCGTTGTGGCCAGGATGAACAGTACAAACGGCGGCGGCTCTTCCAGAGTCTTCAGCAGAGCGTTGAACGACTCCGTTGTGAGCATGTGCACTTCATCAATGATATAGACTTTTTTCTTTGATGCCATCGGCTGGAATTTGACATTCTCGCGAAGTTCGCGGATATTGTGAATCCCCCGGTTGGACGCTGCGTCGATTTCCAGCACGTCCATTGAGTTGCCGTTTAATATTGAGATACAGGATTCACATTCGTCGCAGGGTTCTCCGTCTACCGGGGCGTGGCAGTTCACACGCTTTGCGAGAATCCTGGCCAGAGTCGTTTTTCCCACGCCTCTTGGCCCGAAAAACAGATAGGCGGATCCCAGCCGGCCCGATTCCAGAGCGTTCTGCAAAGCTCGCACGGCCACCTGCTGCCGGACAACATCCTTGAATTTTTGGGGGCGGTATTTTCTGGCAAAGACCAGATGTGCCGAAGTCATTTTGCATTGTCGAGGGGGCCGCGCCGGCGGTCAACAGGAATGTTCTTGTCCCAATCCCGATCGGAAAAAATATGCCCCGATGGCGGAAGTCTCTGTATTGATTGCGGGTCTGGGAAACCCGGGTGAAAAATATAAAAAAAACAGGCACAATGCAGGCTTTCTGGCGCTGGAAGCTCTCGTTGAACGACTCGGCGCTGAGCCTGCCGCAAAACTGGGCGACAGCGACACCTGGAAAACAGAATTCACGCGTCGGGATGGAAAAAAAATCCCGCTGGTTCTGGCCCGGCCGCGGACCTTCATGAATCTATCCGGCCAGGCGCTTTCAAAAGTTGTAAAAAATAATAAAATAACTCCAGATAAGATGATCGTCCTCCACGATGAAATCGAAATTTCGTTTGGAGATGTGCGTTTGAAAAAAGGAGGCGGCCACAAAGGGCACAATGGCCTTCGTGACATCATCGCGCACTGCGGGTCGGCGGATTTTTTCCGCGTGCGTCTCGGTGTCGGCCGGCCGGATCATGACGATATTGCAGATCATGTTCTGTCGAATTTTTCAGGCGAAGAGATGAATGATATTCCCGGGATGATGGAACGGGCAGCGGACATGGTTGTGAAATGGCTGGAGGAAAAATGAAAAATCGAAAGATCCCGTCGACTGGATGCCGCCAGAGATTATGCGGCCTCGCTCCAGCTGAAAAAATTTCGTGCTTATGCTTTTGGTTCTGTCGCCCGCGGCGGTGTTATGTACAATCTTGAAGAATACAGAAAGCTCTTTGACGACAAATTCGGCCGGCATGTCGGCTGCGAGATGGTCGAGATCACCCAGGATCACTGTGTGTACAGACTGGATGTCAAAGATCATCACTGGAATCCCAACCGGGTTGCGCACGGCGGAGCGATATTTTCGGCGATGGACAGCTGCCAGGGCGCGTTCGTGCACTACATTCTGGATGTAAAAAAAAATTTCGGCACGACGGCGGAGGCAAATATTCGGTACAGGAAAGCGCACGCCGCGGGACCCATCACGATTCGCACGACGTTGAGGGAGAAAAAAAGGAATATATTATTCGTTGAGACTACGGCTGAGAACGAAAAAGGCGAATTGATCGCCGTGCTTTCCGAGAAATGGATGGTGCTGACGATCTAATTCTCTTTTACGAAATCGGCCATGGCCTTGAAATACTGCCGGTGAAAGGTCATGACATTGTTGTGTTCTGCGCCGGGAAGAACCAGAATCTTTTTATTATTATGCCGGATCGCTTCAAAATTCTGCCGGGCAAACTGCAGGGGAATCAGATGATCGCGCTCACCGTGAATGATCAGAACAGGCAGATCGATCTTCGATAATTTCCTGTCGTTGGAAAACATTTCCGAAAGGGCTTCTTCCGAATTCCCCAGGTCCATCCCCAGCATTCGCAGCAGCGGCACAATATCGCCGAATCCGCTTTCCAGAATCAGTCCGGAAAAATCGTTCTTATTGTTCAGCGCGATTTCGCAGACAGGACCGCTGCCCAGCGACCGGCCCATCAAAAAATATTTATGTTTTTTTCCGGTCCCGGCATTCTCGCGCATCGTCTTGAGAAAAAATTCCGCAATTTTATGCGAATCGTCGAGCAGTGTCCGCAATGACGGCGATCCGGTGCTCCAGCCGTACCCGCGGTAGTCCACAACAAACAGATTCAGTCCGGCGCCGGCAAATAGTTCCGCCGCATCGTCGTAGTCAGGAACGACCTCTCCGTTTCCGTGGAAAAATAATACATCTGCATTGGCCGGATCTGCCTGATGGTAACTGGCTCCGATCACTGCGCCGGATACGGGAATATCAAAATTCTGCGCCCCCTTGAAATTGCGCCTCGTCGTTCTTCGGGTGAAAAAAATCAAATCCAGGTTTGCGGGTGTGTCTATCATATCCAGAGGATCCCTGTCAGCGGAATTTTCCCGCTGACACAAAAAAAATAAAAAAATCAGCGCCAGCGCGCCGGCTCTTCCAGCCTTCAACCTTCACCGTACTGTTTTTTCAGATCGCCGCAGATATTTTTCTGCATCGCTTCATTGGTTCCGCCGCCTATGCTGAATAAAATTGCGTCGCGCAGCATGCGTTCGACGCCGTATTCGCGGCAGTAGCCGTAGCCGCCCAGCACTTGAATTGCATTGCGCGCCACTGTTTCCGCCATCGGAGTGGCGACAAGTTTGGCCGCCGCCGCGCCGAGAGAATTTCTTTTTTTTGGATGGATTGCGGCCGCGGTCTGATAGACAAGCGCGCGCGCCGCGCTGTACTGCGCGTAACTTTCCGCGATCAATCTCTGAATCTGACCGAATTCGATCAGCGGTTTGTCAAAAGAATTGCGTTCGCGTATCGCGTACTTTGCCATGATATCGATGCAGGCCCGGGCAATGCCCAGAGACTGGGCGGCCAGCGTCACACGTTCAATTTCCAGATTTCGCATCATGGACGTAATGCCTTTATTTTCTTCGCTGATCCGGTTCTCCTCTGGAACTTCCATATCCTCAAAATACAGAACCGCTGTGCTGGAGGCTTTGATTCCCATCTTTTCTTCTTTCTTGCCCACTTTGAATCCTGGATATGCCGATTCTATGATGAAGCTTGTGATCTGTTTGTGGTCTTTGCCCCCGACTTTCGCGTACACGATGAAATAATCGCCTTCCACTCCGTTGGTGATGAACTGTTTGGCTCCGTTCAGGACATAGCGATCGCCCTTTTTCACGGCTGTCGTGGTCAGTCCCAGAACATCCGTGCCGGCTCCCGGTTCCGTCATTCCCATCCCGCCGATTTTGCTGCCGTCGATCACGCCAGGCAGGTACTTCTTTTTCTGAAATTCATTCCCGCTGACAAACAGGTTGTTTACGAACAGTATTTCATGAGCCAGATAGCTGAGTGTGAATGCCGGATCGGTGCGGCTTAGTTCTTCATGAACAATCACCTCCGCAAGAGCATCCATCCCCGCGCCGCCGTAATCCGCGGATACGGTCAGGCCGAAAATTCCCAGTTCCGATCCCAGTCGTCGGAACAGATCGATATTGAATTTTTCTTCTTCATCATGTTTTTTTGCCTGCTCTTTTAAAACGCCCAGGGCGAGTTTTTCCGCCATGGCCCTGATATCGCGGTGCGCCGCGGTTGGATTGAATAGGTCAAAATCATCTCCGGTCTGTCTGTCAATGGTGGCTGTAGTCATTTGCTGCTCCAGGATTCCTGTCGTTCGGACAAAATTTTACTGGTTAGCCAGAAATGGGAAGGATTTTCTGTCTTTTTACGCGGGCGACCGGCTCGAATTCGGGGGAAGAGAATTGTCACTGACACTGATCATTGCAGGTATATTGGATATTATCGTTCTGGTTGTTCTTTCGTGGACAATTCGCAAACGCTACACGGCTTCTCTCACATCGGTCGAGGAAAAATCAGCCGGTATACTGTTCTTTTACAGATCAGCAATTATGAGGACCATCTCTTCCGGCTTCGCGCCGGACAGCCTTGAGAGTCTGGGGCATTATATCGCCGTTCATCTATTCCTGCCAATCCTGGGCCTGGGTATTTTTCTGAAAACGGATGCCAATTTTCTTATCGTGGTGCTGTCGTTGATCTGGAGCATGCAGCTCTTTCAGAGAGCAGTTCCCGGACCTTCGGACAAAGAAAGTCATTCGGAAACCTAAACCTCGCGTTTTTATGCCGCAGAGGCTGAATTGATAAGTTTTTTCCATAATGGCCGCCCTGTTTGGGGAAACCTGTATTTTATCAATATATAGCTGAACAAGAGAAAAAAATCATATCAAATCCACCGCCCAATAAAGTTGACACTGTATATTGCAATTAAATTCTGGTCCAATAAATTCCGAGAGGTCAATATGAAAATTTATGTTCTGGTCAAGCAGGTTCCGGATACGGAAACCAGCATAAAAGTTTCGGGAGCCGGAATCGCAGAAGCCGGTATCAAATGGATCGTTTCACCATTTGATGAAAATGCGCTGGAAGAGGCGCTCCGATTGAAAGAAAAGACGGGTGGAACCATCACCGCTGTTTCTCTCGGGCCGGACAGGGTTGTGGACGCGCTGAGAACAGCCTACGCCCTTGGAGCGGATTCTGCCATTCATATCAAAGATGATTCCTATAATGTGCTGGATGTGAGTTATGCCGCCACCGCTCTCGGTAAATTTCTTGAGGCTGAAAAACCGGACATCGTTATGACGGGCCACAATGCCATCGACTCTCAATCGTCCATGGTGCCGGCAATGATTGCGGAAATTATGGGATGCACTCTTATCACAAGCGCCCTGCAGGTCTCTGCAGAAGGCGGCAAAATCACCGCGAGAAAAGAAATCGAAGGCGGAAGCGCAAAAATCGAATCGGCGACGCCGGTAGTGATCACTGCGACTAAAAGTCTGAATGATCCTCGTTATCCTTCTCTGAAAGGCATCATGGCATCCAAGAAAAAACAGGTGGAAGTAAAGCCTGTGGATTCGCTGGGAGTCACTGCCGCGAAAGTTGAGGTTGCTTCGCTGGAGCCGCCTCCGCCAAGACCTCCAGGCAGAATTCTTGCAGGCGATTCGCCGGAAGCCAAAGCGAAGGATCTCGTCAAGGCTTTGCGTGAAGAGGCAAAGGTTATTTGAGATCTGTAAATATTTAAAAGCATTGTAATCATTCACAGCAGGGAGAAATCATTATGTCCATACTCGTTGTAGCAGAAACAAAAGGCGACGCTCTAAAGAAAATTTCAAAGGAGATGGTCTCAGCGGCGCGCAACATTGGGAAACCGGTTGTAGCATTGCTCTTTAATGGAACTGACGCGCAGGCTAAAGATTTATTCAGCGCCGGCGCGGATACAGTCGTGAAAAGCAGCGTGAGTTATTCGTCGCAGGGTTATGCGGCTGTCGCCGCTGCGGTCGCGGTTCAGAAGCAGGCAAAGGTTGTTCTTCTGCCGCATTCTATTCAGGGAAAAGATTTTGCCGGACGCCTTGCAGTAAAATTGAACGCCACGGTTGTCGCTGATGTTGTCGGATTGAAGGGCAGCATGGATTTGATCGAACTTCGCAAGCCGGTTTATTCCGGAAAAGCTTATGCGACAATCCGTGTGAAGTCACCCGCAGTAATCACAGTCCGTCCCAATTCGCAGGAAGTTGTTTCTTACTCCGGGCCGGAAACTCTGGAGACCACGGATGCGGCTGAAGGAAATGTTTCCGCAAGGCTCGCCGATATCGACGCCTCGGGCGGATCAAAGGTTCAGCTGCCGGATGCATCCATTGTAGTCGCCGGCGGTCGCGGACTCAAGGGGCCGGAAAACTTTCCTATGCTCCAGGAGCTCTGCGATGTTCTCGGCGCTGCGCTGGGATCCAGCCGCGCAGCAGTGGACGCCGGATGGATTTCCCATTCGACACAGGTGGGACAGACCGGTAAGACGGTTGCTCCAAATTGTTATATTGCCTGCGGTATATCGGGCGCCATTCAGCATCTTGCGGGAATGGGATCTTCAAAGTATATTGTTGCCATCAACAAGGATGCGGACGCTCCAATTTTTAAAGTTGCCACCTATGGTATCGTCGATGATCTGTTTCAGGTTGTGCCGGTGCTGACGTCGGAATTCAAGAAAGTTCTGGGCTAGCACTACTGTCGTGTTTTAGCCACGAAATCTCAAGAAATGGCACGAAAGGTTTAAAAACCGGTAAAAAATCCATCTTCGTTCGTGTTTTTTCGTGTCCTTTCATGGCTGATTCCGGAAGTACGGCAGTAATACTGGGGCATGGCCTGGAGTGGATAGACTTTTTTCCATATCTGAAATTACGTTATCCTTGAAATGAATCTCCCATACGGGAAGTATGCCTCAGATGCGATTTACTAAAAAACTTCTGCCGGTTCTGATCTTGATAATTTTGCAGTTCGCCTCCAGCCCCGCAAGGTCAGAGGGAGAGGACGCAGTTCGCACTGTAGTCTCCAGGATGCAATCCCTGAACAGTTTTCGGGCCACACTGACTATTTCCTCGCCGCAGGGAAATTTAAGGGGTGTTCTTTCCTTTCAAAATGGGAAATTGAATCTTCAGCTGGGGGACGGGCGGGTCATTGCTTCCAACGGCCGGCAGCTCTTTGTATTCTCCGGAACAGTTCTGGGCCGGCAGGATATGGTGCCGGGCGGGGGCGGACTCGGCTGGATTCTTTCTGGCTTCAAAATTCGGGTCACGGGAAGGACTGCTTACCTTACACCGGAAAATCCTGCTTCGCGATTTCATGATGTTCGACTGACGTGGGATGAAAATTTTTATCTGAAACAATTGAGCATTCGCAGAGGAGAAGAAACGGAACCGATGACAATCGCACTGGCGGACATCAGGAAAGTCGAGAATTTTCCAGCCAGCCTCTTTTCTTACAAATCTCCTCCGGGTTCCCGCACTGTAGAAAATCCTTTGAATCAAAGCAATTGATCTATGGACCCCACGCTCACGCGCTCACAGGCGCATAAGGTTTTTGGAGAGCTGTATCGGAAATCCAGATCTCCGGAAGAGCAGGAAGAAGTAGACGGTATTGTCGCAACCACAAGCGATGTTTTCGTAAGAATCAAAAGAATCGAGGAACTGGACGAACGATCCGGGAATTCGACGCGAAATTCAGCGCATGCTTCCGCAGACGGCAGATCTGATGCAAGGTCCGGCCGCGGGCACTCTTCATCGGGAGGTCTTTCCGGCGCCGTTGGCTCGGTATCGTCCGAAAAAAAAGCCAGAAAAAAATCGGATGCGGGCGAAGCAGGCGGATGGCTGAGCCGGCTTTTCGGCGGTGAAATTGTAAAATGGGGCAAAGCGAATGGAACGATTTCTCCCGGGTTTCTTGGCATGAGTTACGCGCTTTCTCCCAAAGTGGAACATCTGTTTCTGGGATTGAAAGAGGATCAGATTGTCGCATCCATTAAATGTCTGAAGATTGCCATCCGCGACGGCTGGGAGGCCTGGACTCCGGCTCAGTATAATGTTATTGTTGCCATGTACAATTTTCTGGAAGAATTTGTAAAGGTTCCGCCATATCTTCAGAAAAAAAGCCGCCCTGAAGAATGGATTCTGGATACCCTGACAATGCAGAAGAATTATGTGATTCTCAATATGCATCCGAACATCGATTCGGTTCTGAAGGAAGATCTCCCGCATTTCCTTATCTCCAAGCCGGACCTCTCGCCGATTCTTTCAAAATTGAAAGCGGCGATACAGTATCTGCTCACTCTTGAGTCCCGGCCGCCCGGTATTAAAAATTCGGTTCTTGCGTTTTATGTTCTTGGCCGAAAAAAGATCGTCGACTGGGATACAGTCGTCAGCGAGCTGAAAGTCCGTGAACCGGTTCTCGACCGCTACAGATCGCCGGAGAATGTCAGAAAAGTTATTGAAGCGAAAATCGTAAAAACGCGGGAAGTCTACACGCGGAGGAAGAATGAACTGGAAGAGATTGACGATATCAAAACAAAGTATTTCCAGATGGATCCTTCCGGCAAAGTAAAAGTTGATTTTCTCAATGAAATTGTGGGAGACGTGGTGCGAAAAACATACAGTGAAAGCGTCGTAAATGAAGCGCTGCTGAATGCGCACAAGCGCGAGCCGCACCGGCTTTTATTTGTGGCCCTCAAGGACTTTGACACATGCACGCTGCCCCTGTTGAGCGGATCGATAACAACCAAAGCGATCGGCACATCCACGGAGGTTATTCTGTTCAAACAGGGAATGTTCAACTCGCTGATTGATGAATTTATACTGCTGATGCGGGAGATGGAGCTTTACATTAAAAAATACAAAAATGTCAGCTACAATTTTAATGATTTTATGGAAGATATGAAAAAAGGACCCAGCGATGAAGTCATAAAATCATTCATAGACATTGTGAGAAAATCAATAAAATTATTTAAGAACTTTCTGAACGATCTTAGAGTGGTTATGAACAACCATATGCTTGCAAAAAATACAGAAGCTTCCGTCGGACAGAAGGACAAAGTGAACAGGACAAAAGAAGTGCCGATCGAAAATGCCGCGCCAGGAGTGCGATTCCTGCCCCATTTCGACTGTGAACTGGTGAGCAATAACCGAATGAACGGCCGGACAATCGAAAAAATATTTGAAGAAATTATGATGAATGTATACAACTACCTTTATATCTTCCGGGATATGGAATTGACCGTTAAGCTTTCCTCGGCGCCCAGGCTGCAGGCAGAAATGGAATCGGCAAAAAAAGAGCTGGAACGTATGGGGGTAAAGCTGTAAGAGGGTTTGCATCTGCTGAGAGGTTTATTTATGAGCATAAAAAAAATTGGAATTCTCACATCGGGCGGCGACTGCGGGGGGCTGAACGGTTTTGTAAAAGGCGCCGCTCTTACCGCTTTGAATTACGGCATAAAGTCATACATCATTCCCAATGGATATGCCGGACTCTACAATCTTGTCGATTTCAAGGAGCTGACTGAGCTGACTACCGAGAGAGTGGACAGAATCGCGGTGGAACTCGCCGGGAGCGAGGCCGGAAATTCCCGCGTAAAAATCAGTAAAATTAAAGACGAACAGAAATATGAAAGAATTAAAAGCGGACTTCAGAAGTTCGGAATGGACGCGCTCGTGATCGCAGGCGGCGACGATACAGGCAGTGTTGTTGTGGATCTTGCCGGGAAGGGAATCCCCTGCATCCATGCGCCCAAGACAATGGATCTGGATCTCATGCCGTACAGTGTGGGCGGCGACAGCACGATCAATCGTATAGTGGAATTTCTCCGGGATCTTAAGACGACGGGCAGCACGCACAATCGATTCCTTATTGTGGAAGTGTTCGGCAGATATGCGGGGCACACTGCCTTTCGCGGCGGCATAGCTGCGGGCGCGGATGCGATACTCATCCCGGAAATCCCGGTTGATTTTGATGTCCTGTATGAACATATTAAGAAAATTTATTTTCGCAGAATAGAGAACAGCGATGTGAAGGGCGGCACGGTGATCATCGTTGTCGCGGAGGGTCTGCGCGACGCATCCGGCAACGAACTGGTCGACATGACCTCCGGGCCGGATTCGTTCGGGCACAGGAAACTGATAGGCGCGGGCAAATATGTGGTCAAACAGATTGAGGATAGAGTCAAAGCAGATTCTTCCATCGCGGATTTTTTCAAAAAGCACGGTATGTTCGTCAAAGGCGTGAATGAGATTCCTGAAATCAGAGATGTTCGGCCGGGCCATCTGGTTCGCTGCGGCTTCAGTACGGCAGTGGATTCGAATTTTGGACTGGAAGTGGGAAGCGCGGCCGTGCATCTCGCGAAAAAGGGAATTTTTGGAGTTACGGTCGTATCGTGCACCGACGGAGTTGTGGAGTACATGGATGTCAAAGACGCCATTCTGCAGCGATTCGTGGATCCGGCGCAGGTCAGTCTTTATGAAGCGATGGGTACCACATTCGGAAGATCTCCTGTCGTCAAGGAACTGGAATTCAAAAAAGTCAGCGGAAAGCCGATTCGCCCTTATTGATGAGCGTTTTTTCAGTTAAGTTCGCGGTTTTTGTTCTTCTGCCGGCGCAGATTTTTGCGGCGGAACGAATTACGGTCATCGCCGGCGCGCGGATCTTTGAGCGCGCGGACGAGCGGTCGCGCATTGTGGCGGTGATGGCGCTGGGAAGCATTCTGCCGGAACTTTCACGCATTGTTATACGGCAAAATCAGGGCCCGGATCGGTCCTGGATCAAGGTTCGCTATTCCGCTGTCGAGACCGGATGGATTTTTGGTCCAGAAACGGAAAACTTTGACAGATCCAGGAATCGGGAAATATTGATCCGTCTCTGCCGTCGATTTTTGGCGCAAGACTTGAATTTTTCGCAGTCGGTGGAGCTTGTCAATTTTTCAGCAAGATCACAGGATGCCTTTGATTCGACTGATTCGACGCAGGGAAGCGCCGAGATTTCGTTGTTGTTTCTTCTTGCGATAAAAAAGACGCTGGAAAAAATTCCTGCCGGCCAGCAGCCAGGTCAGCCCTACAATGGCTGGATCAATTCTCAGAGTTCAAATCTATTTTTCGATAAATCTCGGCGGCAGTATCTGTTAAATTCAAGCCGATTCTGGGATCTGCAAATAAAATTTCCCGATTCCCCGGCGCTGGAAGAAATTCTCTGGGAAGGAGCGCGCAATATGCTGCCCGGTCAATGTGATGTTGATCCCGGTTATTATTTCATAGAAGCCAGTGAAACCTACGGTCGGTATCTGGACCGATACCCGGCCGGCATTCATGCGGATCGTGCGCTCGAAGAAATTTCCCTGCTGCTCGCGCATGAGCCCCGACAGGGAGAACTGGAAATTAAAGATTTTGAAAAACTGCGAGCGATTGTTGCCCGAACACAAAGCGCCAATACACCCGCAGTTCTCAGACGACTCGACGAAATTAAGCGACTGTTACGTCTTTAGAAAGATACACATCCTGAATCGCATTCAACAGAGACGCGCCTTCTTTCATCGGTTTCTGGAAAGCCTTTCTTCCGGAGATCAGCCCCGTTCCTCCGGCCCTTTTATTTATCACCGCAGTTTTCACCGCTTCCGCCAGATCATTTTTTCCGGAAGGTCCTCCTGAATTGATCAGTCCGGCTCGGCCCATGTAGCAGTTCATCACCTGGTAGCGGGTGAGGTCGATCGGATGATCGGAACTCAGATCGGTGTACATCTTTGGATGAAATTTGCCGAACTTAAGCGCTTCAAAACCGCCGTTATTTTCCGGCAGCTTCTGTTTGATGATGTCCGCCTGAATTGTAACGCCCAGATGATTCGCCTGTCCGGTGAGATCGGCGGAGACATGATAATCCTTGTCTTTTTTGAAAGCGTTGTTTCTTGTGTAGCACCAGAGAATCGTTGCCATGCCCAGTTCGTGAGCATGCTGAAACACATCGGCGATTTCAACGATCTGTCTACCGGATTCTTCCGAGCCGAAATAGATGGTCGCGCCGATTGCCACCGCTCCCATATTCCAGGCTTCTTCCACATTCCCGAAAAGAATTTGATCCGCTTTGTTTGGATAGGTCAGCAGTTCATTGTGGTTGACTTTGACAATAAATGGAATTTTATGCGCATACTTTCGGGCCACAGTTCCCAGCACGCCGAAGGTCGATGCCACTGCGTTGCATCCGCCTTCTATTGCCAGTCTCACGATATTTTCCGGATCGAAATAGATTGGATTGGGAGCAAACGAGGCGCCAGCGCTGTGCTCAATGCCCTGATCCACAGGCAGAATTGAAAGAAATCCCGTGCCGCCCAGTCGGCCGGTATTGAACATCTGCTGCAGAGATCGGAGCACCTGTGGATTTCTGTCAGAATAGGCCCACGTGCGGTCCACAAAATCGGGCCCGGGCAGGTGCAGATCCTCTTTGGATACTTTTGCCTTGTAGTCCAAAAGACCGGCCGCTTCCGATCCCAACAGCTCAACAATTTTATCTTTGTTCATAATCTCATCTCCTGATCATTGATCTATAACGTAATTCCAATTAAACATCCCATACCCAATAATTGTCAGCCCTGAATAATTTTCTATGTGTTTTTTTATTTCAATCAGGGCTCTTTCAGCCCGTCGACGCTGATGCCCGGATTCTCAACACGGGAAAAAATACTGATTTCCAGTTCATCGCCGGCAATGGAATTGAGCTGATCTTCCTTCATTTTGACTTCGTTTCGAAAGATTTTAATATAGACATCCGGCTTTTCAAATATCATTTCCTGCTCATACCGTATGTTTCCAGTCGGTGAATCCTCTCGTTTCCTGTCGCCGGTCCACACGGGAGCTGAGAGTCCGTATGAATTTTTAATATTTTCAAAAAACTTCCCTGTATTTGTTCCGGTATCGCGACGCAGAAAGCGGGCTACGGTCAGCCGATCTGCATGAAAGAAGAGGGTCAGTCTGTAGGGAATGGGCATGTCTTCCAGGAGCTCCTCTTTTAGCTGCTCGGCATCCATCGGCGATACACCGAGATCCAGCGATTCCGGCGTTTTTCGAAGCACCTGCCACCCCAGGCCTGTGAAGGATCTGACTGCGCTGTCTATGCCCTGACCCCATTTAAGGTTCGACAGGTTTGGCGGCTGCATGATATCGACAACGGGTTTTTTACAGGCAAAGGCGGCCAGGACAACAGTCAGGAAAACGGTAACTCTTAGTAGTTGCATGAGCTATTGAATCCGGCAGGCATCCGGATGACAAGAAATCTTTGGGCAGTTCCCGCCTTCCTGACGTCGAACTTGATCCGCCTCCCGCTCGAAAGGAGATTCACTCTGTGAAAAATCCTTTACAAATTCGAACAATCATTACAGTCTGGACCAAATGCGACATAATATTTCAAATGGGTCGAAGCAATGAAATACAATAAGGTAAGAGGAAAAAGCTACTCCGAATGCCTGATGCAGATTCGGAGTAAATACGGAACCAATGTTTACATCGTTGCCAGAAGAGAAGTGAAAGAGGGCGGACTCCTCGGGTCCAGTTTGCTCTCAAAAAAGCTGTACGAAATAGAATTCATGGTGGAAGAGCAGGCCCTGGCCGCTGCCTGGAAAAAAGATGAAAAAAACGAGGGTCGACCTCGATCCTTTGGCTCCTATCCTTCTGCCGGCGGTGCGCCCGCCGCGTCCGGCATCGCCTCCGGTTCCAGAAGTCTGGCCAGTATAGCCGCCGGTCTGGCCAGCGCCGGTTTGAATTCGCCCGCCCGAATTCCTGCCGTTTCCGCATCCTTAAAAGACAGAGTAATGGAAAGCGCCAGGAGCGATGAAGAAATTACAGCGGATCAATCTGCCGAAAAAGATTCCGATTCCGCATACCGTGAAAGCAATCGAGCCAGAGCCAGAGAGAAAGAAAGTGAAAAGCCGGATCATTCCAGGGGCCTGCCCCCGGATCTTATGGCGCTCTTGAAATCAGAACCGGAGGAGACTGCCTACAGAGAAGCGTCCGCAGAGCCTGCTTCCTGGGAGAATCCTTCCGGAAGCGGCCGCATTGATCCCCAGGATCAAAGATCCGTGCGTAACATGATAAAAATACGCGAGCGCCTGCTGGGAGCCCATTTGAGTCAGTCGTTTACGGATCATTTTATAAAGAATCTGGACTACAGACTTTCCCGTCTTGAAAAAAATGAGTACAAAAAAGTTCAGGAAAAATCCCTGGAAGAGCTGGCGGCCATTATTCGCACCGTGCCCGACATAGCGCCGCCCCGGGGCGAGTGCCGGGCTGTCATGCTGATCGGTCCCACCGGATCCGGCAAAACTACCAGTCTGGCCAAACTGGCAGCCAAATACCATATTATGGAAGGGCGGGAAGTCTCTCTGTACAGCCTGGACCATTACCGGCTGGCGGCCACGGAGCAATTGAAAACCTATGCGGCCGTCATGGGTCTTGACATCCATCTTCCCTTCACTCCTGCTGAATTTCGCGAGCAGATCCGCAGGGATGGAGCGGAACTGATGCTGATCGATACTTCCGGCATTGGGCATAAGGATACGAACCGTATTATGGAGCTAAAAGCCTATGCCGAGGCCTGTGAAGTCCGCCTGGAGAAGCATTTAACGCTATCCGCCACAACCAGTCCGGATTTAATTGAGAAAATCTTGGTAGCCTACGACCAGATCGGCTTTGATAAAATAATTTTGACAAAATTGGATGAAGCAGATTTTATAGGGGCATTCATCGAGCATGCCGATAAATTTAACAGGCCATTCTCCTTCTTGACGAACGGACAGGAAGTGCCGGGTGATGTTTTGGAGCTGGAACCGATGGAAATGGCCAAAATGGTTCTGGAAGTGTCCGACGGTAAAAATGGACACAATTAACCGGAACTCGGGTAAAAAGTAATGGAAATTATTGATCAAGCGGCGAATTTAAGAAAACTGGCACAAAGCCGGTCAAAATCGAAAGGAACCACACTTCTGGAAGCGCCGGAGGAACCTGTCGAATCCTCAGTAATAGAAGATGAAAACATAGATATTCCACCGGTCAACACCAGGATCATTTCCGTAACCTCCGGGAAAGGAGGCGTGGGAAAAACTACGGTTTCTGTGAATCTGGCCATCTGTCTTGCAAGAGCCGGTAAAAAAGTCCTTCTTTTTGACGGAGACCTGGGACTTGCCAATATCAATGTCCTGCTTGGAATCATTCCGGAGCACAATATCTATGAAGTGATGAAGGGCAAGAAAAGCATCCGCGATATCATCATTTCCACAAGCTACGGGATCGACATCATTGCCGGCGCAAACGGCATTTCGCAGCTGGCGAATATTACGGACACACAGCGCGATAATTTCATGCGTGAACTGGAATCGCTGACGGGTTATGATATCATGCTCATCGACACCGGAGCCGGAGTCGGCGCGAATGTGATCGGTCTGGTACTGCCGGCGGATGATATTCTGGTTGTTACAACGCCGGAACCGACTGCCATAACAGATGCCTACGGTATGATCAAAAGTATTGTGGCAAACCATAACGACAAAGTCATTCGTCTGATAGTAAACCGTGTGCCCTCAGCCGTTGAAGCCAAGCGTGTGGCCGACCGCCTGATCAGCATTGCCGCGCAGTTCCTGAAAACCCGGGTAGAGAGCATTGGATTTATATTTGAAGAGGCCCTTGTGCAGAAAAGTATCAGAAATCAACGTCCCCATGTGGTTCTGCACCCTGGATCTAAAAGTTCGGCCTGCCTGCATCATGTGGCCGCGCGTCTTCTGAACTCGCGCGTACGGGATGAATCGCCGGGAATTGCAAACTTTTTTCAGAAATTGGTCAGTTTTTCTTTCGGGAGCCGGGAAAGGGATCTTTTCTAAGGAGCGATTTTGGCTCTTCTCTTGAAATTTGCGGCTGGATTTGCCATCGGGGGTTTAATCATTTCTGCCGCTTTTGGCATTCTGGGCGGAAATCGCTTGACATCCGTGCTGGTTACTTCAGTAATCTGCATGGTGGTGTCAGCCGGGCTGGGAGCCGGCATTTATAAGATTCTGGAAATGAGAGTTCCGGAATTTTTAAGTATATTTGACTCGTCGGGGGAGTCTTCAGAGCAGAGATCTGCGGTTTCGGAAGACTCGGTTTCGATGGAAGAAGAGGAAGGGGATGCATACATTGCGCAGCCTGCTTCAACTTCAGCATACGACGATGGCGATTCATCGATGGAATCGGGGTCCGCGGGCGCAGCGGGAAGTTCGGCTGGATCTGCAAGAAAAGAAGAGTTTGGAGATCATGTTATCGTGAACAAGGTAAAGATAAAGAATGAACCCAAACTCATGGCGCAGGCTGTGAAAACAATGCTTGCCAGAGACAGTTAAAAATATAAGTTTTTTTTTATTAGTATTTGAGACATAAACCCGGCAAAATGGTACATTGATGTCACGACTGTGGGATAAATATAAAGATTCGGATGAACAGGAACTCTGGCGGAAATACCGTCGTGAGAAAATCAGAGAGGTCCGCGATTTTCTGGCAGAAAAGTATGCGCCTCTGGTGAAATACGTGGCGGGCAAGGTCGCCATTGGCATGCCGCAGAATGTGGAATTTGACGATCTGGTCAGTTACGGATCGTTCGGTCTGCTGGACGCCATTGAGAAATTCGATCCGGATCGGGATATCCGCTTTAAGACATACGCCATGACCCGGATTCGCGGCGCCATTTTCGACGAGCTGCGCAGCATCGACTGGATTCCGCGCTCCATCAGACAGAAGGCCAAGCAGGTGGAAGAAATCATCACCATGCTGGAAAATAAAATGGGCCACACAGTGGAAGACGAGGATATCGCCAAAGAGCTGGGCATCACCGTCGACGATCTGCAGTCGCTGTTGACAAAAATATCCGGAACCAGCATCATTTCCCTGAACGACATATGGTATCTGGGAGACGACAATGATGAAGTGTCCTTCATGGAGACTCTGGAAGCGCCGGTGAACCTGAATCCGGATTCCCTGATCGAACGGGAAGAAATCAAGACCGTCATCGTGGAAGCCATCAAACAGCTGCCGGACAAAGAGAAAAAAGTGATAGTCCTCTATTATTACGAAGATCTGACACTGAAAGAAATCGGCGAGGTTCTGGAAGTCACAGAAAGCCGTATTTCTCAGCTGCACACCAAGGCCATCATGCGACTGCGCGGAAAGCTGATGCGCATGAAAAACGCCCTGAAAAAATAAAAGCTAAAACAGAAGAGTCTCACGCAAAGCGCGCCAAGAACGCAGAGAGGAGTGGATTGTCGAATGGACTGGTGACCGGGCAGGCTTTCTTGAGTCCTGAAAGATTTCCTCCCTTCCTTCTCTGCGGCAGCACTGCGGCCCCTGCGTGAAAAACTCTTTTTCCTGGCCGTTTTGGCCGCTTTACTGTGCAAAAAATATGCCAGAAACGTCAAAAAAAATAGAATCATACCATTAAGGATCGTTTCCGTTATTCCGAAACGGATTAATAGGAGAGAAATTATGATGGAACCTATTGAAAAGTCCACAATTCATGTAAGGACGGCTCCCAGGGGAGACGAGGAGTTGCGTAGAATACGCGAGGCTCAGCAGCAAACGGCGGTGATTGATAAGAATCCGTCGAAGCAGTCACAGTATCATGATGTAGCAGACACTCCATCCAACCGGGAAAAGATTCAATCGGCCATAAAGGCGCTGGAGATCTTTCAGCCACACCATCCCCAGACCCGCTTTCAGTACAGTGTTCATGAAAACACAGGTAAGATACAGGTTACACTGGTGAATTACATCACAGGGGAAGTCGTCGATGCAGTCCCTTCCAGCAAGCTGCTTGATTTTGCAGCCCGCATGGAAGAACTGAGCGGCCTTATTCTGGAAAAAAAGGCCTGAGCCTATTTACTATTTGCTGTAGAATTCAATGATCTTCTGAACATTGATACGAGTCACCGGTATATCCGATGCATTGACAATCCCCGTATACTTTCCTGAAATACCATCCGCTTGAATTTCCAGATATGGCGTGGGATTTGATGAAGATACCCGCGTTTCAATACCCAGTTTGACTCGATCCAGTTCCTTTGAATCCGGATGCACGCCGATGATCATTCCGGTTTTAATCTGGTAGCTGGGAATATCCACACTTTTGCCGTCAACGGTTACATGGCCGTGATTGATCAACTGTCTTGCGTCAAAAATACTTCTGGCAAGTCCCAGCCGAAAAACCAGCGTCATCAGACGTGTTTCCAGCAGCGTCATGAAATTGTCCGATTTGTTGCCATGCAGTCGGGAGGCTCGAACGTACGTTCCATAGAATTGCTTTTCCAGCATTCCATACGTCAGACGGAGTTTCTGCTTCTCAAGAAGCTGCTCGCCGAATGGGGATTTTTTCTTTTTTCTGCTGTCCGCTTTCTGTCCCGGCGGGTACGGTCTTTTGATTGAGGGGCATTTTGCATCGTTGTAGAGACAACCACCCACAGTACGGCATATTTTATGCCGTGGTCTTCGTATACTGGCCAAATTCTTACTCCGGGCGGCCGTCTAATTTGTCATTCCCGGAAAAAAATCCGGATTGGACTACGGAGAGCTTGCGCTCCTGCCTGAAAAGGCCCACCGGGGGACATTTTTTGACGATCGATAAGGCTGGCAAGGGAAAAACCACAATCAAAAACATTTCACCGCAGCGGCTGCAGAGCCTCATTCCACTCTATTGGCCGATCTGACAAAATGCAGTTCCTTTCCCTCCGGTTCGATGCTGTCTTTCTCTTTGTAACGAACATTTCCAACTTTCTTTGAAACCGGATAGGCTTTCATTGCCTCGGCAGAGTACGGACGAATCAACGGCTGAAGGTCTTCAGGTTTCTGATCCGGACGCAGCCAGTGCAGGCAGTCGTCAATCCTGGTGAAAATAACGGGCATTCTTTTTTTTTCGTGCAGCTCCGAAACCAGCTCGTTAGACGGAACCGTCAGAATCGTAAACGAATCCAGTGTTTCTTCTTCCTTCGTCCATCTTTCCCAGTAACCGGCCATGAAAAATTTTTCGCCGTTCTCAAGTCCGATCCAGTAAGGCTGTTTTTGGCCGGAGATCTGTTTCCATTCATAAAAACAATCCGCCGGAACAAGACATCGCCGGCCTGCTTTTACAGCGCTGCGAAAGGCTGGTTTTTTTTCTATATCTTCAGAACGCGCGTTGAAGGTGGCGTATTTCACGGTCGGCTCCTTTGACCAGGAAGGAATGAGCGACCATTTCATTTTTGTCATCCGGTTTTGCGAAGATTCCGGGTCGCGGCGTATCACGGGCGCGAACTGATTGGGCGCCACATTGTACATGGGCGGGAAATCCCAGCCCGCAATGAGGTCCAGTTCATCGGCCAGAGCCTCGCTGAAACCGAGATAGGCAAAACGAGAACACATGGTTCAAGGTAACTCGATACCGCGTGATTGGCAAGAATAAATGACATCTACCGAATGATTTGGTTGCAGAGAGCCAACCGGAAAAAATCAGAGTACAATTGTGGCAGAGAACTCGGCTGAAAAAAAGACAAAGATCGACTCAGTTATACTGAAAGTCACGGATCCCCTTTCCGATTTCCTTCTCAGGGACAGACCTGGACTGGAATTTGGCCGCTGGCTCTTTATTGCATCACTTGTCTTCAGTCTGTTTGTTGTGTTCATAGTCATATACAGCCTTGCGCTCAGCCGGGAATATGCTGTACAGAATGCCCAGATTCACAGCCGCAATCTCGCTCAGTCCATCAATCACAATATCACAGCCACAATCCAGCGCATCGATCATACTCTGATTTCAATGCAGCATGAGATTGAAAAAAATCTCGTCGCAGGAAATCTGAATGAAGCCGGCATGAAAAAAATCATTGCGTTTGAAGAAAGTCTGCTTCCGGAAGCGGTGGCCATTCGTGTCGCCAATGCCGACGGTCGTGTCATTGTGGGCAACGAGACAGCGGATCCCTCGGCCAGTTTTGCGGATCGTCCTTATTTTCCTTATCTGCGCGATCATCCCGATGCCGGTCTGTACATCACAAAACCAATTGTGGGGCTGTTTACAAAGAAGTGGGTCATAACATCCGCAAAGCGTTACAATCGTCCCGACGGAAGTTTCGGAGGTGTCGTGATCGCCCCGGTTCTTCTGGATCACTTTCAAAATGCGCTTTCGGGGTATGATGTTGGGCCGGGGGGAGCTCTGGTTCTGCGTCACATTGATAACGGTTTTGTAGCTCGTTATCCAGCTGAGATGAATGGCAGCGTTCTGACCATCGGTGAAGCGACGATCTCCCGTGAGCTGCAGGCTGTCATTGATTCGCATGTTTTACAGAAGACATTTTCTGCCGTGACTCCCTTCGATCGGACGATGAGAACACTGACATACCAGAGGATCGAGGCTGCACCATTCTATGTGATAGCAGGACTGGCCGAGGATGATTACCTGGCTCAATGGAAAAGAGACAGAAACATCACTTCAGCAATTGTTTTTATTTTCCTGGCCGGCGTCTGGATTGTCACGGGCCTCCTCTGGTTTTTCTGGAAAAGCCGCGAACAGGGCGCGAATGCCCTGCGCGAGGAAAAAGCCCTCACAGATAAGTTGATCAACATGATGCAGGATACTTTTTTTCTATTTGATCCGGCCTTGTCCCTGCCGGTCCGGTGGAACAAGAGTTTCTCCGAAATAACGGGCTACAGTGATAAGGAAATTACCGAAATGAAGGCCCCCGAAAGTTACTACAGCGAAGATGATCTGCGCAGAGCCGGAGCTGCAACTGGAGAAATATTGAATGAGGGATTCGGCATTGTTGAAATGGATTTGATTACAAAACAGGGGACACAGGTTCCTTTCGAGTATTCGGGGACGAGTATCACAACGATGGACGGCAGGCTGCTGATTTTATCCATCGGCAGAAACATAACGGCACGACAACAGGCGGAAAAAGATCTCCGGGAGAGCGAAGAAAAATACCGCAGCCTGGTGGAAACCGCCCAGGAACTTGTCTGGAAAACCGATGATCATGGGTGTTTTACATATCTGAACCCGGCCTGGGAAGAGGCTCTTGGATACCGATTAGAGGAAATGCTCGGTAAGAGCTTCGGCAATATTCAACCGGCTGAAGTGTTCAAGAGAGATATGAAAGAGTTTGCGCGCCTCATGACCGGAGGATTATTAAAGCAACATGAAACCATCCAGATCGCCAGGGACGGAAGCATCCACACTTTATTAATTAACGCAATTCCTCTAAAGAATGCTCAGGGTATCATCATCGGCGCACAGGGAACGGCCATGGATATCACGGAGAGAAAGCAGCTGGAAATTGAACGCGAAAGATTCGAGCACCAGCGCAATCAGATGCAGAAACTGGAATCGCTGGGTGTTCTGGCCGGCGGCATCGCTCATGATTTCAACAATCTCATGGCGGGTATCTTCAGTTATATCGATCTTGCAAATGTTCTTTCGCAGGACCATACAATTTCCGGTTATCTTGAAAAAGCCCTGAACACAATTTACAGAGCGCGGGGACTCACGCAGCAATTGCTTACCTTTGCGAAAGGGGGCGCGCCGATGCAGAAAATTGAGCAATTGTTTCCATTTGTCGAGGAGACAGCGAAGTTCGCACTCAGCGGCTCCAGTGTCTCAAGCAGTTTTAATGTTCCGGATAATCTCTGGCCGTGCAGTATTGACAGAAGCCAGATCGAACAGGTGATCGACAATATTATTATCAATGCCCAGCAGGCCATGCCGGACGGCGGAAATATTGAGGTGACAGCCAGAAACATTTCGCCCGGTGAAATTGAGCACGCTGCTCTTGCAGACCGGCACTATGTCCGATTGTCGATCAAGGATTCCGGCATCGGAATACCAAAGAATATTTTACCCCGCATCTTCGATCCCTTCTATACCACAAAGACAAAAGGACACGGCCTGGGTCTGGCCACATCGTATTCTATCATCAAACGTCATGAAGGCGTGATAGACGTTGCGTCGGAGCCCGGAGTCGGCACCACATTTCATATTTATCTGCCGGCAACGCCGGAAGCACAGATCGAGCAGAGCGCCGCATCGTCGCATCACCGGGGCAGCGGATTGATACTTGTTATGGACGATGAAGAAGTGATTCGAGAAACACTGGAGGCGATGCTGGTATCGCTGGGCTACAGCGTTGTTACCAGAAGCAGCGGCAGTGAAGCGGTGGAATTATTTGTTCAGGAAAGAAACAATAACCGCCCCGTTGCCTCACTGATTCTGGACCTGACTGTGCCTGGAGGCATGGGCGGCCTTGAGGCTGTTGGGGAGATCAGAAAATTGGACAGCGATGTGCCAGTTTTTGTGGTAAGCGGATACGCTGATGATCCTGTTATGGAAAATCCAGCTGAATACGGTTTTACAGCCAGTATATCCAAGCCTTTCATGAGAATCGAACTGTCGGAAATGCTGGAAAAATATTTGAAGAAATCGAAATAAGAGAATTTTCTTCTCCGGCCGTCCTTTATTACTTGTCAAATATGTAGCCTACATTTATGTGGTAGTATGCTCCTCGAAAAGTTGCATCCCCGCGTAGTTTATCTGCCGCAGAATCGGCCCGTTTTTTCCCGGCCTGCGCCTCCCGGTGACTTGAAGCACACGGCGCTGGTAACGGGAAAAAGCGGTTTTTTTTCACTGGCGCACACGTGGGCGGGGCGACTGGCCCTGCAGGGGCGCGATGTGCATATTCTGGACTGCGCCATGCGGTTTGATGTCTTCCAGCTCGCGGATGAGGCGGCCCGCTTCGACTGCAATCCTGATATTCTGCTTTCTGCCGTCACCGTGCAGCGCGTGTTCACGCCGTACCACATTCTGGAAGCGGTAAAAGACATGATTCGGCATCCGCCGGAAGGGATCACGTTTTTTCTCGCTCCGCTCAAACAGTTTTTCGACGCCGATGTGGCGCTGGAAGAGGGGGCCTATCTTCTCAATATGTTCTGTAAAATGCTTTTAGAAATAAACCGGCGCGGCACTGCGCTTTTTCTGGTGGAGAAGGAAAATTATCCGCATCCGAATTTCCCGTCAGTGATTTCAAAAATTCGCGCTCTGTCTGCGCCGATCTGGCAGGTTGAGGCGCACGGCGATGCAGAGATGCTGCCGCAGTCGCGGGGCTTGATCGGAGGGGAAGCGGCCGCCAGTGCCCGCGCAAGAGTAAGATAATGTTTCACGCAGAGATCGCAGAAAGAGCGCAGAGCAAGAAAATGGAAAGCGAAGCGGTGCGCAATCGTTCCGGGACTTTGAATAATTTATTAATGCATCCCTCTCGGCGGCCCCTGCGTTCTCTGCGTGAACTTCCGGCAGCACAGTGCTTAAAGTTGGAGTCGCGCTAGTGGGCCGCACGGTATTACCGTATTCGCAGCAGATCGAAATTGTCCGCGATCGCTTTCGCAAGTTTCGCCGGGCTCTTCGTAAGGCCGACCAGGCTCTGTTCGACGAGATCATGCTCAGCGCAAAAATTCATATTCAGGCCGGCGTGATGGCTGCCTGTCCCAATCCGGCGGACGGCGTTTTTCTTTCCGTGCTTCTGGAAATGCAGCGGAAGATCAAGACGCAGGAGCATGCCATTGCCAGCCTCTGCCGGCAGGTGGAGGAGATTCAGAGAAGGGAAGAGTCGTGAGATTATTTTTGGCGACTCAAGAATGGCAGAGGGATTAAAATTCTGTCAATAATAATATTGACAGAATTAATATATACAGTAATATAGATATATATGGACAGGGCAAAAATTTTCAAGAATGGCAGCAGCCAGGCCGTGAGACTTCCAAAGGAATACAGGTTCAAAGATGATGAAGTGTATGTGAAGCATATGAACGATGCGGTTCTCCTGATTCCGCGTAAGAGCCTCTGGAAGTCGTGGTTTGAAAATCTTCAGAGTTTTACAGACGATTTCCCAGACGATCGTAGGCAGCCAGAGAATCAAAAGAGAGAGATTCTGTGAAGTATCTGCTGGATACAGACATCTGTATTTATATCATTAAGAAAAAGCCTGAAAAGGTTTACAGGACGCTGTCAAAGACGAAACCGGGAGACGTGGCCATCTCAAATCTCACCGTCGCAGAACTCGAATACGGAGCCGAAAGAAGTTCCAGGCCCGATCAGAACAGATCCGTTCTATTTAATTTTTTGAATCCGTTTGAACTGCTGAATTTCGATCAAGAGAGCGCGATTGTCTATGGCAGGTTGAGAATGGAATTGGAATCAAAAGGAAAACCGATTGGTCCGATAGATACATTGATCGGGTCTCAGGCATTGGCGCATTCACTGACATTGGTTACGAATAATGTCCGCGAATTTCGGCGAATTGGCGGTATTAAGATTGAGAACTGGATCGGCTGAAAAATTCTGGAAAATATCTATATGAGGGACAATCTTCTCCGGGTTGTGCAGAAGAAACCTAAATGGCCGCGATATAGAATTTTCAACAAAAACCAGTTTTTATCATATTAACAATGGCAAACCGTATGCATATTCTGAAAGGTTTTATCAATCTTCACAAAATATATGAAAGCCACCGCACACTGATATACCGGGCGGTAAAAGAAGGGGATACACGCCCAGTAATATTGAAAATATTCCAGAAAGGACATACTGCTCCGGAAGAAATTCAGAAATTCAACTAGGAATATGACATCTTGAGCAGGTTTGCTGGTGAGGGCGTCATTCAGGCATACGAGAAGAAGGAAACCGGCGATTCCCCCATGATTGTAATGGAAGATATTGGAGGTGAGTCACTTGCCGATATCCTGAAATCAGGGAAACTTCAACTGGAAGAATTCTTAAATCTTGCACCGCAGATTGCCAGAATCATCGCCAATATTCACAATCGCAATATCATCCACAAGGACATCAACCCCGCTAATATTATCTGGAACAGGACAAAGGAAATTGTCCGCATCATTGATTTTGGAATTGCGACCGAACTTCCGCGGGAAATAACTTCCGTAAAAAATCCGAATGTTCTGGAGGGAACCCTTCTATATATTTCTCCGGAACAAACCGGCCGTATGAACCGATGTCTGGATTACCGTACGGATTTTTATTCATTGGGTGTAACGTACTTTCGTATGCTGACGGGGAGGCTTCCCTTTGAGTCCGAGGACCTCTTGAAATTGGTGCACAGTCATATAGCCATTTTTCCGCCCTCTCCCCATGAGATTGACGAAAAGATACCAAAAGTTGTTTCAGATATAATCTTAAAATTGATGGCAAAAAATGCGGAGGATCGTTACCAGAGCGCCTCTGGGCTGCTCGCAGATTTAAAACGCTGCCAGAGACAGTTCCACGAATCAGGTATCGTCGCTGCTTTGGACCTGGGACTTGAGGATGTGCCCATCCGGTTTCAGATACCGCAGAAATTATATGGCAGGGAGCGAGAGCTGGAAACACTGCTGTCCGCCTTTGAAAGAGTGAGCGAAGGGGATACCGAGTTGATGCTGGTATCCGGTTTTTCAGGGGTCGGCAAGTCAGTTTTAATTCATGAATTGCACAGGCCGATTGTTAAGCACAGAGGATATTTCGTTTCAGGAAAATTCGAAAAACTTAAAAAAGACGAACCTTACAGCGCCATCATACAGGCATTCACCGGACTTGCCAGGCAGATTCTGGCTGAGGATGAAGCGAAAATCGGCGTTTGGAGAGAAAGAATTTTATCCGTCCTCGGACCAAATGGTAAAATCGTAACTGACATCATCCCCTTATTTGAACTGGTCATCGGCAAACAGAAGGACCTCGAAGTTCTGGGGCCCGTTGAATCACAAAACCGCTTCAGGTTCACCTTCCAGGAATTCCTGAAAGTTCTGGCCGCCAAAGAACATCCTCTGGTTATTTTTCTGGACGACCTTCAATGGGCCGATTCAGCCAGCCTGCACCTGCTGAAATTATTCACCACCGATTCAGATATTAAACATCTCTTAATAATAGGAGCTTACCGCGATAACGAAACAACGAGCTCCCACCCGCTGATCCTGACGCTGGATGAGATTGGAAAAACCGGCGCGAAAATAAACAATATATTTCTGCAGCCGCTTACCAGGGAACACGCCGGCCAGCTCCTGGCTGACACATTGAACCGTCCGGCGCCGGAAATGAAATTCCTTGCTGAGCTTCTGATCCGCAAGACGGGGGGAAACCCGTTCTTCATCTATGAATTCTTAAATTTTCTGGATCATAAGGGTTTCTTTAAGTTTTCCCCGGGGGATGGTTGGCGCTGGGACCTGGCAGAAATTGAAGCGATGCAGGTGACGGATAATGTAGTTGCGCTTATGGTCACGAAGATAACCTCCCTGCCTGAAAATTCTCAGGAGATACTGAAGCTGGGAGCCTGCCTGGGGAGTTTTTTTAACCTTGCCACATTGAGCACAGTTTCCGGAAAACCGGAAAAAGATATTCTGCCTGCATTAAATGAAATCATAAAGGAGGGCATGCTTAACAGAATCGATGACATGTACAGGTTCAGCCATGACCGGGTGCTCGAAGCTGCGTATTCGCTGATACCCGATGAAGAAAAAGTAAAACAGCATTACCGCATCGGCAGCCTGGAGTTAGAAAATACTGAGACTGAAAGTTTAAAAGAGAAAATATTTTATATTGTCAACCAGTTGAATGCAGGCGTAGAACTGGTCACAGGGGAAAAGGAAAAACAGCGGCTGGCTGAACTGAACCTCGCAGCAGGGAAGAAAGCCCTTATGTCCAATGCCTATGATTCCGCTTTGAATTATTTCTATGCGGGGATAAGACTTCTCGGAAAAAACTGCTGGGAAAGCAGCTATGATTTTACCCTGGCATTGTATCAGGAGGCAGCCGCGGCAGCTCAGCTTTGCGCTGATTATTCGACCATGGAAAAAATGGCAGCGGAAGTTTTTCAGCATGCGCGGACGATTCTTGATAAAATAAAAACATATGAGACAAAAATATTCGCCTGTGCTGCGCAGAACCAGCTGATGGAAGGAGTAAGGATAGGTTTATCTGTTCTCAGGCAGCTCGGCCTCAGGCTTCCTGAAAAACCGGGCAAACTGCGGATTGTATATGAACTTCTTTCGTTGAAACTGCTGCTGATGGGCAAACCGGTGGAGAATATGCTCCAACTTCCGGAGATGAAGGATCCATATAAACTTGCCATCATGCAGATCATCTCAGGAGTAGGGACGAGCGCCTATTATGCCGCTCCCGACCTCCTTCCGCTTATCGTCTTTTATTCAATCCGATTATCGATGAAATACGGCAACAGTATTTATTCGCCGTATTCGTATGCCGGCTTTGGAATGATTCTTTGCGGCATTCTTGGGGAGATCGAGACAGGTTACAGGTACGGCGAGCTGGCCTTGAATCTTGTTGAAAAGATGAATATCAGAGATACAAAATCAAGGGTCGGCTTTGTCGTATGGTTTTTGATAAAGCACTGGAAAAGGCCCATACGGGAAACTCTCAAACCGCTGCTTGACGCTTATACTGTGGGGACACAGACAGGTGAGCTGGAATTTGCAGCGTTATCTGCAAGCACACATTCTATAAATTCATTCGTTGCCGGCAATGCGCTTTCAGGCGTTGAAAAAGAGATTGGCAAGCACGTCGATACCATCCGGAAATTCAATCAGGATACAATCTCCACCTATCAGCGGATCCATCATCAGAATACATTGAATCTCCGTGGTTTATCCGAGGATCCATCTTCATTGACCGGTTCAGCGTACGATATAAACAAAATGCTGCCGGTTCATAAAGAGGCAAACGACATAAGCGCATTATTTTATATGTATTATTATTTATTGTATCTTAACTATCTATTTGAAAAGCCGGAAGAAGCCTTCAGAATTGCGGAACTGACCAAACCAATTATAGACGCTGTAGTATCATCGCCTTACGTGCCTTTATTCTATTTCTACGATTCACTGACGAGGATGGCGCTCTACAGCAGAGAGAAAAAGTCCGTGCAGAAAAAATTGCTGAAAGAGACAACCAGAAACCAAAAAAAAATGAAAAAATGGGCTTTCCATGCGCCGGCGAATTACGCCCATAAATTCCATCTCGTGGAAGCAGAAATTGCCCGGGTCAGGGGAGATGAATCGAGAGCAAGAAAGCATTATTATCTGGCAATTAAACTGGCTCATGAAAATGAGTTTTTGCACGAGGAAGCCCTGGCCAATGAATTGGCCTGCAATTTTTATCTGGCGCTGGGAGATAAAAAGATCGCTGGTGTTTTCATTCAGGATGCAAGGCTCTGCTATGCCGCCTGGGGTGGTCAGGCGAAGGTGCGGGATATAGAAAAAAAATATTCCAGCCTCCTTCCGGCGATGTCCCCGGCAGCCGGGGAATTGGATGAAAAAATTAAGAGGGATTCAACGACAATAGATACAGTTTCCGAAAAAATCGATCTTGCTTCGCTTATGAAAGCGTCGCAGGCCATCTCGGGCGAGATCGTTCTCGGGAATCTGCTGCGGACATGCCTGATGATCGCCATGGAAAATTCCGGAGCCCAGCGCGGTTTTATGTTGATCGACATAAATGGAAAGCTGTTCATCGAGGCCAGCGGGGATGTGGAAAGCGACATCAGGGTCCTGGAGTCCTCTCCGATTGAAAAAATGAAAGATATCGCGCATTCAGTCGTAAACTATGTGGCGCGCACACAGGAAGAAGTAATTTTGAACTATGCGACGGACGATCCGGTCTATGGGTCAGATCCTTACATACAAAACCGGGGCGTTAAATCGATACTGTGCGCTCCGATCCGCCATCAGGCGCGGGTGACCGGCATCATCTATCTGGAGAACAGGGTTGTCGCCGATGCCTTCAATTCCGGCAGGCTCCAGGTGCTCGCCCTGCTTTCGTCGCAGATGTCTATTTCTCTTGAAAATGCCCGCCTTTATAAAGAGCTAAAAGATTCATTTGACCATCAGGTCACATTGAACGACTCATTGCAGAAAGCGCTCAGTGACGCGCAGCAATTGAGGGAGGCGCTGATAAGCAGAGAAAAGATGGCAGCCATAGGCCAGATGGCAGGCGGCATTGTCCATGACCTGAAAAATCCCATTGCCATCATCAAGGCGTACGCCGAGATGGTGCGCGATTTTGATCTGACTGAGGAAAACAAGAAAGAATATCTTACAACAATCGAAAGCGAGTCAGATCGTTTAAGCGATATGGCGCATTCTATTCTGGATTTTGTCAAGGGCGAGATCAGTCTCAATCGGGAGAAAGTGAATCTCAAGGCATATGTCGCTGAGATTGCAAATTTTATTCATCCTGTATTCAAGGAGGATAACAAAATTCTGGAATGGCGTGTCGACCATGAGGGAGAAATCTCTATCGACAGGGACAGGATGCGCCGGGTGATTATCAACCTGGCCAATAACGCTCGTGAAGCACTGCCAGAAAATGGAATATTTTCGATCCACTGCAAAATTAACGGATTGGATAACGAGACAGGCAGAAAAACCGGTGACAGACTTTTAAAAATGACCTTTTCAGATAATGGACCTGGAATTCCTGAAATAATCAAGGCAAAACTGTTCCAACCTTTCGCGACTTTTGGGAAGCAGTCCGGCACAGGACTGGGCCTGGCCATGGTCAGGCAGATTGTCGAGGCGCATGGAGGCACAATCAGCTGTGAGAGCGAGCCGGGCCGGGGGGCGCGGTTTGTGGTGGAGATGACTACAGAAGGATAAGGTTTAAGAATTGGTAATTCTCAAACCGACAGTGCTGCCTTGAATCCTTCCCGTATGATCGTCCAGCGCGTCGATCGAGAATGTCCTGTCCGATTTTCGGCAGCATATCAAGAATTGTTATGTTCCTGGTTCCCTGAATAATAAGATAGCGTATCGTTTCGTAATCCTGCGTCTCGTTTTCAAAAAAAACCGAACAGTGTCGCCGTCAATTGTGCCGTCATTCGCAAGCAGCACCGCAAATACTTATTTCTCAGGCAGATCCATGAAAATCTGTCAATTGACAAAGGACGAATTCACGTACGGCCCCGAATCGGACGAAAATACCCATTGAACAACTGATGCATTTTTCTGATTCTAAATAGCAACCGGTTTGAAGCTCCAGCAATCGCTCGGCGGGATTCCTGGCTCCGACGGTCGCGAAGACGCGCCGGACTTCTCCGCCAGGGTCCGCACTCGCTCCAGAAAGTAGGACATTAACAACTCACGAATGAATTTTAATATCATCTCCCGCTTTACGCAACTGGCGCGAATAGAAGAGCGCGGCAAATTTGTTCAGAATCTCCGGCTGGAATCGACGGACAAACATCAGTCGTGCCAATTGGCCGGGGACAGTAAAGATTACATGCGAATGGGCCAGCGCCGGATTCAGAATCCTCGAAAGATTCAGTGACCAGCCGAAAAGCTTTTTGCGATAACAGGAAAGACAGAGCCGACTTTTGCAGGAAAAAGGAACAACGAGAACTGTGCCGCATGATCGACATTCGTATTTCTGAAGGCCGTTTCGATAATCTCCGCAGGCCAGGAGTTTTTTGACCTCTGCAACTTTCGACGCGGAGAGTGGGCCGTATTTTGACTCAAACCGGTCCGGATATATTTGAAGAAAGTCCTGCCAGTGCCTGGCCCAGAGGGATTTGTAGGTAGTGTTCCTATCAAATCCTGGTCGGTATTCCGATTGTCGTGTATTTGCGCCGGAGATGTAGATGACAATTATGGTAGAAATCCTTTACATCGTTGCGTAAAAAAATCATGAGTTCCGCAGCCGGGGCCGCCCACAGTATTGAGACAGTGCGGCTATGTAGCGGTTTTACCCCGCCCGATTGTATCTACGATTCGCGCGCCAATTAATTTACGGACCGGAAAAAACCCCTCCGCTTAACGCCGAATGCAGACCCATGTTCGTAGCGTCACTTTTCACAGAGGCCGGGGTCTGAAGCATACATTCGCGCCAGGAAAGCCTCGGATGACGCACCAATCGCTTCGCCGCGTGAATAGGAGACGAAATTGATCCACATTAAAGGAATGAAAATAAGACCCGTTACGGAATGGGCGTTCATATCATAGGTGTAGGAATCCATAGCAAGATAACTCTTCTTTGCATTATCATATTGATACATGCGATAGGAAACATCCACTCCTGAATTTGTATAACCCGGAACAATTCCAAAGGAAAGATACCAGGTAAGATAAGTCCATACGACTCCTGGGCCGCTGAGTTGTCTTTCCGTGATGAACACTTCAAGAAAATAGGGATCGCTGCCTTTTTCTCGGTCTGTATAGTCAGTCAAACTTGTGTGTTCCACATTTCGGGAAAAGACGCCCGACTTATCAAGGCCCCGGCGTACGCTTGCTTTCCAGTCGCCCCGGGTAGTCATCACTGCGTAGTGGAGGGGCACAGTTCTTTGCCTGGGAACGGCCGCATCGGTGACCTCCGGTTCATTTGTATACCAGGTGACGCAGTTCCACTGAGTGATGAGAACTGCAACAATCATCAGCATTGTCAGCTTTTTCATAGAGAATCTCCTGAATTTCTTAATTCTAACCCATCATCGTCTGCCGTGCAAGCTATCCGGGGTGGGATGTAGAAAGGCGGGGTAAACCGTTGCGCCTAAAAAAATGCTATCTTTTTTTACGGCGTTTTGAGAGGTTCCTCGAATGAAAAAATCAGCAATGTCAATCCTACTATTTCTTTCCGTTCCTTTTTTGCTGCTTGCCGGGCCAATGGTTCTGCACAGAAATGTTGCAGGATTTTCCATCAGTCATCCCTCGGACTGGACTGTAACGGAAAATGAAGGCGGCGTCAATTTCGATGTGAGTTCGGCCGATTCGACCGCAAAAGTTCAGGTGATTGTCAAGGAGCTCGGAGAGGTCGTTTCTCCGCAGACCTTCCTGGAAGCCATGCAGGAGAGTATGGAAGGCGCGGGTCCCAATCTGATTCCAGAAGCGCAGCGCACTCCGCCGGCGGCTCAGATTCAGGCGGCAAACGGCGATTCCGGATACATGGGGGCCTTTCGTTATACGGGTACGGCAGTTCCGGTCATCCAGGGGGTTTCTGTTATAATGAAAGGAACAGTCTGCTTTGTTCTAATCCAGACGATTGCCGAAACCCAAAAAGCCGTCCACGGACGTGTTGTGGGCGATATCGCAAAGTCGTTCAAAATTACCCGCTGATCAGCCGAGGCTCGCATCCTCATTCATGATCCAGCGCACAATTGTTTTCACTCCGATGCCCGTCGCTTTTTCGTCGGTCGTCATATCCGCGCCCGCAATGTCCATGTGCGCGACAGATATACCCTCCGCAGCTCCGGTCATAACAAAAGCCGCCGCCGACTGGGCGCCGCGGTTTTTATTCTGGCTTGTGTTGATGATGTCCGCCGCGTCCAGTTTGCTCTTGATATCGTCGTAATCTTCTTCGAAAATATCAAGAGTCTGCACGGGATCCCCCGAGGATTTTGCCGCCTTCTCAATTTTTGTCCTGAGTGAATCATTGTTTGCCATCAGAGCGACGCACAGTCCCACGGCCCGGGCCGCGGATCCCGTAAGCGTGGCCACGGTCAGAGCGCTGTTCGGTTTGTTCTCGCAGGCTTTCGACAGAGCGTCGATGAGGGTCAGACGTCCCTCAGCGTCGGTGTGGCGTATTTCGATTTTTTTGCCGCACGTGGAGCCGACGATTGAATCCGGCACCATTGCGTCTGAATCAATTTTATTCGGCGTGGCGGCCAGATAGACATCCAGATCGACATTTGTCAACTGCAGCTCCGCGACCGCGCGCAGAGCCGCCAGCGCCATCGCTCCGCCGGTCATGTCGGCTTTCATTGTGTTCATAAAGCTGTCCGGTTTTACCTGGTATCCGCCCGTATCGAAAATAACTGTTTTTCCGATCACAGCAAGTTTATTTTTCGCGCGTCCCGCCGGATGACGGTATCGAACCTGAATGAATTTTGGCGGATCGCTGGCCAGAGATCCGCGGGATACCGCATAAAAAGCCGGCATGTGCTGTGCGATCCACTTTGTGTCTGAGATAATATCCACTTCAACGCCCGTCAGTTCGGCGAGACCGCGCGCGGCATCAGCCATGGTATCCGTGGATTTTAAATTTGGCGGCGTGTTTGTCAGATCTCTGGCAAAACACCGGGCCCGGGCCATAATGATTCCCGCGAACAATTCTTTCTGTGTGATATCGGAGGCGAAAATCAGCACACTGAGCGGTTCGTCTTTCGAGTCTTTTGCCTGCAGCGATTTGTAACAGGCCTGAAACACAGCGTCGATGACAACCTGAACGACATGGAAATTCGGAGTTCCCTCTAGAACCGGCGGAACAATGGCAATCGATTTACGATTTTCAATGGCAATTCCTTCCATGGCCGTGCGAACCGATTTTTCCACAGTTTCCAGCCTGCATTTTTCCGGCAGGCCCAGACCGTAGAGAACCAGACGCCGGACCTTTATTGCATCAGACGGGGTTTTGCGAAAAATCAGTGTCTTTGCTGCCGAGGCGTCGAACTTTTCTTCTATAATAGTAGTTCCAATAATCCCCCGCAGCAATTCATCGGACTTATTGACTGTGTCGGTCCATTTTGCAGATTTCTGTTTCTCAGGGGAGGGGGGCTTTGCTGTCATTTCCTGAAAAACCGGCAGCAATAGACCGTCGCCTTCATAGTCGGAGGGATTGTCCGAGGACAGGCTGAAAGAAATATTCGAATCGTTCATGGGCGGACTTTCTAACCAGGGACTGCATTGTCGAGCGTTAGAGAAGATAGTTTATGGCACAGCGCCTGGCATCACGGAATACATTGCATTTACGTGCCATGACTGTGTAATAAAAGGAGATATAGCGATGGAAGAGATGAGGGGATTTTCTTTTTTCATCTTCCATCTCCGCATCTCATCTATCCCCTCATCTCCTTTTTCCCAGTTTATTATTGAATCACTGGTAACAGAAACATATCCCTGAATGGAAAAATCTTGCAAAATGAACAGCGTTAGATATAATGGTCGAAACGCAGCTAACAGCGTTAAGTAGCTTGACAGAATACAGAACCGATCTTTGTGGTGAATATATGATTGATGGAAACCATAGGTTTGCGAATTCTTTCTCCGCGGTATTACTATGCAGACATTTCGAACAGGAAAAAGGCCGGATGAACAGCCGGAGGCTGATATGACAGCCGCCGCGGAAGTCCGCACGAAACAGCGGCCCGGCCTGAGCCGACAGATCATCATGGACGCTTCCATGACAATCCTGACTGAAGAAGGAATCGAGCATCTCAGCATGCGAAACATCGCCGCGAAGCTGGGCTGCAGCGTTGCCGGACCGTATTCACATTTCACAAATCAGGAAGAAATACTGCACGCTCTCATCGTGGAAGGCGAGTCCTGGCTGACAGCGGATTTAAGACGAGCGCAGGCATCATCGACGGATATTTTTGAGCAGCTGAAAGCCATCGGTCAGACGTACTGGAACTTTGCCAACAAGAACAGGGAACTGCACAAACTCATTTTCAATGTGGGCGGTCACCGGAAAATTTTCGCCATCATGTCGCCCAGTTACCGGGTCTTTCTGGAGACGATGCGGCGCGGAGTAAAGAGCGGGGATATTAAATATACCCGGCGCGGTTACCACGCTCTGGCCCGCACGATCTGGGCCTGGATTTACGGTCTTATTGTGCTGGAGCTGACTGGCATGCTCGTGCACCACCACAGCGAAGCATCCAATCCCATGCATGAAGGCATGACTTTTTTTCTGAAACTGCTCCGCGAAGGCGAATGAGGCATCCCGATGGAAACCATTCCGACTGAGTTCTCCGGCGTCCGGGCCGTCACCAAAGCAAATATTTATTTTGACGGCCGGGTTGTAAGCCACAGTCTTTTTTTTCCGGACAGCAGCAAAAAAACTCTGGGCATCATTTATCCCGGTAAATTTCACTTCAACACGGACCAGGCAGAGAAAATGGAAATCGTTGCGGGTCAGTGCGAGGTGATTGTCGACGGAGAGCAAAGTCTCAGCGCATACGGTCAGGGTCAGACATTCGTTGTTCCCGGCAAATCGGGATTTACCATCGAAGTAAAATCGGGCATCTGCGAATACATCTGCAGTTTTCTGTGAAAGCTCTGTTTTTCAATATTCCCGCGCACGGCCATGTCAATCCGACTCTGCCGCTCGTGCGTGAGCTTGTAAAAAGCGGAGACACAATTATCTGCTACAATTCCGCTGAGTTCCAGCAGAAGATCGAAAATACCGGCGCCGAGTTCCGGCAGTATCCGGAAAAAAAAGAATACAAAAATTTCCAGCCGGAAAATCCGTTTCTCCTTGCAGATCTGCTCTGGAAAGCAGCGGAAGATATGTTTCCTTTTATTCTTTCTGAAATTGACAAAGAAAATCCGCAATACATCATTCACGATTCAATCTGTCCCTGGGGCTGGGCCGCGGCAAAATCCGCAAAACTGCCGGCCGTCTGCTCAACCACAACTTTCGCCTTCAACAGAGATGTAGTGAAATCCGTTTCCGCATCCCGCTGGAATATCCTGAAAAATTTCTGGGAGGGCGGGACAACCCTGCCCGGAATGCTCCGCCGGATCCGCCGGCTGCAGAGGAAATATGGTTTTCCACAGCGCCGTCTCATACAGAATATAGTCAATGAATCGCACCTGAACCTGGTGTACACTTCCCGGGAGTTTCAGCCCGCCAGTCATACATTTGCGGAGAGCTATCATTTCATCGGGCCGTCTGTGCCGGAATCTCAGAGCGCCGGAGATTTTCCCGTTGAGAAGCTGGATAACAAACCTTTGATTTATATTTCTCTGGGAACCCTGAGAAACAATCGAATGGATTTTTACCTCAACTGCATTGAAGCATTCCGCAGCTTCACTGGCACAATTGTGCTTTCTGTCGGGAAGCAGGTGGATCTGGCCGCTTTTGATTCGGCGCCGGAAAACTTTATTATTCAAAGTCATGTGCCGCAGATCGAAATTCTGAAACGAGCGCAGCTGTTCATCACTCATGGAGGGATGAACAGTGTGAATGAAGGATTGTTTTTTGGAGTGCCGCTCCTTATTTTTCCTCAGACCGACGAGCAGGGAATGGTCGCAAAACGTGTCCAGAACCTGGGTGCCGGCCTTGTTTTAAAAGAAAAAGATATTGATCCGGAGACTTTGATGCTGAAGGCGCGGACCGTCCTCGAGCAGCCTTCTTTCCGGGAGTCGGCGGAAGTTCAAATGAAATATCTGCGCTGCTCCGGCGGCCGGGAGAAAGCGCTGATAAAAATACATGAATTCAAAAAGAAATTTATTGGATAATCCCCCGCGCGCTCACTATTCTGTGCGGATGGAGAGGTGTAAATGAATACTCTCGTTCTTGGTTCAACCGGTCTTATCGGTTACAATATTGTAAAGATTCTGCTGAATCGCGGCAGAAATATCCGTGTCCTTGTCCGGTCTCCGGAAAAAGCCCGCTCGATTCTCGGCTCGATGACTGCCGGCTGTGAAATCGTGCCCGGCGACATAACGGATACTGCTTCTCTGGAATCGGCCATGAAGGGATGCGAAACAGTCTACCATGCAGCGGGCATGCCGGAGCAGTGGCTGCCGGACAATGATATGTTCCGCCGAGTGAACACGGAAGGCACGCGAAATGTCATCGAAGCAGCCCGCTCCAGCGGAGTGAAAAGACTCATCTACACAAGCACCATTGATGTGTTTCAGGCATCTCGCGGGCAGGAATACGATGAAAGAACGATTGATCCGCAGCCCAAAGGCACCTACTACGAAAGATCCAAGCAGGAAGCGGACAGCATCGCCGCCCGGGCGCAAAAATCAGGCATGGATATTGTGTTCCTGCACCCGTCAGGTGTGTACGGTCCGGGTCCGCTGGGCACGCCAGGCACCAATCAGTTCATCGCGGATCTATGTCTGAAAAAAATACCCCTGCTTCTTCCGGGCGGATTTCCCGTCGTCTATTCTGAAGACGTCGCAGAGGGCCATGTGCTTGCAGACGAAAAAGCAAAATCCGGCGACAGATTCATTCTGAGCGGATCGTACCACAGCCTCTCGGATATGGCGCAGATTGTCGCACAGTTGGCCGGTTTGAAAAAAATACCGTCTGTCATGCCCCTCTGGATGGGTACGATAATTTCAGTCGCCGGTGAAGCTCTCAGTTCCGTAATCCGTCGTCCGCCGCTTCTGCCTAAAGGTCAGCTGCATTTTCTTCAATGGCAGGCCGTCCCGAAAAGTGACCGTGCCCGGAAAGTTCTGGGCTGGAAATCCATTCCGACGAAGGAAGGCATTCAAGAAACGCTGGCATTTCTCAAGGAAAAGGGCCTCATCTGAGCTGATTTTTTTTTATTCCATCCAATAAAAATTTCTAATAGTTCTTGACGTTTGTGCATTGCACAAAAAATATGGTGCAACGCACTAAATAAAGGGAGATCAAGAATATGAAAACCAAAGAAAATCAGGTACTGGACATCGTAAACGCGGGAATCGGCCTTGTAAAAGCCGGTCAGGAACAGCTGGGCACTGCCATTCAGAATGGACAGAAAAGCCTCGAAAATTTCCGGGACAATGTTCAAAAGACGATTTCGGATATTGGCAACGGCGCACAGAAGGTCTATCAGGATCTGAAAACCAAAGGCGCTCTGGAATCTTCAAAAGAAGCCAGTAAAGTTAGAGAGCTGGCGGTCAACGCTGCGCGAAAAATCGGTTAAGTCTCACAGCCATACCAATAAACTGAGAATCAAAGGCCGGGAATTATCCCGGCTTTTTTTTGTCGAGACCGTGTTCGAATCTTACGAAGTGCTGGTTCAACGCAGCGGGGACATGTCTGTAAGGGCTCAAACCAGGAATGAGTGAGCATGCGTTTCCATTTCTATTCCTGGAGATTCGGAAATTTTCTACTCAACTCTTTTTAATTGATATTTCCAGTCTGCAGTCAAAACGCTGCCGTGCCAATCTTCATCGATTCGCAGCATTTCCAGATCTGAAAAATACAGGATGTTGCTTTCAATGAAAAAATATTTATCCAGACCATATCCATGATAATTGGTTTTTATTTCACTGCCAGTCAGATTGAAATTGAATTTGCCTTTTATCGGCCGGGCGGGGTAGTCATCGCGAGTGTCGATATCAATTAGAAAAGTTCCGTTTGAATAAAAAGTGATAAATCCATAGATTCTTGTGTTTTTGATCGTGCAATCCTGGTATTCCCATTTACCGATAATACTTTGAGATTCAGTATTTTCATTTTTGACAGAATTGCTTTGACAGCCGGCGAATGAACCGGCCAGAATCAGATAAATAATAAATAAAAAAAAGATGTAAAATATTTTCATTGTTTTGAAGAGATTCCGTCTCTGCCGGGTTTACTGTCACCGGTCGAAATAAAAAATCCGGGAATTATCCCTGGTTTTTTATTTCGCGATTCCAGGACAATACGTCCACAAGAAAAAAGCTGGAAATTCTCGCAATACATTTCATACCGGTCGAGGGAAGTGTGCACAAATTTATGAAAAGAAAAATAAAAACATTCATACCGCCGAATTTCAGCCTGCCGGTTCTCTGGTTCATCGACAGGATCCACGCGCCGCTTCTGAAGAAGCTGTACAATATTCAGGACATCATCATAAGCGATGAAGACAGAAAGTTGCTGCGCTCATTTCGCGAAGAGCGTCTTATCTATTTCAGCAATCATCCCACGACGGCGGAACCGGCCATCGCCTATCACATTTCTAAAGTGATGGGAGCCCGATTCAACTATCTGGCGGGTCGTGAGGTCTTCAACTGGAATCACGGCATCAACGGCTTTTTGCTTTCTCGCATCGGGGCGTATTCGATCGTGCAGGGAGCCGGCGACCGCGAATCCATGAAGATGACGCGCGATATTCTTGCGAGCCCCGGCGGAAAACTCGTGCTTTTTCCCGAGGGCGCCCCGACAAGCGGAGAGAACGACAGCCTGATGCCGTTTCAGAGCGGTGTTGCGCAGCTGGGGCTCTGGGGATTTGAGGATGCCAGAAAAAACGATCCTCAGGCGGACATCTGGATTCTGTCGGCTTTCGTAAAATACAAAATACGCATTTCGCAGGAAGAAGCGCTCCTGCATCTTACTTCATCAATCGGCGCTCTGGAAAGGCAGTACGAACTGGAGAGGGGGGACAGGACACTCCTGCGTCGCTTTCTGCATTTTGGCAGAATTCTTCTGGAAAAAACTGAAAAAGAGTACAATATCCCCGAAGCGAGCGAGACCGATTTTGATTATCGCGTGGGACGAATCCGGCATGCCATACTGGACGGCGTGGCCGATCGAATGGGCATCGAACTGCGCGACAATTCCCTGGACGCAATCCAGAAACTGCGCCACATTCTGGGAATAGTGGAGATGCTCAAGATCGACTATCCTCTCAAGGGCCTGCCGCAGGTGAGTCGAGAACTGCTGGACTGGGCGGTGCGCGAGTGCGCCAAAGCTTACGATTTCATTGTCATCAAAAAGGACTATCTCACGGCGCATCCCTCGGCAGAGCGATTCTATGAATGGTTGATACGATTTGAATCCATCGTTTTCGGGAAACAGCCAAGGGCTCTGGGCGGACTTCCCTGGCCCGTGCCTGTGGAGGCGCATGTGCGTCTGGCCAGTCCTTTCAAGATTTCAGAATACCATTCAGCGGACAAGAAAGAGAAAAGGGCGGGTGTGGAAAAGATGCTTGCCAGACTCCGGGATGATATGCAAAATATGCTCGATCTATCGATGGAGTCTTCCCCGCCTCTTTTTTTCTCTTAATAGGGTAAGCGACCCTTTGCGCCATCCAGGCCCGGGCTCTAAGACTTGACACCCGCCGCAATATCCAAAAACCTGGCACTGTGGAAAAAACTGGCAAACATTACGAATTTATAACTATTTTCAAGGAAGGTCCGGAACTGGAAGAGTCCAAAAAGGCTTTCCAGGAGATACTGAAACGTCACAATGCTGAGGTTCTGAAAGAAGAGGAAATCGGCCAGAGACGTTTGTATTTTGAGATACATCATAACAACAACGGTTATTTTCTATACTCAAAGTGCAGTATCGATCCATTGAAAGTAAAAGACATCAGCCATGAATTGAATATCCAGTCGGGTGTTCTTCATTACATGGTTAAACGGGTGGCCTGAAATGGCCAATGATCTGAACCGGGTCATCGTGGTCGGAAGACTCACCAGGGACCCGGAACTCCGGCATACGGGAACAGGAACTGCTTATTGCAGAATTTCCATTGCCAGCAACAGAAATTATACGGTGAATGGCACAAAAAAGGAAGAAGTATCGTTTTTTAATTGTGTCGCCTGGGCCAGGCAGGCTGAGATCATAAATCAGTACTGCCGCAAAGGCAAACAGGTTGCCATCGACGGAAGATTGCAGCAGAGAAGCTGGCAGAATCAGGAAGGCAAGCAGCAGTCCACGGTGGACATCGTGATTGAACAGCTGCAGATGCTGGGATCGGCGGGTGGAGGTGGAGGGTCTGCCACTCCGGAAACACAGCCGTCTTATGCGGGGCCGTCTTCCAACGATGAACCTCCGTTCCCGCGCGAGGAATTCGTTCCGGAAAGCGCGGATGATGATGATATACCGTTTTAAAAATATATAGAGGAAGAACATGAAAGTAGTATTGCAGAAAGATGTGCCCGGGCTCGGCGATGCGGGAGAGCTCAAAGAAGTCGCAGACGGCTATGCCAGAAATTATCTGCTTCCGCGCAAACTTGTGATCACCGCCTACGGCGGCACAGCGCGAGCCATCGAGCACCAGAAGAAAATCAGCGCCATTAAAATGGAAAAGCGCAACAAAACCATGGCGAAGGTTGCCGAAGACATCAAAGCACTGGGCGCCATCGAACTGCAGGTGAAGGTCGGATCAAAAAACAGACTTTTCGGCTCCGTCACATCCATGGATGTGGCCAACGCCCTGAAGGCAAAAGGTTTTGAGTTTGATAAACGCCGCGTTGAAATGGGCGATAAAATCCGATCGCTGGGAAATCATACTGTTAAAGTCCGTCTGTCCGAGAAAATCGTAGTGCCGGTGACACTCAGCATCGTGCAGGATATGAATTTCAAGGCCCCTGACGAGGAAGTGGAAGCTCTTCCGGCTGCGGCAGAGGAAAATTCTGAAGAAACTGCAGAAGCTGCGGAAGCTGAAAGCGAAACTGAGGAGTAAAATCTCTGGCACTCAGCCTTCCATCGGATGTTGACGCTGAGCGTCAGGTGCTGGGAGCCCTGCTCGTCCGGCAGGAATTGATTCATCAAATCGCATCCGTTCTCAACCGGGAAGATTTCTTTATGGAATCGCACCGGCTTCTTTTTGACACATTAAGCGACATAAACAACCTGGGCTCGGGCGAACTCGACGCCATGCGGGTCATACATTTCCTGCAGGACCGCGATCTTCTGGAAAAGGCCGGAGGGGCTCCCTACATCCTCCGACTGGTTGAGGACGTCATGTCGCCATCCAATGCGCTGATGCATTCGCGCCGACTCAGAAATCTGTCGCTTCGCCGGGCGCTGGTGCATGCCGCCAAGAATATTGAGACTGAAGCGATGCGTCCGCATGAAGACGAGCATGCCTTCCTGAAAAAAGTAGAAGATGAAATACTTAAAATAACAAACAAAAGTTTTGTTCCCGGGATCGCTTCCATAAAGGACATGAAGGCGGAATTTTCGGAATACCTGGAAAAACTGATCCAGTCGCGCGGCGCTCCGACTGGCAATCTCACATATTTCCGAGAACTGGACCATCTGACTTCGGGGCTTCATACGGGAGAGCTCATCATTCTGGCCGCGCGTCCCTCGATGGGAAAAACCACGCTGGCCATGAATATCGCGGCCAATATGGCGATGCAGGGCGGAAAAAATGTTCTGATATACTCTCTTGAGATGAGCCGGTCGGAGCTGCTCATGCGCATGCTCTGCGCGGAAACGCAGATCAATCACAGCGATTTGAAACGGGGCATCATACCATCCGTCAAGCATCAGGACCTGCTGGCCGCCATGGATAATATTTTTACATCGCCGATCAGCATTGATGAAACGGGCACTCTGGATATCTGGGACTGCATTGTTCGCACACGAAAATTCGCCGTGGAGCTGGCCAACAGGGGCGAGAAACTGGGCCTGATCGTGGTCGATTATCTTCAGCTGATGAGCGACACTCAGTCGCGCAAGCAGGGCCGTCAGTTTGAAGTCGCTTCCGTCTCCCGGAATCTCAAGCAGCTGGCCAAGACTGTCGGTGCGCCTGTTCTGGCTCTTTCGCAGATGAACCGCTCCGTGGAGCAGAGGCGCGGCGATTCGGCGCGGCCCGTGCTGTCCGATCTTCGCGAATCCGGCGCCATAGAGCAGGATGCGGATATTGTTATGTTCATCCACCGTGAAATGACGGGAGATCCGACCGACCCTGAATTCAACGCCAACAAAGAACGCGCTGAAATCATCATTGCCAAACATCGAAACGGACCCACGGACAGTTTCAAACTTTCTTTTCGATCCCATTATAACCGCTTTGACGATCTGGATCCGGCTCTCGCGGAATCTTTTGCTCGCTCGTAACAGGCATGGCGAAAAAACAGGCCCTGAATTTCCACTGTGCATCCTGCTCGGAAATGTTTTCGCGATGGTCCGGGCGCTGTCCCGCCTGCGAATCCTGGAATACAATTTCAGAAATTCCGGCCGACGGCAGAAAGAACGTAAAAGGTTCGTCGGCGAACATCCAGAAGCTTTCAGAAATTGAAACGGGCACAGCCGACCGACTTCCCACAGGCGTGGGAGAGCTGGACATTGTTCTGGGCGGCGGGATTGTGCCCGGATCTTTTATTCTGATCGGCGGCGAGCCCGGCGTCGGAAAGTCGACCCTGATTCTGGAAGCCGCCCGGAACTTTACCGGAAAATTCTACTACTTCTCCGGCGAAGAATCGCCGGGTCAGATTAAAATGCGCGCGGACCGCATGGGATTGAACGCGCAGAATCTTTTTATCTCGCGTGAAACGGATCTTGACTCGATCTGTTCGCGGCTTGTTTCGGAAAAACCGGCGATCGCAGTGATCGATTCGGTACAGACGGTGCACCGTTCCAGTCATGAAGGCACGCCGGGTTCGGTGGGTCAGATGAAGGAGGCGGCCTCGGCGCTGATGGATGTGTGCAAACGCACGATGATACCCGTTATGATAACCGGGCATCTGACACGCGAAGGATCGATAGCCGGTCCGCGTCTTCTCGAACATATGGTCGATGTGGTGCTGTATTTTGAAAGCGACAGACTGAATCACTACCGGCTGCTTCGAGCCGTGAAAAACAGGTTCGGACCCGTCGGAGAGGTGGCCATTTTTGAAATGGCATCGCGCGGTCTCACAGAAGTAAAAGATTTTCCATCGATTGCGGCTGCGCGAAAGATACTGGCGCCGGGACGCGCGTTCACGGCTCTTCGGGAAGGCAGCCGCGCCATCGGCATAGAGGTGCAGGCGCTGGTAACAAGAACAGCTCCGGGCCTTGCGCGAAGGACCGCAGAAGGGCTCGACAGCCGCAGGCTGATGCTGATGGCGGCCGTGCTTGAAAAATATCTGAGCATTCCGCTGGGTTCCTGCGATATTTTCGCAAATCTGGCCGGAGGGCTGTCCGGTGATGAACCGGCTCTCGATCTGGCAGTATGCGCCGCCATCATCTCATCGTACCGCGAAGAGCCGTTGCCGGTCGGCATAGCCTTTGTTGGGGAAGTCGGGCTTTCCGGCGAGATTCGTCAGGTCGGACAGCTTCCTGCCAGAGTCAGGGAACTGACAGGGCTGGGTTTTTCTCATATCGTCGTTCCGGACAGAGGAAGGGCTGAGCTGACGCAGGAGAAAGCGCAGATTTCAACAGTGAGCACGATTCAGGATCTGAGCATTGCTAACTCGCTTTACAGGAAAGAGCGATAAAAAAACTATTCACTATGCGACGGTTTGTCAGAATTTTGTTATTATTGACCGCGGTCGGACTGCTGTTTTCAGGCTGCCACGCAACGCCCGCTCAGGCCGACCTGGAAAGGGTGAAGAAGCATTTTCTTGCGATGCGATTTCAGGCGCCATTTTCAAAAGAATTAAAAAATCTAAACGATGCGGATCTGTTTCAGATGTCCTGTGAGGCAAACCGGGTTCGCTGCGCCCCTCTTCTGGATATGCTCAAACAGTCGGATCCAAAATTTTTTGAGACGCTGAAAAAACCGTAATCAACACAAACATTTGCCGGAAAGAAATATGAAGAATAAAGAACGCCTGATATGGATTTCGCTCCTCTGCGTCAGCACAGCTTTTCAGGCTCTGCCGATTCGGGCAGGCCAGGAAGACAGTCAGAAATACCAGCACATACTGCAGAATATTATTTTCTATGCAAAGAATCTATATGTGGATCCGGTAGAAGACCGAGCTATGCTGACAGGCGCGATACGCGGAGCCCTGGCGGCGACGGGAGATCCGTTCACCAGATTTCTGGACAGGGATGAATATGCAGAATTCCTGAAAGCGCAGGAAGGCACCAGGGTCGGCATCGGCGTCGAGGTTGCCTACCGGGGAGACTTTCCCGTCGTCATTGCTCCCATTCAGGGCGGTCCCGCGGAAAAAGCAGGCATCAATGCCGGAGACAGAATCATTGCCATCGACAGAAAAGCCACGGAAAAACTTCCTTTCGCGGATCTGTTGAAAATGATCGGCGGAGAAATCGGCTCGGTTGTCGAGCTGGAAATAATGCGCGAGGGTCTGACAGGTTCGCTCAAGTTTCAGGTAACGCGGGGCGTGTTTCGTCTGGAATACTGCTCGGGATCGGTTCTGGACGGCGGCAAAATCGGTTATGTTCGGCTCTCCCAGTTTTTCGGCGAAGACACAGGATCTGTTGAAAAATTCAAGAATTTTCTCGTCGATTTCGAAAGACGCAATGTAAAAGGAATCATCGTCGATCTTCGCAACAATCCCGGCGGGCATCTTGACATGGCGGTGAAGCTTTCCGGATTCTTTCTGAAACCGGAGCAGGTCGTCGTGCAGGCAAGGGGACGCACCGCGGATCTCAGCCAGATATATCGGTCCGCAAAAGACAGCCAGCTGGTCTCCGACAGTACACCGGTCATTGTTCTGATAAACCAGGGCAGCGCCTCGGCTTCGGAAATCTTTGCCGGCGCCCTGCAGGATCACAGACGGGCTCGTTTGCTGGGGACGAGAAGTTTTGGAAAGGCTTCTGTGCAGCAGATTATCGGAAATCTGCCGGACGACACGGCGGCGCTCATCACATATCAGCGTTATTACACGCCGCTCAACAGATCCATTCATGGAGTCGGTCTGACTCCGGATATTGCCGTGGGTGATCTTCATTCAACAGTCGACGAGAATTATTTTTTATACAAAATGCAGGAGACCGCTTTTTTGGAAGCGTTCAAAAAAGATCATCCTGCTTACAATCCTTCTCTGCTGCAAATATTTCAATCGGAAACGCAGAAGCGCGGCTGGAACGTCAGTCCTGCCATCAGTCTTTTTCTGCTCAAAAAAGAATACGGCCTCATACGATCCGGGGAAATAGATCTGGAAATCGACGCGCAGTTGTCCAGAGCGGTGGCGGAGATAAACAGTGCTGGGACTGGGCATTGAAACATCCTGCGATGAGACTGCAGCCGCTGTCGTAAGAGACGGCGTCGAAATACTTTCGAATGCAGTGTATTCGCAGACCGATGAGCACGCCCCCTTTCGCGGAGTCGTTCCTGAAATTGCCAGCCGCGCGCACCTTGAAAAGATAAATTATATTTATGCCAAAGCCCTGGACGATGCCAATGTTAAGGCGCAGGATATTGATTTTGCAGCAGTGACGAACAGGCCCGGACTGACTGGTTCCCTGATGATCGGCAGTCAGCTGGCCAAAACATTCGGATATATTTATAAAAAACCTGTAATTCCCGTCGATCATGTCGAAGCTCATCTTTACGCTTCGCGGCTGGAAGGAATAAACTGGAGTTATCCGTATCTGGGGCTTCTGCTTTCGGGGGGGAATTCAGCGGTGTTCAAGGTCCTGGCGCCCGGGAATCTGGAAGTCGTTGGCGATACCCGCGATGATGCGCTCGGAGAAGCTTTCGACAAAACTGCTGCGATTCTGAATCTGGAATATCCAGGGGGGCCCGCCGTGGAAAAAAGAGCGGCTCTTGCAGAAGGACCTTCCGGATTGTTTGCCAGAATTTTGAGAGACCTTCCGGAAGATTCTGTGGAATTTTCATTTTCGGGAATCAAGACGGCTGTTCTGCGCAGCGCCGCCCGCGGTCTGGATGTCAATCAGATCTGTCGTGATTTTCAGGATACAGTTTTCGAACTGGTTGAAAGAATGCTTCTGCGCGCTTCCGTGAAAACCGGGATTCGGCGAATCATAGCCAGCGGAGGAGTTCTGGCTAACACCGTTCTTCAGAGCCGGTTGTATTCACTGGCCGGGACCCGGAATCTGGAAATCCACTGTCCGCGCCAGAAGATACTCTGCACAGACAATGCGGCCATGGTGGCCTCGCTCGGCTATTTTTTGATGAAAGGCGGATTCGGGGATGATAAAAGTTTTCCAGTATCCAGCAATCGGATACCGGTTACGCCTTGACAGACTTTTCGGCTGTTGTAAAATCATCCAGGCATTGAGCCGTATTTATGAATTCATCACCAGAAAAAATCAAAAAAGGAATTGTTAGCAAACTGGGATGGGTACCCAATCTCTTCACTCTCGGCAATCTCTGGATGGGTTTTTTCGCTATCATACTGGCATTTCAACGCTCTGATTCCAGTCTTCTTCCGCTGTCCGGACTGCTGATTCTTCTTGCCGCGCTGTGTGACGGTCTGGACGGTTATGCGGCGCGTCTCCTGAATGCCCAGTCGGATCTGGGTGCGCAGCTGGACAGCCTTGCGGATTTGACGACCTTTGGAATTGCCCCGGCCATCTTAATGTACTCCCAGGTGCTGAAAAATTTCGACAACATTGGATTTGATTTTCCGCTGGGAATGGTGCTGGCCGCGATCTATCCAGCCTGCGCCGCGTATCGTCTGGCCAGGTTCAATGTCAGTCATGTGGAAGACGCTTTCAGCGGCCTGCCTTCACCGGTGGCCGGTGTGATTGTGGGTCTTTTGCCGATTGCATTTCAGAGAATCAGCGTTTCGCCCTACATTCTGATTTTCGTATTCATTCTTGTTGCATTCCTGATGGTAAGCACGCTGCGTTATGCCAAACCGCAGGTTACAATATTCCGGAAATTTTCTCCTGCGCGCTTGAGCATTCTGATCGTTTTTCTGATCGGCAGTCTTGTATTCATTGGATTTCGATACGGAGCGGATCATGCAGCGGCGGGACTTCTTACGCTGATCGGAGTCTACATCGTTTCCGGCCTTGTTGCCTATGCGATTCACGCAATACAGGAATACAGGGTCTAGAATACAGCGCGCACCTGAAGATTCACAAATCCGGCCGACTTCTGTCCGGTCTGAATCGATGAGAGATACAGATACACATACCCGCTTTTGATCTGAAGAAGAAGCGCGGCCCTGGCATCCGGGAAAAAATTTGCGGATGAGCCGCGATCCTTTTCCGTCTGTACAAACAGGAATGAGCGGTCTTCGCCTTCGCGTTCTTTCGTCCGGGCCGCCGCGCCGAATGAGAATTCTGCATACCTGGATTTCCAGTGAAATTTCAATTCCGCCGTCGGTCGTCCGGTTGATCGTTCCTCATAAAAAAGAGAGGCTCCCCAGCGATTTTCATCCAGCATCCATCCCAGAGCGCCGCCTGCATTCACCGCGTAATCCAGTGAGGATGCGTAAACTGCCTGTCTGTAATATCGCCCTCGCGCAGCCGCCGCTCCGGGAAAAAATCCGAGTCTGTATTTCAGTGTAAGTCCGCCCATCCGCAAGCCGTACAGGCCGATATCCTGTCCGGCCGTCTCGAGCTCAGCACAGTAGAAGATCAGATTCGCCGCACCAAGACCGGAACGGCCTTTTCTTTCATCGATCCATTCTCCAGCAGCGTTCTTATCCCAGGATTCACGCCTCTCGGCTTCGATATGCAGATAAATATCCTGGAATCGTTTTCCATGATTCAGCTGGAAAAAACCCTCCGGTGTCAGAGAATTCTTAAAAAAATCTCCGTACACACGAAGGCCGTCATTGGTTCCGCCATAGTTGAATGAGAGAGCTCCCGTTTTTGTGCCTGGGTGTGCTGCAAAAAAAAATCTGTGTTGAGAGTCCGCCAGGAAAATGCCGGCAGTCCCTGTCTGTTCCAGATAGAATATTCCGGGCAGAAAATAACGCGGGAACGGCTGGAGAAAAGCGCTGCTCTGGTTTCTGCCGGAAGATGTGTCTGAAAAGCCGCTGTAGCGGTCGGCATCCAGCAAATATCCGGTTGCCGGTCCCGGCAGGAAACGGCTGCCCGCTGAAAAATACAAAAAGGGCGACGACCACTGGGCGGATACCAGTGCCTGTGAAACTCTGTTCGATTCGGGACGGAGATCCGATTCTCCGGGTTTTTTTTCCTGGCCGGATGTTTCTGCCAGGATTCGTGCCTCCCCTGCATTAAAGCGGGCCAGCTGCTGAACATAGTAGACAGATCGTCCCGATCCGTTCTTAGGCGCGGAGAAGGCTCCTCCCAGGGTCGATTCCATCCAATTTTCCGCCTGAAGAAAAAATACAGGCAGAACCAGAATAGGGAAAAAAACTCTTCTCATATCCAGGCAATGGTAAGAAAGTGTAGTATCGTTGCGCTATTTAGGGAAAATTCGTCCAACCGTATGAAATTTTTGCAAAACCGGGGCCGGTTGTCTTAAAAATCGATTTACAGATTTTCTTCATACCAACACATATCAGACTAAAGTTATCATGAATGATCTGGCAGGAATATTTGAGGAATTTTACAATTCCAATCGGAAGGATTTGTATTCTTTTCTTCTGAGATCTCTTCGGGACGAGCATATGGCCCTCGATCTGACGCAGGACGCTTTTTTGAACTTTTTCCAGATGTTTCAAAAGAAGACAATGCCGGATTCCATACAGAGCCGGATGTACCTTTTCAAAATTGCCCGGAATTTGATGATCAATTTGAGCAAGAAAAGTTATGTCAGGAAAGTGGACCTGCTTCCCGTTTACGGAGGAGAAGAGCATTCAATCACGCAGCCGAGGAAGAAATCGGTGGAGGACCAGGTTCTGGATCGTATGGAAAATGAGGCGGATGCCGAAATCCTCAACAAGATTCTGGACAGGATGGATGAGGAGCATCGAACAGCGCTGGTTCTTCGGTACCAACAGTCTCTCCGCCTCGAGGATATTGCCCGAATCATGGATATATCCGTGTCCACGGCCTCCCGTCTGGTAAAAAAATCGGTACAGATGCTGATTCTGGCGGGCAAAGGCTCTGGTTTGGGTGAAAGATAAAGGATGGATTTTTTTTAGGGATTCTGGCAATAAAAACTGCAAGTATTTACGGAATCAAATGTTATCATAATAGGAACGGGAAATGGGAAAAATACCCGATAAAATAGAAAACGAAGCGGATTATCCGGAAGAATTCAAAAGATATTTTGATCTTCTGTCGGTAAAAACGGATGCAAACCTGCCCGATTTCAGCGCTGATTGGCTGAACAGAAAGCCGGTTTATTCCGTGGATCCGAGCTCTGTAATCGGACGCAGATCGGGAAAAATATGGACGGCAGGCCTGTCAATCGCTGCTACAATTTTATTATCCATAAGCGGAATTTTGTATTATCTTTCATCTAATAAGAGTGGAGAGAGTCCAACTGCGGGGAATCGGGCTATTGCCGTTTCATTGTCCGGGGAAGTTACGGTCCGGAGCGACCGGGGTGAAAAAAAGCTCTTCGCCGGAGATATGGTTCTGACGGGAGATTTGATAGAAACAAATGCCGATGGAAAAGTCGATCTGGCATTTTCTGACGGAGCCATGGTTCGTATCAATCCAGGCAGCAGGCTGAAGATAGAAGAACTGAAATCGGATGATAAATCCAATTTCACTGTTTCGCTGTATCTGCAGAAGGGAGAATCCACCAGTCTGGTCAGAAGAATTACGGCGAGAGACAGTTACAGGGTTGTGACTCCAACCGCCATAGCAGGAGTGAGAGGCACAAGCTTTTCCATCGAGACAGACGGCCAGAATACCAGGATCGTTCTGATGGAAGGACGCGTGGAAGCTTCGGCTGGTTCAGCGCAGAGTGTTATATTAGAAGAGAAGGATACAGTATCGATTCCGGCGGGCGCATCCAGTCTCGAAGTTACAAGGGATGAAGCTGCTGCTGCTGAGAAGACTGCGGACCTTCAGGAAATGAACACGAATCTGAACGGAGTCAGCTCCAGAATTTTCGAAGCAGCCGGAGAAATACGGCAGGTTCATTCTGAAAAAGAGCTGTCAGAGATTTATCATAAAGAGATTGAAATTATCATATTAAAAAATGGAAGAATCTTTCGCGGTGTTGTCGCTTCCCAGGTGGACGGACAGCTCCTTATTCTTACGGTGGACGGCACGTATATGGTGTCTTCTTCCGATGTTGCGGAAGTGGTTCTGAATTCTGAGGAAACAGCGCAATGATAGTCTGGGGAAATAAGTGTTTTCGAATATTTACCGGCAGTGCCGGAAATAAATTTAAGAGGAGAAAGAAGTGTATGAATAAGCGAATAGCTTTTAGAATACTGACCGGTCTTTTGCTTTCTCTGGCAATAGCCGGTGCGGTATTAAGTTGCGGCAGTAAGTCAGATGCCGCATTATCCAAAGCAATGGTAGTGGTATCCCGAGTCGGCGATGCTAAGATCGTGAAAGCTGGGAAAGAAGTCACAGCCGAAGTTGGAATGGTCGTGAATGAAAACGATCAGATCAAAACTCTGGAAGGTTCTGTGGATCTTCAAACAAAATCGGGAAGCGCTGTGAGGATTCGTCCTTTCACAACGATCACCGTGGCTCGTCTTGCAGGCGGAGAAGAAACCCGTCTGAATATGGATCATGGCGGTCTGCTTGCCAATGTTAAGCGGACATCAAATAGAGAAAGTTTTACTGTGGTCACACCGACCGCGATCGCCGGTGTGCGAGGAACGACTTTCCAGATGTCGGCTGAAGAAGGTTCGCAGCCAATAGTCAAGGTGCTTGATGGAAGTGTGGCAATGTCTCCGCACATCCCGGCTCTTGACAACTATACAGATGCGCAGATTCAGGCCAGTCCGGCGCTGCGTCAGCTGCAGGCTGTAGAGAACAAAGAAGTTGTTATTGAGGAAAAAACAGAAGGAACTCTGGATGCTCAAGTAGAACAGCAGGTAATTCAGGCCAACCAGGCCATCGTAACTGCCGTTGCTCAGAATCCGGCTGCCACTGCTGAACAGCTCAATACGAATCTCGCTGACGCTGCAAAAATCGCAGAGCAGATTCAGGCCGCTCCGGCGGTTACCACTCGTCCGGCGGAAATTTCCGCGCGGGATGAAGCGGACCGAGCGACTCTTGTGACGGTAGAAACTTCAACTCTTCAGAGAGTTGTTGAAAATGCCGGACGGGGCGATGCAGGCGCTGTTGACGAGCTCAAAAAAGAGCAGGAAGCAAGACAGAATGTTGTGCTTCAGAGAATTCAGGATCAGGCTCAGAAAGAAGAGCTGAAAACTGAAGCTGAAATACGCCAGCATTACAACAGCCTGGAAACCATCATTCTGAAAAATGGCGACCGCGTAAGCGGAGCTGTTATTGCACAAACGGGAGATCAGCTTGTCGTTCACACGCCGAATGGTGTGGTGCGAATTAGAAGAGCCGATCTGGCCGCTCAGGAATTTCAGTGATTCTGAGGTAGAAGCACTTCAAGAATACTGAACCCTGTTCAGATAAATGCCGCCTTCATAGGCGGCATTTTTTTTCTGCTTGCCCTGCCGCATCTCAATCGTTAAATATCAATATGCCTCTGTCGGAAGCCGAACTCTTTGCTCTGATGCGTCCCGCAAAGGTTTGTGTTTGCCGGTCTGTGACAGAGAATTCCATCCTGGAAGAACTGCGCAGCGGACAGGCCCGCACATTTGTGGAAGTCCAGAATCGAACCGGATGCTCCACAGGATGCGGCACATGCGAAATGCGCGTTCGCAGAATAATAAGCGATTACTTTGAAAAGAATAAATATCATAACTAGCTGTTTATCTCAGGAAACCGCCTGAAGAGAATCCAATGCAGTCTTTCGACGCTATAATTCAGGATATCACAGTGCACTGGTATGTGTATCTGTCCATGCCGGTCATTGCCGCAGCAATCGGCTACACGACAAAGGTCGTTGCTGTTCGCATGATGTTTTATCCGCTGGAGTTCAGGGGAATCCGGCCGTTTTTTGGATGGCAGGGCATCGTGCCCAGAAACGCGGAGAGAATGACCGTAATCGCCTGCGATACGATGACGTCGCGTCTTATTTCGCCCCAGGAAATTTTCAGCCGGCTGGATCCGGTTCGGCTTGCCGGCGAAATTGAAAAGCCCATGCTCGAATCCGCCGAGAAAATAATCCATGAAGTGATGGTTCAATATCAGCCGGATCTGTGGAATTTTCTGCCGGATACTCTGCGCTCGCTGCTAATTCGAAGATTTCAGGCGGATGCTCCGGCTGTCATTCACAAAATTATGACAAACATCCGGGAGAATATCACCCATGTTTTTGATCTTCGCGACATGGTCGTGACAAGTCTGCTGAAAGATAAACAGCTTCTGAACAGCATTTTTCTGGAAGCGGGCAGTAATGAATTTCAATTTATTATACGATCGGGTATATATTTCGGCACCGTGATCGGCCTGATACAGATGACCGCCTGGGTTTTCAGTCACAATGCATTGATCATGCCTGTGTTCGGTCTGTTTACCGGTTGGTTTACGGACTGGCTGGCTTTAAAAATGATATTCAATCCGAAAAAACCAACAACGTATCTCGGCCTCTTTACCTGGCAGGGCCTATTTTTAAAACGACGACGCGAAGTAGCGGCCTCTTACGGCGATCTGGTGGCCCAGAAAATTCTGACGCCGGAAGCTATTATCGATTCCGTGCTGAAGGGTCCGCTCAGCGACAATCTCTTTGAGCTGATTCAGGTCCATATAAAAAAGCTGCTGGATGAACAGGCCGGATTTCTTCAGCCGGTTGTTGAGTTTACAATGGGTTCAGATCGTTACAACGAGATGAAACGTTCAGTCGTCGAGAAAGTCATGAAGGAGCTCCCCGACACTCTCAAACACGTGCACAAATATGCCGGCGATGCCATGGATATCCGAAATACATTGGTCAACAAAATGCAGCAGCTGACGGAAGAGGAGTTTGAAAAACTATTACGCCCGCCCTTTCAGCAGGACGAGTGGATTCTGATTACCGTGGGAGCGATTCTGGGCTTTCTCGTGGGCGAACTGCAGATACTTCTGATGCACATATTTAATATTATTTAGCGTTTCGCTCTCGGATTCTTTGCTTGCGCCTGCCGGTGTATGAGAAATCCCAGGTCAATGTCCGGCATATTCTCCTGGTCCGCCCTTTTTGAAGCAGGCGGACCGACTCTCATCTTTCTACTGGCCTGCGCTATAGTATCTTATATAATTATTATTGAACGCTGGCTTTATTTTCGGGGCCGCACTTTCAATCCCACGGAAATTACCGGCAGCATTGCAGATCTTGTTAAATCGGGCGAGTATTCGAATGCGGGCCGCATGCTTCTGGACAAAAAAACTCCCGCCGGCTACGTGCTCTTTGAATGTCTGCAGACTGCAGAATCGGATGACAGAGAAAATCTTTTTGAAGAGATAAAAGCCAGAGCCATCGGCGAGAAAATGCCGGATATGGAAAAGTATTTGAATATCATCGCAACGCTGGGATCTGTAAGCCCTTTTATAGGCCTTCTGGGAACTGTATTTGGGATCATTCGCGCATTTGTCAGCATTGGACAGGCGGACGGAGGCGGAGGCGGCGCGGGCGGGCTGTCGGGTCTGAATACCGGAATTGCGGAAGCGCTGGTTGCGACCGCCGCCGGTCTTTTTGTGGCTATTCCGGCGACGGCAGCGTACAACTTTTACCGTAAAAAAGTGGACGGGATGGTGCTTTCAATCGAGGTCGCTGCCAGCCGTCTGAAAGTGATGATCATCAAATCCAGAAAACGCTGAGCTATGGTTCGATATAAAAAATCAGGCGAAACCGTTGTCAGCGCCATCAATATTACGCCGTTTACGGATATAGTTCTTGTTCTGCTTATAGTCTTTATGATTTCTGCGCCCGGGATTTTGAGTCCAGGACTCGACATAACTCTGCCGGGATCTCAAACTTCGAAAACGCACAAGCCGGCCAGCTATACTGTGGGCCTGGACCGTGAGGGAAAAATCTATCTCGACTCTAAGCTTGTCAACCTGCAGGAATTAAAAAACACAATCGCGATGCAGGCAGCGAAAGATCCAGAACTCAGCATTGTTCTGAATGCCGATTCCGCCGCCAAACATGGAGAAGTGATTTCCGTGCTGGATGCGGTCCGATCCAGCGGAGCCGCCAACATTTATGTCGGCACGATTAAAAAATAAATCGGCCGGAGAATTTCCGCGATCGCTGATCCTCCCGCTTCTCTCGCTGATTCTTCCTTACCCTTTTATTATAGCCGCTGATGTTCCGTCTTTCTCGATTCTTTTTTTTACAGGCCTGACAACCGTCGAATTTCTACTCTGCGCGCTTCTGGAGTATCTGAGACTGTTTCACTCATTGCGCCGCCGCCGCTATCTGCTGGTTGATTATCTCAATCGAACAATCATCGGTCTGCCTCTGACGGTTTATCTCTGCACACTGGTTGTCCCCGGCTATGCTGGATTTGTCCGATTTCTGCCCGCGCTCCTGCATTTTTCCATGGGGCGGAACCCGGCGCGCTCCGTGCTCTATTCCTTTTTTTTCGCCGCCGGTTTGATTGCCTTCGCCGCGATGAAAGAGGGAGATCTGCCCGGCGCAAGAACCATCTCTCTGGCCTCGCTGGCCGTTCTAATTTCAAGCGCGCTGATAATCCGGGAAACCGCCGTTAGAAAAGCTCAGAAAAAATCATTGAAGCATAAAATTGAGAGCGGCAGGCTCTCGCGCAGAAATATCGGACTGGGCAGCAAGCTGGATTTATTGATTCGTTCCTATCTGCCGGAGAACAGAGCCGCGATGTATCGGGGACGTCTCAGAAGTGAATCCGGTCTGTATTTCGGGATGGCCGCTGATTTTCCGGGACTTCATGAAAGCGCGCGTGATTTTCAGAATGCAGCCGGTTATCCCAATGCATCGGAAGCCGTCGTGGATTTTGAAGCTGAGTGGGACCGTTACATACGCTACATCCGGGCGGAGGCGGAAAAAATCGGTCACTGGCCCGGAGCTTTTTCTGGATACATCATGTCGGCCAGTCTTCTGAAATCCGCGGATAAAGACGTGTTCCGGGAGAACTGGAAAATGTTTTTTCAATCGGCGCTTCTATGTCTGTCGCTCTGTGAATTTACCGAGCGAGGGCGGAGAGCTCTTCTTCACAGAGGGCGCCGGGGCTGGGGAGTCCGTCTCCTGCTGGCCCAGGGCCGCTGTATCGGTTTTCCCGGTTCCGGTCAGCCGTTATCCTGGAATTTTGCCGGTCCGCTCCCGGCGCAATTTGAGAATGTGTTTCAGACTCCGCACGATTCCGAAAAATCGACGCTGTTTTTGCAGCCGGAACTGCGCTTGAATTTTGGCAGGGTCTTTGAACTCAGCGGCGATTCGCCCTGGCCGGTCATTCTGGGTCTGCGTAAAGAATATTCCGAGCCTGACCGGCCGCTGATCCCGGCAAAAGACTTTTTTGAAAAAATCAACTTCAACTATGATAAAATCTTTGAATCCGCTTGATTGAGAAGCGCTTATTCACTATTCTGACCGCATATGCAGGATGACCCAATTGTCTTGAACATCAGCGGCAGCGGTTCAAGCAGTGTGAATATTGTAGACGATCATGATTTGCAGGATAGCGCCCTCGAAACAGAATATTTTTCAGAACTGGGACAGACCTCTGCCGGGATTGTGGAGCTGCCGGGCTTTCGCACACAGTCGGGCCATTTATTTGATAAAATTCAATTATCTTTTTTAACAATCGGAACGCTATCACCGGAGAAGGACAACGCTGTTCTGGTCTGTCATGCTCTGTCCGGGAATGCTCATGTGGCCGGAACTGATCCGGATACCGGACGACCAGGCTGGTGGGACTTTCATGTGGGCCCTGGAAAAACCGTGGACACGGATCGTTTTTTTGTGATCTGCGCGAATGTAATCGGCGGATGCAATGGTTCGCTCGGGCCGTCTTCCATCAATCCGGCAACAGGCCGCCGGTACGGCATGTCTTTTCCGCCCATCACGATCCGCGATATGGTCACAGCGCAGGTCCAGCTTCTGGATTATCTGGGAATTCAAAAGGTTTTCGCCGCACTGGGCGGATCGATGGGCGGCATGCAGGCTCTCTCCCTGGCCGTCGACTATCCGGACAGACTTCATGCCTGCATTCCCCTGGCCACAAGCATGGCGCATTCAGCGATGCAGATCGCTTTCAATGAGGTCGGACGTCAGGCGATTGTGACAGATCCAAACTGGAAGAGCGGCGATTACTACGAATCCAGCCGGCCTGAGCACGGTCTTGCCGTGGCGCGAATGGTGGGTCATGTGACCTACCTGAGCGAATACGCTATGCGGCTGAAATTCGGACGAAAGCAGCAGCGTCCCGCCGTGCCGGAAGATATTTTCCCCATGTTCTTTACTGTGGAAAGTTACCTGCAGCATCAGGGCGAAAGTTTTGTGAAGAGATTTGATCCGAATTCGTATCTGATCATAACAAAAGCGCTCGATATGTTCGATCTTCTGGACGGAAGACATGCGTCAGAGGTTTTCAGAAATGTTAAGTCGCGTTTCCTGATTGTATCATTCGAATCGGACTGGCTGTATTCTCCGGCGCAGTCGCGCGAACTTGTGCGGGCTCTTAAAAGATCAAACATGGCGGTGACCTACTGCAATCTGGACACTCCGTACGGACACGATTCCTTCTTAATCAAGAATCCGGAATTTTCCCGTATTGTTCGGAACTTTTTATATGCCGAGTATCGAAACCTCAGAGAGGCCCGCGACGAGACGCCCGCGCTGGCACATTCTTGATAAAAACAAAATCTTCAGTATGTTAACAAATCTTTACGCAACGGTTCAGCAGTGGATTCCTGAAAAATCGAGGGTGCTTGATCTGGGAACAGGCGACGGCTCTTTTCTTGCATCATTGATCAAGCAGGGCCGGGTCCAGGGCGAAGGCGTCGAAAAAGATCCCGAGATGGTGGCCAGGTGCATAGAGAAAGGGCTGATTGTGCATCAGGGAGATATTCTGGACGGTCTGGATCAGTATGAGGACGGAGCTTTTGATTATTCGCTTCTGCTCGGCACATTCCAGGAATTGGTTTCGCCGGAGCTGATTTTGCGCGAGGCTTTTCGCGTCAGCAGAAGGATTCTCATCGCTTACACAAATTTTTCCTTCTGGAAGGGACGGCTGCAGTTCATGTTCACGGGCCGGTCGCCGGTGACTACATCGATGCCGTTTCGCTGGTATGAAACTCCGAACCTGCATTTTTTCTCGATCTTTGATTTTCAGGATTTCCTTCGAGCCATGAAATTTCACGATTTGAAGAGCGCGTATTTCAACTCCAGGGGCCGTATTTCTGTTCTGCCAAACCTTCGCGCCGAGCAGGCGTTGACGCTGCTTACCAATGAAAACTTACCCTGAAAATAAAACATCTCCCGGCCGCAGGCTTAAGATATTTCTTTTTCTGTCTGTGATTTCCGCGGGCGCCCTTTACGCGAATATGAGACAGCGATGGGAGGTTGCCCGCCATCCATCGTACTTCCTCGCCGGTGTTTCTGGAGCCGTGGTTGAATCGGAAGATTTAAGTTTCAGCTGCGACATGCCCTATGAAGGGGATCCGGACTGGGATGAAATGCAGAAGCGCGGCTGCGATGTTCAAGCCGTGTATAGGATAGCCTCCGATGACAGCCGGAAATTCCGGCTTGAATTTATTCTTCCCTCAAGCGATCCGGTTTCCATATCAATAAACGGACATCCCGTTTCAACTGTGCCGCACGAACTGTCGCTCACCGAGACAACGGTGAAGGCGTACCGCCTCAGCAGTCTCTGTCATTTCTGCGGCAATGCGATATCGCGTCTGTATGCCGCTTCCTTTGAAGCCTCTGTCGAAAAAGGAAAAAATGTGATTGAAGCGCGCTACCGGCAGCCGTACGGTTTCGTGGAAACGGCTTACGGATATTTCACGACAAGCAAATGGCTCAATCATTTCTCTTATGAACTGTGGCCTCTGAAAACCTGGAAAATTTCTCCAACATTTCAAATGAATGTGAAAATTCTGGTGGCCCGTCCGTCCTGGCACCGCCGTCTGTTCAACGACTCGCAGGTGGAGTGCCGGGCTGATGATCTGCAAATGAATCGTCAGCTTCCGCTCCCGCCTTACAGTGAAACGGACAATAGCTTTGAAAATTGGCTAAAAACGAGCCGGGACAATTCAATCATCCCGCTGACACGCGAAACATCCGGAAATAAGGCGGAGTATTCCACGACGTTTACGGGAGTATTTCCTGACAGATTGAGCTGTTTTCTGAAAGTGGACTGAAATGCCGATTTGCTGCTTTTCTGTTTGACAAAATATATAGATTATTTATTATCGACAAAATTCAATTGCGACAGTGCGGTGGCCAGCATCGTTACCGCGGAGCAATATACATGACCCGTGTTGCCTCCATAGACCGTATCGCCTTGTTTGTTCTGTCGGCGATTTTTTACCAGAAGGCTTTGCTTGCCGATGTTGTAATTCTGCGTTCGGGTATTCGTTATACGGATGTCAAGGCGGAGCCTTCGGCCGATTCGCACCGGATCCGGTTCCAGGACGGGAGAATTCAAATTGTGCCCAATTCAGAAATCCGTTCCGTACGTCCTGCTGTGACCACCTGGAGTCAGCCGCATATTATAGAGATGCCGAACATCGTCACAAATCCTGTACCCGTTGTTTCTGAAGCTCCGACTGTTCAGTCACCGGATGCCGGCCGGCATGGCCTCCCATCGACGGGACGTCCGATGATTCCAATACTTAAGTCAACGATTTTTCCCGGCTGGGGACAGCTGGCCGAGGGTCGCAATATCGCAGGAACGGTCTACGCCTCTGCCACGCTGATCGCCCTTCAGAGATACTGGACATTCCGTCAGGAACACGCTGCGGCGCAGAGGGATTACAACAATCCGATTCCCGTCGGACTTGTGGCGTCGCAGACCATCACCGGATCGCTGGGCGTGGCGGAAGCTGCCGCAATCAATTTCATGTATCTGTCACGAAAAGAAAGCGAGGTCTACCGCCTCCAGGAGAAGGGCAACACCATTCTGATGGTCCTGCCCATTCTCTGGATCTGGAACCTGCTGGATATCGCGTACGGAGGTGTTCCGTGGGAGAAGCGCTGGTTCGGTTCGTCACGCGATTCGGCTCCTGTCATCAGCCTGAATTTCAGAAGAGACGCAATTCTGGCCGTTGTGAGTTTTTCTTTATGAAGAACAGGATTCTGTTATGGATTGGCGCGACAATCGTTGCCCTGGCAATCGGCGGCGGATGTCTGGTATCGGATCTGGACAACAGTTTTGACCTGAAAGGCCCGAAGGGAATCGCAGGATACCTTGGCGGATTGATACAGCAGACTTACTGCCGCTTTGATTCGCCGGGAAAGTTCGATTCCTGCACATTTGGACCGTGATGGAAACCAGCATGGCCAGTATTTTTAAAGTGTCCTTCCTATTTTTTTTGCGAAAATTCCTCTCTCTGGGACTATACAGATCATGTCCGCACATGTTGTCTGTTTATGCGTTGCCGCCGTTTCATGGAATTCCGGCCGTGGCAGAGCCATGACTGTCGGCGCGTCGGATATCATCGGGGAGGCGGAATTGGACGCTTTCTTGAACATGCACGGCGATCGAATTTATACATATCTCTGCATTCTGTGCCGTGATGAGGATGCAGCTTCCGATGCGATGCAGAATGCTTATGTGAAATTTCTTGTACAGGTGAGGAGGGGCAAGGTTTTACGGGCAACAGCCCCCCAATATCTGCAGACAATTGCAAAACACGACTACTTTGGACGACTGCGGAAGGAAAGCCGGGAAGCGCCGTTTCCGGAAGACGCTCCCGATCATGCGGGACAGCGGCGTGCCAATCGCGAAGAACTTGCGCGCGAACTTCGTTTGATCCTTCTGGAGACAATCGAGGATCCTGGTCTGCCTGAAGACCTGGCGATGGTCATTCGTCTGCGCTTTCTGGAAGAGGCGGAAATTGACTCGATATGCCGCCGTACTGGCCGTTCGCAGTCGACCGTATATCGTTTGATGGAAAATGCGCTCAGCATTCTTGCCGAAGCATGCCGCAAAGCCGGGCTGCATCTGGAGGACCTCAATCTATGAGTGAGAAACTGTCTAAAGAGGAGCTGGCGCGTCGTCTCCTGGAACAGCCGTCTGCGGCCTGGCCCGGAGAACTCGATGCACTGCGCGTTGAAGTAAGGCCCATGCCTGCGTCGCTGCGCAAAAGACTTTCCGAATTAACGCATGAATCAGCAGCTTCAACAGCTTCTGCTACCGGTGCGGAGCCCCCGGCGAAGTCAAGAATACTGCGCTTCCGGCTCGCGGCCGGAGTTTCGTTTGCGGGAGCGATCGCCGCGCTTTTGCTGGTATATTTTGGCTTTATAATAAATCGGTCTGATTCGCCGCCGGCAGCTGTTGTTTTTGTAAGCGGAGAGGTTTTGAGAAATGAACACAGGGCCGCCGTAGGTGACAGGCTTGCCCAAAAAGATCGATTGACTGTGGCCGGCCAGTCGCTGGCAGTTCTGCTCTCAGAGAATGCGGGATCGCAGGTGAATCTGCGTCTGTTGTCGGATTCTGAAATCCGCCTTGACTTACTGAACTCTGATCTTTTCAAAACGCGTTTGAAGTCCGGCCGTATTTACGTCAGTCTTTCACGAAATCAGGAAAGAGCAGCTCCATCACAGGGGCTGTCCATCTACACCAGGAATGCGGAGGCTTCCGTGACAGGGACAGTATTTTCTGTTGAGACAAACTCTTCCTCGGATACGATGCTATCGACATACGAAGGAACGGTCAATTTCCGTCGGCGCTGGGATGCTCTGGAAGATCTGCCTGCAGAGTTGATTGCGAAAAGCGAACTGCTGTCCGGAACGCTGCAGGTCTTTCAGAAGGCCTCCGTGAAAGTGAGCGCGCTTTCACAGTCGACGGTGCACGGACAGGATTTTAAGGATCGTCTCAGGAGAATTGAGCGCCTTGAGTCGGCCCTGGCGGACCCTTCTCTGGCCCGGCTGCGGCTGCGTCAGCGTTCTGATGTTTCTCGTATTGAAATCCGCTCCGCCCTTGATTTCCTGGAAAGAGCATTCCCGACTGCCGAGGATCGCGCAGCGAATCTCAGACTGGTGCAGGCGGCTTTCGGTCAGCCTCCCGAGGCGCAGACTCTGTCCGCTGAACAGATGCAGGCGCGCAGACTATCCTTTGAAGCGGCCGATGAAAAAGAACGCGAGGCCCGCTATCAGGAACTTCGCAATGGTGATCGTCCTGTGGACCGCGAAACATTCCGCCGGGAAGCAACGCGGGTTCTGGGCAAATCCCCGCAGGAAATCCAGCTGAAAAATGGTGAAACGATCTTTGGCGTGGTGTTCGGTGAAAACGGCAGATACCGCGTGTACACGGCCAACGGTATTGTGATGCTGGACCCCGAACAGATCGAAGAGATTAAATTTGAATAAAATGGACATTCAATTCGGGAGAATGCACAATAACGTCATAAACTATTCGAAACGCGCAAAATATTCATAATGGAATTTTTTTTTGAGAAAACGACTCCTCCAGATACTAAACAAAATGAGCGGGCGAGATGGATCGGAAGATCCGCGGCCTGCCAGAATACATTGAAGGAGGACTATGAATGAAATCAAGCAATAGATTGTATCTGAGCTTGCTTGTCGTATTGACAGTTGGCTGTCAGCAAGTTTCAGACGGCCAATCGGCCATGAGCCGATTGTTTATGCTGGCTGCAGCTGCCTCGGCAAGGGTGACCCCGGCAGCAGGAGGGACGATTCAGGCGCCGACCATGAGCCTGACTGTTCCACAGGGAGCGTTGGAAGAGGAAACAACGATCACGTACACATCGATCGACCTTCCCAATCCAAAGGATTCTGTGGCGCCGCTTCAGGCCGCTTACAGGTTCGGTCCGGAAAATCTGCAGTTCAACAAACCGGCGACATTGAAAATCTGCTACGATGCGAAGGACGTGCTGGCGCAGGGATTTCAGGAGAGAACGCTGCAGATCCAGTACAACGACCTCGACACCGGCGAATTCGTGAGCATGGGCGGCGATGTGGATATGGTGAATCACTGCGTGAGTTCGCCGATCTATCATTTCTCGTCGTACATTCTTACGGCGCAGCTTCTTGGAGTCGGAAACAACGCGCCGACAATCGGCGGAGCCGCATTTTTTCCCGGCCGACTCATCGCGGGACTGCCGGCAACGGTGCGCAGCGCCATAATCGACTGGGATGCAGGATCGGCCGTCGCGACGGTTCGATTCTATTACCGGACCACCGGCAGCGGCGGAGCATTTAAGAATATCGCAATGCTGCCGGATGCAAACGATGGATCGGGCCAGTTCTATACGGCGAAGATTCCGGCAGCGGACATCGCGGCCGCGGGACTTCAGTATTACATTGCTGCTTTTGATTCGCTCAACAGCGGAAGGACAAATCCGGCCGGAGCGCCTGCTGTTTTCAGCACGATTGCGGGAAATGTTCGAGATCCGGTCACACCAATCCGTTTCCAGACGACGGTCAGCCAGATAAGCGCCGGTTTCTCGCGCGATCTGACAGTTCAGGTGAAGGGGACTGCTTCCGCCACCTACTATCCAGTGCCGGCGGATACGCTGACATTTGCGGCAGGCAAGGGAACGACCAGCCGGCCCACCTGGCTCAGCGCCAGGTACACAGCGCAGATTATTGGGAGTTCCTTTTTGCAGGGAACCTACGGCAATCTGAATCTGTCCGTTCCGATCAGCGTGTATCCGGGTGTGATGAACCGAATGGATGTTCTGTACAACGACGCCGTTCTGCCAGATCCATTGCATGTGAACGCCAACAGCGTCACGCAGCTGGATGCGGCCGGTTACGACGCATTCAACAACTTTATGTTTGTGCAACCAGTCTTCAGCGCGGCCGGAGGCATCGGAACATTCGGCGGCCCGGCGAACTACGGACAGCTGACTGCGGCGAATCTTGGCGCGGACACGTTCGGGACGATCACGGCGACACTGGGGGCCTACAGCATAACGTACAATGTCTTTGTGCACGGAACCGGAGCCTTCTGTCTGTTTGACACGGGGCTATTTGATACATCGTGCGTGTTCAATTAAAATTTTGATGAGATGAAATACTATAACGGAGAAAAAACAATGAAACAGATAAAAACAAGATTGATAGACTCAATAAAAAGTGGATTTTTCAAGGGCGTCGGACTGGGCGCGGGACTTCTGAGCACGGGCGTCTTTGCCGCTGCCATGGCCATGAACGTATTTGCGCCCGGCCAGGTAATCAGCTCGGCCATGATCAATCAGAATTTCGCCATCGCGGCGCCGGAAGGAGCCATCATGGCATTCTATCTGGCGAACTGCCCGGATGGATGGGCGCCCGCTGACGGAACAAACGGAACTCCGAATCTGCGCGGTATGTTCATTCGCGGCCGTGATGACGTGGGCACCGGTCCTGCACTTGTCGATCCTGATGGAAGTCGTGCCATCGGCGCTCTTCCGCAAGGAGATACGTTTCAGGGGCACTGGCACTCGCATTCGTGGTCCAATGGTATGCCACCGAATACGGGCGGATTGGCATTTGCCGGATCGGCTGCGACTGCCTCAGCATTTGCGACGGACCTTATTATCGGGAACCCAACGGACGACGGAGTCAATGGCGCACCGCGCACCGCAAATGAAACGCGGCCAAAGAACGTGGCGCTGACCTACTGCATGCGCAAGAATTGATCTGAGAACAACGGGCCGCAGTGTCTTTTTCCGCCGGCACATCGCCGGGGAGGAACGATACTGCGGCTTTTTCTATCTATTGGTTTCTTCCGAAACCCGGCGCCCGAGTATCAGCAGCCAGGCGGCTGCGTAAGCGCACGCTCCCATGATGCCCACATGCGAGAATCCAAACTCCATTGAAAGAGAAAGTGATAGAACGCTGGCCAGCACACCGGCCGCGCCGTTGAGGGCCCAGAACCATGGGCGATTGGGACCGTTAAAACGAATCATGCCTGAAGGGAATGCGAAGCCCATCAGAAACGCTGCAGGAACCAGCAGCGCCATTGTGATCAGGAGCCGCGCGATCCAATCCAGACCAAGCGTTGCAGTGAATACCAATGGAATTGCCCAGTTAACGGCGAAGACATAGACGGGTAGAAGGAATGATGATTTCGGCTCACGGCAACGGAACAAAATTTCATATGCGGCAGTAGCATTGACAATTCTTGTAAGTTCTTTTTCTGTTTTTTACTTCCGGTCGACTGGGGATGACGGATGAGAATTGTGTAACGCGATCAGGGCAAAAATGAAAAATGGGTGTTAAGGATGGCAAACGTGTGTCGACTGATATAACATGCCGCTCAATGGTGGATAGTGCGACGGTAATCATTGACATTTGTATATCAACGAGGAATTTTGACGCATGTTTGTCGTTATTCTATACGGCGAGTCGGTTGGTTCTAAATATTGGAAAATACCTTATGATAGGTATCCTCCCCGCCCCAGGCAAGACTGGGCTTTGCGAATAACTCCGGCATGTCTTCGCGACCGTCCGAAACAATGGCCTGGCGAGCGACTCACAAAGTATCCGTCTATCCGGTACAGGGAAGTTGCGTATCCGGGCGATGTCGGGCTGTCGTTGCTGGGGTTTATTGTCAGTTTTATTGTTCGCACGAAATTGATAGAAGGATGTCCTTCAAATGCCATCGTTCTCAAGCCGGAAGACACTGCGGCGATTGTGCAGTATCGCATCCTCCAGAAGGAGAAAGAACGTCTAAAGGAGGTGGGGCGAAAGGTGGAGGGCATAGGTGAAAGCGCTGCGGTGCCATCTTTTGCCGGCAGGATCGATCCTGGGATGGGGGGGCCGGTTGCGATCTATCACAGGATACTTTTTCGCGAAGTGAAGAGAGAGAATGAAGAGGATACCGGGGAGTTTCAGATCGAGGGATATATTGAATCGGTGAGAGATGGTAAGGCTATTGTGAAAACAGCGGCGGGGTTGCGGGAGATTGAGCTGGACGAGATTGCGAAGGTGCTGGCGCTGTATGGGAAATAGGATGGTGGGGAAAATATTGAATAAAGCCAAGTCACTTCTCTCGTATGCAGATGAAAAGATTCGCCGTCCCTATATCGTATATTTAATCTGTGTTTTGATCTTTTCTCTAATATATAATTACTATCTCAATCGTTGGGAAACTACAACTGATTTCGTCAAGGCAATTGACATATGTCCGAGCATTTTTCAGGATTTCAAGGATTACTATTTGGGCATGGCTCAAAGCTTTCTTGAGACAAAGCGTCCGGTGGGAGGTTTTATTTTTCCAGCATTTTTCGCGGTACTGCTGCTTCCATTAAAATATCTGTCATTACAGACTGATATGTTGGTCTGGGGTATCTTTCAATTCACATTGTTCATGATTGTAATCTTTATGTTTTTTAACAAATTCGGAAAAAAATCACCGTATGCAGCCATCCTTTTTTTTTCTTTAATGATTACGTCGGTGCCGCTTCTTCATAATTTTGCCTGGGGACAGGTCTCTCTGTTTCTTTTTGTTGGCATTTTGGGGGTTTACCATTTGCGAATAGCCGGGTTTCCGGTTGCGGCAGGTTTTCTGCTGGCATTTGGTACATCTATAAAATATTACCCGGCCGTCTTCATTGTGCCCTTTGTGTTGCGTCGCGAATGGCGCGTGGTGGTATCATTTCTTTTAGGAGTGGTTGTTTTTTATGCACTTGTTCCCATTACCGTAATCGGTTTTACGGACTGGAAGGAGTTCGAGATCGCCTCCATTGCTCTCTTGAGGATCAAGCGAAAATTGGATATGATTGATATAAACTCTCAATATTTTCCTCACGTATTCATGCGTTTGATTGTTCGCTGTGCACCGTCGTTGTATTATTCATTCAGTTTCGAGAAACTCGGGATTCTGGGTTATTGTATCGCGGCGGTGAATATTGGGCTTGTCTGGCGGCTCCGACATCTTAAATTGATAGTCGGATTGTCTTTATCAATAATTATTGTATTCCTAACTTTGGCGTTTCTAGTGCGGACTTCATGGCCACATTATTTTGTATACCTACCATTCTGCCAGGTGGCGCTTCTTGTTCACAGTTTGAATATTTTCAAGAACCATCCTATTAAAAAATTTACGGCAGCTTTGGCGGTCTCCGTTTCAATCATTCTTACGAGTATATTCTTCTTCAATCAGTTTTCAGACTGGAAGATTTACAGCGGTTATGGAACAATATTTATCGCAAACCTTCTTCTGCTCTTCCCTTGCTACATGCTGGTGCTTTCGAATGAATTCTTGAGGGCAAATCATCACAAGAAGGAAGATTAAAGAATATTGTATAAAAAATTATTATAAATATCTTGACATAGACTGCACAAATTGTCGCTCATCTTCTATGAGCCGTTCTTTGCTGCCATCGAGTCGAGGAAAAGAGGCAATTCAGAGTTACTTCCTTCCATTGCTGATCGCTTTCTATGCTTTTTATTTTCGCGCCCATGGTATTGCGGAGCATTTTCAGTTATTCGGTGATCAAATTCTTTACTGGAAGGAGATTTCGGTGGCTTTCACTGATCTTCCTCTCAGAGGGACGCCGCGTGTCGATGGCGGTTATTCGCTCGGGCCAATCCTGTACTGGATTTTATGGTTATCGCGGGAGGTCATCGGTCCCTTCACAGATTATCTGCCTCATGCGGGTGGGATTGGAGTCGCCTTTATTTATGGACTGTCTGCCGGATTTCTGTATCGAGCCTTGCTTTCGGTTATGTCTTTTCCTTTTTCAAGCGCGGCTATTTTATTTATTATTTCTTCGCCTTTCGAGGCATCGTTCTCCGGCAACACATCCTGGAATCCTGGTGTGGGCACAGCGTTCGTAAATTTTGCCTATGCTGCTTCAATTCGATATTTCAAGAAACCGCAAACAAGCCCATTCTTACCTTTCATTTTCGCCTGGGTAGCGTTTCAGGCACATTTCCCGGCGGTCTTTTCAACCATTTCAATTTTTCTATTTCTTTTATTTCGAGAATATAGAAAATCTAATTTCCGCGCAGTATTTAAATTTACCTTTCTTGCCATGGTTTGTATTCTATGTCTGCAAATTCCTTATTTTGTATACTGGTTCAAAGAAGGGCTGCCGCGGACATCGGGCGCCACATCAAGCATCTTAACTATACTGCAAGAACCCGCCAAATTCCACACAACGGCCGCCTATCGATACATCGTTCGCGGCGACGCGCTTTTGCTTTTTGAAAATGCGGATTTCATTGTTCGTCATTCAAGTTTTGTCGTCATACCCTGGCTTCTCTCTCTGGCTGTGATCGCGCGAAAACCGGAGTGGTTCTTTTTTTCCTGGCTCCCGCTCGCTGTTGCCATCGCCGGCTGTGCCGTATATCCCATCCGCCCCGATCTCTACCATCTCGTCACCATGATGGCTCCCTTTTCATTTCTTATGTGTCTGGGGATCGAGGCATTGAGCGGCAGTATTAAAATTCCCATTTGGATTTTGCTGATATTCATACTCTATCGCCAGCCGGATAGATTCCGTGAATCTCCCTCCGACAGGCTGCCTGAATACGGTGTCCTGGTCAGAGGGGCCAAAACGATTGTCAATTCAGGTAAGAAGTTCCGGCGAGTCGATGCGCCCGATGCCAGCCCCAAAACCAATGCCGCGTTTATTGTGGAATGCCTCGGAGTGAAACCGTCTCCGGATGGTGAGGTGGCGACAATAGCTAACGACGGGAGTGTCCGCTGGAGCAGGTAATATACGATACTACACTTTCGTCAAATAATGTTTACCTTCCCGTCAAAATCTGCCAGACTCGAACCTGTTCTCTTGATGCATGGAGATGCTCTCGAAAAGCGCGATCAGTTGGTCGATTGAAAACAAAAACCTCGCTTTGCCCGCAGAAGAAGATCGCTGCTGGTTTACCAAAGTTTTTCAAAATTAGATCTCGATCCAGCCTTTCCGTTATAATGAAATCATAATCCGGACTCTTTTCTTTTCCAAAATACCAGTAATAGTTCATCATCCAGTAGAGCGGCCCTAAATTTTCATAAACTTGATTGGCCCGGATTCCTTTTTGTGACAGAACATTCAAAGGTTTTGCATTCCAGTAATCGGCGAGGCCGAATTTCAAGTTATATTTCGACTGGTGTTCATCCATGCAAGCGGCCAGCGGATGCCGATACTCGGGGAATGGAAGGGTGGGTGACACCCTGCTGATACTGAAAAAAAGAAATATAATAAATAAGGCGGTAAATCCGATTGCAAGATTTCTTTGAGTTTGCCATGATTTCCATGATTTCAATTGGCCTGCCAAAATTGCTGCACAGATAATGGGAAGCGTATAGGACACAATAGCATAGCGAGCCGCGAATATGCCAAACAAAGCCCGCGTTACCGAAAGTGCAAAAAAACCTGAGACTGTTGCGATCAGTGCGAAAATAAAAAAGCAGTCAACACTATCAAATCCCGGTTTTCGAAAGGAAGACAATGATTTGTAAAGCAATAAGATCAAAATCAAGCAAAAGGCAATTCCACCGCCGACGTCCAATACCGAGAACTGCAGCCAGATCCCCTCGAACAGAACGATGGCAATTTCATGTACCGTATTTTCATGTATAAGCGAATCGCGAAAGCGTTCCGTTATGTCGAGAGAAGGGATTAGAAAAATGTTCAAATCCTGTATAAAAAGAAGCAAGCGATTGCCCACGAATCCGGAAAATAATATCATAATGATCAGGATGCTATTTCGTGCCCTATTATTTTTACGAAAGAGAATTGCGAATGTCACTATTGCTGGGAAAATAAAAGAAATCCAGAATAGCTGATCCGAAGCTGTTGTAAGAATACCGATTACCGTAACTGCCAGAATAGATGTGATTTTACCTGTCTTGATATATCGGACAGCGAAGGCAAAATCCAGGATTGTCGCAATGCACATACCTGCATGGAAATCGGGTACAAAGTGGGGAAGAAAAACCTCGCCAGCCCAGCCAAGACAGGCAATGAATACTATTATGGAAAAAAGTATACCCATAAAATAAATGCCGCTGATTGCATGGCGATCTGGCAGCACATTCTTTATCAAAAAAAAGACCGACTCCAGCATGGCCAACCACTGCACTACTGTGAAAGCGAAAACACCAGCGATAGTGCTTCCCGCAAGAAATCGAACAGGAAAGTACAATACAATATCAGGAAAGAAAAAAGGGGCCGGGGTGAGACTCCAACCTTTCAATGGGAATTCATCGATGAATATATCCTTGTATAGAAGAGCTGGGTGCAGGGCATCCGCATTAAAGAGGATGTAAGGAATGTTTTGCGACGCGACACTATAAATAAATATGAATAGAGCCGTGCCGCTCAGGCAATAAGCTGAGAGGCGAGCGGATATTTCTGATTGTAAGAATTTGCTCAAATTAATTATCTCGTGCGTTTGCAAAAACTAAAGGGGTCGATCTCATTGTCTAATTCGCTGCAATCTAAATTTTGTACTAACATAAAGAGTCTCATATTTATTATCCGGTAATCCATCGGGTGGCGTGAAAATCTTGTATTTAGCCGCAGTCGGGGAATATTCGATGCTCAGTGCGTGGAACAACCTGGCGAAGGATGCCATGACAGGCGGAGCGTTGGAGCCGATGATTTCCATGTAAACTGGATTCGCACCTGCATTCTTTTTTAAGATAAGCGACAACTTTCGCATCTCTCCATAAGGACAGGAATTCCAGGAGGTTTCGGCATGACTCTCAAAATTGAAACGAAAATCAGAAAACGCGGCGCTCAAGACCAGAATGGCTATAGAGATTCTGATAAACGGCCGCGCTTTCTGGTTCGATAGTTCCTGAATATCATTCCCTAATATTGCAAACAAAATCGGTGGAAAGAAAGCGAAATATGCAAGATAATGATTATCAATACGATCTCGGATGAAGAAAAGACTTAGAATTGAAAAACTCAATGGCAGGAAAAATTCGAATCTGAAATTTAGTTTCTTCTTAACCAACGCAAAACTGGCCAGCAATATCATCGATGCAAGAATCGTACTGAACCATGGCGTCAGGGAACTTTCGATAGCAAATTCGGCCAGAAACAAAATTATTTCGCTCCACCGCACTGAACCCCCGTGTGCGAAATGAAACTGAACCAAACGTTTCGCGTTTTCTCCGTAGTTGAGGACCAGATCGTATAGAGTGAAAATGAATGGCAGGGAGAATGCAAGCATTGAAATAATGATAGTCTTCTTTAATAAAGGAAGTGTCTCCCGGTGCAGGCGCACAAGATGGAGTATCAGAGCGAAAAGGATTCCGGCACATGGAAAGATCATCGCATAATGTGCCTGTATCTGAAATGCCTGGAGGAATGCGAGAAGGGGTATAAAACCATGCCGCCCATCCTGGATCAATTGAAGAAGGAAAAGAGAAGCAATGAAAGCAGGCATGACCACGGCCGGTCCCCATACGATTTTCATATAGTAATATGGCTGGCTGTGAGCATACATGGATATCGCACAGGCAAATGATAGAAAATACGAACCGGTGAGGCGTAGAAGCAAAAGGCACAAGAAAAGGAAACCACAGCTTTGAACGAGACAATTTAAAAGATTCATAATAACGATGCTCTTGCCTGAAAAGACGAGCAACAAAGCCAGGTAATAGTAATATAAAGGTCCAATGTTATGACTTCCGCCCTGACTGGGAGGCCCGCGATAAATTGCCACTCCCTGTGTTATGCGCAGAGCGGTCTCAATCAGCTCTGACTGATCCCCGCAATAGTTTATTTGATCTATATTGTAATCTTTAAGAAATGTCAAACAAAAGAAGATGAGCCAAAGCAGAAGAGCGAATAAGATCCTGAAATGAGATTTCATAGGTCCATAGCATGGAGACTGCGGAGGCACATCGTCTGTCCAGAAAATATTGAAATTCTTTTCAGTTTTATTCCTTGACACATAGGATATCATTTTGATTTGATAAATTACATTTTATTGCAGGGATTTTTTAAGTGCGTGTTGTAATTACAGGAATCGGTGTTATTTCGCCCATCGGCAATGGGATTACGTATTTTTGGCAAAATCTCCTGGATGGAAAAACTGGACTCAGACCCATCACCAGGTTCGATGCATCTACTTTCCCATGTCGCATCGCGGGAGAAACGAATTTTAATCCGGAGGACTATCTTCCTAAAAGATGGTCGCAGATTACATCGCTCACGACGCAGTTCGCCAGCGCGGCAGGCAAAAGGCAGACCAGGCAGAAGAGGATGGAATATTCTCTAAAAAAATGGGTGGCATTCACAATCGCAATGATCGCGCCTGGCACCAGAACGGCGGATGCGAGAAGAGATGGACCCAGCCAGCATTCACGATGATTGACGAAAGTGAGCCAAACGCCTGGAGCGCCGATGCCAAGCATGGCGAGAGAGATGGAGAAAAATGCCCAATGATACCAGACGACGACTGAGAGGACTCGCGTAACAGCGATCTGGAGAAAAATAACGGCGGCAGAAACAAGCGCGATTGCGCAGTAGTTTCGCCAGACTGAAATTTGAGTCATGAGGATTCCCTCACATACATCCCTTCACCAAATTGTATCTCCTCAATCAGTTCTCGCGTTTTTTTCACAATGATCGGCGAGGCTTCTTTGTCCGGCATCTGAAGATACGGCTCCATTGACAGCGGACTGCCGAAAATTATTCTCACGGTGTTGTAAACGACTCGATGCGGTATGTTGCACACTTCCTCCGGCAGGCCGAACAGGGAACGGACCGCGGATGGGAAGGGAATCGTCTCGATCTGCTCATCCTCCGGAATAATGGCGAAGGGAATGATGGGACAGCGGGCGCGCAGGGCAAAAAGAGCGAATCCCTGGTGAAAATTCACCATGCGGGACGAGAAATCGTTCTGGACCATATAGTCGTGTCCCTCCGGAAAAATTCCAAGAATCTCTCCGCTCTTGAGAACATGCATCAGCCGTTTGATCGAACCGACGCTGACATTGCCGGAAACATCCATGGGGATCACTCCTGTGTCCCGGATTAAATTCTTGAAAATAGGGATTCGGGTTGTGTATTCCGCGGCAATCCAGGAAATGAACCGGGGCACGGCGTACGCCACGACAAAAGGGTCGAGGTCGGAACGATGGTTGCCGACAAGGATCGCTGCCCCTTCTTTGGGCACATTTTCCAGGCCCTGAGGCTGAATATTTACCATCAAGTCCATGAACGGTTTTACGATATTCTTTAGTGTGTGGAAGGTTTGTTTTTCTGACTGCAGGGCCATGACCGGAATATGCCGGTATTCGTTTCGAAAGTCAATGATATTATTTCGATCGGCTGCAATACTTGCAGTATTTTGCGCGTTCGGCGCCGTTTATTCGGGCGGGGAAAATCGTAACGATCCCCTGCTGCGTGAGAACTGGAGTCAGCAGGAATCGCTCAAAGCACGCGGATTGTTTTTTCGGATCAGCTCCGTGCTGGAAAAAATGGAGGCGCATGCGCAGATCCAGGACGCCGGCGGCCGCACGTTTGAAATCGACAGACGGGGCAGGGTGAGTTTCAACCCCCTGGAAGACAACTGGCGTCCGGTGGTTCCACGCACGAGCGACGCCACGCTTCATCTGGCGGAAGCCGACGCTCTTCTTCGCGCGGGCCTGAAATCGGAAGCGCTGTTTCTTTACAGGTCAATTGTCTCTATGGACAGAAATTTTCCGGAAGCACCCGCGGCCGTCCGGCGCGCCTCCGCTGACTCCACCGTCCGCATCAATCGCATGAAAACGGATCTGCTTCTCTTTGAGGATTATGAGCGCGATAGCGATCCGTACATTTTCTTCAACGACATAGACGAACTGACGGTCATCGCCAGCGACAGGTTCGGCTGGAGAGTCACGCTTCCAGGCAGTTTCCGGTATATGCCTTCCATGGCCGCACGGGAGCGGGAGTCCATGCACAGTGTGGTCTATGCGGGTTCCGGAAATATTAATATTACTATAGGATCGGATCTTCGCCGGAGAGCCTGGGAACTGCCCGACACTCAGGCGCTCATGTCGATCTGGGACCTCCGCCGATCTCTCAGTCCTCAGCGGCAGCAGTCACTGGATTTCCAGAGAAGCATACCGCCGTATGAAAATGAATTTTGTTCGCAGACCGGCTCCGTCTCCGGCGGTCGGACAGAGCGCGGCCGGCTGTTCTGCGCGGTGCGAGAATCGGGATTCCTGGGAGAAGTTTCCAGCATCGATTTTTATTCTGTCCGCGCCTTTCAGGGATTTTATTTGAATATCACATTCCCTCCGGGTGAAAAAGAAAGCGCCGTGAACATCATGCGCTTTGTTCTGGAAAAAATACACTTCAGCAGTAACTGAAGCGGCCTCCATAATCGCTTTACAGAATCATGGTCGATCTGTAATTTTGCCGCATGAGATCAGCATTTTTAAGATCGACCTTTATTATTTCTGTTTTCCTGATTCTAACGGCGTCCATTGTCACCATCACGGCGCAGCAGCCGGCAAGGGACCGCGGCATGGTCATGGCCGCATCGGGCATCGTGCTTCGGTCCGGCGCCGGAGCCAGATTTCAGAATCTGGCCGCCCTGCCGTCCGGGACGATTCTGGAAATCCTGGAAGTGGGAGCTGCAGAAGAGACGATTGGCGGTATGAAAGGACACTGGCTCAAAACAAAATTCAACGGCCGGGAGGGCTGGGTGTTTGGCGGCTGGATTGCGTACCCGCTCGTCCAGGAAAAAATTGAAGTATCACAGCTGACCGGACAGCGCTGGACACCAGGAACAATAATGGGATGGGGCTGGGTGCCTCTTTTCGAGAGCGGCGGAAATTTTACGGACAATCTGGAGGCGGAGGGCGGCGGAGAGTGTTCCGGCAGATACACGATCACAAACGGCCTTTTGAGCATCGCTCTGACCGGCGGTGAATGCTCTGGCGCCATGGCCGCCTATGCGCAGTGGTCCTGCGCACTTGTCGCTAATTCGGAGAATTTTCTCTTTTTCAATGATTTGAGATGCTATGCGAATGCAGCAACGGGCCGCAAAGCCGAGTACAGAACCGCCTCAGTCGTCGCTGCGTCGGACAGCAATTCGGCGATACCGCCTGGAACCCGCCGCTATATTGAAGGCATCATGGGCATGACTGTTTCCGGCTCGGGAAAAACCACAACCAATGTTTTTTTAAGAAACAAACCGTCGGCCTCAGCTCCTTCGCAGGATTACTGCCGTCCGGATCCGAAGTCGGGCCAGATGGATACAACTCACTTCATACCGGCCGGCATCGATATCAGGGTGTACGGACGCACCCTGCAGCAGGAAACCATCCAGGGAAAAACTTCGTACTGGTATTATGCCAGTGTGAACTACGAATGCGGCATGGGAATGCCCATTGTGGGGTGGGTGTTCGGCGCCTATATCAGTCCGCTGCCGCCACAATGATACAATATGAAAGAAAAAATATTAGGTTTATTGATAAAAATAATATTGAGTTTCTGGTTCTTCTGGATCCGGAAAAAAATCATTATTCCTGAGGCCACAAACAGACTGATCGATTCGGGAAATCCGTTCATCCTGGCGGGCTGGCACAATCAGATTCTATCCCTCACGGTGCACGTTTCGCGCTATTTGCAGAAAAAACGCGGGATAAAAGTCACGCCTCTTGTATCGCTGTCAAAGGACGGCAATCTGACATATGAAACTTTTTACCGGTTTGGAATGGAATCGGTGCGAGGCTCCACAAGCAAGGGAGGGGCATCCGGTGTGCGAGCGATCTTAAAAACAATCAAGAACGGCCGAGTCCCGATATTTACTCCGGACGGACCCAAAGGTCCCCTTTATGTGCTGCAGCCTGGCGTCACACAGACGGCGGCGATAACAGGCGTTCCGGTAGTCGCCTTCCACTGCTCATTTGACCGCTATTATGATTTTCCGCGAAGCTGGGACAAAACTAAGTTCCCAAAATTTTTCGCGCGCCAGACGATTCTCTATTCCGAGCCTGTGATCATTGACAAAAACGAGGAACCGGAAGCCGCGCGTAAAAAACTGGAAGACTGCATGCTGGACCTGGTCCGCCGATGCGCTGAAGTTTATAAAAAGCCGGATGATCCAAAAAAAGAAACAACGTAACTCTGCACAAAGAATGGAAAACAACGACTATCTATCAATCAACTCCTTCATTTTTTTAGGCGGATTTCTTGCTGCCCTGATGGCCTGCGGCCGTTTGATTCGCAGTCTCAGCGCCAGGAATCTTGTCATGGCGGCATTTCTTCTCTCCATTGCGTTTCTTCAATGCGCATCGGCGCTCTTCCATTCACGTCAGATCCGTGAATATCCGGATATTTTTTTAATGATGGCGCCCGCAGTCCTGATCGCCGGTCCGCTGATTTATCTGCTGTATCGTTTCCTGTTCGATGAACTTTTTCAGATGAATACAATGCATTCGCTGCATTTCGCTCCGGCTGTGATTCTTGCATCCTATCTTTTCTGGAGCTATGGAGATATGGGAGAACTGCAGATGATCATCCGCCGGCATCGGGATACCGGCGATATAGATGAATATCGATTGTTTTTGATCTGCGCGGTCCTTGCGGTGCTGGTGTACGTAACATACTGTTTACTCCGAGTTTCCTGGTTATGGAAAGGCACGAAAAAAGGAACCCGCGAAAAGCTGACGGGTCTTATGACGGCGGCCATATATTTTTGCTTTGCTCTGGCGGCTCTTGTGGGTCTTCTGATTTACGCGCGTCATCTGATTCAGGCTATCAATTTCGGAACAACGCTTCTGCTCATCACTCTGTATCTTGTGGAGCAGAAATATCCGGATCTGCTGGATGCTCTGGCCGCCGCAGTGAAAAAGCGGCGGGAACAGTCTCATCTTCGAGGCATTGATCTGGGACATTTTCGGAAAAGACTTCTGGATCTCATGGAACAGGAAAAAGTTTTTGCCGATGAAGATATCACTCTTCCAATGCTCGCCGATGCTCTGGGTGTTTCCCCTCATCTGCTTTCAGAATTTCTGAATACTCAGATGAACCGGAACTTCAACCGATTTGTGAACGATTTCCGGATCCGGGAAGCCCGCAATCTTCTTGTCGAGCAGCCGACCCGCTCCATCCTCTCTATCGGCATGGCGGTCGGATTCAATTCCAGCTCCGCTTTTCACCTGTCCTTTCGTGAAGAAACCGGCCTGACTCCCGCCCGATTTCGTAAATCGGTCCTGAAAAACCCTGCAATTTCCTGATTTTCAAAATTCCTGAATTATAAATCAGGAATTCTATATCCTCCTGATTTATAGATCGGGGCGACCTTTCCTCTGAATTCATGTCTAATCTATATTATGATTATGTGGAGGAAACTATGAAAAAATCTATTCTTATTCTTGCGGCTTTGCCCGCCCTGTCCGTCCTGCTGAATTGCGGTCCTCAGACGCCGATGACCTGTGAACAGGAGGCCACTCAAAAGGAACAAGAGAAGTGCGAGAGAGAATCGGCCCTGTTTATGCTGATGCTGCTCAACCGCAGAACAGCGGCATCGCCCGCCGCAACACCTGCAGCGACTGCAACTCAGACTATTAATTTTACAGAAGAATCGGCGTTCACGCTGAATGATACATTTCTAATGGCCGACTCAATGAGCCTGCCCACCGCGTCGACGATTCAGGCCATATCCGGCCGGATCAATGTCGAAGGCGATGTGGATATCTATTCTGTATCCTACACATCCGGGACTGCCCCTGCAATTGTTATAGACATAAGCAAACCTGGAACTGCAGCTGTCTGCGTCATGTACACGAATTTTGGTCCGTCGGCTCTGAATTCGGGAACGCCGGACGGATCGCTGGTATCGGCCGGAGTTGTCTCTGCGAATATCACGCCGGTTGTGCTGGATAAATTTTCGCGCACGCATCTGTATATACGATGCTCGGGATTGCTGAATGAGACGTACACGGTGCGTCTGGCGTATTCGGTGTATAACTAGGAAAAATAACTTTCACCGCAGAGACGCGGAGTTCGCAAAGAGAAGAATAAAAGATGGGCCGGGACCGGCAGGAGAATCTTTACTTCCGCCGGTCGTTCAGCATCCTCACTTAACTCTGGCGTGCGGTATCTTCGGGCTGGCCAGGTCGAAAATTACCTCATGCCGCGAAGGCGCAGCAACCGTGTGTAAGATTCAAGGGGATGGGGGGATAAATGAGATCGTTGAGATTCTGGAAAGTGTAAGATTTAACTTCCCGCTTGACAAAATTCTGTCACACCCCTATGCTATCCTTGTCCCATGGCTAAAACGAACAAAAAACCCGCCAGTGGCGGCAACGGTAAAAAGGACGATTTTGCGCAGTGGCTGGCAAAGTTGATCGAAGATGCTCATGAACGCACGGAGCGAGTTATTCAGGAAGCATCCGAACGGACGGAACAGATAATAAAAGAAGTGATTCAGGAAGAGGGCGCAGCCAACCGAGCTTTGATGGACACGATAAATCGTCGTTTCAATGAAACCTTGGTTGGATTTCAGCAGCAGTCAGAGCGTCACCATCGGGAGAACGTGGAACAGCTTCATCGTATGGATGAAACCCTGTTGAAGATGGATGAGAATGCCCAAGAACACAACCGTCGGCTTGAAGCGATTCTGGATCGGCTGGTGAAGCCGGGAGAGAACTGAGACGAGTGCGACTCGCGAAAGGCACCCCGACGCTCGTAGACAGGAAGAGAAGAGGACGGCCACGCGCTTGGAAGACAACCTTCAAATATGCTCCGCAAGCCACGTTGAAAAATAATTCCATGGTATCGCTATGTTTCCAAAAGGCATAGATGTAATCTTATCCACGCCACAGACGAGCAAGCCGGTCGCGCTGTCCTTTCCTGCCAGCTCGCGAAACCGATTCAATGGCTCCAGATGTCCGGACGAAGGAGTAGCCGTAAGCTTGATTTCCACGGGATGCAGTTTTTTTCCAACTTGAATGATAAGATCCACTTCCAGTCCGTCGTGCGAACGCCAGAAAAATATATCCGGTTTTCTGCCTCTGCTGGCAAATATTTTCACTGCTTCGCTTACGATCAACCCTTCAAAGAGGGCGCCGCCCATCGAACCGGCCAGCGCGGAATTTTCATCCGGCTGCCGGGTGATATCACACACAATGGCCGGATCCAAAAAAAAAGCCTTCGGTGATTTTGTAAGACGTTTGCCGTAATTATTAAAATACGGAGGGAGAAGATAACATAGATAGGATGCCTCCAGAATGGACACCCAGCTTTTTACAGTGGGCAGGGAAATTCCGGCGTCGCGCGAAATTGCCGCTGTGTTGAGCGTCTGTCCATGACGCGCGGCAAACAGGGCCAGAAATGTTTCAAACGAACGCAGATCTTTCACATTCAGCAGAAGCCGCACATCGCGCTCAATGTATGTCTGTATGTACGAACGAATCCAGAGATCGCGTTTCGCGAAATCCAGCGACGGTTCGGGATAAAATCCGTTCCAGACGGCGCTTTCCAGACGGACATTTTTTTTTGTCTCCAGAAAATTGAACGGAAGAATTTCCAGAATCGCAATGCGGCCGGCGAGCGATTCGCTGACATTGTGCATCATCGCAAACTGCTGCGAACCTGTCAGAAGCCATTTCCCTCTCTGTTTCCTTCTACGGTCGATCCGGATTTTCAGATAGGGGAGAATCTCCGGGACATATTGAATTTCATCCAGTATCACATGATCGTTTTTGAATCGGTCAAGAAATCCATTCGGGTCCTGCAGAGCGAAATTTCTTTCCAGCGGATCGTCAAAACTGATATAGTCGACATCTCGTTTTATTTCGTGCCTCAAGAATGTGGTTTTTCCGGACTGACGGGGACCTGTCACCAGAATGGCCGGGAACTGCCTGACGGCATGATGCAGAACAGGGGACAGGGATCGAGGAATGTACATGTCTGACAAATATAAAATATAATCTTATATCTGTCAAGATGATTTCGTCCTGATTATTCTGGTATACAGGATATTCTGGGGGCTGTGCATCCTCCCTCCTCAGACGGTCACATCGGAATGCAGGCTTCTTCTGAAAGCCGCGCCGACCGAAATGCCGCGTCCTCACTTAACTCTTGCATGTGGAATATTGGGACTGGCCGGGTCGAAAATTACCTCATGCCGCGAAGGTGACAGCAGCAAATCCATGTCTTCTATCGGCACGGAACCCAGCAAAACTTCATCGCCGAAAACAAGAGCGCCGACAAAGCAGACACGATTCGCAAAAGTAACTCGAATGGGTCCGGCATAGGGGACGATTGTTTTTCTGCCGTCGGCGACAGTGACTTCGCGCTCGGATTCAGTCTCCAATTTTAACTGAATGGCAATATGACTGGGTATGCAGAGCATGAGCGCTCCTGTCTCTGCAAAAGCACGTACTTTTATCGGCTGCAATTCCGAAATTCTGGGATTGCTCAGTTCGATGTCTGCAAAAATATGTCCCATAGCTCAGTAAAGTAAGATACTTCAGGAAAGAGTCAAGAAAAATTTTTCGAATGACGATTTGGGCGATAAAAAATGCCGCCGTCATCAATAAATTGGTTTTATTGCGCAGATTCTTTCCGATTTTCGGTCGTCCTTCGCGCTTGACAGAATCCTGTCACACCCTTATGTTATCCTTGTCCTATGGCTGAACGTGGAATTGAAGTTGCCTGGTTGGAACTTACGATTAACGAGCCAGCTCTAATAAGGCCGGATCCTGACGATGTCCTTCTGGAGCATCGGTATCGACCGGTTCCGGAATTTGGCGGACGTGTGCTTCGGGTGATTATCAATACATCGGTCGCTCCAGTACGCATTGTAAGTGCATTCTTTGATCGTAGTATGAGAGGAAAATTATGAAATTACTCGTGGACCCAAAAGCAGATGCCCTGTATCTGCGTCTTGACGATTCGAATATTATCGAATCGCTGGAGGTTTCTCCGGGCATTGTGCTGGATTATAATTCAGAGGATCAGGTAGTCGGTATTGAGATTCTCCAAATTTCCAGACGAACTCCCAATTTGGAGATTGGAAAATTAATTTTTGAAACTACATCAAAAAGCACGGGTGGAAATTCCTGAGTTTGTTGTCCGGTTAATTCCTTCTGAGATCTCGCCTTTGATAAGCCGGGGACGGAAAACGGCCATCGCTCGCTAACAGGAAGGACCGGTATGCACGACCATCCCTACCTCCGCCGGTCGCTCAGCCAGTTCTGAATCTTCAATCCCTTCACGCGCGAAATTTTCTTCCGACTTGACAGTATCCTGTCACACCGGTATGTTATACTGACGGCTCAGGAGGATTGTAATATGGGACTCATTTATGCAGATCTGGAACTATTGAATTCGGGTGATCTTGAATTGTCGCGCCGTGGGATCATTGGCGCAGATGCCGTGAAAAGCGTGAAAATCCGCGCTCTTGTGGATTCGGGCGCGTACATGATGGCCGTGCCGGAGCACATCGCCGCGCAGCTGGATCTGCCGATTGTGGAACACAGAGAATTCAATCTTGCGGATGGCAGTTCAGAAAAACTGCCGATTGTCGGTCCGCTTCTGGTGCGATTCAAAAACCGTCAGACCATCTGCTTTGCCGCGGCTACCCGGGACACAGAGGTGCTTCTGGGTTCGATTCCCATGGAAGATCTGGATGTGGTTCTTGTGCCGCAAAAGCAGACGATTGATGTCAATCCGGAAAGTCCGTACATGCCGCGTATGAAAATGAAAGGAAAATTCAAAAGCCTCTCTGCGTCTTCTGCGATCTCTGCGTGAAAAATCTCTCGGTGCCTCCGTTGTTTTTCTGCCTTTTCTCCCCAGATTTCACACTTGCCCCCGGTATCGGGCTTCACAATCTGGGCCGATGAGTCCGGCGAGTTCTAATGAAAGCCTTTACACGGAAAAAGAAATCACCGTATCCGATGCGCTCGACCACGGTCTGTCGGAAGAAGAATATAAAAAAATTCAAGAATTTCTGGGCGGCCGCAATCCCACGGTTACGGAACTGGGCATCTATTCCGGCCTCTGGTCGGAGCACTGCAGTTATAAAAATTCCATTCTCCAGCTGAAAACACTGCCCACGCAGTCGGCCCGCGCGCTGACAAAAACCGGAGAAGAGAATGCCGGCGCTCTCGACATTGGAGATGGACTGGCCGTCGTCTTTAAGATTGAAAGTCACAACCATCCCACGGCCATTGAGCCGTACCAGGGAGCGGCCACCGGTGTCGGCGGAATCATGCGTGATATTTTTACGATGGGCGCGCGTCCCATTGCCTCGCTGAATTCTCTGCGGTTCGGGCCGCCGGACGATCCAAAAAACCGCCATCTGCTGAAACGGGCCGTTAAGGGCATCGGCGATTACGGCAACTGTCTGGGCATCGCTGTGAGCGGCGGGGAACTTTTTTTTGATCCCAGTTTTTCGCGCAACTGTCTGGTCAATGCCATGACCGTCGGCATAGTGCGGCACGATAAAATGGCAAAAGCCGTGGCGAAGGGTCCGGGTAATCCCGTCTTCATCGTGGGCGCGACCACTGGCCGCGACGGCATACACGGAGCCAGCTTTGCCAGCCGCGATCTTTCGGCGGAGTCGGAATCGAAGCGAAGCGCCGTGCAGGTCGGCGATCCTTTCATGGAGAAGCTTCTTCTGGAAGCAACTCTGGAACTCGTCGAAAGCGGCGTGCTCATCGGCATACAGGACATGGGCGCCGCTGGTCTTTCCTGCGCTTCGTCGGAGATGAGCGCCAAAGGCGGCACGGGCATGGATATCAATCTGGATCTGGTGCCTCTGCGCGAAGAAGGCATGAATGCTTACGAGATCATGCTGTCGGAATCGCAGGAAAGAATGCTTGTCGTGCTTCCGACAGGAAAAGAAGACACCGTTATATCCATATTTACAAAATGGGGATTGAACGCCGTGCGAATCGGACATGTGACACACGACGGCATTCTTCGCGTGCGCAGAAACGGAAAACTCTGTTCGGCAATCCCTTCCGATTCACTTGTGCTGGGCGGCGGCGCGCCGCGCTACGTGCGCGAAACGAGCCGGCCGGAATACCTGGACACTCTGGCGAGAGCGGATCTGAGCGATCTGGAAAAATCAGGGAGTGCGCACAAATCCGCTGATCTGGAAAAAACATTGCTTTCGCTGCTTGCGTCTCCAAATATCTGCTCGCGCCGGCCCGTCTACGAACAGTACGACACGGAAGTGGGACTTGTGCGGATCATCGGACCCGGCGGCGACGGAGGAGTGGCTCGTGTGCCAGGAACCTCAAAAGGCATTGCCGTATCCACGGACTGCAACAGCCGCTATGTGTATCTGAATCCGCGAATCGGCACGGCTCAGGCTGTCTGCGAATCAGCGCGCAATGTTGCGGTTGCAGGCGCCAGGCCGATAGGTATTACAAATTGTTTAAATTTTGGAAATCCATATATTAAAGAAAATTATTATATATTTTCCGAATGCATCGCCGGAATGAGGGAAGGGTGCCTGGCGTTCGATATTCCGGTGACGGGCGGCAATGTTTCTTTCTACAACGAGAGTCAGGACGGTCCCGTCAAGCCCACGCCGACCATCGGCATGGTCGGACTGATTGAAGATGTTTCCCTGGCCGTACAGCCGTTTTTTGCCGCGGAAGAGTCAGAAATATTTCTGGCGGGACGGTTCGCCCCCTCGTTCGGCGGAAGTGAATTTTTAAGTCTTACGACGGGAAGGGTTGAGGGACAGATCCCTGAGCTGGATCTGAGTGCGGAAAAGAATTTGGTGGATTTCCTCTGCGCGGCTTCAGACGGAAGTCTTCTGCTTTCAGCCAGGGATCTTTCGCTCGGCGGGCTTGCGACCGCGCTGTTTCGATCCGCTTACAACCATCAGACCCGGACTGTGAACGGCTTTGTACTGTATTCGGAATTTATAAAAAAAATATACGATAGCCGCGGCGCCGCACTGGCATATTTTGGAGAAACAAACGGCTGCGCGATCCTATCAGCCAGAAAAAGCGATGCTGCGCAGCTTATCAAAACAGCGGAGAAATTCAATGTGCCGCTCTTCGCCGCGGGATGTGTGAGCGCCGGATCATCGGTAATGGATTTTAGTGAATTCAAAATGGACGGCAAAAAAGCGGCGGAAGCGTACGAAGGCGGCCTGGCCGATTATTTATAAAGGCGAACCCGCCTGGCGTTATACGAGTGTAATCTATAGGTTTAAAAGGGTGCGGGTTTTCACGCAGAGCGCGCAAAGTCCGCGGAGAAGAGGAATATTGTACTCGTGACAAGCGTCCCGGGACGCTTAAGTGCATGATTGACCATATTTTCGCTTCCCCCTGCGTCTCCCTGCGCCCTCTGCGTGAAACATATGCTGACGCGGCGCTATTCTTTGCGTAGAACAAGAGTCAGTTTGCCGTCGGCATTGGTGCTTAAATCAAATCCCTCTAGTTGTAGACTTCTTTTTATTCTGAAGAGGGCCAGATTCACGACCGGCGCCCTGCCGCGGACGGAAGATTCACGGTGAGCCCTGTACGGGGAATTCATCCGCGATGTAAGATCGACAAGATTGCTCTTCACAGAATAATTGTCGGGCAGCGGATCGCCGGAAAAAAGGAGTCAGAACTTTTTTGGGCGTCTATTTTAAATAATCGCCGGTAATTCTCTGGATTTCAGGACTGGAACGAATGCCGGCAAAGATCTTTTCCTGCTGAATCAGGATCGATGAGGCCCGCCTGATTGCGAGAATTTCTTCCTGTTTTTCGGGCTGCTTTTTCTGGGCTTCGTCCAGCAGCTGAAAAAACCGGCGCAGATTCTGTGCCGCCGCGGCAGCTTCATTTCTATTGGATTTCTCGATAAATTTCTGCCATTGCAGAGTCAGCGGATTGGCGGACGGTGTCGATCTCTGAAGACCCCTCATATGCAGTTCGATATCCCAGAGGGAGGCAAAGGATTCTCTG
>VFLI01000093.1 GCA_009885105.1 Spirochaetia bacterium | reverse complement strand
GTGTCCAGGCACTGGGGTGGGTCAATTTCAGAGCGCCATGTGGGTCAAATTGTGAGCGCCGTATTCAATTCGAGCCGAAAGATATGAAAATACAATGGCCGCGCGTTCTGTCAAACGTCCGATTTCGTAGAGGTACTCCAATTCAAGCAAAACAACCGGTGATATTAACAGATCGTTCTTTTCAATAATCTGCCCTACACCAGCCGGCAATAATTTTGCATCTGCATAGAGCCAGGCTGCTACATGTGTGTCCAGATATATCAAAGATCGTCTCTCCCCGTCCAATCAGACGACCAATCCTGGTGAACGATTTCGTCCGGGTCGCCCTGAATCAGTGTGTGCTTTTCAAGCCGTGATAATTTTGACGGAGCTTCCGTAGGCACGATACGCAGGGTACGTCCGTGCCGCTCCACTTCGACTGGAATACCAGTTTCCAGAATCTCGTCCAGAATAGCATAAAGTCGTTGCCGAAGCTTTGTGGCATTCATGATTGCATTGTAGAGACAGAACGTACCTGTGTCAACTACAAAACGTACGTGTAAGACAAATCTCTACTTTTATGGCAAACGCCAATTACCGGGGGTTCCGCCTACTGAATTGAGGCATCGGGCTCGTTAACTCAGGCATGATCGGCAGAGGTAGGATCAACTTCTCAACCGGTAGCTGCGGCCATCGACCCTGCGAGCAAATATTAATACATGCTGAATCAGCAGATTACTCAAATTTTTCAAGGACAAATAATTGTTGTAGAGGCTGGCGCTCCGTCCTATCTTCGACCGGATGGACGAACATTTACAAAGAGCGCAGGCCTGGCTGTCACAGGCAAAGAACGATCTGGACTTAGCGGCTATGATATTGAAAAAAGTTTCCTAAGAATTTCCAAAATGAAATCATCGATCATTAAGAATCAAACCCTTTTCGATCTCACAGCTGCTGAGTTTGCGGATCTATTTGATATTTTTCCGGACATCATATTCTTGTCTACACGCCCGACGAGTTCCAAAGGCATGTTCAGCTCACCGGGGGGTTCTGGGGAGAGATCAAGAAATCGCTGCGACGGATTCTTTGAAAAGAAATTTCGTGGCTAAAATAAAGTAGTAGTACTATAGAGCGCCGGGTTTCATCAGAATCCCAGAATTTTCCAGCAAGTTCACATTGAAGTTGGCCATAAAAGCAATGCCAATCAGCGCACCGATTACGATACATAAAATAGATAAAATAAATAAAGTGTTCTTTAATATACGGAATCCGAGAAACGACATGCCGGAAACAATGCCGGATCGTGAATGCTGGGCCTGCGACACATGCACATACTGACGGGTGTAGAACAGACCGAGGAGCCCAAGTCCTGCGGCGAAAAGAACGGCAAAAAAACCAGGAAATGAAATCTGAAGAAGATACACAGGCAGAAGCAAGGTATTGCTCAAAATTACGGCGAATATTATGATTATGATCACCTGATACGATGTGATCACCAGTTTGATAATTGTTTTGATAACCGATCTGCTGTCTTTCTGCATGTGAACCATGAAAGACTGCTCCGACAATTCGGTCTGTTTTGTCTGAGGCAGGAAACGCTGGAAAATGGTTGTTATGCCGGCAAACAGAAGCATCGATTCAATCATGATTTCTGGGAGAAACTGGAACTGGTAGCCGCCGGCTCATCGTATCTCTTCTCACCGTAATAAGAATTAAAAAAATCAATAACACAGAAGGTATCATAATTAAATAAAACATGGATGCGAAGAACCAGTGTCGTTTTATTGCCGCAACACCGCACAACAGAATCAGGAAGCACCAGAATCCCGTCAGGCATAGAAGAAAAATATCTCCAGTCAGTGTTCTCTCCATGCTGCGAAAAAGCTGATCGGGTCTTGAATCGCTCTCCAGCAGATTGTCTGTGAAGAGTTCCAGAGCCTGCCTCTGCATGGCGACCCGCTGTATCAGACCTGCTTTCCATACAAAAACCGGTGGAGACATCATTCGTGTTTCTGCCCCGCCTCGAATCGTAAGTGCGGGTCCGGCTCCGCTGTCCGGTTCAAAGGAATTTTCCTCGCCGTTCAATTCCTGATAGAGCGGAGGAACCGGTTCAAATCCCGGCCTGCCTGTCAGAAAGGTAAAGAAATAAACAAGATATATAAAAACTACAGTGAGCTGGAAACGAAACATCACAATCCTCGCGGTGATTATTCGTGCTCCAACTACAGTGTCGAGCAGAAATTCATCCCGAACTGGACAAGACGATCCCCCGTACATGCTTGACAGGTCCTGTGAAATCAATTATTCAGCCTATCAGAGATTTGAGCTAAGACTTTCATGCAGCACGTCCGATCCTACGCCTGGAATTTTCTATTATTGTTTCTCGCTCTGTCGGCTTTTTTTCCGCAGTGGGCACAGCCTTTGCAGAATCCTGTATTGTTGAATTCAGCGGCTGATGGTGAAATTGCCTATACATTTCTAAAATTCAATCTGAATGCCTCTCCCGATGCCGGCCTCGGCGAAATGCAAAAGGCGGAACAGGAATTTAAAAACATCTATTTCCCGGGAGCCATTCCCAGTTTCGGAATGAACATGAATGTAAAATGGGCCCGGTTGGATGTGGACAACAATACAGATGATGAAAACTGGATGCTGTATGTTGAATACCCGCGCATCAAAGAACTTGAGATTTATATTACCGATCCGGCCGGCAGGCAATCACTCCAGCACAGGACAGGGTATCAAATTCCATTTAACAGCAGAATTGTACAGTCCGTGAATTTTATCATACCTGTGCATTTACCGCCGCATTCAGCGGCAAGGGTATATTTCAGGATGCGCAGCGACACGGCAATTTCCTTTCCCGTGAAACTGATGCGTCCATTGGCTGTATTTCAAAGAGAAGGGACCCATCAGATTTTCTTTGGATTGATTCTTGGCGCTCTGTTGATCATGCTTGCTTTCAATTTGTTTTTAATGGTCCTTTCGCGCGACAGGAATTACGCATACTTCAGCCTCTATATTCTTAGCAGCTTATTCTTTTTTACAACGCAGCAGGGTCTTTTCTTTAAATTTTTCAGCACCGTTTCAGGACTCACAGTCACATACCTCATTCAAACAGCTATTCCGCTCTATGCAATTTCAAGCGGACTGTTCCTTCGCCACTATATTTCTTTGCAGATATTTTCAAAGAACCTCAATCGAATATATTTTGTTTTTCTGGTCTTGAGTCTGTGCTGGCTCCTGGCAATGTCATTTGTTCCGCCACTGCGTCTTTTCATGGGGAATGTAATTCTTATATCCATAACCTTTCTTGTGATACTGGGCACTCTGATATTCGCCGTGTATCGAAGAATCAGGCTGGCGATTGTTCTGATCATGGGCTACAGTTTGCCCGTCTGCAGCGGACTGGCATATCTATTTCGGGTGCAGGGAGTCCTCCCGGCCAATTTTTTTACAATGAACGGTCTTTTTGTTGCGGATGTTTTTACTTCCGTTATATTCTCTTATGTGCTGGTATTGAAGCTGCGTGAGTTACGACTTGAAAAATCCGAAGCGATCGCCAGAGAAGAAATCAAAAGCCGCTTTCTGGCTGTGATGAGTCATGAAATAAGAACCCCTTTGAATTCCGTTCTCGGACATGCATCCCTGCTGAAGACAGGGAAAGAAGCCGGAGGAAATGACCGGCATATCGATGCGATACAATCATCGGGCCAGCATCTGCTGCACCTGGTGAACAACATTCTCGAATCGGCTCGCGCTGATTCTGCGGACCTATCTTTTAGCAGCGAGCCGATTGATCTGGAAAAGATCATCGGCGACATTATGGCGATGTTCTCATTCGGGGCGGAAGAGAAAAATCTTGCAACTCAAGTCTTTTACGACGGTTCTCTGCCGCGGCGTTTTATCAGCGATTCCGGCCGGATACGTCAGATACTTCTCAATGTAATCGGCAATGCTTTTAAGTTCACAGACCGGGGAACTGTTGCTGTGAACGTAACCGGCACAGAGATCGGCGAGTCTCAATGGAGTGTGAAAATCAGTATTTCCGATACAGGTATCGGTCTGGATGAACATCAGATGAAACATGTGATGGATCCGTTTGCTCAGGCCGATTCGGCCGTCTGGCGAAAATACGGCGGTTCCGGTCTTGGACTTACAATCTCAAAAAAAATAATAGAAAGACTTTCCGGAGTTCTTGCTATTCATTCTGAGATCGATCATGGCTGCACTGTGGACATTACGCTGCCATTGCCAAAAGCCGTGGATACGCTGGTTGAAAAACAATCCGAATCTCTTTCCGTCTCTGAGCCCGAGCTTCCCAGGGATCATAAAACGATTCGATTGCTGCTGGTCGATGACAATGAATCGAACCGACTCCTCATGCATGCTTTTCTGGAGGGGACCAATGTTGACATAACGGACGCCGTGAATGGACGATTTGCCGTGGAAGCCTTTCGGGAAGGGGTTTTTGATTTGATACTGATGGATATTCAGATGCCTGAAATGGACGGCCTGGAGGCGACGCGGATAATCCGCGAAATTGAGAAGACTTCCGGACCTCCCGGAGGCGGAATTCCGATTCTGGCTTTGAGCGGAAATGCTTTCGCAGAAGACAAAATGAAATCGATCGAGGCAGGCTGCAATAAACACCTTGTGAAGCCAATTTCCTTAAATGATTTTTATCAGGAAATTAGAAACTTTTATCCGAATTTTAGAGTCAATTTAGATCATTGAAACGAATTATTTTTCTTTCATGATATTTGACATCTGTTGAATTTAGAGTTCTTGACCGGAACGGGCACAGCCTGATAACTGGAATCTTTCCATGTTCCGACAGTACATTCTCGAATTTTTTATTGCCATCCGTTATCTGCGCGGGCAGGGGCGGACTGTCATTTTCAGCCTTGGAACCAGGCTTTCATTTTTTTTCATGGCCCTGATGGTTTACATCATGGTGCTTGTGCTTTCTGTTTTTACCGGATTCCAGCAGGAAGTTCACAATTCGCTCTGGAATTCCGGATACCACATAACTGTCGCCAGGCAGAATCAGGGACAGGTTCTGTCCGATTATGATCCGATCGTTGAGGCGCTTCAGAACGATGAAAAACTGAAACCCATGATGCGATCTGCTTTCGGCAGTATATCCATCAATGCCCTGATGGAAGTTCAAAGTCGTTTTGAGGGAAAATCAATTCGCGCGATCCCGGTCAAACCTGAGGAGCTGTTGACAGGCAATCTTCGAGACTTTCCGCGGATCGTGCATTACAATAAAGAATATCTGAGTCGATTCAATGACGGCAAGTATGTCCTGGTCGGCAGGGAGATGGCCCGGTACTACGGCTGGCAGGTCGGAGACACCGTACGGCTTTTTCTGCCGAAAGGCGGAGCACTGACAAGGGGCATGCAGATCCGGCAGGAGGATTTTATCATTGCCGGTTTTTTTCGCACCGGATACTACGAGTTCGATTTCAATCTAATTTTTATGTCTCTGGCCACCGCACAAAGAGCGCTGGAGCTTCCGGGCAGCGTGACAGAAATCATCGTTCAGCTGAAGGACCTGTCTTTTCTGGACGCGGTTAAAACACTGGTCCGCGGGGATCTGCCCGGCAACAAGTATTCCTATTACATTAAAACCATTCGCGACGAGCGGGGGAATTTTCTGGCGGCTCTGCAGCTGGAAAAAACTCTGATGATTATCATTCTGAGTCTGTTAATCCTGGCAGGCGCTGCAGGAATCTGGGTTACGGTCAGTCTTCTGGTAAAGGCCAAGAGCCGCAGTATTGGAATGCTCCGAGCCATGGGACTGCCAGCCAGTTCGGTGATCATTATTTTCACTTCGCATTCCATGCTGATAGGACTTCTGTCCACCGCCGTGGGCGGATCAATTGGAATTTTTATTGCCAACCGGCTGGAGGCAATCATCCAGCTTGCGGAAGATATGATCAATTCTGCCTGCGCCTGGTATTTTGGAGCCTGCGCTCCGGTACAGCTGATCCCAAAGAACATTTATTATTTTGATCATCTGCCCGTGCACGCCGATCCGGGAATTATTTTCGGCGTCGCTCTGACGACGATGATTCTCAGCGGACTGGCGGGATATTTTCCTTCGCGCAAGACCGCAAACATGGATCCGGTACAGACGATTCGCGCTGAATAGTATGGAAAACATGATTGAAATAAAAAATCTCTGCAAAGAGTACCGCGGTGAAGGCGAAACAGTTCATGTCCTGGAAAATCTGGATATGATTGTGAAGGACGGCACGATCTCGTCTGTTGAGGGAGCCAGCGGAGTTGGAAAAAGCACACTGCTCAACATTATAGGCACCATCGATTCGGCCACCTCCGGCCAGCTCCATATAGGCGGGCAGGAAGTCTCATCCATGAGTTCAAGCTCCCAGGAAAGCATGCGGGCCCATATGATTGGTTTTATATTTCAGCACCACTATCTCCTGCCGGATTTCACCGTTCTTGAAAATGTGATGATGCCCATGATGATTCAGCGGCGGCCGACTTCATACTGCCGCGAGGAAGCCATGAAGGCGCTCACCCAGGTCGGGCTGGAGCACAGGTTCCAGCATTATCCGTCTCAGATTTCCGGAGGCGAGATGGCCAGATCCGGTGTTGCGCGGGCCCTGGTGGGAGGGCACAAACTGATTCTCGCGGATGAACCGACCGGAAATCTGGATAAAAACAATTCAGACCGGCTGGCCGATTTGATCTGGCAGCTGCAGAGTGAATTGAAATTTACTCTGCTCATCGTCACGCATGACCGCGATCTGGCGGAGCGTGTTCCCTTCCGATACCGGCTTGTTGCCGGGAAACTGCAGCCATTTTCCTGAAATATGAAATGCGCTCTTTGCGGATGTACGACCACGGTGCATGTCATGCAGTCCGGCAGCGAACAATGGATATCGGGCAGCTACTGCGAACATTGCCGTCAATTTCAGGATCACGATGATCTGCGATGTTCCCATTGCGGTCTGACATATCGAAATTTCTCCAGCACCGGACTGCTCGGCTGTGCTTTCTGCTACGAATCCTTTGCTGTGCGGCTGGATCCTCTGATTGAAAAATATCAGCTGAGAACTCCCGGGGAGCCGTTCAGAGTTTCTCCTTCGTCGCTGGCGAGAGCCCGCGCCCAGACTGTGCGGGATGCCTGGAAGAAGAGTTCCGCAGAAAAGATTTCTCCAATTCAGGATTGGATTTCGGGAAAAATAGCGTCGGCCGATTCCGCCGGCAGTATATTCTTAAGCGGACGAGTGCGTTATGCTAGGAATGTTGCGGGGCTTCCTTTTTTATCGTCCATGGACAGGAATGAAAAAGCAGCTCTCGCAGGCATTCTGCTTTCATTGAATTCCAGCATTCGTGGAGCGCTGAATCAAGCATTTCCGATTGAAGATATAGACTGGATGCGGCGGGGGTATTGCGATGATGAAGACCATTTCAGAATGGAATGGATTTTTTCAGCGTCAGAAGGCAGTCGATTTTTAGATTTTTTTGAAAAAGCGTATTCTCAGGTCAATCTGCTGGACTGTTCCTTTGACTGGTCATGCAATCCCACCTACGGATTTCTGACTGCCTGTCCGGGAAATTGTGGATTGGGTTTGCGTTCTTCCATAATGATATCCCTGCCACGAGAGAAAAAGAGAAAATGGGAAGGCTGGATTCGGCAGCTCAGGGAAGCGGGATTTACGGTCAGAGGCAAAACTGGAGAAAACAGTTCAACAAAGAGTGTGATACAGGTTTCCTGCCCACCCATTCCCAGGGGAGCAAATCCGATCGATGAGGCCTCCAGAATGATGAACATTCTGGACGTTTTACTCAAAAGGATCTAAATTATTACTTCCTGGAAGGAATTTTCGTCTAATTGAATAGCCAGAAACAGTCATATATGTGAGAGAATAGCGGATATTTAGGCAAAAGATTCGTATATTTTCCGATGATAAATATGGCAGAAAGAATGAAAGCAGAGAAAAATACGGTGACATCCCTGTGCCGTCTATTTTTTTTGAAACGGGAGTTTATCAATGTTTGATTTTACAAAAAGAGCCAAAAGGGTAATCAATGAATATGCCCAGCAAGAGGCCAAACGGCTCGGTCATGATGTAATAGGACCTGAGCATATACTGCTGGGGCTTCTGCGTGAAGAAGACTCCGTTGCCATCAAAATATTAAAGAATCTAAATATTGATCTGAACGAACTGAAAAAGGAAGTGGAACGTCGTTCCCGTCAGGGCAACAGCACTCTCCTGATCGATATATCGCCCAATCCGGATAAATACCAGAAGATCATCGATTTCTCAAAAGAAGAGGCCAAACGGCTCAAACACAACTACGTAGGTACGGAGCATATACTTCTCGCTCTGCTTCGAGACAACAACAATTTGGCGGGCGCGGCTCTGGCAAACTTCAGCGTGAATTATTCCGTTATCAAAGGCGAGATTCTGCGAATACTGGGAGTCGCCACATCGGGTCCGGCATCCGGATCGCGGCAGGCCAACCCGGAAAAATCCAGAACTCCAACACTGGATGAATTCGCCCGCGATCTGACGGCGCTTGCCAGAGAGAAAAAACTGGAAGTCGTTATCGGTCGGGATATGGAAATTCAGCGGCTGATTCAGGTTCTGTGCCGCAAAACAAAAAACAATCCCGTGCTCATAGGAGAGGCCGGTGTCGGAAAAACCGCCATAGTGGAAGGACTGGCGGACCGGATCATCGGTCATGAAGTGCCGGATCTGCTTTTTGACAAGAGAGTCATAGCGCTTGATCTTGCTTCGCTGGTGGCGGGAACAAAATACCGCGGCGAATTTGAAGACCGTCTGAAAAAAATCATGAGAGAAATTCAGGCTTCAAACAACATTATTGTATTTATCGACGAGCTTCATACACTGATCGGCGCGGGCGCAGCGGAAGGCGCGATTGACGCTGCGAACATGCTGAAGCCGGCTCTTGCCAGAGGAGAAATGCAGTGCATCGGCGCAACGACGCTGACAGAATTCAGAAAGTATATTGAGAAAGACTCCGCGCTGGAGAGACGATTCCAGTCCATTCACGTCAAAGAGCCCACCGTCGACGATACGATTCTGATTCTGAAAGGACTCCGCAAATCCTTCGAGGCGCATCATAAAGTGAAATATTCTGATGATTCAATTGAACTGGCCGTTCGTCTGTCAGAAAGATACATCAATGACCGGTTCCTTCCGGACAAATCCATCGACGTGATCGATGAAGCCGGTTCGCGCGCCCGGCTGGCGAATTCATCAAGACCGGATGAAATTGTGGAGATGGAAAACGAAATTAAAAATCTAATCCAGAAAAAAGATGATTTGGTGAAAGCGCAGGAATATGAAAAGGCCGCGCAGATTCGCGATGAAATCAACGTAAAAAAAGAAATTCTGGAAGAGAAAGTCACGCAGTGGCAGGAAAAGATCGCCGATTATCTTGTGGCCATCACGCAGGAGGACATCTATTCCGTCATCAGTATGTGGACGGGCATTCCTCTTGAAAAGATTGAAGAAGGGGAGGCGACAAAGCTGCTTCGAATGGAAGAGGAACTTGCCAAACGAGTTGTCGGACAGAAAGAAGCGGTGCAGATGGTCAGCAAGGCCGTCCGCAGGTCGCGCACAGGATTTAAAGACGCACGCAAACCTTCCGGATCGTTTATTTTTCTGGGTCCTACGGGAGTTGGAAAAACAGAACTGGCGCGCGCGCTGGCGGAATTCCTTTTCGGCAATGAGAACTCACTTTTCAGAATTGACATGTCTGAATACATGGAGCCGCATTCGGTTTCCAAACTGATCGGGTCGCCGCCTGGATATATAGGATACGATGATGCAGGACAGCTCAGCGAATTCGTTCGCAGAAATCCATACTCTGTGGTTTTATTTGATGAAGTGGAAAAGGCGCATCCGGATGTCTTCAATCTTCTTCTGCAGATACTGGAAGAGGGAACACTTACGGATACCCATGGACGCAAAGTCGACTTCAGAGACACAATTGTCATTATGACATCGAATCTGGGCGCGCGTGAAATGGCCAAAGGCGGTAAAATGGGATTTGCTGATGGTGAGGGCTTTCGTGAGGAAGGAAAAAAAGATAAAATTCTGGCCGAGCTCAAGAAGCACTTCAATCCGGAATTCCTGAACCGCATCGATGAAATCGTCACCTTCCATACTCTGACACGGGAACATATTCGAGAAATTATCGATATCATGCTAAACCGCATGAACAAACAGTTGTTTGAGAAGCGTATACTTCTGAGCGCCGATGATCAGGCAAAAGACCTGATTGCTCGCATGGGATTCGATGAAAAATACGGGGCCCGCCCTCTACGCAGAACCCTTCAGAGAGAAGTGGAAGATTACATGTCCATGAGAATGCTGGAAGGCGCCTACAAAGAGCCGACCGAAATTTTCATCACAGTGAAGAATATAGAAAGTGTTGACAAACTTCAATTTGAAGAAAAATTCTGGGATAAATATGCTGAATTGAAAGAAATCCACGACAAAGAGTCAAAGCAGAAAGAAGAAGAAATGCAGAAGAAAAGCGGGAAAAAGATGCAGTTCAAAGGGACCCTCACTACTATGGCTCCAGAATTGCCGGTTGTGAAACCGGCCAATACCGGGCAATAAATGAATGTTGATTTGATCCCATGGAATCAGGAAATGATACTTCCGGCAGTGTTAATGCTGTTGCTGGTGGTTCTGATTGTTATCAGGCTTATGGGATCGAGGAACAAGAAGACATCGGTTATCGGGGCGGAAATTGTCAAACTGATGCCGGCATTTTCCCAGGAAAGTCCGAATTATACGAATCGGATGCTCTGTATATATCAGTTTCACAAACAGGAAACTGTTTACCGGGGCATGTGCACACTTCCGCTTGACTATTTCATAAAACCGGCCGATCCGGATCTTCCTTTTCTCTATAAAGAAGAGAAACTGGGAATTCCGATTCTGATTGCGGGGCCCATTCGTGCGGCGGGAGAGGAAGCAATCGAACATATCATTCTGCAATTATCGGAAACAATACCTGTGAAATATCTTGTCAAGGATCCATCCAGAAATTATCCGGCAGGAACCGAGGGTTTGGAAATACACGGTGTCCAGGTTCAGGGATAGCATCAATATAAGCAGAAGACGAATGGCTTTTTTTTTCCGCAAACTTACAGAAATTACCTTCAAACACCGGGCTGTGGTTATTTTGGCGGCGGCTGTGTTTTTCTGTTCTGCAATTACCTCGCAGAGTCCGCCAAAGTACAGAGAAGCGCTTGAGCTTTACAACAGCGGCGATTTTCAAAAATCGCTGGATATCATCCGGTCTATTTTTGCAGAAAACAGCAATTCTTATGAATTGAGAATGCTGGCCGCCGCGGACTATTCACGATTGGGGAATTACGAATCCGCGCTTCAGCATCTGCAGTACTGCATGAAAGATCATCCCGACAGAGTGGAGCCCAAAATATTTATTTCCGGAGTTATGAGAAAATCCGGCCGCCTGCTCGAATCAATACGAATCGCGCGGCTCGGTCTTGCTCAGCATGGAGAAAATCTTCCTCTGAGACTGGAACTGGCGCGTTCTCTTTATAAAGTCGGTCAGTACGTGCCGGCCAGGCAGATGCTGGACAGGATTCTGATAGCCGATCCCAAGAATTTTGACGCCTTCTATCTGGACGGATTGATCTATCTCAGGCAGGGCAATTATGAAACCGCTGAATTTCGTCTGCGAAATGCAGTTCAGTACAGGCCGTCTGACCGAAATCAGCTGAAAGATCTGTACAACAATCTGGGTGTTGCTCTGGAAAAGAATGGGGATCGAATTCTATCCCAGGGAAACAAACAGCAGGCGATGGCAGTCTACAATGACGCCAAATCCCAGTATGAAACAGCCCGTGACAGCGGAAGCGACACTGCGGTGAAAAACCTGGAACGTTTATCTCAGAAAATGAGATGAATCTGGATACTTCCAAATCCGCCGGAATGTCCGCCGCAAGTCCTCTGTCTGCACGAAAAATAACAATCGCTGTGGAAACACTCGGATGCCGTCTCAACTTATTTGAATCGGATGGAATTCTAACAGGTCTTATCGATACAGGGCTTTATGAAACGACCTCGATTGAAGAGGCGCCGGATCTGGTAATCATCAATACATGCACGGTTACAGGACAGGCGGATGCCAGGAACCGGCATGCAATCCGCAGCGCAATTCGAAAAAATCCAGCCAGCCGCATTATTGTAACTGGCTGCTATGCGCAGACAGACCGTGAGGAGATTCTGAAAATTCCAGGCGTAGACCTTGTTGTTGGAAATGACAGAAAATCGCAGCTTCCTGTAATTATCCAGGACCTCAAAGAGAAAAAATCTGACCGGCTTTCGCATTCTGAAAATTCTATCCGATCGTCGCATCTGCCTTCTTTAGAACTGCCCTTTGCATACGGTCTGGCGCTCCCCCAGGGACACACAAGAGCGTATCTGAAAATCCAGGACGGCTGTGATCGAAAATGTTCCTACTGCAAAATTCCTCAGGCCCGAGGAAGAGGCACATCCAGAGCGGCGGATGATATTCTGGAGCATGTTAAGAAGCTTCAGGACCACGGCGTTCCGGAAATAGTAATGACCGGCGTAAATCTTGGATGGTACAGAGACAGGGATAATAAAGTTTCATTCGCGGATCTGATTCGTGGGATTCTCCCTCTTCTGAAAACAACAAGACTGCGTCTCTCGAGCATAGAACCCTGCGATGTCGACCGGGAACTCGCCGAACTGACGCTGCATCCCGCCTTCTGCAATTTTCTGCACGTGCCTCTTCAGAGCGGATCGGCTCAGATACTAAAAAAAATGCGAAGGACCTACAATCCCGTCAGCTTCAGGAAAAGACTGGAGCTTGTGAAAAAAATAAATCCTCAGATTTTTCTGGGAACGGATGTGATCGTCGGTTTTCCAGGAGAGTCCAATATCGATTTTCAGGAGACCGCCGGCCTCTGCAGCGATCTGGAATTTGCGAACATACATTCGTTTCGCTTTGCCGCCCGGGCGGGTACTCCTGCCGCATCATTCAGAAATGATATTTCGCAGACAGAAATTCGCGGCAGAATGACTAGAATTCATGAGATTCGCGAAGAGTCCTGGCATCGATACGCGACGGCAAATCTTGGTCTGCCGCTTCGGTCGGTGATAGAGAACTCACCGGATGATTCAAAGATGCATTTCTCCCTCTCGGATAATTTTCTGAAACTGGCGGTCGATAAATCTTTGCTGCATGGAAAAGCGGGAGACTCTGTCTGTCTTGTGCCGGAACAAATTCTTGAAAACAGAACAATCCTGTCCCGACCTGCCTGATTTTCAGAATTCCTGAAAAAGCACCGACTCGTGTTTTTTGTCAGGATCCTTGATGATCTCCATGGCATAGAGATATTTCACACTTTTCAGCATTCTTGTAATCTTATAGCCCGCATCTGTGATGAAATACTTCATTCGATCCAGTGATACCTTCTGCGTGACTTCGGGACCGGAAGGCGCCTCAATTTTTTCCCAGTCAATAATGATAATGACTCCATTCGTGTTCAGCGAGCGGCCGATTCCTTTGATTGCCAGAGCCGGATCGGCAAAGGTTGAAAGTACGCAGGAACAGAAAATCAAATCGGGCTCCGGAATCCAGTCAGGCAGAAGCGGGTGCTCCGTTCTTTCGATATAGAACGGTATGAAATTCTCCAGTTTGTCTTTAATCTTGATCTGCAATAGATAGTCTATGAGCAGCTCCTGGCATTCGGCTCCCCATATATTTGTCTGCGGTGACATATGTTTATAGAAAAGAGGCAGGTAGAAACCGTTGCCTATCCCGAAGTCGAGAAGCTCCTTCACACCCGGCCACTTGATTTGAGCCAGGATCGACTCCGGAGAAAAAAGCTCCCGTCTTTCCCTGGACAGAAGGTATTTATGATATTCAGGTTCTTCGTAGTACGGGCGTCCTCTCATGATATTCCTGCCGCCTCAGCCGGGCGGGATTCTTGCATTTTTTGTATCAGATTCGCACTCTGAGGGCATTCCCGCTGCGATCTTTTCTCGATTTTAAAACGTCTAATACCGATAGGAAACATAGAAGTGCAGCGAAACCATGTCTTTTTTAAAAAACACAAGATTTAAGACAATCCAGCTGTATCTATCGATTCTGGCTATTATTTTCCTGTCTTCTGGGGTCTATTCACAGGGAGCGGCAAATCCCGGTATAAATCCAACACCCAATCCCCAGCCGGCCCGCGGAAACAGAGAACCAATACCCGGCATTGATAATATAGACAGAGCGGTGGATCCGCAGCCAAGACCGAATCCGGATCAAAAGCCCGGAGAAAAACCGGTCGAGCCGGAAAGAAAACCGGAGGAAAAACCCGTTGAACCAGAACGAAAACCGGAAGAGAAGCCGGTCGAGCCGGAACGCAAGCCAGAAGAAAAACCGGCGCAGGATCTGCCATTCATAAAAAATCTTAAAGTCGAACTGGATCCAGAATCGCAGTATTCAGCAAAAATAACCTGGGAAGTTTCTGCTCAGAATGACACTCCTGTCTGGGTGGGCCGGTATATCCGCCCCGTTACCAGCAAAGCTCTTGTTTTTGAAGCCTACAACCTCACTTCGCCGGCGCTCGGACCGCGAGAAGTCAGCTTTATCGATCACAATATTCCGGACGGCACCTATTATTATGTTGTTGTCACATCCCGCGAAATCAGCCGTGAGGGAACGCTGGTGCTCCGGCCCGATGTCAATTATACCGTCCGCCCTTTTATCGTTTTCAGAGACAACAAGCCCGTCGAACCGGAACGCAAACCAGACGAAAAACCTGTAGAGCCGGAGAGAAAACCGGATGAAAAACCCGTCACGAACGAAGACGATTACAGAGTATTCAATCTAACAGCCGTCAACGGGGAAAGAGGAGTTAAGCTGAGCTGGTCGCCGGCCCGCGCCAGAGATATTATCTACAGTATCTACCGGGGCGAATCGCCGTTAAACTCGCCGGAAGCCGTGAGCCTGGCCACAAGGTTGGGAACAGTCACGGAAGATATCGTCAATTATGAGGACCTGTCGCCCCTTGCAGATAAAAATGCGCATTATGCTGTGACAGTAACGGACAAAAAGACGTTCAATGAATTCAAAAAAACAATTGCATCGCAAAACTGGACACAGATAACATTCCGTCGTCAGCAAACATCGCCGGTGGATGTGCTTCCCAATGCGCTGACTGCCTATCAGGACAGCCGGAATTCCGCTCAGCTGCTCTGGATTGATCCTGAACAGGAGTTCCAGGATTTTAGTATATATCGAGCAACCCAGCCGATCGCCTCCGAAGGCGCCCTCAATTCTGCGCAGTATCTGGGAAGAGTTCGAAAAGGCTCTATGCTGTATCAGGATAAAAATCTGAGACCTGGAAATTATTTTTATGCTCTGATCCCAAGAGACAGAAACGGCCGGGAGCTTCGAGAATTGCGGGAAGGGCGGACTTTTACGGGATTCGGAATCTCAATTCGCGATACGGGACCTGACGAAAAACCATTCGAACCGGGACGCAGGCCGGATGAAAAACCCGTAGAACCTGAGAGAAAACCGGATGAAAAGCCCGTCGAAGTGCCTGAACCGGTTATGCTGTTTCTGAATGGACAGGCAATTCACAACGATACTGTTCTGCTTCGATGGGATGTCGATCCCAGAGGGACCCGGGATTTCAAATTCCGGCTCTATCGGAGTGAAAATCCAATGCGGAATCAGTCGGAACTGCGTGCCAATGGGATTCTGGTGAACGAGCTGAGTAAAGATATCAAAGAATACTCGGATATGGAACTTGCCAGGGGCAATTATTACTACGCGCTGGTCATCGATCTGCAGGGCAGAATCCAGGAAATCATGGTAGAAGGTAAAAATTTCCTGAAACGCCCTGTTGTTGTGACGGGCCAGCCTACGATAATAGAACCAGAAAGAAAGCCGGATGAAAAGCCGACAAGAGTCGATGATAACCAGAGACATTCGCCTCTGAATCTGGACGGTCTGGATGATGTCATACGGAGGACCTACCAGAGGCGGCTATACGGGGAAGCAATTCGGCAGATGGCTCCCTACATTGCGGATGACAGGCTGGAAGGCGAGGTGAGAGCAAAAGCGATGTTCTTCACTGGTTTGAGTTATTACTATACGGGTCAATACCGGAGCGCTGTCGGAATGTTTGTGAATCAGCTGGTCGAGAGCGTGTATCCGGATCGGTCTCGCTTCTGGCGGAACCGGGCTTTTGAAAGAATACGATGAAATTTTAGATTTATTTGAATATTGATATGTCCAATCTGCAGAAAATAATACTCACTTGCGGCATCCTGTTTCTGGCATCGGGAGCCGGCATAATGATTTACGGCCGGTGGGCGTCCGGGGCGGCGTCGCAGGCCGTTCAGACCGCTGAGATGGTGGAAGCCCTCCGCAGACTGGATGAAGCTGAAGAATACCTCAGGCAGAATTCAAGCGATGCTGCAAGACAGGCCGTTGTTATTTTCAATCGAGTCCGATCGCTGAATCTTTCTAAGAATATCAACCAGCGAGCCACATACGGCCTGGGTCTGGCTCTGGAAAAAATAGACGATCAGTCGGCGGCTCTTGAGCATTACAGAACTCTGAAGCTGGAGGGTGTGGAGGAAACAGATCTGGCGGATCGAGTGGATTATTCCCTGGGGAAACTGTTACTGTACATCAATCATGAAGAAGAGGGCCGGTCGCTTCTGGAAACACTGCTGGCGCGAACCCGTGACAATCGTTTGAAGTCCAGGATTCATACGGCTTTTGGCAATTATTATCTGCGACGCGGCGATAACCGGCGATCCAGAGAAAATTTTACAGTGGCTTTAAAATATTTTCCGGAGAACCTTCAGGCGGAACTGGGCCGGGCTCAGTCCGTTCGAGGGCATCGGGGCGCTGCGCTGTCGTATGAATACTACGACGATTATCTCACGGGAAATTCCCGTCTGCAGCCGCAGAGAAGAGGCGCCGTGGTCAATCAGGTGCGCCAGGATCTTTACAATTCCGGAATTCGCGCGTATCGATCCGGAAACTATCATGATGCTATCTATTATTTAAAGAAACTGCTGGCCAATTATTCCGACTCGCCTGTTGCGGAAAAAGCGCAGTACTGGCTTGGGGAAAGTTACCTGAGCTCCGGGCAGGAAAATCTCGCACTCGATGCGTTCAGAAGCGTCACAGTAAATACTGATACAGAAATGGATCAGGCGGCTCATCTCAAAACAGGCATAGTGCTGTTTCGTCAGGGGAAAATTGAAGAAGCGGGCGCAATTTTCAACAAAGCGGCAAACAATTATCCTGGCGGCGCATATACAGACAAGGCACAGGAATGGCAGAGAGAGTGCGAGGATCAGATACGGGAAAAATCACAGATGGATGATTATCTGAACAGAACGCGTTCGAACGAAAACAAGCCTTCTACCGAATCGCAGCCCCAGAGATCTTCCCGTCTGGACACGTCCGAAACCGATCAGCCCGTTCCATAACTCAGATCGATTTCCATTCCCAGCATCTTGTAGATTGAAACAGGGATATCTGTCAGCCGGTTGATATCTTTCAGGCATTCATCGCTTCGCAGACCGTAGCCAAAAGTGGGAACTGGATTCAGTGTGTGTGTTTTTGTGCTGAGATCTTCAAGATTTCCATGATCTGATGTTATTAAGAGCAGTTCCTCCTCGGTATTCATTTCAGAAACAATGCCGGACAAAAATTTTTCCAGGGTTTCAATTATTTTTTGAGATTGTTCCCAGGATTGATTGTGGCCCGCTTTATCGCTTAAAAAATATTCATAGATAACAAGGTCGTAACTTCGGGACATTTTCACAATGTCCTCACCTCTCTTTACCGGGTCCATAATTGGAAAGCGGCTGCTCAGATTCGGGAAAAAGGCATGCATGAATTCATGGGTGATGTCCATGTACATGGCCTGGTTATTTTCCAGATCTTCCAGTGTTTTTAGCGGCTGCCCGGAAGCGCGCTGCACGTGAGTGGAGGCGCTGGCCAGTCTTGGTTTTTTTTCTATCCGCTCGAGGTACATTTTGCTGTATGCGTTCAGGAGAGTTGCCTTCCTTCCGGATTCACATATTTTCTTTATCATTGAGAATTCTTTGATAATTTTGGCAAGCGTGGGACCAGGAAATCCCGTCATATGTCGGCCCATAGCATTGGCGCCGTTTATTCCTGTCCAGAGCGAAGTCTGCCCGGTTGCGGATTGAGGCAGTCCTGGACAGCCAAGGGTGCAGTCCGTCACTTTCATCTTCCATGTGTCCGGCACGGCTTTTACGGGCTGTTTTCCTCCCAGAGATGAAAAAAAAGATTCCGAATACCTGGTAAAAGGATTGGAATCCGGTTCATTCTTTCCCAGGCCGATGCCGTCAATAAATATATAGATGATTCTCAATGTGATTTCCCGGTTTATAATTGCCTTTTATTCAATCATAATGTACATGGTAAAGACTGTTTCGACAAAGGAATAAAATGACACAAATCAAGCCTTTGAAGGAAGTATCCCGGTCTTTTCCTCCGGAAAAACCGTATGATCCCGCTCCGGGAATTCTGGAAAAGATAAAAGCCGCCATACAGGGGATTGCCGAAAATCCCCCCGTAAGAGATCGTATCTTCACAACCGAACTGGCCTCCGTCACCTCGGAAGTTTTATCGCACATCCCTGATGAAAGAATTACTGCAAATTCTCATTCTGCCGTTCCTTCGGCAGTTTCTGAAAAAGCAAATAGAGCGGCAACCAACATTACTGATAATTCACTGGACGCTTACTTTGACAGGTCCCTGGATGTTCTTTCAAAAGTCTGCATGGAAGACAGCTTTGCTCTCTACAGAAACAATACACTGGACAGCGATCTGTTCATACCCATTCTCAATCAGATAAAGAAAACGACTTCTGCTCATTCTATCGCAATTCTGCTTGCAGATTCATTGCTCCTTGTTTTTCGTCCTTTTCTCGATCTGGATCTGGATTTTCGCACAAGAAAGAATCTGTATTTTTCTTTGAAAGACAAGTACCTTGATACAGACGCTTCCGTGCAGGTGCTTCGATTCAGCAACAATCTCAAGCAGGATCTGCATTTTATGAAAAAATTCAGCACGGATTGTTTCAATGATCTGGCCGGCGCCGTTGTCCTGTCCTTCGCGCATTATGGTCTGCCCGGCTTCATTTTCCTGTTTTATCAGGAGAATTCCAAAGTAGAGGACGCCAGCGAAGTCCCGCATTTCCTGAGCGATCTCACCGATTTGATTCCGGCGCTGCACAGACTGCAGCTGGAACACACGCTGGTGGGGGAAACAAGCATTCATCAACTTTCGAATCCAGCCTGGAATATTCTGCAAAGCATCAAGGAATTCAGCGATTCGGGAAAAGAAAAATTCTGTATTTTCCATGTGCGGCTGGAAAATATCCTGGATCATCCCGGCGGCAGAGTACTGCTGGATCAATTGACAGAATTGATTTCTCGCAAGCTTCGATCCGGAGAAAAAATAATGATACTTTCACCAAGACACCTTGTGCTTCTTCTCCGGGATTCTCAGGTGTCCGGCATGGAACAGTCAGTCCGGGCTGAAACTGAAAGATTCAGCCTTGAGATTAATACCGTCTATTTCAATTTTCCCGATTACGGGCGGAATTTATTCAATTACATCTATTTTCCTGACTAGAAGACTCCACTGAAATCCAAAATAATGTATAATCGTAAGCCGGTTCGGGATGTATTAACAAACTGCTTCTTTTTTTTCCTTGCATTTAATTTTCTTTCATTACTATTCTTCAGCCGGCAGGTTTTCGCGCAGAGCACTTCGCAGTTGAGGATTCGCTTGCTGCAGGAGAAGGCGGACAGCCTGCTGCAAACAGACCGGGTGAAGGAAAGCATACCTTATTTGAAAAAAATTTACGAGATTCAGCCTTTCAATGAAAAGGCCGGTTTTCGCCTTGCGCTGGCCCTGCTCAATCAGGAAGGAGAGCCGAGTGCTTCCTATATTTCCGACTGTCGCGAGGCGGCAAGAATTCTGAGCCAGTGCGCCGCATTGATGCGAAATGTTTCGGAGCGGGGTCCGGAACTGGGGCTGAGATATTTCTACCTGGGTATGGCCCACTGGTTTGCGGGAGATGCTCTGCGAGCCATAACGGATTTCCAGAACAGTTACCGCGCTGATTTTTTGCGGATCGATTCCGTTTACAATCAATATGTTATTCAGGAAGAACTGGGCAATGAGTCAGAGGCCCGGCTTCTCAGGCAGCAATATATCCGTCTTGCCGGGAAAGTCCAGTCAGACGATTGAGACTGCAATAGATTGACAGAATTACCTCGTCTGTATTATTAATGTTTTACTGTCTATAAAGTCGGTCAGAGATATTTTAAATTGAACAAAATGCTGAATATGAAAACAGAAATGGAAGAGTTCGACTACCATAAAGCGATCACAAAAAAAGAGCGGTCATCGAGGTACATACGCACCGCTCTCGATTATCTTGCACAGACACAGGGAAAAGAATCCCTGCAGAAATTCTTACAGAATGTGGGGATCCCTGTAGAAAGTTCAATTTTTAAGCATATCTATGACGATGAAAACTGGAATTCCTACGATCTTGAAGTGCACATTTATGATCATATCAAAGATCTTTTTCCTGATCCTTATAAAGTGATTCAGGAATTCGGCGTTGCTTCTGGTTCCGGCAAGCTCGATCAGAAAGACAATCTATTCACTTTCAAAATCAAAATCGCTCCAGTGATGCTGCTGCTGAAAAAACTGGGGGAACAGGCGGGACGGATAAGCCTGATATCCGAGTGTTTCGCTGTCTTCATCAATGATTCCGCCACGCCCTTTGGATGGCAGGCAGCGGATGCGCATTTTCGGTTCATAAATCTACCGGCCAATTATAAATACCCTCACTGGACAAGCATACTTGCAGGTTACGGAATAATTCTGGGCGTGCTTTCCGGGCGCAAGGGGCTGGAGAGCCGGTTCACAATCACACACTGGCCGAATCTTCCTTCGGATCTGCCGCAATTCAACGGAAGGAAATACAGTTTTGAAAAAAGCACAAAGAACATAATTGAAATGGAAAGCGGCAGGACGATCGCCTGCGCGAAAGACGGTCCCTTTAAGATCGACGGCACTGTCTTCAATAACGGAGTTGAATCTATAGCGCGATTTGAATGGAAATCGGAAGGATTGATTTCGCGCATTGGAAAAGTGACCTGGCAGCGGCCTAGATTCAAGCGGGAAGAGAAACTCCGCGAATACAAACAGAGCATCATTACAGAACTGAGTCTGGAGCATCAGAGCCAGCTTGCGCGATACGAAAGCGAGCTGACAGAGAAAGCGCGGATCATTCAGGAAAAGATGTCGGAGATACAGGCATTAAAAGTGCAGCAGGACGGAGACTATTTTCTGACTTCGCTCCTGACCCGGCCATTGATCGCTGATCGAAATGACAGCGAAACGGTGACCACAGACTTCCTTATAGAGCAGAAGAAGAAATTTGAATTCAGAAACAGAAAATCGGAGCTGGGAGGAGACATATGTGTGACCGACAATGTGACCCTTCAGGGAAGGCGGTACACAGCGTTTCTGAACGGCGATGCAATGGGAAAATCCATGCAGGGTGCCGGAGGAGCTCTGGTTCTGGGAGTTGTTTTCAACGCGTATCTCACACGGACTCAGTATTCGGTCCACCAGCAGAATAAAAATCCCGAGAACTGGATTAAAGACGGGTTCCTTGATTTGCAGAATGTTTTTATTTCGTTCGACGGCAGTATGTACATTTCCGTGGTTATGGGCCTCATTGATGAAGCCAACGGAATGACCTATTTTCTCAATGCGGAGCATCCGTGGACGGTTCTTTACCGCGGCGGGCATGCGCAGTTCATAGAATCCGAACTTATACTCAGAAAAATCGGGACACCGGGCGAGGAGGATAAAGTCCGGATAATAACCAGGCAGCTTCTGGCCGGCGATGTCCTGATAATCGGCAGCGACGGGCGCGACGATATTGAACTGGGGAGAAGGAATGATGTGAGGGTCATCAATGAAGATGAAAATGAATTCTTATTACGGGTTGAAGAAGGAAAAGGCAGACTGGAGACGATCAAAGAGTGTATTGAACAGAAAGGAATTCTCACCGATGATTTCTCCCTGCTGCGAATTGGATATCGTGAGGATGAATCCCCGGGAGATCCGGATACAGGAAAAAAAGAAATAAAGCGCGCCCGGGAATTGATGCAGACCGGGAAATGGGAGGATGGGATCGCCCTGTTGAGCAAATTCTGCGCGGATCATCCGGATCATTACGATACGATACGATATCTCGGTATGGTGCTGTTCAAAATGAAAGAATATGAGAAATCAATTCATTACATGGACATATATTTTCGTCACTGTCCTTCGGACAATGAAATGGCGCATCTTTTATCCGCCGCGCACAAAAAAGTGAAAAACTATCAGCAGTCCATTGATTTCGGCGAAAAACTGTATCTGCGGGATCCTTCGCACATCAACAATATGGTATGTCTGGCGGATTCTTACAGACTCAGCGGAAATATCCAGAGAGCCCGGCAGTATCTTGAGAAAATCAAGCTGCTGGATTCTGCGAATACACACGTGCGCAAGCTGACAGAATTACTGAATGCCTGATTTACGGGCAAGGGGGCGGTAGGCTTCGATTGTCGGTTTATCCTGATCGGGTCGGAAACGCAGCACGCATGCAGTCATGGGAGCGAGTATTTTTTCCAGGGTTCCTCTGTACATAATATCCACTCCGGGAAATATTGTGTCGCGAACGACAATCTTCACTTCATTCTTGTTGTAGCGCCGGGATTTGATGTCTTCGACATCTATCGTCAGGCGGGTGTGCAGATCGCGGACTTCTTTGTATTTTTCAAAAACAACACGAAACTGAGCCTGTTTATCGACGGGGATCTTTCCGCGCATTCTCTGGGCATACTCTTTAATTTTCGCGACATTCTCTCCGAGTTTTTCGAATTCCCTTTCAACCTTTTCCAGCTCTTTCAGTTGAAGCTCGTAGTACTGGCAGTTTTTGTGATGCACTCCCAGTGTAATTTTTGTTACATTTTCCGCTCGGTTCCCGACGAAGTCTGCGGATATAGAACCAAATACGGAAATGTCCCCGCCGCTGATTGTCGATCCTTTTGCTGATACTGAGATGTCGGAATAGCAGATAACCCGGGATGCGATGAGCGACTTTTCTATCAGAAGAGATCCCTCGGCTTCCAGCGCAGTATTGTCGATATAAACAGACTGGATGTTGCCGGTGACTTTCACCGTGCCTTCGCGCCTGGTGTTGATTCCTTTTCTTACCGTCAGCGAACCGCCCACAATCAGGTTGCCCGATTCAACCATACCGCCGACGAGCAGATCTCCCATGGCCGATACAGAGGACCCTTTTGTGATGTTCCCCCCGATTCTGACGTTGCCGTCGTAATTGACATTTCCGGTTTCCAGTCCCACATCTTTCGCGACTTCAAGCACCGGGTTGATGTCGATACGGTCTTCTTTCTGCAGAAAAATGCCGTGAGTCTGAGCAACCAGATCATTGGAATCGGCGGTTTTCTGAATATTCTTTCCAAAATCGAGAGGCGCCGCATGGATCGGTTTTGGTTCCACTTCTTTGCCAAAAACATTGTATCCCGATTTCCCTGGCTCGGGAAGAAACAATCTGCCAACAACCTGTCCTTTGTCCACAGTTTGAAAATGCTGAATATTTCGAAAATCCGCCCGGCCTTCTTCATCAATGCTGACGGGCGGGGGCGCCTTAACCAGAATTTCAAAACTTCCGTTTTTACCCTCAATGGGAGGTGTGCCGCGTGCCACAACCGCTTCGTGAATGCGTATGCCGGGTTCGTTTTTGCAGAGATCGACCAGTTTGTGAATGGACGAAACGTCCACTCCAAAGGCGACCTTCCCTTCATTCAACAGTCCGGTAATCAGAGAGAAACCGTCTGTATCCTTGAAAGGTCCGTCGACTTCAATAACAGCTCTCATTCCATCTTCGGGAATCAGCAAAGTAATATTGGAAATATGATATTCTGCAAAGTTTTCCAAAGTATCACTCACACGGCCTTCATAATATTAGACGATCGGTTTTCAACAATTACTGATTCCTTTTTATAATTCTGACAGCCAGAGTCGTGTCCGCACCCTGGTACAATGATCGGCTTTTTTCAACCGATCCATCCTCTTTTTCGATGCCAGAAAAGTCTGATCTGCCTTATCGCCGGGCAGCATTATTATCCCACCAGGTCTTCCGGAGGTCTTTTGAACGAGGTCTTACGATTCCCAAAAATCCTTTCCAGCCATCCCTGTTTCTTTGAAGGCAGATCTTCTTTTTTATACTGATACAGCGTATCGTTTATGAAGGTTTCAATAAAATGAAGCACTCTGTCACTGGCTGCCTTATGGGTCAAGAGAGAATGCATTGTGGTGAGATCCGGCGGCATGATGAACATGTAGGCACGCTTTTCCCGGCTTTGAATTTTACTGTAAATATAGATCTGGTTTTCAGCGGATACGGTCCTGTCATTGGCGGCCATAATGGAACAGAACGGATCCGATATCCTGCTCAAACCCCGTCGCACTCCCAGGAAGGCTCTTTTGAAACTGTGAAGAGCGTCAAGCGCATAGGTAAGTCTATATCCCATCCAGGGATTCAGGCGGTCCAGGCTTTCCGGACGCGTTTTGTTGAAACGGACAACAGAACTGAAGATTCGGATTATTCCTGTCAGAGCGGTGATGGGCTGGTGCAGGATTATTTTTCCGTTATAAAAACCGTTAAAAAAAACAGGACTGGCAATTGTGATGATCCCCGCCGGTCGGAAAGTGTCCGCATTTTTAGCCGCGATGTTCAGACAGAGCGTCCCGCCCATCGAGAATCCGACGAGAAACAATTTTCGATACCGGCTCCTCTCATTCAGGTAGACTCTTTCGAAATACTCAAGCCAGTGATTGTAGCGCACTTTTTCAAGATCTTCGATTTTTGTGCCGTGGCCAGGAAGAAGTATGCCGATGGCCGTATGTCCTCTGGCATTCAGAAATTCTCCGAGTGGTTTTGTGACAAATGCGGAATCCCCGAACCCGTGGCATATTAGAAATGCAATTCCCGAATCGCCTTCAAATCGCCAGGGCTCCGCGCCCTTCATGATTTCATCCGGCCGCGGGGCGCTGATCGGGGGCACAGCTTTTTCAGGCAGTCCCAGATGACCGAGCAGGATCACCAATACAAGAAAAATAAGCAGTATGGTCAAAATGGCCATTGGCGGAAAGATTACCGGACGCTTGCTGTCCTGCAATCAATTTATATTGACACAGCTCTGGACAGAGTGAAATAGTTCCATCAATGGCTGATTTGACCCGAAGGCTGCAGGTTCTGCTCACGGGAGAGCAATTCGACTTCTTGAAAGAAACTTCCCGGAGCAAAAAAAAACCAGTTGGCGATCTTGTCCGGCAGGCAATTGAACGGGCCTACAGACCCTCATCCTCAACGGCTCTGATCCCTGTTCTGGAAGAGCTGAAAGACATCAAATTCATAAAAGAAACCTCCGTTGACGAGATTCGTGCCAGATTGTCGGAAATCAGGTCTTTTTGAAATTGCTCCGGGAACAGGAAATTTTGAATGCTATTTTTTTAGACGCAGATCTGGTGCTGCTTCTGGCCGCGGATAAAAATGCAAAAGAAAATATACTATATTCTTTAAGAAAAAATGTTATTGAGGGGAGGGCGCTTGTCACATCGGCGCCGGTAGTTTCGGATATTTATCGATATTTTTTCAAACATTACGATTCCGGATCACTTCGTAGTTTTTTCAGCATACTTTCGCCGCTGCTCGAGAGCATCATCCCCGAGGATGGCGCGGATCTGGAACGGGCTGTGGACATGATGGATATTTACAGGATAGATTTTTCCGCGGCACGCTGTGCGGCTCTTCTCCTGAACAGAAAAATCCGTTTCTATGCCGGTTTTGATCCACAGCTGCAGAATATCCCTGGAATAGAAACGCTGGATTTGCGATTGTAATCCCTGCCAATCGAGATCGACTTTTTCGCCGTGCCCGAACTTTCTGGTAAATCTATGGAAGAAATTATCAGTCTTACAGATGAAGAACGCAGCATACAGGAACTGGTTCGATCCATATCGGACAGGGATCTCGCGCCAATAGCGGATGATCTGGATCGTCATGAAAAATTTGCCTCCGGTGTTTTCAAAACACTGGGCGATTCAGGCCTTCTCGGGATTGTCATACCGGAAGAATACGGCGGCGCGGGCGGCTCGTATCTGTCCGCCGTGCTTGTCATGGAGGAGCTGGCCAGGAACTGCGGCGGAACCGCGCTGAGTTTCGGAGCCCATGCATTTATCGGCGCGCACAATATTTATAAATTCTCCAATCCAGACCAGCGCAAGAAATATCTGCCCGACCTCTGCTCCGGAAAAAAGCTGGCGGCATTCTGTCTTACGGAACCCGGTTATGGATCGGATGCCATGGGACTTCAGGCCCGGGCGGAAAAAAAAGGTTCGTCCTATATTCTGAACGGCTCCAAGACATTCATTACAAACGGAAGTGTTGCGGATACTTTTCTTGTTTTTGTCCGTACCGGCGGTCCAGGAGTGAAGGGTATTTCAGCGTTCATTGTAGAACGCGGGATGCCGGGTTTTGTCAGCGGCAAACCTATGGAAAAAATGGGGATGCGGGCCAGTCCGACAACGGAGCTGTTCTTTGAAGACTGCGAAATCCCGGCTGATAATCTTCTGGGTCAGGAAGGCCAGGGCGGTTATTATGCGCTGCAGGGTCTGGATATGGAGAGGACTCTTTTTTCCGGTCTGCCGATCGGTCTGATACAGGGAGCTCTGGATATCGCGCTGAAGTATTCCACGGAGAGAAAGCAATTCGGAGTGCCACTTGCGGCTCATCAGATGGTTCAGTCGATGATTGCTGATATTTCCATGAATCTCTACATTTCCAGATCTCTTGCGTATTCGGCGGCAAGAAAACTTCAGAACAATGAAAAGCTCACACTGAATGCGTCATATTCCAAACTTTTTGCTTCAGAAGCGAGTGTAAAGTCAACGCTGGATGCCATTCAAGTTCTGGGAGGATACGGATACATGCGGGAATACAAAGTCGAGCGTCTGATGCGCGACGCCAAACTTGTAGAAATTGGCGGAGGCACATCTCAGATTCAAAAATTGATCATTGCGCGCGAAGTCTACAAGCAATCCGGGTATGAAATATGAATCCGGATCGTCTCAGGACGCTTTCTGAAAAAAAAGCCCGCGACAGAGGAATGGGCGGGGATGCAGCTCTGCAGAAGCAGAAGCAGAAAGGCCGCCTGAATGTGCGCGAAAGGCTGGATAAACTATTTGACACCGGATCTTTTTTTGAAATCGGGCTGCATGCGGATCATTCTGGAGTCTCAGCGGATTTGAAAGATCACCATGTTCCCGCCGACGGAGTACTGACCGGCTGGGGAAATATTGAGAGCCGCACAGTATTTGTCATCGCGTACGATTTTACGGTTCTTGCCGGCACAATGGGCCGCACCGGTGAAGCAAAATGCGCCAGAATTCGAGAGCTGGCGCTCAAACAAAAAAAACCGATTGTCTGGCTCATCGATTCCGGCGGTGCGCGTGTGCAGGAGCTGGGCGGCAGTTATTTCTCAACCATGGGCTATCTGTTCCGGGAGCAGGTGAACATAAGCGGCGTCGTGCCCCAGGTAAGCGTCGTGATGGGTCCGGGAGCGGCCGGTACCGCTTACATCCCGGCTCTTTCTGACTGCGTGATCATTGTAAAGAACCAGGGCACTCTGGCTCTGGGAGGCCCGCCTCTCGTGGAAGCCGTGATGGGAGAGAAAGTGACAGAGCAGGAGCTCGGCGGTTCGCAGGTTCATTTGAGCCGGTCCGGCGTCGCGCACATTGAAGCGGAGAATGATTCGCATGCCATGGACCTTACACGAAAATATCTCTCTTTTTTCCCGTCGCACTGCGGTGAAAAGCCGCCGGTAATAAATCTGCATGACCCGGCTCGCACAGACGACCTTCTGCTCGAAATCGTGCCCGATGATCCTTCAACGGCGTTCGATATCAAAGAAGTAATATCGCTCATCGCAGACGGCTCAACTGTTTTTGAAATTATGTCCGAATTCGGAAAATCGATTGTTACAAGCCTGTGCCGGATCGGGGGATATCCAATCGGGATCGTTGCGAACCAGAGCAGTTTTATGGGGGGAGTCCTGGAGAACGATTCGTCCGTGAAAGCCGCCAGGTTTATCACGATCTGCGATGCTTTCGGCATCCCTCTTTTGTTCCTGCAGGATGTTCCAGGTTTTCTGGTCGGCAGCCGCGTCGAAAGATCCGGCATCATCAGGCATGGCGCAAAAATGCTTTTTGCTGTCAGCCGGGCCACGGTGCCTAAGATCACAGTGGTCGTGCGCAAAGCCTACGGAGCCGGTTATTTTGTTATGTGCGGCAGAGCTTTTGAACCGGATTATATCGCAGCCTGGCCGACAGCGGAAATCGCTCTGATGGGCGCGGAAGGCGCCATCAATATAATGTACGGCAAAAGGCTCAGAGAGCTTCCGCCGGCCGAGTCAGCCGCCAAACGCAAAGAACTGGAAGACACATACAGGAATGAAGTCAGCGCGGATCGTGCCGCCGCTCTTTTCGGTGTGGATGATATTATCGATCCCAGAGACACGGCCGGTATTATAAAGAAAGTGCTGGATATGGCCTGGAATAAAGAGGTCCTCCGGCCCATTCACAAACATGGAATCTTTCCGGTTTGACAGGACAGGCTCAAGAATGCCGGTTTTAGAGTATGATAAAAATCATGTTTTGCGGACACGCTACTCCTGGATTTCTTCTTGAAAAGCAAAATCGGTGTTTAAAATATGTATTTTGGAGGAAGTGTATGAAAAATATTATTAAATCTATGGCATTTCTAATTGTTGCAATTTTTTCGATCTACTGCGGTAAGAGCGAATCATCGGCTGGACCGGGCTTCAGCGCTGTCAATGATAAAGATTCCAAGCAGACAATTCTTCAGATAGCCGCCGGTTCCAAGGACCATACGACTCTTGTAGCCGCTGTAAAAGCGGCCGACTATGTGGATGTTCTGGCCAGCACTGGTCCATTCACGGTCTTTGCTCCCACAAATGCCGCATTTGAAAAACTGCCGCCGGGAACGGTTGATGGTCTGCTGGCTTCCTCAAAGAAGAATGATCTACAGAATATTCTGGAATACCATGTTTTTGTCGGGGTTCTGAATGCTTCAACTATGGAGAATGGAACCTACGGCATGGCGAATCGAAAAGATATCAACGTTGAAATTAAAAACGGTAAAATCACGATCAACGGCGCCAACATCGTTGCAACGATTCCTGCTGGAAACGGTGTGATCCATGTGATTGATGCAGTGCTTCTTCCTCCTGCAAATTGACGCCACGCAAGAGCTGAGAATTTTTCACGCAGAGATCGCAGAAGGGCGCAGGGAAAAAGGGTAGAAGAAAAGAATTGCATGTGTTTCGGGACGCCGGCGTTCTTCTTTGATCTTTTGCCAGACCCGCGGTCTCTGCGTTTCTCTGCGTGAACTTCTGGTTCTTTAAATAGGGTATTGTCTTATTTTTTTCCTTCAGGTGGTTCTGCGGATCACAAGAAGTGTGATATCGTCATACACCACGGCATCGCCGATCCAGGCGTACACATCATCGACTATTCCGTTCACGATGGCCGAACAGTTCTGGTTCTTTCTTGACAGAAGGGAATTCTGCAGCCGTTGAATTCCGAAAAGTTCACGTGCATTATTTTCCGCTTCAACGGATCCGTCTGTGTAAAGGAGCATGATATCGCCGGTGTGCATTTTGATTGTGGACTGCCCCGTCATGGCGCTCATATCGTCGAGCATGCCGACATAAATTCCTAGATCCGAAGTGTCGAATTCTTCAATCCTGTCCGACTTCTTTCTGTAGACCAGGATGCTTTCATGATAACCCGTCAGAGTAAAACTGCCGTTTCTGTGGCGCAACAGCGTCAGAGTCATATTGCGAAGATCCTTCATCCGCGTCTGGACATTCCCGAATAATACCGTGTTGATCTGCTTGAGGACTTCCTGCAGATTCGGGTTTTTTCGGGTTATGGCAGTGCGAAACGCGGCCTGAACCATCAGCATGACCAGTCCGGAAGCGAGTCCGTGATCGGTCACATCGCCGATTGCAAAATAGGTGGAGCCGTCTTCATACGGCAGAACCTCATAAAAATCCCCGCCGACTTCAGTGGCCGTTTCCATTCGGGCAGCTACTTCCAGACCTTCGCATCGAATCAATTCTTCTTTAAGCGGCAGAACCAGCGACTGAATTTTTTTCGCCACATCCAGTTCCGTGCGCATGCGGAGATTCTCTTTTTCCAGCCGTTCTTTCTCCATCGCCTTCTCATGGAGAAGGGCCTTCTCAATGGCGATGGCAGAAAGATTCGCGAATCCCATCATCACTCGTTCATCAGAGTCTGTGAAATTGCCGCCTGCCTTGTTCATGAGCTGGGTTGTGCCGATGATTTCTCCTTGCGTTCGCAACGCAACGCAGAGATACGATTTGGTCTGATTGCCCGTCTGCTGATCCACGCCGGAATAGAATCGTGTGTCATTCTGCACATCGGCCAGGTTCACCAGTTCGCCTGTCTGCGCGACAAATCCGGATATTCCTTTGCCGATTGGCACTGTGATATTTTTTAAGTCATCCGAATAGTCGTCAGTTGTTGCCGCAAATTCCAGGCACTGCTTTTCGCTGTTGATGAGAAAAATGGAAGCGGATCCTGCTTCTGTGAGAATCAATGCCTGCGCCAGAACGGTTTTCAAAACATCGGCGACATTGAGAGAGGAACTGATCAGTTCGTTTATTTTGAGAAGAGCGGCGCTTTTTCGCAGTTCATCAACGAGCTCCTCCCGGGAAGCTTTTAATATAAAGTTTTCCAGATATTTATCCTTCACAACTATCTGCCGGTGAAGGATAAATATCGATCCATGCTGAACAGCCGGCTGACCTCGCAGAGAATTGTCTGATTGGCGGCGGCACAGGAGGACGTTGTGCCCCCGACGCGGCAGCCGCAGGCTTCTGCTTTTTTTCGTTTGTCAAAATTATCGAAACCGGTGAACTTTACAAAAGTATCCGGTTTTCCCTGGCATATATAGCATCCGTCAGCATGGATGGGCATCGTGAATGAAAGGCTGCAAACGATGAGAGAGAGAATAATAAGAATGTTTTTTTGCATTTTCTTATTCTGGGAAGGATAACGGGATTGTCAAATGAAATTATCATGTGATGGAATGTGGATCAAGATCCGGATCGATCCAGAATGACTGAAGCCGCATGATTCAACACCAGTAGGTTTTTTTTATGCAACAATAGCGATGATATTTGCCATCAAAAATTGTCTACATTGCCAGCCAAAATACACAAAGCCCGTTATACCGGCCGGGATTTGAGAGAAATTTTCGCCATCAATCCCTCTGCACCAGTTACTGACATGACTTTCTTGAAAAATATCCTCATGCGATCTTCACTGTTCCGGTCATCTGGCAGGATTGATGTTTGCCCGGCGATTCCACCCGGAGGATTTCAATCCATTTAAGCTCTTTTATATTCGAGTCAACTGGGCCGCGCAGCGGCAATAATAATCATATATACATGATTGGTGCGCGAGAACCTGTCAATATTCACACAGGCGCAATAATCAAGCCCGATTGTCTTCCGTACAGAAAAATCCGCTTACAGTAAATTAATTGTGCGCCGCGTTACTATCACAGCTGAAGGATCGTGATCGATACACGAAAGAGGCATAAACGGATTCCGTGCCAAATTCCTGCCAGCCCATCATCAGAAATAGATCCATTAGTATGGAATTTATGCGCAATCCATACGATGAAAATTGGATTTTGCTGAGCCTGTGAGCTGTGCATGGTCGAGAGTGAATGAGCATTCATTTCAGAAAAAACGCAGCGGTTTTTCAATAGATATTTTCGTCCGATTCGGGCGCCTTACATTAAACATATCGGCCTCAAAAATCACAGTTGTCTTTTCAAAAGGTTTGATTGAAACGGAGCAGCTCTGCAGATATTCGATTTTTCGGAATAAAACTGGGCGTAAAATTTAAGCTCTCGGTCGTATCAGTGTCTTCAGAACCATAGGTCGCGAACGGTAATACAGCCTCTGTCCAAGATTTCCAGTCTTTTTCTGATTGACCGTAAGGCGCCTGGTTTCAGTACTCTCTGTATTGTCCAATAAAAAAAATCGAATAGCCGTAAAGGTCGTTTTTTACTACACAGGTCGAAAAAGAAAATAATGAATATTTTAATAGCTTTTTTGATCGTGATCCAGATTGTCTGTCAAATACTTATCGATCGGGAAGGGACATTTATCGCCGATCCTCTCTTGAAAGCGATTCAGGGGCATTCTCTTTTTACGCAGAATTTTCAGTCCGAGACGATTCTGTATCCCGGCCACTGGGCGGATCCAGATTATTCCGGTTTTATTTTCAACGGGGTGTTTTCCAAATTTGTCAATGGAAAATATATCGGACAGTATCCCGTGCTGTTCAGTTTTTTTTCTGGCTTTATTATCAAAATCGGAATTCAGTCGATTCCAATCTTCGCTTCATTGTTTTATTTCTTTTCTTTTCGATTCCTTAAAAAGGCAGCAGGGATACCGGCTTCATTTTGCTTCCTGTATTTTTTTTCATCAATACTGATCGCCACTCTTTACGATTTGAATGAGAGTTCTCTATTCTTTTTTCTATGTTCGACCGGATTTTCTTTTTTTGTTTTTCATTTAAATAATCCAAAGAATACCTGGCTTTTTACGGGATTTTTCTTGTTGTCCGTGGCCGCATGGCTGAGATTGGAATCGATTTTATTTATTGCATCATGTTTTTTCGGTCTATTGATAGTAGCGATAAGAAGAAAAGAATCCGTTAAGTTAGGATCATTTTTGGTTATTGCTTTGAGCGTTCTGCCCGTTTTTCTTTTTTTCTCCTGGAACATTTACAGCTATAGCCATTTTCTGGGACCCAGATATTTTTTCAATTTCGACCAAAAGCTTACATTATCAGAGAGATTGCTTCGCATTGTTTCTATGTCTTTGTTTAATAAAACTGATTCCGGATATAAGTTTGGTCTATTTTTTTGTTCTCCTTACCTTTTGCTCTCGCTGATATATTTAACAAGAAAATACAGGGATTTGAGCAGCGTTGCATTATTCGCCTGCCTTGTTTTTATATCTCAATTTATAATGGTATCCCTGTCCGCTCCTAACGATGGAGCTACATTCACGGCAAGGTATCATCTTCTTGAAATCATTCCAGGATTGATTATATCTTATGAATTTTATAGACCGGAAAAAAAGAAATACCTCGCCGTAATGGAAAAAATTTCTTATTCATTCGCGATACTTTTTGGTATATTCATTTCCATCGGCTGGATTTTTTTTGCCAGAGAATTGAAGAACGTTCAGGTTACTGCCATGGAAGGCAATCCAGACACGTTGCTGGTCAAGAGTGAGGTCCTATGCGGCTCCCTCGGATTGGAGCACCTCAGAAAATCCATTTTCTGTTTGCGAACGGAAGAGCAGGAAAAAAGGATTTTGACCAGGATTTTAGAGAATCCGTCTATTAAGCGAATAACTTATATTCTGGAAAATCGGACCAATAATGATGAGGAGAAAAACCTGATTGATACTGTCACAAGGGGCAGATTCATGCTTGAAAAGAGGAATAAATATAGAATTTCGTCGTATCTCATTTTTGTAAGAAGGGAAGCGAACAAAAATGAGTCATCTGCAGGCCATGGACCTGATTGACTAAATTGTATCCGGGAGATTATTAATGAAATTATCGATATTGATTCCAGTTTTTAATGAACGGGGGACCATTCTTGAGATCCTGCGAAGAGTTTCCGAAGTCCATTTACCTGACCAATTTAATGAACGGGAAATTATCATCGTAGACGATTTTTCCACAGACGGAACCAGAGACCTTTTATCGCAATGCGAAGGGAAATCGATACATGTCTATCTTCACGAAAAGAACCAGGGCAAAGGGGCGGCTCTGCGCACAGGTATCGCCCGCTGTACCGGAGATGTTGTTATCATTCAGGATGCGGATCTGGAGTACGATCCCAATGAATATATACATATACTAAAGCCAATAACAGAAGGCAGGGCGGATGTTGTGTACGGATCGCGCTT
>VFLI01000068.1 GCA_009885105.1 Spirochaetia bacterium | reverse complement strand
TCTGAGCGCGTCCGCACGAGCGGAGCGAGAGCGCAAGGACCGAGCACCGGAGCCCGTTTCGGGCGAGGAGCGGAGCAGTAATCCGGAAGTTATGCGAAGGCTTCGCGGCGGAATCTTAAAAGGTTTTCCTCTTTTTCGGACGGTTGTCAACAACCTTCCATTCAGACTTCGGAACTTTCTCAATCTTGACTTCTTCAATAATCCTCTGGATTTCAGCCTGTTCTTCTGCACTCTCTGGGATTACATAAGAAATCTTAAATGTTTTTGTTTCTATAACTTTCATGATGTATAATCATCTACAATAGAGATATAGTCTTTATCCAATATATCAAAGGCAGTAATAATGAAAAACAGATTTTTAGATTTTTTTCGATAAATTACCTGAAGATATCGACTGGAACGCAGCTTTGCAATGGCTTCAAAACTCCCGTCTTTCCGGTTATGTTCCAAGAACAGGCTCTCAGTAAAGAATTCATCTATTTCAGCCGGGGACACGTCATGCATGGCAACATGCGTGCTATTAATTGATTCATCGAAGTAGAATTCAAAGTCCAAGGATTTTTACTATTTTAAAAAGCATCTGGAAATGCGTCAATGCATTATGCATTACGTTTGATATTTTCAATATGTGAAAAATCTTCCCCGCCGCGAAGCTTTCGCATAACGGCAAGGTTATGCGACGTTGCGAGGGCTGTCAAGCCCGAAGCAATGTGTCCGAAGCGCGGTGCGGCGCGCTCAATCCAAATCCACCAACCTCTGAGCGCGTCCGCACGAGCGAAGCGAGAGCGCCAGGGCCGAGCACCGGAGCCCGTTTCGGGCGAGGAGCGGAGCAGTAATCCGGAAGTTATCTGAAGTTGCCGCCGAATCTAAAGGCCGAAGCCATGGATGGCGTGTAAGGACGATGATCGAAGGTCCTATCCTACTTCTTGTCCCGGCTTTGCTTTTTTTAGTTTGGAGATTGGAGGTTTTTCTTTAGAAACATCTTCAATGATTTTCCGGATCTGGGTCTTTTCAGACTCATTTTCCGGGGTTACATAGCGAATGTGAAGGATTCTTTCTTTAACTACTTTCATTCAACATCTTCCTCATTCAACATACTGATTACCTCAGAATCTGTCAAATCATAAGCGGTAATGATAAAGTACGTTTTCGGCTGGGATTTACGAAAGACAATCTGCAGGCAGCGACCGGAGGAGAGTCGGGAAAAAGCAATGAAGGAATGGTCCGGTCGTTCGTACCACAAATAGTCGTGATCATTGAAAGCTTCATCAATTTCTTCCGGAGTCAAGTCTTGTTTTCTTCTTCTGCGGTTTCCTTCTGCAGCGCGGACAGGACGTCCGCGCAAAGGATGCAAGAAATAGCCGGCGGCAATTTCAGGTAACGACAAGTTTATCCGAAGTTACGGCCTTGCCGCAATTTGGACAAGCGCGATCCGGAACGCGCCATAAAAATCTGCCAGAAACGGCGCGTTTCCGGACGAGCGAAGCGAGAGCGCGCCGACCCGAGCACCGGACCCGGAGCCACGGCTTCAAGATTTGTGGATCCGGGGAGGAGCACAGCGGATAAACCAAAGTTATACGCCCGTTCTGGCGGGGATTTCTTAGCCGCACCCGGCATGGAGGCCGGGTGCCCCATGCGAAGAGAATTCAGACAGTTAAAAGTTCTTTATTGAAAACAGTTTCAAGTTTATGAATTGTTTTCAATGTGGGATTGGACTTTGCTGGATCTTCAAAGCGTTGATAGGTTTGGTATGAAATACCGAGTTTATGTGCAATGTCTTTTTGAGTAAGGCCGTGTGTCTGACGTTGTTTTTTGAGCCAGATTGCGAAAGCGACGGACTTATCAGGTTTTATACTGTGAAAGTTACGTCCTTTGTGGCGAGATGGATTTGGAATATGCTCACTGCGCTGGTCAATGCTTTCAAGGTACACCGAAAGAGCTTCCTGTGCGTTTTTCTTAGCTTCCGGCAGTGTGTATCCATAAGTGATACATCCAGGCAGATCAGGAAACTCAACAAGATAAGCCTTGTCAGAGCGATCAAAAACTATTTTTGCCTGGTATGAAATCATTTAAGGCCAGCCTGTTTGAGAATAGCGTTGAGTGTTCCTTTAGGAACATCATGATTGCCATGAATGGGAACAACGACTGTCTTGGATTCTTTTGTCATGATGTAATGGGAACCTTTGACACGGTCAAGTTTCCAGCCGTCATTTGACAGCAATTTAAGGAGCTGCTTGCCGGTCACGGATCAATATACAGCATATATG
>VFLI01000103.1 GCA_009885105.1 Spirochaetia bacterium | reverse complement strand
GGCGCCTTCCGCGGTGTTGTGAACACGATGGTGGAAGGCCCCTCCCACGTAGCACAGTTCCGCCCTCTGATAGGCCAGAGCCAGAATTCCCAGCCGGTCGACCAGTATGATGCGGTTGCGGGAGATGTTTTTTAAGTCGCTGAGATTTTCGCAGCTCAGTCCGAATTTTTTCAGACCCTCCCGGATCTCCTGAAGTCGTGATGAATCCACATGGTGCGGAAACAGAAGTAGTTTCCAGGCTGGATTTCTCGCAAGCATTCCAGGCAGATGCGGAAAAATTTCCGAGTCGCAGGCAGAATATGTCGATGCCAGAATAAAGAACGGACCGAATTTCCGGGAAAGCAGACGGGCCGCATCGCCGGTCAGTTTTGTTTCTTTAATTTTATAGAATATTGTGTCAAATCGGGAGTCACCCGTGTTCTTCACCAGATCGTGACGAGGCAGAATGCGCAGGAATAGTTTCCGGTTTTCCTCATCGGCGCAGCCGATGCCGGAAAACAGTTCATACGCAGGCCGGCTCAGTTCAAGAAATATTTTCCTGAAACGAATAGACTCAGGAGAAAGCGCAGCGCTGCAAAGAAAACATGCGCTTCCGGCCGATTTCAATTTTCGCAGAAGATTGGGGAAAACATCCCAGGTCATTGTGATAAAAAAGTCCGGACGAAAATCGCCGAGCAGACGGCCCCAGGTCCAGGGAAGATCCAGAGGCATGTGAAAAAATAGATCCGCTTCCGGATGATCGTCGCGCTTCACGCTCAGGCTGAATACGCTGACTATAACAATCGATTTTTTTTCTCTGCGGCGGATTTCGCGCAGAAGTCCCAGCGCCTGATCGAATTCACCGGCGGAAGATGCGTGCAGCCAGAAAATGCGTTTGCCACAGAGGTCTGCCGTGGAAATAAATTCACGCAGTTTTCGCCAGCCGCTTTCTCTGGTTTTCTGAAATTTACGCAGTTCCGGATGAAACAGCGCCAGCAGTCTGTAAAGAGGCAGGAGAAGCAGGAGAACTGCGTTATATAGAAAGAAAGCGGTAAATTTCATTCAAGAGTCAACTTATGGGAGAAAGTTATGCAAGAATCTATTTGAAGATGTCTTTGACTGATAGCAGTTGTCCATTCACCTGGATGGAATCCTCGACAGATAATATCATTCTCTTTTTATATTCTCCCGCTGGTTCGGTATACACTTCCAATTTTTTTTCATTGATATCGACAATCCAGTATTCGGGAATTCCGGCTGCAGCGTAAAGTGCTGCCTTATCCCGATCAAGCAACAATGTCGATTGCGCTACTTCCACAACAAGTTCAGCTTTCGAAGGGTGTTTTGTTTCGTAGTCCCTCCATGTTCCTGTCACGACGGCAAGGTCCGGTTCAGGTTCTGATGATTCCGTTGTGAGAGGTTCTTCCTTTCTTATTAAGAAGTTCTTGAAAATTTCAGTGAGAATTTCCTGAATGGCAGCCACAGTTCTTGAATGGATCGGCGATTTTGTTATTTTCTTTACGATGATTCCTTCAATTAATTCCGTTTTTTCGGAAATCAGGCCAGAGTTTGAAAGTTCATGATATTGCTCAACTGTAAGAGTCAGCGCTGCTTCGCGCACGGCTGATTTTTCAAGTATAGAACGGCTCACAAATCAAATAAGAGATGTATTGAGATATATGTCAACTGTTAATCCTGATTGACCGATCACCCGGCTTGAAAAATCAAATCCTGTGCGTGTAATTCTGTTCGACATGATGGACACTCTGATTCTGGATCCGTACCACAGAGTTCTAAAAGACATGCTTCCGGAGGGACATACAATACAGGATTTTATTTCGTGGAGGGAGCGACCCGCCTTTGAGGAATTCGAGAAAGGCGAAATTTCGGAGCTGGAGTATTTTCGGCGTTTTTACAAGGATACGCTTCCGGAAGATCTGCGGCAAAAATTTCCCCGCCCGGAAAAGATCAAGAAAGAGCTGCTGAAGTCCGTTGAATTTCTGCCCGGCCTGGAAAAAATCGTTTCCGATCTGCGCAGTCGAGAAGACGTCGTCCTGGGCCTGGCCTCCAATTATTCTTTCTGGTATCATGAAATATTCAAGAAAAAATCAATTATTGAAGAGAGTTTTGACTATTTATTTTTTTCCTGCGAAATGGGCCGCAGAAAGCCAGAACCAGGTTACTACGATATGATCCATGAGAGTCTGGGGAAAGAGCTCGGCGGCGCGGACGAACGATCCGTTCTCTTTATTGATGACCGCGAAATTAACCTGGAACCGGCCAGAAAAATCGGCTGGCAGACGCACCGGATGGAAAAATCAGAAGCCCTGGCGGCAGCGATTCAAGAATTTCTGAGGTAGATTACTGCGGAAGTTTTATTCCCGCGAAAAATTGATCCGGATCGATCTCAAAACCGCTCAGAAGTTCGCTCCTCAGAATTCCGGCCGTCCGTTTTTCCCACTCCAACTTGCGATTGATCCAGACCTGCGCCGTCCTGTCTCGCGGATCGACGATCCAGTATTCACGCACTCCATTTTTCAAGAAACGGTCAGCCTTATCATTCAGATCACGCCGGGCCGTGCTGTCCGAGAGGACTTCACAGACCAGGTCCGGAACGCCGTGTATATGCTTGAGAAGTATGCGGGTGTTTTCATGCAGCACGAATGAGATGTCCGGGCGAAGAACATCGCCGCCATCAGGGAGCATGATATCAATTTCTATCATCGCCAGTCCAATCGGATTTTTCTCGAGATATTTGGACAGCACGTGCCCAAACTTCAAACCAACAATGCCATGTAAAGGTTCCGCGCTGGGTGACACAAATAACACTCCTTCGACCATGTCGTACTGGAAACCATCGTCCCGAAGATCGAGATACTCTTCCCTCGACACAGGAAGTCCGTGGTAGCGCGCCCCTTTTCTTTCCGCCATAGTGGTCATGATTCTATTAGACGTTGGAAGTAAAAAAACTCAATAAAATATTTTTCTCAGCTTCCCGGTCGGATACCCTTTTTGTGCTCTCAGGCGCTCATGATTGATTATTCCCCCATTTGGGCAAAAAAAACCCCCGGGGGGGAATCCGGGGGTTAGGAAGAGTGTTCATGCGAAAATACGTTACATCTGCTATGTTTCAAGCCTGATACTAACGTATACATAGAGTAATTTACCCCCATCCAGAACTGTCAACCACAATTTAATCCAGCAAGCAGTTTTTTTTGCCCGAAAAGATGCAAATTTGGGCATTTTGGCGCATTTTTGATCAAGGATAATTATCGGAACGGTCATTAAGCCTGCACAACCGTTCGGTTGCGGGTAATATCTTTGTACAGAACGGCGGGCGGGGCGGAAACCTGGGCTCCTTTTTTAATCAGCTGACGGGCCCAGCGGCGTTCGGCGTATTCACAGAGGTCCTGTATGTTCCGCCCCGACAGGCCGTCCACCTCGCCGGCTATATCCATCAAATCTTCCTGTTTCAAATGTTTAGCATACTGACCGAAAATGGCCGCTCTTTCGGACAGGTCGGGCAGGGGGAAATGAATGGTCAGATCAAACCGGGACAGAAGCGCCTGGTCGAGATCGACGGAGCGGTTTGTGGCGCCGACGGTGAGCACGCCGGGCTTTGATTCAAATCCGTCGATCTTTCGCAGAAGCACTGACAGCACACGCCGCGTCGCCTCGAACATACCGTCTTCGCGTCGTCCCGCCAGCGAATCGATTTCATCGAGAAAAAGAATGGCGCGATCGAACTGACCCGCCGCGTCAAATATCGCGGCCATATTCTGTGATGATTCGCCGTAGAACTTGCTGAGAATATTTTCGATGGGAACGTAGATGAGCGGGATTCTCGCCTCTGTGGCGATGATGCGCGCCATTGTTGTTTTGCCGACGCCGGGCGGGCCGTCAAAAAGCACGGCTCTGGGCATGTTCGAAGGGGCTCCTTCACCCCGCGTGAGTTTTGCCACGCCCAGGAAAATATCCGGCTGACGCAGAGGAAGGACGATCGATTCCTGCACCTCGCGCTTTGTGGTTTTGTAGCCGGAAATGGAGTCCCAGGAAAGCCTCTTTCTGTCCGCGGAGTTCCCGCCGTCTGCCGTTTTTGGGGGCGCTTCATACACAGTGATTCCCAGGCCGGCCAGTCGGGCCCCCGGATCCGATTCTTTCTGTGACGGATGAAAGAGTTTGAAAAGATTCAGGCAGGCCTGAATTTCATTCTGGTCGAAGTCGCCCTTGCGGGTGACGTCAATTCTGGGCTGCTGCCCGATCGACTGGAATTTAAATTTGGTGCCATACGCGATGGATTTGGAATCGTACAGATTGCCGTCCATGGACTGGAATATCACATAACCGGAGTCGAATGTGTGGATTCGTAAATTTTCTATATGATTCTTGATCAGGGCCAGAGCGTCCAGAATCATGCCTCTGTCCAGAGCCGCCGGCGAAAAAGAAAAACGAGTTTCTCCTTTTTCAAGCTGCAGGGATGGAAGTTCCAGTACGGACTGACCGGCGGATTTGAGGAATTCCTCGATTTCCTTTTCTACCTGATCTCTGGCAGAGGGGAAATCCAGTTCGCCGGCGCGTTTGACTTCTGGCATGAACTTTAAGACAGGGGCCTGGCGCTTCTGTCGAGCAGATTTTTTCGTTTGCACTGCCGGTTTTGCATGGGAGGCTTGCCCAGGATGACAAAAAAGTGGAAACCCCCTGTCCAGGAAGTGTCTCACGGACAGCCTTTTGCCGGCGCGTCTTTTGAAGATCTCGAGGCGTATTTTAAGGTAAAGGCGGAACTGGAAAAAATATTCGGACCTGTGGAATACGAAAGCTCCACGGTCAGCAGCGTCTCCAAACCCTCGCTCTACGGAAGCGTTTCTCTGTCGCAGTTCAAAATCGTCAGTTTTGCAAGGCCCGTCGGCCGGGAAGAAATCGTGGACATGCGAAAAAAGACACTGGCCCTGGAGGGTAAATTCCAGAATGCGGGCCGGCCTCTGGTCGAGCTGGACCCGGGTTATGTTACAGAATACACGGTGGTGCGAACATCGCTGGAAGACGACTTTCACCGCATTTATTTTTACGACGGGATTTTTACGGAATGTCTGTACTATTTCGAACGTCTTTCCTTCCGGCCCTGGATACACACGCCCGATTTTTTTCGACAGCCGGAAGTCGTGACGATTTTCAACGACATCCGAATGAGCATGGCGCAGTGAAGATGAAGAGCGGAAAACTCACACAGAGGCGCAGAGGGGGAAAACGCCACGAATGGACACGAAAAATCACGAAAGAGGATTTTCATTATCGGCTTCTTCATTCTTTCGTGACCTTTCGTGAAATTTCGTGGCAAAAAATCTTTGCCTCTCTGCGTCTCTGTGTGAAAAATCTTTTTCTTTCCTCTGTCTCGGTGGTTGCTTTTCTGTATTTTGGAATGTCCTGCCGGCCGGCCATTCCCGCTGTGGACAACATTTCGCTCTGCGACGACATGGGCGCAGATAAATGCGCCTCTCCCATGGAGCCGGTCCGAACGTACACGTTCGCAGCCCCGGAAAATAAAAAATCCTCCTGGTTCGATCTGGGGTACTACATGTATTTTCATTCCCGGCAGACGCCCGGAATGCTTGTGAAATTCAACCGTTCGCTTGACAGCCGCGAGCTGGCGATACTGAAGGAAAGCCTCCACTGCAATTACCGGCTTGAGAAAGACGGCAAATATCTGTCCGGGCATCTGGAGGGGAAACGCATCGACCCGGATGCCTCCAGTTTCTGGTGTTTTGATTATCTGGGAAGCATGCTTGTGAAATTCCAGAAATTGCACGGCGATGTGCGTAAAAAACCTGAAAAATCGTTTTTTCCGGTGCGGCTGACTCTGGAATTTGACAGCCGACTTCCCGGATTTAAAGGAGAAATCTTGTCTACTATTAGTGTGGACTGGGAGGGCAAATAGGGGAAATCTGGACGTCAAAGGCCCCCTGGAGGAATCCATGCTGGAAGTCACAATCTCTGATGTTTCCATTACGAATGTTGGTTTTGCCCTTTTTCTGAAACCGCGGGACTCGAAGTCCGCGAAAGTGGTGCCAATATTTATCGGTCCCCTGGAAACGTATTCTATATCAAGCGCCCTGGACGGAATCACGCCCCCTCGTCCGAACACACACGATCTGATCATCAATATGATCCAGGAAATGGAAGGAAAGATTCAGCACATCGTGATCAATGATATCATCGGGAATATTTTTTATGCTCGAATTGTGATTCAGACAAACGAAGGCATCGTGGAGCTCGACGCCCGGCCTTCGGATTCTGTGGCGATCGCCATCCGGTCCAAATGTCCGATTTTCATGAATGAGAAAGTTTACAATGAAGCGTCCGTTTTGATCGGCGAAGAAGCCCCGGAAGCGGGCGGCGGCGAGGCAAAAGATATATTCTCGGAAAATGATGAGCCGAAATCAGAGCTGGAAACGCTGAAGGTTCAGCTGCAGAAAGCCGTAGATACAGAAAACTTTGAAGAGGCCGCCTCTCTGCGGGACCGCATCCAGAAGTTGCTGCAGGATAACTGATGGGGGAAATAAATATCAATTGCCATTTGCATCATCACGACGCTGATTTCTATGTCCGCATGATGACGATCAGTTCAGATTCAGGATACCCCGGATTTTCGGCAAGTCGGGATCCGGATCGTTCGGATCGGATTCTGCGATAAAGCGTTTCCACGCGTTCACCATTTTTATTTCGGCATTCGGATCTGTTCGTATCAGTGACATGTAGGCGATGCCGATATTTTTATAGATTACTTTTTCCCCGCGGCCGGGCAGGTCGCCAAGCAGTGTTTCGTATATTTGGATGGCTTCCCGTACCTCTGCGAAATCCGGCGGTCGTTGCGAGTTGGCATGGTCCAGTATTCGATTTGCGCTCAGGTGCCGGGTGCTCCAGTACTGATTGAGCAGCTCATATTCCCAGGAACCGGGCGGGTATTTTGAAAGCTGCTTCCAGTCCCAGCCTGAAACGGCTCTTGCGTCATGATTTCTCCAGGTCGCATAATCGGGCGGCGATTGATATGGATGTAGTTTTTCCAGAAATCCAGACGGCCAAATTTGAAAATAATCCAGAAGCGTTCTGTCCTGACTATAGTATCCATTCAACAAATAGATATCAAAATTTCCATTCAATTCTAAAAATTGCCGCATTGTATAGCCGCCGCCGCCGGCAGGCGTTAGCCAGAGCAGTTCACTGTTTGGAATCAGCAGGCCACTTTGGTTCGCACGAAGATGAGGACCATACCAGGGATATGTCATAAGACTTTGAGATAGAATCACTGCATCGCGGCCCTCGTCAAGACAGGCCTTGCGGTATATGATCGAAAAGAAAATATCACCCCGGACTAACAGAAGACTCTGCCTGCCTGTATCGAGCTGTTTCAAAACATACTCCGCGAACTCGCTCAGCACAGGCCTGGTTTTAATTCTAATTTCATTATGGAGAAGTCCGACCTGGATCCCTCCTGCGATGATCGCTGTTAAGAACAGAAGAATTTCCGCAAATCTGGTTCTGGAGGTCAGCCATACGCTGTAACGAGCAAAGCCCCAGCCGGCCAGAATCCAAAGTACGATCCACGCCTGGATCCAGAATCTTGACGCGACAGCAATAGCAATTGGGGAGCCGGGTCTGAAGTTGGCCAGAGCATGATAGACCAGGATGAAGAATGCCAGACTGGCAACCAACCAGGTCGTGGGGGTGGAGTGCCAGTTGGTTCGACTGACGCAATTCTTCCATTCCAGGATGCCCATCGTGGCCAGTAAGAGTCCCAGTCCCCCTGCCATGGCTCCAGGGGCGAATTTCAGAAACTCAAACAATCGGGAAACAAAGGTGGTATCGCCGCCAAATACAGAAACTTCAGAATTTTCATTTCCCAGCGAAAGCGAGCCGTAATCACTCCTGGTGAAGTGGGTCCAGAATCCACTCAAGTTCGAAAGATCTCCCCAGGAATAGGGGGCGTTGTCAGAAGCCATGGAGACCCAGAGTGCGTACGGAATTACTCCTCCCGCTCCCGCACCCAATAAAAACATCAGCCAGCTTTGACGGATGGACTTTCTCACAAAAAAAAGAGCCGGCAGAGCATAGAAAGCAAGAGTGTGGTGATGCGCCAGACCCAATCCGCATATCAAACCCAGCCAGAATACCTTTTTCGGCAGGAACACAACGCAAAATATGAGCGCGCAGATCAGAAATGCATGCAGAGCGAAAACTTCGGTTGTGACGGCGTATTCCCAAACGGTTCGGCTGGTGGCAAAACCCAATGCTGAAAAAAGCCCTGCTGCTCTCTGTCCGCCTGTCCATCCTGATACGATGGAGCCGATCAACCCGGCTGCGCCTGCCATAAAAACGGCTGACATCAGATTTAGAAACCAGGCTGCCTCGGGTTGCACAGTAGCTGACGTCAGCAACAATCCAGTTTTAAGGAATGAATAACTTAAAATTGAAAAAAGTGGATATCCGGGAGGGTGCGCAATCCCGCGACGACACACAGCGGAAGCCAGTTCACCGGCATCGCCGCCCACAATGCTGGGCGCCAGGTTTGGTAAGTATACAATAAGAAATGTGATAGAAAAGGATATGAATCCGATCCGCCAATCCGGCTCCGGGTGGGGGGTAATCAACTTCTGAGAGTCAGATTCCACGGCAAAATGTTTCGTCTGTCCCATCAGCAATCCTTACCGTCGGCTCTGCCAGGGAGTGTCCGTATGTCCTGAAAGATGGCAGGCATGACGCGCGGCGGAGAACAGATAGTCGGACAGCCGGTTGATGTATTTCAGAGCCGAAGCCTGTACGTAATTCAGCTGATCCGGATCATCAGGCATCTTATCAAAATACAATCTTGACATATCGCGCTCCAGGCGGCGGCAGATTGTGCGTGACACATGCAGCTGCGCGGAAGCAAGAGTTCCGCCGGGCAGAATGAAAGATTTCAATTCCGGCAGGACGATCGTGTGTTCATCAATCCAGCGCTCCAGCGTTTCAATGTCCGATTCAAGAATCGCCGATTTCTCGGGATCCGGTCTGTAACCGGACAGCTCCGCGCCGAGTTCAAACAGCAGACCTTGCTGCGCGACGAGCTGGTTCTTCAATAATTCAAAATGATTCTTATTCTCTGTCTGCAATCCGGCGATTTCAATTTCAAGAAAAGCCGCCGCCAATCCAAGAGATGCATTGAGTTCATCTGCCGTGCCGTACAGAGCCACACCGGGATCGTGCTTTGTGACTTTCCTGCCGCTGGCAAGAGAAGTCATGCCGCCGTCGCCCTTTCTGGTGTAGAGTTTCATCTCTACTGAATCTGCACGTCGATCGTTTCAGGTCGGTAGCATATCCCGCGCGTCTCATTGCAGATTTGAATTCTGGCCGCCAGGTTTTTTCCTTCTACATCTTTTGCGGGAGCGATAAATTCAAATGTGCCTGTTCCTCGCAGCACCGTTGCATGCGCTGTGTCATCCTGCGCTCCTGCCGGCGCGGATTTTTTTTCCGGCTCTTTTTTCAACGCCCCGGATTCGATCAATTTCTGCCAGTTGAACTGCAGATCCAGCAGCACCCCGTCGCGTCCCTTGTCCAGGTAGGCATGATGGTGTTCCGGGACCGTGACCTGAATCTGCACCAGATTGTCTCCGATTGCTTTTGCCGTGATTTCTGGATGGGGGACATTTTGACTCGGTTTTGTCTGACACGAATCCAGGAATGCCGTGCCGAGGATGAAAATTATTAAAGAAAATGCTGCGCTCGTTTTCATTGGTACCTCTAATTTACTGATTCGCCCTGACAAAGTCCAGTATGGTATCCAGGGTTTTTTGTGCCAGAATTTCGGGATCTTTTTTTCCGTCCAGAAAAACAGTGCCGGCCGGCAGTATTGTCCAGTAATTGGCCTCGATCTTTTCCAGCATTTCCCTTTTCTCAAAGGTCTCCAGACTTCCCCTCTCTGTTATTCGACGAAAAGCTTCATCCGGAGTTACGGAGATATAGAAAATAATATCCGGCTCCGGGAAATTCCGATCGAGATTCTTTTGCACGATTTCGCGGGCCGTGGGAGGTTCCTCGACATCGCCCTGATAGGCCGCCGTGGAGTAAAAGTAACGGTCCTGCAAAATGAGGCAGTTTTGAGCTTTCCGGATATTTTCACGCACGTTCCAGGCCCGGTCCGACAGGAACATTTCCAGCCATTCATCGCGGCTGTGTTTTTCGTGGTTCTGCATCCGGGAACGGATGATCCGGCCTTCCGGGCCGTCTGTTGGCTCCTTGAGCTCGACAATTTTGTCAAATGCTGTCCGGCAGGTTTCGTTGTTCACGGCCAGAGCCAGCGTTTTTTTGAGAAGCGTGGATTTCCCGGATCCGTCTATCCCTTCAAAAATGCAGAAACATCGCACAAATTATTTTTGTTGAAGACCACAGGCCGTAAAGCGGAAAAAGAAACAATCATGACCGATTCTCTATTCTCACAGAGCGCCTCTGCTCCTCTTCCAGCCCGGATGCGCCCGGAGACCTGGGACAACTTTGCCGGACAGAAAGAACTTGTCGGGCGGCTGAAATCGACGCCTATCCATTCTATGATTCTGTACGGACCGCCGGGCTGCGGAAAAACGACGCTGGCCAGACTTCTGGCAAAAAACTCCGATATGCCTTTCGAGGAGCTCTCAGCAGTCTCCTCCGGAGTCAAGGATGTGCGCGAAACCATTGACAGAGGCCGCCGCCAGAAGAGAGTTCTGTTCATCGATGAAATCCACCGCTTCAGCAAATCGCAGCAGGACGCGCTTCTGGGCGCCGTGGAATCCGGAATCATCATTCTGATAGGCGCGACTACGGAAAATCCATCCTTCGAAGTGATCGGACCTCTGCTGTCGCGCTGCTTTGTCTACAGGCTGACGGCTCTGACCCGGAGCGATATTTCCGAAATTCTCGACAGGGCGCTTATAGGCGATGCTTCGCTTTCGCATCTGGAAATTTCACCGGAAGCCCGTTCGCTTCTGATCGAATCTTCTGCCGGCGACGCCAGGAAACTTCTGTCAACTCTGGAACTATGCGCGTCCTTACGACTGGACGGACTGATAGAATCAGAAACTCTTTCGAATCTGCTGCAGGGAAGGGTGCGCAGTTACGACAAAGCCGGAGAGAATCATTTTGATTTTATCAGCGCCTTCATAAAAAGTCTGCGCGGCTCCGATCCCGATGCGGCTCTCATTTACATGGCCTGCATGCTGGAGGCCGGCGAAGATCCGCTCTTCATTGCGCGGCGCATGGTGATTTTTGCTTCCGAGGATATAGGCAATGCGGCGCCTCAGGCTCTGCAGACGGCTGTTTCCGCTTTTCTGGCCCTGGAGCGCATCGGAATGCCGGAGGGACGAATCGTCCTTTCACAGGCGTCAAATTTTCTGGCATCCTGCCCGAAAAGCAACGCCTCGTACAGCGCTATTGAGTCCGCTCTTGAAAAAGTAAAAAATCGAAAAATTCAAATCCCCGATCATCTGCGAAACGCTCCGACCGACACGCACAGGCAGGAGGGCGCGGGAAAAGGGTATCTGTATCCTCATGATTTCCCCGGGCACTATGCGGAACAGAATTACATGCCGCCGGGTTTTGAAAAAGATCAGTTCTATTTCCCGACTGTGGAAGGCCAGGAAGGCAAACTGAAAGACAGACTTCGCGGACTGAAGCGGCCGGACCGGGATTACAGATAGAGGATTGTTGCTTGATAAAAAATATGAAATAATAAAATATAAATAAACTATATATGTTTGCAGCAGACTGGATTCGGAAATGAGGCGAGAGAAGAAATGTAAATGGTGAACCGAATATTATTTCGCGAGAAAACCTTCAGGCATATCGTCTCCTCTCCGCGCACTTTGCGGCCTCTGCGTGAGGAATTCTTCTTTATCGGAAGGAAGCGGCGAAAAGTTATTTTATGGTTGCGTTATTTTTCCGCAATGTCCTGGTGGACACAGAGGATTATCCTGTCATTGAAAATCAGTCTGAGTAAATATGAATTCGCCCGGCGGGCCGCTCGCGGGAATCTGATAACCGTATACAGGGAAATTCTCGGAGATACGCTGACTCCGATTTCCATTTTCATGAGAATGGGCGGCGACCTGGCGCCCAACTCCTTTCTTTTAGAATCCGTGGTCAACGGCGAAGAGCTGGGCAGAAATTCATTTCTGGGCGTCCGGGCGCGCGCCGTTCTGCGCGGAGAGAAGGGAAAGTTTCGTCTTTCCAGGCTGGAGAACTCCGGCGCCGCCAGGGAAGAAAGCTTTGAAGGGGATCCGCTGGAATTTCTTGAAAACCAGTTCAGGGATATCAGGCCGGTTCCCGATGTTCGGCTTCCCGCATTTTATGGCGGGGCTGTTGGATTTCTTTCCTACGATGCGATTCGCTACTATGAAAATATTCCCGACAAAAATCCCGATCCGGTCGGACAGGAAGACATCTATTTGATTTTTACTGACGATCTGGTTGTGGTGGATCATATTCAGCGGAATATCCGCCTGGTGGCCAACATCCGGCTCGATGACTATGCCTCCGTGGAGGATGCTTACGGCGCCGCGGAGAGCAGACTGGATGAGATGCTTGAACAGGTGCGCTCTCCGATGCCTTCTGAAATGAGGCCTGTCTCTGTCGAAGGAAAGATGCCGGTAGAAAGCAATATGACGGAGCATGAATACCGCGCCATTGTTTCGCGCGCCAGAGAATACATCCATGCCGGCGATATCTTTCAGGTTGTGCTGTCTAAGAGATTCAGTTTTCGTCCCGATGTTCCGCCTTTTCAAATTTACCGGGCGCTTCGTTCAATAAATCCCAGTCCTTATATGTACTATTTAAATGCGGGTCCGTACTGCATCGTCGGGTCCAGTCCGGAAATTCTTGTTCGAGTGAAGGAGAAAAAAGTAATCCTTCGTCCCATTGCGGGAACTCGCCGGCGGGGAAAGACGCCTGAGACGGACCGTGAACTCGAGAGAGATCTCCTGTCGGATGAGAAAGAAACAGCAGAACATATCATGCTCGTTGATCTTGGACGCAATGACGTCGGCCGTGTATGCGAGCCGGGTTCTGTGAAAGTTACAGAATTTAAAGTAATTGAGCGCTACAGCCATGTTATGCACATCGTTTCCAACGTTGAGGGCGATCTCTCGCCGGATAGAACCCCGTACGATGCAATGCGCGCTTCTCTTCCGGCGGGAACCGTCTCCGGCGCGCCTAAAATCCGGGCAATGGAAATCATCGACGAGCTGGAGAATTTAAGGCGCGGTATTTACGCCGGCTGCCTGGGTTATTTCAATTTTGAAGGCGAATTCGACACCGCTATCGCCATCCGCACAATGGTATTCAAGAATGAAATCTGCCATCTCCAGGCAGGCGCCGGCGTCGTGTACGATTCGGACCCTGTTAAAGAATGCGAAGAAGTGGCCAATAAAGTCCGCGGAATGCTGGCCGCCGTGCGCTTTGCAAGAAAGGGGCTGCGATGATACTGCTCATTGATAATTACGACTCGTTTACATACAATCTGTATCAGTATCTGGGCCAGATAAAATGCGATGTGCGGGTTGTGCGCAATGACAGGATCACTCTGGCTGAAATTCGAGAATTGAAACCGGCAGGTATAGTGATCTCGCCGGGGCCCGGCCGTCCGGAAAACGCGGCCATCTCTGTAGATATCGTGCGAGATCTCTCTGGAGAAATTCCAATTTTCGGCGTCTGCCTGGGACATCAGATCATCGGCCTGGTGAACGGCGGCGTCATTACAAACGCGCCGACAATCATGCATGGAAAAATTTCGCAGATACATCATGACGGGAAAGGAATATTTCAGGGGATACCGTCGCCCTTCACGGCGACGCGCTATCATTCTCTTGTGATTTCGCCGGACAACTTTCCACAGGGTTCTCTGGAAATCTCCGCCCGAACTGTGGACGGCGTTATAATGGCCGTTCGGCATAAAACACTGCGAATCGTGGAAGGCGTGCAGTTCCATCCGGAATCAATTCTGACAGAGCACGGTCTGAAAATAATGGAGAATTTTGCTTCAATGTGCGGAGAGCTGAGATGAGAATCTGCCGCGGTGATATCTATTGTTTTTCCCTGTGAGGGAAATGATTCGAAACATTGCTTGGAATATTTATTAAAAAAGTTTTAATTTCAAGTCCAGAAGCGCCTGTTCGAGCATGAATTCAAAATCCGGCATTTCCACATCCGGGGCAAGATTTTCCCGAATATCTGTCAGCTGATTGCGAAGAGCCGGCCGCTCCTGATCCAGGCAGGCGAACAGTCTGGATTTCCGCAGCGCCAGGGTGAGGTCCAGAAATTCCGATCTGGTGAATTCAAATTGATGCGCCTCGATTTCCCAGACAACAATATCGTTCTTCAGAAAGCCCTTTGATCGAAAAACAGGCATCAGACGTTTTGCGGTCTGAAGATTCTGAATATTCTTCGAAACAATCCGCTCGTCCGGGCCATCTTACCCGTAAACGCTTTCATGGCTGCCTCAAAACCCATATCAACAGTTGCGTTGAGTTTTTTTTCGCTTCGAGTGATCATGCGCGCCGGGCTTGCCGAGTCAGGATCTATGATGCGAATTTTTACTCCGCGCGGCGGACGGTTAATAATTTCATAGGCATTGATGTGCATCACATGGTGGACGGAGTTGAGCATCTTCGCCAGACGGCCGTGGAACGGATAGGACAGTTTGCTCAAGAGTTTTCCTATGGCTTTGGAACGATAGGACCGCGGATTCGTGAGCACCACGGTAATATCTGTATATCCTGCATCGATCACTGCCTGCACCGGCAGCGGATCCAAAACGCCGCCGTCCGTGTAAGTTTTACCGTCCAGGTTTCTCTTGCCCTTTGTGGCAATCGGCATGGAGGTTGAGGCTTTGAGCAGAGTAAAAATATTTGATGAACTCGCTTTGATATATTCCGGTTTGAGTGTCTCTATATTGCTGACCACGATATAAAAAGGAACATTGCCAGGCTCATCCAGTTTTTCTCGGTGGAGGCGGTATTTGTTTCCAAACAGATGGTCGACCAGATATTCCTGGTTCAGAAACGTCTTTCCCCGTAATGGATTGAAAAAAGAGATCAGCCGTGATCCTGTGAGCTCATAGCGCCACATATTGAGATTGGCCAGCATCAGAACCATCGACTGAGAGCTTTCCGTCACATAGTAGGCTGCAGCGCAGCTGCCGGAAGAGACTCCCACAACCAGGTCAAAATTTCTTGACGGGTGGTGCACCGTCATGGCTGCCAGGGCTCCACCCGTGAAGGCTCCCCGCATGCCGCCGCCCTCGACTATGAGCGCCCGACCTTTGTTTTTTTTCCCGGATCTAATTGGAATCATGTATGCTATATGACTCGGATTTGTATCGTTTGTTGCAAAGAAATATTGCGTTTTTTTTCAAAAAAAATCTCTGGATTCTCTGGAATTTTTCGTCACGAATCATCAAATACTCTATTTTTTGACTTTCAAAGCAGTACTCAAATCATTCCCTGCGTCATCTGCAAGATTGTCAATCACGACTGTGAAACTGTGGTTTACCGGTTCGATTTTCCCGCAGGATTTAAGATTTCCAATTCTCCGTTCAATGTCAGTCTTCCTCTGTCTCCTGTTTTCAGCCAGCCCGTTTCATCACGGAACTGCCTGGTCTTTTCTGGATTCTTAAAAAAACCCAGCATCATCTGGTCCCCCCGCACAAAGATTTCTCCAGATACTCCCGGTACTGCTCGGTGGGCAGCCCGGCATGGGCGTCGGCCGCGATCATGAGATACGGGTCGTTATCGGCGGTGGGGGTCTGAGGGTTCGTCATGGCAGAGGCTCCGTTCGGGGTCATACAGTTCGTGTTACGCGATCCCGGCGAAGGCCGGGCACTTATAGGCTGCGAGCGGCAGTTCGCCGGGCTTCAGCGGTTCATTCGAATCCACAACTCGCGGACCGCAGGTTGCGGCCACCGGAGC
>VFLI01000037.1 GCA_009885105.1 Spirochaetia bacterium | reverse complement strand
TATGCCCAATCTAAACGATGCACCGTGGACTATGCTGAAGTGGTGAGTTGCACCTGGTCTAGAGCGATTGAACACTCTTTTGAGAAAAAGCCGGAACTGTGTCCGGATTGTAAGGAGCCGATGATTCTGACACTGATTTTTGATGGAGCTTCAAATCGATTGATTCTAAGAATACGAAAGACGCATCAGCTATTCAATTGATATTTTCGTCCGATTCGCGGACCGTAGGTTAATCCGGTCATATTCACTACCTCATCTGTTTCTTAAAAAAGCTGCGATAGCAAGCCTCGCAGATCTATAAACATTCGATTTTACCTGCTAAAACAGACCGCGCAAATTTTAGCCACCAGCCTCCAAAAGTCTCCCGGACATCCCGCCAGTATCCGGTAATATCGCTTTTGCACGAGATTACCAGCGTTTTTTCTGACCGGGCCAGCACATAGGTAACACTTTAAGCTCATCGCATGGGTGACACTTTTTTAACCATCATCGCCTCGAACTTTTCATTTTTAACAACTTTCCTGTATAGGCATCGAGCACTGCAAGGCACGCAGAGGCAAAGTATATGCGCCGGTAGCGTTCAGAAATCTCTTCAATGCTGCAAGCGATTCTTCTAATGGAATGATTTGGGCTAATATTCCACTCAATGGCAGAAAGGGCCTCGTGGAACCACAGATCTCAAACACGCCTCTGCACTGGGATGCACAGATGCTGGCTTTTTGTTTTTCAGGGCCGGCGCCAATGTCGATGATGTTGATCGCGTTTATGCCGAGAATTTTCAGGATTTTTCAGATTGACTGGAAGATCACCGGGATTCTGTAATGTCAGTGTTCTAATGCAAACCTATGACTACCGCAGAGCTCACCCGGCAGACAATATACTGTGAATAATTTCATCAGGACCCTGGCAGTGCTGTCAATGCTCCTTCCCGGCAGCTGTCTTACTACTTTCGCCTATGAATCTTTTGACAGAAATTTTTCGGGATCGTTTTTCGAATCGTATTCCTATACACAGACAGTGCAGGTCAAGGATGCGGCCATTCTTGATGGCAGTGTTATTGCTGTTCGAACACTCGTGAATGAGAAAGAAATTTTTCTCTGTTCCGATGCGCGCGAGAAAGATGCGCCGCTTTCGTTCATTCTGACCTGGAAGGAATGCGGGATCGCTCCGGATATTCGGAAATTTCGCGGCACGATCAATCTGCAGGGTCTTCTAATATTTCCCGGAGCCGGCAAGACCATCCATTTGGAATCAAACGACACATATGGATCCTCTTTTTCAATCCCTTCCGGCGCATACAACCAGACGCTGGATCCGGTTCGTGCGGGAATTGAGGGCGAATGCATGGATGAAACGGCGGGAGTGAGGCTCTGTTCCAACATTCTTTACATTCAGGATAAAACCGGAAATATCTCTGTATTGAAGATAGAAGACTACGGCCGTGTACTGCGCCCGCTCAATCGAAATCCTGCCAGTCTGCCCGAAAATCTGAAACCTCTCGCCATCGGGCAGTATCCCTCACGTCCGATCGCCGGAAGGATTCTGTATCATCCAACGCCGGAAGGGGCTTTGCAGGAGCTGGTCTTTTTCCAGGAATCGGGCGATAATTTTTCGATGCCTGTATCCATTGAACTTGAAACCTGGAGAGGTCAAATGAGCGGGAGGCGGCCGCACTGCGGCAACATGATCGGCTCGGCAGGATATGGAGCGCTTCTGCCTTTCGCTGTTGTCGGTGATGTTCTGCTGTCACCGGTATACTTATTTCTTCTGATTTACTGCAAACTCGGCAACTGTTTTAGTTGGTATTCTTGATCACCGTTTATAGCTAAACCTATGAGCATTCGCGCTGTTTTAATAATCGTAACCGTCATTGCCTGCCTGCTGGGGGGCGCCATCATCGTGTCTCTCGTCGATATCCCGGCCGTCGATATGCGGAGTGCATGGTTTGGCTACAGCGTGGCCGCCGGGATCTGGCTGACGCTCATGATTGTGTTCCTCTGGCAGCGCAGGTGGGCCGCGCGCCGGGGCCCCACGTACGACTCCGGTGCAGAGCCGGATGACAGTGACATCTCGCATTCGTCATCATCAGTCTTCCACGGTGGAGGCGGTCATTTCGGAGGCGGCGGCGCTGATGGTTCGTGGTCGGACAGCGGCGATTCCAGCGGAAGTGATTCAGGTGGCGGAGACGGGGGTGGTGACGGAGGCGGGGACTAGCCATTCCGATCGACTCTGTCAAATTTAAGCCCCCAGCCTTCCAAAGTCTCCCGTACGTCCCGGCCAGTATCCGGCAATATCACTTATGCACGAGATTACCAGCGTTTTTGAGAATAGACCGGCCTTTTTTTGTTGACCGTATGATCGGAGTATTGTCCTATAAAACCATGGAAGTAAAGTACGCAGAGATTGAAAAAGCCGCGATGCAGCTGCCTCCCGGCGAGCTTGCGAAACTTGCGGAAAGTTTGAGCGCTTACGCGGGTGAGCATATAGACCCTGAAATCGAAAAAATATGGATCGAAGAATCGCAAAATCGGCTGGAAGCCATGCGCAGTGGAAAACTCAGGCTGATAGATGAGGGGGACGTTCTGGAGGAAGCCGAAAGATTCTTAAATGAAAAAGGTTAAATTCAATGAACTTGCCCGGAATGAATTCATGGATGCTCTGCGGTTCTATACCGACAATGGAGGGAAAAAATCGGCTGGCCGTTTCAAAGAGGAATTCAAAAAAGCTCTTGAGTTTATTAAACAATTTCCAGAAGGAGGACATAAAGTTTCCGCCGGTATGCACCGGCTTCTTTTCAAGAAATTTCCTTTCTGTCTGATCTATTCAATCGAGGAAAATGAACTGTATATCGCAAGCGTGATGCATTTCAGTAAAGAACCGGACTACTGGATAGATCGCGTAAAAACTTAAATTAAGTTCTTAGAAAACAAATTTAAGCCACCAGCCTTCCAAAATCACCCGGACATCCCGGCCGGTACCCGGTAATATCACTTTTATACGAGATTACCTGCGTTTTTTCGGATTGACGAATTTTCCCCGATCTGCCTGAGATAGCAGTACCTTCCTGTGATGGGTGTGACCGTCAATCCGGTTCCAAAATTTTAGTTGCAAGCTCTTGAAAAATATTTTTATATCCTCCCCGATTGAAAAAACAAAAAAACATAACTTGCATT
>VFLI01000063.1 GCA_009885105.1 Spirochaetia bacterium | reverse complement strand
TCCGCCGCCGCCCCCTCCGCCGCCGGAGTAAGAATGACCGCCGCCCGGCCTTGCGTCAAGGCCGGCAGCCAGGGCAATTGCCGCCGCCAGAAAAAGAATGATTCTCGGTCTGAAGAAAACAGGTAGAACTATAGAAGCCAGCCGAATGAGAAGATTTCGCAGATTTTTCATGGCATTATCCTCAGAGTGTCCGGAAGCTCGTTCATATCATCATTGGTGCGCGGGATAAATTTTCCAAAGAATCCGGCTGATTCTTCCAGCGATTCAATGATTGCAATGGAGGAATGCCGCGCAGAAAAAACTTTCAAAAATTCCGAGTGAAGTTTTTCCAGCTCTTCCGGCGGAATACTTTTCTTCGCGCCGCGGTCCGGCAGGATCAGAACCTGCTTTTCATAAAAAGAAAAATAAATCAATATTCCGATTCTGTCTCCGGTTTCGTTTATTCCGGCCTTCTGAAAAAATGCGCGTGCTTTGAGTTCCACCTGGTCCGTCAATTTTTTCTGCCCGATTATGGCCCGCTTGAGCGCGGGAATTCCAGACATGGCAAGGTAACCCGCCGCGAAGGCGTACAGTGTGCCCGCATATATATACAGGGTGCCGAAATCGATCGGAGCAAACATTAGAAAAGAAAATACAGCAAATGTTAGTATTGCCCCGGCCCAGAGGTTCACATATTGGTAGGGAGCGCTACGGGGGGCAATGGCGACGATAATCTCCGCATGGGATCGGCTCTCAATTTTTTCCACAGCATCAAGAAGTTTCTTCTGGAATAGATCATTGAATTTCTTCATTTTTATATCCGCCGGCCGGCTTAGAAAAGATGCCGGTGTATCCAAAATAAGCCGGACTGGCTGTGGATGTAAAGCAGGAAAAAAAAGCGTTCGGCTCTGTACGTCTTCTGTTTGGCCGGTTGAACAAAACCATGTGACATTAATCCCGCAGCGCCGGATGACCATCGTATTCAATTATTATACTGCGGGTCTTCGATCGAATATTCTTCAAAACCGCCCGGTCAGCTCTGGAAAGAATCGGCAGTCCCAGATGCCGCATCATCCAGATTTCTGTCAGCGGATGACGAAACTGACTCTGCACGGAACCGGTGAGTATCTCCATCATAAGCCTGGAATAGTTGACCGCAAACATGAAACGCACCCCGGGACGGGAATTGTCGAGCCGGCGGCGGCCTGTTGTCTCGTCACGGTTTTTTCGGATGCGATCTTCGATCCGGTAGTAATCTTCGACGCATTCACGGAAGGTTCGCTCTCCGATTCGATAGTAGACCAGGCTGTCGGCCAGGCAGTCATGAACAAACTGCCCCAGAGCGAAAAAAAAAGCCGGCGGTCCGTTCGCTCTGCCGGAAGTCCAGATAAGACGAAGGAGCATACCGTTGTCGCCGCCGACCGGGTAGTACAGCGAATGATTGTTCTTCTGATACCATCCTCCGGTGAGCACTGCGTCTTCTTGAGGCTCCACCCCCAGTTCTGACGGCGTCCGGCTTTCGCCGATTACGCGGCCGCGAAATTCCGGAAAATCGGCCCGGTTAATTTCTCGCAGCGGATAGCAGGATCCTGGAAGAAGAAAAACCGACAATGCCGAAATATCTTCGCGTCTGCGGTTCAATCCTGCAATGGCTCCGCGCTTCACAAATCTTTCTGCCAGGGAGGAATCGGCGGCTAAGGCCAGACGAAGCAGGCATTCCGCGGTCTGGCGCGTGTTGATTTCAAGCGAAGCGATGCGGGGCAGCCCGGTTTCCAGATTCGGCCTTTCTTTCCAGAGTTTCATCACCGGATTGAGCGTCATGGCGCCGTGCCTGCTGCCGGGCACGAGAGTGTAGTAACTGGCGCTCATCCGGACCGGCCGCAGTCTTTTCAGGATGAGATTTCTGGCAAGCGACAGAACAATATGCTCGTGGAACGGATTGCCAATTTCAATTTCTGCGGGAATCTCGAGTTTTTCCAGACCGATGTACCGATCGGCAGATTTTAGAAGCGCAGTTTCACCAGGCATTGAAACATCGGAAGCCGATGTCTGTTCATCAATTTTGTTCTCTACCGATTCATCGGTTGATATTTCTTTTTTAATGGGCGATGTGTAATGATTATAAAAATCCAAAATTTTCTTTTCCAGCTCTTCCAGCCGTTTGAGGAAAAAATAGTTTTCCAGCGCCGTGTCTTTCAGGCTGTCTGCCGATACGGACGGATCGCGCAGTGATTCCAGAACATCCAGAAGATTCATGACGCCCGAATCGCGCATACCTGGTTCCGACAGAGAAGTCATCTTTTTTTGAAAATTCTCTCTGTAGAATTGAAGCCTGCTTTCCAGAGCTTCCGCTTTGACTTCGCGCCCGAACTCCCGCCTGAGCCAGCGCAGACGGCTCAGCCTCAGTTCAATTCGAAAAGCGGCTCCCGACATGCTGGCCGCCGTCCGAGTCTGTCTGTGGAGAAATGCAGGAAGATGAACGGCGTCGTACAGACGCCTGATATCCCCGTGAAGAGAAATGTCTCCGCACTGCATGATCTCTTCCAGCTGTCTTTCGTTCAGGCTGTTCAGAGCGCCGGCCCGACGCATGTGCACCAGATTTCGAACACTGTCCGATTCCAGCGATTTCTCTTTTTTATCGGCGATGATTCTGTCCATTGAGGCGAGAGCAGAACGTTCTACATGTTCGATGATTTTGTCCATGGCGCTGCCGCCGGCAGCCGGAGCTTCCAGAGGGGCCGTCAAATTTTTGAAAATCAGGTCAGGCTCATGCATAAGATTCAGACGTTCATTTTTCAGATTCCATAAATCATTGTACGGCTGCAGGATTTCATTGATGTCCGCTGTCAATCCGGCCAGATAGTTGGAGAGATAGAATATTCTGAAGTCAGTTTCATTAATATAGGATAAATTATATTCTTTTTTTATTTTTTCATGCAGTGCAGGGTGCACGGAACTCAGACGCTGATCGTCCGGGATCCCGATGTCGAAAAGAGTTGAGGGCAAGAAAAAATCTTTCTGGAATATTTTTGTATCACGACCGCACAGAGCGCGGGCACACGCCACATCGAAGACGCGGTACCAGAAGGCCAGATATCGCTCCGAGGCGCCTGCTGCGTACGCGCGCAGGTCTCTGTGGGACGGGAAGTTCTCCCAGTCCGGAGTCGTAAGTTCTTCTTCGAATCCGAGCCAGCCTTTTTCGTTGAGCTCGCTGTCTGCGATCGAGATGGTTTCAAATTCCACATGACGCTGTCTGAAATAACGGCGTCCGTCCGAATCGGTTTTGATTCCCGATTCTGTGTCTTTGAGCAATGATTCGATTAGTCCCATCAAAGATCAGTATGGTAAGCATAAGGTCGGAAGACAATCATGTTTTGTGATTGACTGGATGATCAGAACTTGCTTCCATTCACGGATCGGCAGGCGGGCGATGAATAAAAGATTCATAAAATTTTTGAATGTATTCGTTTTTTGCTCGATTCTACCAGCCTCGTTTTTCAATGAAGACAGGCCCGCAGCACAAACGGTGAGAGACGGCAGGGAAGCAGAATCATTTTACCGGCAGGCGAACCAGTTTCTCGAAAAAAAGAGGTTTCTGGAAGCCCAGGATGCGTTTCGAAAAGCCATGGCGGCAGCGCCGCAGGAAGGACGTTATGCAGCGGCGCTGGGGCAGTTTCTACTATGGCACTCTGAAAAATATGAAGAAGCTGTCGCCTGTCTCAACCTTGCTATTTCTCTCGGTTATGACAGGGATTCTGTGGTTCGCCAGAAGGGACTGGCTCTGCATCGCCTTGGCCGCGGTCAGGAGGCAGTCGAAATTCTTCTCAATGGAATTGCGAAGGTGGAAGAAAAACTGAGGAAAGCGAATCCCGGGGAACGGCCGGATCTCAAAAAAGATATTGGAATTGCAGTCGGTTTTCTCGCCATCGTGTTCAGGGATCTGGAACGATTCTCTGAATCTGTGCAGCTGGTCGAAAGAATCCGCCTGCAATACCCGGATATTCGTGATTCGAATATCGGGCGTGCGGGGCTTCCTGCCGCCTTCGCAGTCGCTCATTATAATTTTGGGGAGGGACATTACGCCGAAGCATTGCGGTATTTTCAGCTGGCATCTGCTATTGCTTCCTGGGATCCGACGGCGATGGAGCGCAGTGCGGATTATGAGCTTCAGCTGGAGATGGAGCTTGTTCGTCGGCGTCAGGCGCTCGGCGATATCAAACCGGATTATGTTTACAGTATCGCCGTTCTCTTTATTGCCCGAACAGATGTTGACTTTGTGTCGCTTGACGGCACGCGAGTTTCCGGAAAGCGTGAATTGACGGCGCGTCACAGGGAAAAGGCGAAATGGATCGCCCGTTCCCTGGCGCGGCACTGGGAAGCGATGAGTCAGGGCCGGCTCGGTGTTGAGGTGGATTTCATTGAAATCAACAGCGCAGTCACAGGATTCCATAAACGTTGGAGCAGAAGTCTTCATATTCGGCGGATCGAGGTCCGCTCTGTTGATCCCGACGCGCTGAATCCATCACAGGCGGATTTTTTTTACAACAACTACAGAAATTATGATACTTTTGCTCTGATCTGGAATGGAGAAGACGGTATAGCCACAACATCCAACGGGAGCCAGCGGGATTTCCCTGTGATCGGCGGCCAGATCATCAGACGTGGTTTCGCGCATATTTCGACGGACCAGCTTGCTTTCAAAATGTTTCTACACGAACTGTCTCACAATTATGAAGCAGCTCTCGGAAAGAACCTGGCAATCGACGCCGGGGACGGGACGGGCGGCGGTCAGCCGAGACGGGCTGCCAGGGAAAAGATGTTCCCCGGCTGCGCCGCCTATACGGAGGTCGGTTTTAATGATTGTCTTTTACAAAGAGCAATTCCGAATTTTCTTGCCGATAGAAGCAGATATCGTGAATCGCCTGCTTTTTCAAATGTTAATTTTCGTCGGCGCTTTCCGGCTCCGGTAAATCCGCCGCCGGCAGGGGAACCAAATACTGAAAATGACAGGGAATAACAGGATGAACCTAAAAAAGAAATTCCTATCGAGGACGGCAATCGGCACTTTTATTTCGATCTCCGACAGTTTTGTCGCGGACATTCTGGGATCTTCCGGATTTGATTTTGCAATCATCGACACGGAGCATTACAGCATGCCCGCGCCGGCTGTGCGCAATCTCGTGTATGCGGCCTGCGCCGCACAGCTGTCGACAATCATCAGAATCCCTGAAATTTCCAGATCGCACATACAGCATGCTCTGGAGACTGGAGCCGACGGGATTCTTGCGCCGCTCGTTGAATCGGCTGAAGCTGCCAGGCGAGTCGTTGATTTCGCGCGTTATCCGCCTAAGGGAAGCCGCGGTTATCACGGCTCGACGCCTGCGTCCGGATTCGGGCGTAAGACGCTGGATTATCTGGAACAGGCGAATGCGAATATTCTGGTCGGTGTGCAGATTGAAACGAAAATGGGTGCGGAGAATTGCGCAGAAATCTGCGGTGTGGAAGGCCTGGATTATATTCTGATCGGTTCCGGCGATCTGTCCCTGTCGTTGGGGAAGTCGGGAGTTTTTGATGATGAGTTCCTTGCAATTGTGGACACCGTCATTGTGGCGGCGAGTAATGCGGGAAAATTCAGCGGTATTTATTTCTCAGATCCGAAAACCCTTGTGACATACCGCGATCGCACTTCGTTTGTTGTCTGCGGGTCGGATGTCGGTTTTATTCTTTCCGCTTCGCGCGAAGTTGTCCGGATTCTCAGGGATACACAGCAGTCTTAAGATGCCGCCCGGATCTCCCCTTGAAAGGGAAATTCTGACCACAGAAATGCTGTAAGACTTTATAGCTGTGTACAAATCATCAGGCAATCAGCGGAATTCTTTCCGGCGCCTGGGCTTGAGCTCAATCATTTTCGCATTCGCCGTTTCCGACTCGTCCACCAGATATTTGATTGTTCGCGCCACATCCTCCGGTTCAAGAAGAAAATCCCGCGATATCTTGCCGTCCGCGACTGCTCCGCCGAATCCTGTGTTGACGCCGCCGGGACAGACCAGGCTGACCGCGATACCGAATTCCTTTAAGTCTTCGCGTAAAGATTCGCTGTAACCGTTGAGCGCGAATTTTGTCGCCGAGTAGGCCGAGCCGCCCTTGAATCCGTTGAGACCGGCCACCGAGGAAATGTTGATGATCTGACCGTTCTTTTTCTCTATCATATACGGCGCCGTGTATTTCACGCACAAAAACACGCCGAATAAGTTCACGCGAAACAGATTCTCGACTTCTTCCAGGCTGAATTTGTCGGCGCGCTTGAAAATGCCGAATCCCGCATTGTTGATCAGAACGTCGATTCGTCCGAATTTCTGAATCGTATCCTCTATCATTTTTTTGACTTCGTTTTCTTTCGCCACATCGCAGGGCAGGGCCTCCGATTTTCCGCCCGATGCTCCGATCTCTTTCTTCAGCTCAATCAGAGCATTTATGTCACGGGATGCCATCACAACGATATTTTCCTTTGCCAGCATAAGGGCAGCTGCCCTGCCGATGCCGCGCGAAGCGCCCGTAAGTATGATTACTTTTTCCATTGTATTGTCTCCAGCTTCGTCAGGGTAAACAGCTCCAGGATTCTGCGTCAACATGATAACCATGGTAGGATTTGGAATTGGGTTCTTTCCCGGATGTTACTTCGCGCACGGTCCCGGTTATTCTGACTGGCCCCGGACAATTGATCCGGCTTCTGCTGTATACGACAATATGATATCCGTTGTACACCACATAGTTTTCCACCCAGCCCGGCCCGGGAAAAGACAGTGCATGCGCCGCCATTTCTCCGGTATTCCTGGCCTGGATGGTGATTTTTTCGCCGACATGCTCCCAGAGTTTCAGCGGTTCGGCCTGCATATTGCTCACGGTAAGGCAGTTGAATATGCAAAGCAAACAAAAATTTCCGATTAGGCGCAATGTACCGGCGAGCATCTGTTACAATTATCCGGCCGCACCGGATTCAGAAAGCAAATATTTTCTACGGAATGAAAATTATTTGTTATATTATATATTGAAAAACCCAAAATTCAGGAGAAAGTCAAATGGGAAAACCAGTGGTTCATTTTGAAATCGCCTCTGCAAATGCGGATAAAGTAAAAGAATTTTATAAAAATATTTTTGGATGGAAAATCGATGACAACAATCCAATTCACTACGGAATGGTGGACACCGCTTCCGGAGGAATAGGTATCAACGGCGGCCTCTATCAGGTCGAGCCGGGTCAGAGTCCAGGCATGTTGATATATGCGGCTGTGGAAGACACCGATGTCTGCCTGCGCCAGGTCGTTTCCCAGGGAGGGCGCGTAATCAAGCCGACGGAAGTTGTGCCAGGAATGGTGACCTTCGCGCTTTTTGCGGACCCGGACGGCAACGTCATGGGCATAGTCAAAAATGAAATGCCGCAGCAGGCCTCAAAAAAGTCCACAGCAAAGAAATCAGTTTCGTCCAAACCAAAGGCTTCGAAGAAAAAATCAAAACCCGCTAAAAAAGGAAAAAAGCGATAGTCCGAGATACGCCTCCACCGGGAGGAATATTTCTTCTTTAATATCCTTTTGCTGACGGTTTTCCGCAGCTGATAATTTCGACAGAAGCGCTGGCGCCGATACGCGACGCGCCTGCGCCTATCATGTTCATCGCGGTTTCATGGTCGCGAACGCCGCCCGAGGCCTTCACTCCCATATCGGAGCCGACAGTTTTTCGCATAAGAGCAACTGTCTTTGTCGTCGCGCCGCCTTTTGCAAAGCCTGTCGATGTTTTCACAAAATGCGCGCCTGCTTTTTCGCAAAGTTTGCATGCATCCACAATTTCCTGGTCGGTCAGCAGGCATACCTCGAGAATAACTTTTGTGATGATATCGCCTCGGGCCGCGCGAACCACGCTGTATATATCGTTTTCCACAAGTTTCAGATTGCCCGATTTCAACGCGCCGACATTGATGACCATATCGATCTCGTCCGCGCCCTCATCGATGGCGACGCGAGTCTCCAGTTCTTTCACGCGCGAAAATGTAGCGCCCAGTGGAAATCCCACGACCGTGCAGACCTTGACTCCGGTGTTTCTCAGCAATTTCGCCGCCAGCGGCACCCAGGCCGGATTCACGCAGACACTCATGAAGCAGTGCTGCGCCGCTTCGCTGCAGAGGCTTCGAATTTCAGACTCCGTCGCCTCCGGTTTCAGAAGAGTATGGTCGATCAGACGCGCAAGCCCTGGATCCGGGCAGCTTCCCAGAGGTGGAAATGAGCTGACGCGGCTGGCGCCGGCCTGAAGCATATCGCCGACAGTGCCGACTCCGTCCCAGGCGGGAGGACAGCTTCCACCTGAGCATCCGCCGCCCGTAGAGCAGGAAGTACCGGAACAGCTTCCCGACGCCTTCGAAGGACAGGGGCAAGAGAGAGCCGAATCCGATGAAATTTTCTTCATCACCTGCGAAGTGATCATCTGTACAAGTTGCTCTTTATCCATTGCTTTTCTCCAGTTCGGAAATCTTATCAATTCGGTTTTGGTGCCGGCCGCCTTCATATTCTGTATTCAGCCATAACAGGGCGAGACGCAGCGCCTCGTCCGGTGTGTGATAGGGCGCGCCCATCGTGAGCACATTTGCATCGTTATGGGCGCGGCTGTTCACAATTGTCTTTTCGTTGTAACACAGCGCTGCGCGGACGCCTCTTATTTTGTTCGCTGCGATGGAAGAGCCGATTCCGGCCCCGTCGAGAACGATGCCGCGATCCGCTTTTTTTGCAGCCACCAGTTTTGCCACAGCTCCGGCAATATCCGGATAGTCGACGGGCTCTTTTGAATGTGTTCCCACATCTGTTATTTCAAAACCTGCGGCGGACAGTCCTTTTTTCAGTTCATTCTTCAATTCAAATCCGCCGTGATCGGAGCCAAGGGCGACGCGCTTTCCAGAAGGAACGTCAATTTTTGAGACGATTGCCTCGACGATTCGCCGGACTTCTTCTTCTGTAACCGCGCTCATCTACTTTACCATCTCGACAGAGTCGATTATTCCCATGATCACCGCCCGGACCGGCGCGGCAGCGTCGCCGAGAATGGCGCGCGCGGAATTTCCTTCATCCACGTAAAATATCAAATCGCCGGGAGCCGCTTGAGATCTGTCGATCGCGGCGAAACAGGTCCCGGACGATTTGCCGTCCGGTCCGCACGGCTCGACCAGAAGGATTCGCTCTCCTGAATAGACAGCGTGCTTCACGGTTGCCGTGACGGAGCCTTTGATTGTGCCAAGTTTCAATGGTCTTTCCTGCCTTTTTTGTTATTTGTGGAATCCACTTCGACCATCATTTCAAACTTGCCGCTTTTTGTTTTCGGATATTTCCCCCCGGGTTTCTCATCATTGATATCGTCTATGATGGCCATGACCGTGGCATCCGAAACATTGAAAGTATTTTCGAGCGCAATCGCAGCTTCGCGGCCCGTCTCATAAAAAACATACTCGCCCGGGCCTGCGGATGTTATGTCTGTCGCCACAACTTCTTTCCCGGACGACTTCAGTTTTTCATCCATTAGCGCAAGCAGAAGAAATTTTTCCCCGTCAAAGCAGGGAAGCTTCTTTGTGCAGACGATGGTTCCTGTTACCTGTGCAAAGTTCATTATACTATCCTGAAATAATCTACAAGCGCGCAGCGTCTTTCGCGCGAAAAAGTCAGACAGGTTGTCAGTCCGTCGCCTGTGGGGCTGGCAATGGTGAATGATGTGTATCCCGGTCCGCCCTCGCCGAGTCCCGCGTAATTGGGAGCGTTCTTTACAAAAATCGAGCCCTGGAATGCTTTCGCCATTCTGGAAAGTTTTTCAATATCATGCGAATGCATGGACGCCGTGTGACGGCAGTTCTGTTCCGCTGCCACTCCCAGACGGATTGCCTCGTCCGTGTCCGCGACTCTGGTGATCGGCAGAACAGGCATGAGCTGCTCTGTCCAGATGAGCGGATGATCATTCTCAACATCACAGAGAACTGTGCGTATATCGTCATTTACGTTGATGCCTATTTCGCGCAGAATCACGCTGGCATTTTTTCCAACAAATTTCTTGTTCGCATGCCCGCCGCATCCCGGCCGGCCTTTGTCTTCCAGAACCAGATTCGTGAGTTTTTCCGTCTGGCTTTTGTTGATCAGGTAGCCCCCGGCCGCGCGCATCGATTCAATCAGCCTGTCCGCGATTGACGCAACAACAATGACTTCTTTTTCGTCTGTACAGATTAAATTGTTGTCGAAGGAATGGCCTTTCACTATATCGCGGCCGGCTTTTTCTATATTGGCCGTGTGGTCAACGACAGAAGGGGGATTCCCGGGGCCGCCGCAGACGACTTTTTTTCCGGATGCGAAAGCCGCTTTAACAACAGCCGGTCCTCCGGTCACGACAATCATGTCGATTCCCGGATGTTTCATGAGAGCATTGGCGCTCTCAATTGTCGGACTGGCGATTCCGGTGAGAATATTGGCGGGACCGCCGGCGGCGATTGACGCGCGGTTGATCAGACGTATGCAGTGCGACGAGACGTTCTTTGCGCTCGGATGCGGATTGAAAACTCCGGTGTTGCCCGCGGCAATAAATCCGATTCCATTGTTGATGATTGTTTCCGTTGGATTGGTTGTGGGCGTGATCGAACCGATAACTCCCCAGCTGGCCCGCTCAATCAGAAGCAGGCCCGCATCGTTTGAAAATGCATGTGTCTGCATGTGCTCGACGCCGGGAGTCTTGTTGATGACCAGCAGATTTTTTAGTATTTTATCTTCCACGCGACCGATGCCGGACTCGTCGACCGCCATTTTTGCCATATCGCGGACATTGTCGCGCATGGCCTGGCGTATGGTTTCAATGACTTTGACGCGGCCGGCCAGACTCAGCTCGGTCAATTCCTGATACGCCCGTCTTGCGGCTTTAACGGCATCGTCCATCGAGCCAAACACACCGTCACCGGGCGCGGCGCTGTCTCTTGATGAGGGCTCTATTCCCTGCGGTTTGCTTTTCTGGATCTCGGCCACAACCTGATCGACAATGGCGCTGATCTGATTTTCTGTTATATTCAATGTTGTTTCCATTTCTCCGCGCTGCCTGTTTCGTAAAATACAACTAAAGATTATTAATAATTTCTATAAATGAATTCGCGTCGAGCGATGCGCCTCCGACAAGAACTCCGTCCACATCCTGCATCGCCGACAGCGAAGCCGTATTGTCCGGTTTCACCGATCCGCCGTACAGAATTCGAACGCTGTCGGCAAATTCGTTTCCCAGCATTCTGCGAATCGTGCCTCTGATAAAATCATGAGCCTCCTGCGCGTCCTGAGGCGTTGCCGTCTTTCCCGTGCCGATGGCCCATACCGGTTCGTACGCCAGCATCATATCCGCTGCTCCTGCATTGATACCCTCCAGCCCGTAAGTCAGCTGCCGCTCCAGAATCTTTCGCAGCAGCCCCGCTTCGCGCTCCTGAAGAGTTTCGCCGATGCATACAATCGGAACAAGTTTTTCGGCAAGAGCCAGTTTTGTTTTTTTCCGGATTGTATCGTCCGTTTCCAGAAAAATTGCCCTTCGCTCCGAATGCCCGATTATCACATGCGTCGCGCCGGCATCCCGTATCTGACCCGGGGAGATTTCTCCCGTGAAGGCGCCTCTGTTTTCGTAAAAGCAGTTCTGCGCGGCGATTCTGATCGAGCTTCCCGCAGCGCACTGAGACGCCGTCCATAGAGCCAATGACACCGGTGCCACAATTATCTCCGGTCCGCTTTCTCCTCGCAGCAACGGTTTTAGAATATCGAAGAAGTCTTTCGTTTCCGCAATGGTCTTGTGAAGCTTCCAGTTTCCCGCGGCGACTTTTCTTCGCATATTTATCCGTCTTTTCTGTAGAGAATGCTGCCGTTCTTTTCTACAATGTCCACAATTCCGGCGATTACAGCGTCCACCGGTCTGTCCTTAGTATCTTCTGTCTGACGGCTGCTGGACCCCTGCGAAATTAACACAATTTCGCCCCGTCCCGTTCCCAGAAGATCCAGGGCGATAAACGGATGCCCCGTCTCTTTGCCTGAAGAGTCGATCTCGTTCACGAGAAGAAAGACGGGATTTTCAATCCAGTCGGTTTTATTTCCCGCAACAACAGAGCCGGTGACTTTTGCCAGAATCACATTTTCCTCCGGTTACGTCTTTCCCGACTTGTCGTAAACGATCTGACCGTCTTTTTCCACCATGTCGACGATCGCCATGGCGGCGGCATCGCAGGGACGGCCCGTTGTCATTTCCGTCATGCGCGCGGAACTTCCGGCGACGATCATAACGATGTCGCCCGGACCCGCTCCAACGCTGTCCATCGCAACAAGATAGTCGCCGCGTCCGGTTCCATTTTCAGAAACGCGGTCCACAAGCAGGAGCTTGATATCGCTTGCGCCTGGATCTTTATGCGTCGAGACGACGTTGCCGACTACTCTGCCGAGAATCATCGCGCTGTCCTTTTACTTGCCTTTCGATCTGCCAAGCGGCAGAGAAACGTCCACATTCGCATGCGGCCGCGGTATGATATGAACGGTGACAAGCTCGCCGATCCGAGAAGCTGCTTTGCTTCCCGCTTCGGTGGCCGCTTTTACGGCCGCAACATCTCCGCGTACAATCGCAGTTACATAGCCGCCGCCTGTTTTCTCGTAGCCGACAAGGTCGACCTTGGCTGCTTTCACCATCGCATCCGCGGCTTCCACCATAGCGGCGAATCCGCGTGTTTCAATCATGCCCAGAGCATCCTGTGATATGTCCGACATAGTTCCTCCCAGAAGACAAAATTAGTCCTGTTTCAAGTTTTCCTTTCTATAATCGGCTCGGGAGGGGCTGGAAAAAGACAAGGCGAGAAAAAAAATATAGTGGTAATTGTAGATAAAACCGGATGCCCTGCGCTTTATTGGCGTCCGACCATAATCGCCCGCCAGTAAGATTTTTCCGACGAACCACTGAAAAAAATGAACTTCTCAGAGTAGAAAACGTCTAAAAAGCGTTAAAGTATTTGATAAATCAAGAACTCCGGTCGGATTCAGGACAATAAGTTGATAAAATATTTTATTTTTTTCATTCTATTTTCCATACCATTCCTGGCAACCTGGGCCCAGCCAGACCCAGCTTCCAATCATTCTGAATCATCATCCGAGGCGAGCTCCCGTCCCTTACTTGAGATTTCGGTAAGGAGAGAAGACGCCAAATACAGACCCTATCAATACTACGAGTCTCTGAGTTACCAGTCGCAGATGCCGCTATCGGATATAACCGGCAATCGGGTTATTTTTACTCCATTTGACATCCGGCTCAAGAGCGCAACTCGCTCCTGGGGGCTGGATCTGTCATACCAGACATTTAATCTGCGTAACTACGGGTACGACTATCTTTACATCGGGATACCTGTCAGTTATTCCTATTTTTACCATAGCGCATTCAATCCTCTCAAGCGCGAAGACATTCGACTGCTCGGTTTTTTTTATCCCATCACAGGCGTCGTTCACCAATTCGGCATTGGTTTTGGCGCGCGTAATATCAATTTATCCGATGGTTACAGCAGTGCATTTTATGGCTACTATTTCGAAAAATTCCACAACTATGGCCCGGAAATATCCGCCAAATACAGATACAGATTCGCCGAAAAGTTTTCAATATCGCTACAAACTGGATATTTTTATACGAGAGGTAACCGGATTTATGAACGCGGCACCATCGCATATAACGGCGTCGATCCGCCAATCCCGATGAAATCATGGGGTTCATCCGCGACAAAGGGAGAACTGGCCGGATTCGATTCGCGAGCTGTACTCTCATACGCTTTCCGGGATAACATCACAATTGATCTGGGCTACCACTACACGTTCGCCTGGTTTCACTATATCAATTATTATGACATAAGTCTCCCTTACAATCGAATGTTTTACAACAATTACTACCATAATTCAAAAGAAGGCTACAACCCGGATGTGATCAGAGGCGTTTCACTGGGGATTACCGTGGCGATAGAATTTTTGCCGAATGAACAAGATGAACAGTAAAATGAATACATATATAAAAATAGTTATTATTATAGCTATATATTCTGTATCGTATATGCCTGTACGCGCGCAGCAAGACTCGCCATCCACGGATACAGGCGATTTGTCCAGCGCCGGCTCTCGTCCTTTGCTTGAGCTTTCCGTTCGCAGAGAAGACGCGAAATACTATCCTCATCAGTACTACGAACATAATAACTATACAGGCTTTCAAATCTCGGATATTGCAGGCAATCAGGCTTCATTCACTCCATTTGACATTCGCATTAAAAGCGCCAGTCGAGGCTGGGGGGTTGATTTGTCGTATCAAAGTTTCTCGCTGCGGAACTATGGGTACAATGAGCTGTATATTGGCAGCCCGAACTATTCTTACTTCAGTCGTCATGAATTCATGCCTCTGAAACGAGAGGATCTTCAGCTGCTCGGATTTTTTTACGCAATCTCGAACCGAACGCATGAACTGGGTATTGGGCCGGGTATTCGAAATACCAATCTGTCTAAAGGATACAACTATGGATATTCTTATTATTCCGAGAAATTTTACAACTATGGGCCCGAAGTGGACATTAAATACACTTACAGATTCGCCTCGCGATTTTCCATAGCTCTTCAGGTCGGATATTTTTTTACGATAGGGAAAAGATTGTTTGAATCCGGAGGAATCACGTACGACGATCGGTCTCAACCTGTTCCGGAAAAATCCTGGGGATCGCCGTCCACGAAGGGCGTCCTTGAGGGATTCGATTCACGAGCTACGCTCTCATTCGCTCTCAGTCAAAACATTAAGCTTGATTTAGGTTACCACTACTCTTACGGATGGTTTCACTACATCAACTATTACGTAATCGCCCTTCCATACTCGCAGATGTTTTATGACAATTTTTATTCTCCGGAAATTTCTGATCCGAAACATAAGGGCTATCCTGATATTATTCGTGGAGTCTCACTGGGAATGACTGTTGCGACAGAATTTTAGCACAGTTCCAGAGAAAGTTGTTCAAATTCTGAAATACCTGAAAAATTTCTTCAAAAACTGCTTGCTTCTCGTCTAATAAGGTAGATTTCGTAGAACCATCATGAAACACGAGCATAGTAAAATCAAATTTATTATTATTATGGTTTCTTCTATTCTATTATTAGAAAGTTTTCATTGTTCTTCCGGACAGACCGGCGATTCTCAGTCGTTCTGGCGCCTGAGCGATGTATCCGGCAGATACAAGATTTTTGAGAATACCGCTCTGGATCCGCTAAAAAACTCCCCTGTTCAGAAAGATGCCGTGGGCATCCCCAAATATGACGATTTTTTCACAAGGTGCAAGAAATTCACAATTACCATGCGTTTTGCGATGCAGGTCGTGGAGAGTTACCGCAAAAAAATGGCCGGTCCGGAAAGCGCCGATGTAAAGGCAAAATCGATTATTCCGGAAATTGGCGCGTCTCTTCTGCTTCTTCTCGAGCTGCCAGCGCTTGCTCAGGAAGCGGAAAAACTCAAGGAGGGAGCGCAGGATATTTCAGCCGGCGTGAAGACAGATTTTACAGGCTGGAATGCCAGGAAAGCCCCGGGCGTCATCGACTCTCTGTCTGACATCGCTCAAGAATTGAATCGAATCATTCCCCAGGTGGCATCGCTCACATCGGGTCTGCAGCAGATTTCTGCCGGGAGCTCATCCGGTACAACGGGAGGCGCGACTGCGGCAGCGGACAGACAGGCGGCGGGCGGCCAATCGAACGGAACAACTTCTGCCGCCGGTTCGGATAGAATCGACGAACAGAAGAAAAATGAAAGTTCCGGCAGTTCGGCGTCCGGCAGCGCCGATCCATCGTCTCCCATAACGCGAAGCGCCGATTCCAGTGAATCGACGAAAATCGGCGAAACAAATTCCAGTCAAATCCCCGTGCCTCTCAGGCCGCCCTCATTTGCTGCCGGTGATCCGGGTACGGTGCGCGATTCGGCGAACCGTCTTGTCTGGCAGAAATGCGCTCCCGGTCAGTCTCCCACCGGCTGCACGGGCCGGCCATCGCGCATGCTGCTTTTGGCGGCGAAAAAATACTGCGAAGGACTGCCGGGCGGCCGATGGAGAGTCCCGACGATCGAAGAAATGAAATCTCTTGTGGATCCCTCGAAGCCTGAGAGCGCGCCTAAAATTAACGGCGAAATGTTTCCACTGACGATGATGGAAATTTACTGGTCTTCTTCGAGCTACAACAACAGCTCTGCAACCATGCTGGTTCTCGATTTCGCGGCGGGAATCGACTTCCCTTACGGTACAGTCAACCGTGCCTTTGTGCGCTGCGTGATGGAAGATCGATAAACATCATAAATCATTTCAGACTGCTTCCAGCGCCTGTTCCAGATCCCGGAACAGATCGTCCGGTGATTCAAATCCTATAGACAATCGAACCATCGAGCCGTTGATGCCGCGCCGTGAAAGCTCCTCAGGCGAAAGACCGTGGTGCGTTGTCGTCACCGGCTGTGTCACCAGACTTTCTGCACCGCCCAGGCTCGGCGCAATCTTGAAAATCTTCAGACTGTCAACAAACGCCACCGTGGATTTTGGATTCGCATTCAGCTCAACACTCATCATGCCGCCGAAACCCCGCATCTGAGTCTTCGCAATCTCATGCCCCTGAGAATCGGGCAGACCCGGGTAGAAAACTTTTTTGATTTTTGGATGTCGGCTCAGTTTCGCCGCTATCTGCATGGCGCTGTCATTCTGATGCCGGACTCTGAGGTCAAGTGAGCGGATGCTGCGCGCCAGAAGAGAGGCCGTCTCCGGAGAAAGCATCTGCCCCAGGTTTTTTCGCCAGAATGAAATTTCCGCAGCGAGTTCTGATGAGGTCATGATCGCGCCGGCAGTTATGTCGCTGTGCCCGCCCAGATATTTTGTGGCGCTGTGTACGACTATGTCCGCCCCCAGGAGCAGCGGATTCTGATTCACCGGCGTGGCAAAGGTATTGTCAACAACACAGAGCGCTCCATATCTGTGCGAGATTTCAGAAATCTTTTTGATGTCCAGGATTTCAAGAGACGGATTGGTCGGGGTTTCAAAAAATACGATATCCGGTTTTTTTTCCAGAGCCTGCAGCAGTCCTTCTTCATCGCTGCCGGAGACGAAATAAGACGGAATGCCCAGAGCTCCCAGGTTGTTTTTGAGAAGATCCAGAGTCCCTCCGTAGGCGTCGGCCAGACAGACGATTCCTTTTCTTCCCAGACTTAAAAAAAGCGCCGATTCCGCAGCCATACCGGAGCAGAACGCCAGCGCCGACGGAGCAGATTCCAGCGCGGCCAGTTTTTCCTCCAGACTGCGGATGCTGGGATTGAGTCCATAACGGGTATACAGGTTTCCGGGTTTTCTGCCATCGACGACGTCGAGTAGAGCCTCCGTGGAATCGAAGGCAAACGTAGTTGTGTTGTAAATGGGAGTGTGCGGGGCGCCCTCGGAATCTTTGATCTCCCCCGAATGCACACATTTGGTAGAAAAGCTTTCAGTTGTTTTCATTTGGGGCAAATACTCATCTCTACTTTTATGCGTCGAGGAATTTATGACCCTCCAGCAAATACATTTCTAACACTTTCAGTGCGTTTCTATTTTCCTTTATGGTCTACAAACCAGCAGTATGCTGTAAAATAATGCAAAAACTTCCAAATCTTCATACGAGTAGCTGTGGTACAGAATATGCAGGCTATATTCTGCTTATATAGCACTTATTTCCGGCTAATATCGGATGTGCAGAAAAGCGCTAAAATATAGAAAGAGAAATTCAGGAGCTACTTATGAAAAGAAGAGTGATTCTATCGACACTGGGCCTTCTGGCCGGACTGTTTTTTACAGCCAGCGTGAGCGCCACAAACTATGTGATTTTTATCCACGGCCGGACGCCTCAAAACTGCGCCCGCACCGATACGGACAACAACTACTGGGGTTCTTCCTCCAATGTTACCGGGGGCTGGACAAAAAGATTCGTCAACTATGACGGAACAATTGATCCACGGGGAACTGGATCCTGCACAGGCCGCTCCAAGCTTCGCGCAACCATCAATACTTATTGCGGAACAGGAAATACCTGCCGCATCATCTGCCACAGCATGGGCTGCTACACAACGGACTACCTGGCATACATCGATCCGACTTTTTGGGCCGGAAAGAATATCCAGTGGTCCATTCATGCGGGAAGCGCCACCGGTGGATCGGAACTGGCCAATGTGGGCAGCTGGGCAACGGGATGGAGCGCTGATGCAGCGCTGAAGACCGGAACAGCAAGAGGCTGGAATCACAACAATGTGCTGGGCGCGGGTCGTGAAGCCTATCATGTGGCTGGAAACTGCCCCTGGTATTATGTAACCTGTCCGGGCGCAGCAGTCCTGCCAGGCTATGACGATGGTGTTGTCGCTCCTCATACGGCCTGCGGACACAATTCCACAGCGGGAAACAACAACTGTCTGGACAGTGTGAACTACGGTCAGCATAGAATCCTGAATGGACCGTACTACACGGGTTACGGCTGCTCGAGCGACTGGGACAGCACCAATGAATTCTACACCGACCATGGCGGGACGAAAGACAAAGCCCGCGTATGCTGGGACGGTATCCTGGGTAAGGGAAGCGTGCTTTCCTACTGGTCGAATAATACCTGATTCTGCGATTCAATCGCTGAACTGCAAAACCGCCGATTCTATATCGGCGGTTTTTTTGTAACTTCGTCAGAAATCTGACAGCCAACAATCTGACAAAGCGTCAAAAATCTGACGATTCTGTCTTGAAAACGGCGTATTTGCATTAATATTGTGCAAATTATCCAAGGTATAGTAAATGCATAACAGTTCTCAGTCAGTGGATCGAAATCCGCAGATACAGATAAAGAGAGGAGATTTTTAATATGAAAAGAAGAGTGATTTTATCGACACTGGGCCTTTTAGCCGGACTGTTTTTCACAGCCAGCGTAAGCGCCACCAACTATGTGATTTTTATCCACGGCCGGACGCCGCAAAACTGCGCCCGCACCGATACGGACAACAACTACTGGGGTTCCAACTCCAATGTGACGGGAACCTGGACAAAAAGATTTGTGAACTATGATGGAACCATCGATCCAAGGGGAACCGGAACGTGCACGGGCCGGACGAAACTGCGTGCGACCATCAATACATACTGCGGAACAGGAAATACCTGCCGCATCATCTGCCACAGCATGGGCTGCTACACCACCGACTACCTGGCATACATCGACCCGACTTTCTGGGCCGGAAAAAATATTCAGTGGAGTCTGCATGCGGGAAGCGCCACTGGCGGATCGGAACTGGCAAATGCGGGCAGCTGGTTGACTGGCTGGAGCGCCGATGCGGCACTGAATACAGGAACAGCAAGAAGCTGGAACCACAACAGTGTTCTGGGCGCGGCTCGGGAAGCCTATCATGTGGCCGGTAACTGCCCCTGGTATTACGTAACCTGTCCTGGCGCTGCGATTCTGCCGGGCTATGACGACGGCGTTGTCGCTCCTCATACAGCCTGCGGACACAATTCCACAGCCGGCAACGACAACTGTCTGGACAGCATCAACTATGGTCAGCATAGAATCCTGAACGGACCGTACTATACATCCACGGCTTGTTCAAGCAACTGGGACAGCACGAATGAATTCTACACCGACCACAGCGGAACCATGGACAAGGCCAGAGTATGCTGGGACGGAATATACGGAACAGGATCATTGTCCTACTGGCTGAACAATACCTGATTCACTGACGAATTGAAAAATCTCTTCTCATCCTGATATGAGAAAAAACGCCGGAGGTTGAACACCCCCGGCGTTTTTGTTAGGAGTTGACTTTTCTGGAGAAAATCGGAATTAGTGCCAGAAAGGACCGGATATCATGGCAAAAAACAGCAATCAAAAAACAAAGAAGATATATATTATTGCGGGAGCCGCAGCCGTCATCGGGATCGCTTTGATCCTGTTTTTCCTGTTTTTATACAAGGGAGGCGGCGAAGGCGATGAGGCTCAGGATCAGGAAACCCGGCTGCGTCAGCAGGTGCGTGAAGAAATGGAAAAAATGGGCATTCCTGGAGAGGCAACGGTTGCCAGCATGGAAAGAGCTTTGCAGACAGAAGCAAATCCATCGAGAGAAAAATTGGTGGAGGAATACGAACTTTTTTACAGATATCCGCCCAATTCGAGACCGCTGGACCGCAGAATGACAGATCTGATCCGGCCGCTCGACCATCAGAGCGCGCTGATGCCCGTGTTTCGCACGGATAAACCCATCGCCAATGACAGACCGGATTACGTGTATCAGTTCAAAGCCGGACCCTCTGTAATCAGCTCGGGGACTCCGTTCGTCGCAACGCTGGAAGTCTACGACGCCAGAACCAGAGAAAAAGTGAAGCCTGAAATTCTTTCGGCAAAAATTGTTTCCGATGCTCTCACCGGCCAGGTGGAAGTGGGTGAAGCTCATTACGGCGATGACGGAAAAAGCCCCGACAAAGTGGCGGACGATAGAATTTTTACTTTTTCCTGGACGCCGCCGTACGCCGGACGCCTGTACTGGGGCGGCATGTCCATGGTGGTCAAATTCAAGCTGGCGGACAGGAGCGAGATCTTATACAAACTCAGTTTTGAGTCTTCGCCGTCGCCGCCGGCAGTTTTTACCGGTCGATTTGAGGAGACATTGAAATACGGCTCGCTTGTGATCAAAGCGGAGCTGGACGTGAAAAAAACCGGCCACTATATAATCGAATCGAACCTTTTCCATAAATCGAGCGGTGAACCCGTTCATTACGTTATCTTCAACGACGAGATTGAAACTCCCGGCAAGCAGTGGATCGAACTTCTGTTTTTCGGAAAGGTATTCCGCGATAAAGATCTGGAGGGCCGGTTTGTGATGCGCAATCTTCGCGGCTTCCGCGACAACATCGACTATTCCACCAAAAAAGAGTATTCGCAGCAGGAAATGGATAGAATCAACGCGGCGACGGAAGCGCGAAATGAACCCGTTCAGTGGTACATACCTCCGCACGGAGGCGAATACACCACGGAATCGTACGAGATCGACCAGTTTTCTGACGCGGTCTTTGACGGCCCGGAAAAACAGCAGAAGCTGAAAATGCTGGAAAGCATGCGCTGAAACAGAAAAGAGCATGAAAGAAGGAATGACTTCTGTTCTGGCCGCGCGGATTTTCTGCGCGATGATCGTGCTGCTTTTTTCCTGCCGATCGATTGTCTGGAGTTCCTCTTCGGAATTTTATGATGCCTACTGGCTGGATGAAGAAAGAGCTGTGGAGGCCGTCCTGGAGTATCTGGAGAAATATCCCTTTCCGCCGTTCGCCGTTTCCACCACGCTGAAAAAAAATTATATTACATCCCTCTGCTCTGTGCGGGTGCGGACGGATGACACGATTCAGAACTGCCGGGCCCGCATAGAAATTCCGGGACAGCTCATCGGCGGAGGGTATGAAATTCACAATGAATTCCTGCTGGTTCTGACTACTGCGGAAGAGCCACAGATTGAGAGGCAGATTGTCGCCGTGAATCTTGAATCGGGCCTGGCGCGGACTCTGCTCAAGACGCCGGTGGAGGGATTTCTGATAGTTCAGGTCATTGCCTCTCCGGACAGAAAAAAAATTGCAGCGGCTCTGAAGAACGCTGCGGGAGAATATCGCATTGTGATTCTGGACGGCCCGAGTACCGGCGCGCAGGACTATCTTAATGGAGCCGTCGTTGTTCTGCGCGACAGGGAACTTCAGATGATCTGGGGAAAAAATTCGGACAGAGTTTTCATACCGTCCGGCGATGAAGTCCTGGAGCTTCGCAGCGCCGCGGGTCGGACCACATCTATGCGGGCTCAGCGATTTCCGCGCTGCAGTTATCCGCCAACCGCCAACCACGGCCGTATATCAGAAGGAGGTCGCACATATTTCAGGCAGGATACGGACACACCGGCTGTAATCGGACGTGAAAAGGATTGGCGGAGTTTCTATGATCTGCCGGAAACGGACAGTATCAGCGAGCTGGGCGCGGGATGCCCCTGATATGAAAAATATAAACTATACAAACAAATCGATTCCGGCTCTTATCGCTGTCGTGATTCTTTTTTCCTTCTGCAAAAATGAAGAACAAAAAATGATCGATGCCAGCATCAAAAAACTGGAATCGGATTCGCCGGCGCTCGTGGATGAAGGTTTGCGCGGTCTTTTTGAAGCCGGCCCTCAGGCCGGACGCGCCATTCCCGCTGTCGCCAGAATATTAAATCAAGGTCATCCCCGGCTGCGTCCGCCGGCGGCAGCGGTGCTTGTGAAACTCGATCCGGAAGGAAAAGAAGTCGCGCCTTTTCTCGTGGAAGCTCTCGGAGATAAAGACGCGGAGACAAGAGGGCAGGCTGCGCGCGGAATTGGACTGCTGCAAAAACCGCCGCCGGAATCCGTGGAATCTCTTTCAAAACTGGAAAACGATTCAAATCTCACCGTGCGCGCATTTGCATGCGCATCTCTGCGTAGGTTTCATCCCTCGGAAAAACGATACAGCCGAATTCTTACAGATATTGCTGTGGCCGGGAAAGGTCCGGAGCGGGCTCTGGCGGTCAGTCTGCTGGGCGACATTGCCGCATCGGACAAAGATTTCGATCTGAGCATTTTTTCCCGCGCCGTCGATGATGCCGATACCACGGTTCGTCTTGAGGCGGCGGCAGCGCTGGCAAAACAGGGTCCGCGCGCCGATTTTGCCATGGAAGCCCTGATGCGGGCTTTTGAAGATCCGGATGAATCGCTCAGCAAGAAAGCCGTGCTGGCCATGAACACAATCGATCCATCGGGCAAAAAGATCATTCCGGCGCTGCGCCTCAGGGTCCGCCACTCCGAATTGCGCGTCCGTCTGGAGGCCGTTGCGGCTCTGTCCCTGTACGGAGAGGAAGGGCTTTCCGGCGTACCGGAACTCAAATTGGCGCTCATGGACTCAGATTCCCATGTTCGCCTGCAGGCAGCCAGATCGCTGGGTCTTCTGGGATCTAAAACCAGGGCTGCGTCATCGCTCTATCCGCTGCTATGGGACCGGGCGCCGGAGGTGACCTATGCGGCGGCGGAAGCACTGGCGCGGCTGGGTGCGGACAGCATGCCATTTTTCAAGCAGGCCATGTCCGATACACGCGTTCATGTTCGGCAGAGAGCCGTCTATGGGCTGGGAAGGATGAGTCCGCGTCCTCCGGAGGCGGAAGAACTGCTGAAAAAAGCTCTGACCGACACAGATTCGGAAGTTCAGAACAGCGCCAGGGCCTCGCTGGAAGCGCAATAAGAAAACCCTGTAAAAAAGGCCAAAAATAGGAGCAGAGCCTTTAAATTTCGGCATTTCCCGCCCCGATAATATCCATTATGGCATACCAACTCAGAACCTATTCCTTTCTCGATTCTATGCAACCCCAGCTCGCTTCCTATGTTGCTAAAGATAATAAAGCATTTGATCCAAGCGAGTATGACGCGGGCATGTATATAGAAATCGCCCCGGCGATGGAAATTCACGTGATGATCGACCTGGCATTGAAAAATACCAGGGTCCGGCTGGGCGTTGTCATCACAGAACGCCAGTTCGGACAGCTTGAAATCCATCACGGCGACCAGGGCGAGGTCCTTGCCGCAGGAAAGGCGATCCTGGAAGCGACGGGTCTTACAGAAGCCAACAGGGCTCCCTGTAAGATTCTCACAAACAAGGTGATCCGCGGGATCGAAGGCGATCATGCAATCGCTCTGACGAATATGTCGGGCGGAAATCAAATTCTGGCCGGCGATTCTGTTCTGATCATCGAGTGCGAACCGGCGGGATACATGGCATTCATCTGCAACCAGGCCCTGAAGGCGGCCAACACACGTCTGAACCTGGTGACGACATGGGGACAGACCGGACGGATGATTCTCGGCGGATCGGAAGCCGATATCGACGCCAGCGCGCAGGCAGCTCTCGACGCAGCGAATGAGATTAAATAAATTAATAAAGAGGTTTCACGCAGAGACGCAAAGATCGCAGGGGAAGAAAGGAGAAAGTAAACTGGCGGATAAGCGTCCCGGAACGAATACCCAACGTCCCGATTTTTTTTTAATATTTCCTCTTCTTTGCGTCCTCCGCGCCTCCGCGTGAAATTCTTCTTCCGAAAACATATGATAAAAGTGAACACCCACATATTTAGAGAATACGATATCCGGGGGAAGGTCGATGACGATCTGGGCCTTGATGTGACCGAGCTTCTGGGCCGGGGATTCGGGACCTTTCTTATCCGCAACAACGCGAAAAAAATAGGCGTCAGCGGCGATGTTCGATTGAGCACGCCTTCGCTTGTAAATGCATTCAAGAAAGGACTTCATGCCGCGGGCGTTGATACGGTAGATCTGGGCATTCTTCCGACGCCGGTCAACTACTACAGCATGTACGTTGTCGATATAGACGGGGCCGTGCAGATCACGGGCAGTCACAATCCGCCGGAATTCAACGGTTTCAAGCTTTCGCTTCGCAGAGCGGCCGTATTCGGTCCGGACATACAGACAATCCGCAAATATATAGAAGAAAACGATTTTACATCCGGCGCCGGCACAGACAGCAGCCTTGATATAAGAAAACAGTATGTGGCCATGATTCTGGAGAAGATCAAGCTCAGCAAAAAAATGAAAATCGTGATGGACTGCGGAAACGCGGCCGGAGCGCTTCTGGCCCCTGAAATATTCAAGAAACTCGGCGTGGATGTGAAAGAGCTGTACTGCGATGTCGACGGACGATTCCCGAACCATCATCCCGACCCCACAGTGGAAAAGAATCTCAAAGATCTGATTGCGGAAATGAAGAAAGGATCGTACGATGCCGGAATCGCTTTTGACGGCGATGCGGACCGGGTTGGAGTTGTGGATGATAAAGGACGCATCATCTGGGCCGACCTTCTCATGGCCATCCTTGCGAAAGAAATCATCGGGAAAAACGACAAAGTTGTCTACGATGTGAAGTGTTCTCAGGCTCTGGAAGACGTCCTGGTCAAACTGGGAGGCATTCCCGTAATGTCCGCGACAGGACATTCGATTCTGAAAAAGAAAATGAAGGAAATGAGCTGCAAACTCGGCGGCGAGCTCAGCGGGCATATTTTCCTGGCAGACGAGTTTTTTGGCTTTGATGACGCGATTTATGTGGCCGCGCGCGTTCTGCGTCTGCTATCCAATTCCACAAAGAAACTGTCAGACCTGTTTGACGAACTGCCTTCCTACAAATCATCGCCGGAGCTGCGTTTTGAGTGTGAGAACGACGAGATAAAATTCCGCATATCAAAAGGGGCGTCGGAATACTTTAAGAAAGCATACAAATGCATCGATGTGGACGGAGTGCGCATTCAGTTCGGCGACGGTTGGGGACTGGTTCGCGCCTCCAACACGCAGCCTGAAATCGTCTGCCGGTTCGAAGCCTCAACAGACGCCAGGCTGTCTGAAATACAGGAACTTGTTCTTGGCAAACTGCGGGAATTCGGATTGAAATAAATTTTAGTTTCCCTTTAACCTCTCTTAAAAAAATCTGTTCGCTGTGCCTGGTTATTACGAAATAGAAGAATCCGCGAAACGCATTCAGAAAATTCTCCCGGTTACCGGTGACCTGGCTGTTGTTCTGGGATCGGGACTGAGCCCGTTTGCGGATCGTCTTACAGAAACAAAAGCTCTGGAATATTCTGAGATTCCCAACTTTCCCGTATCGACGGTGGAAGGTCACCGCGGCCGGCTGGTGACCGGGAATTTTTCAGGCAAGCCGATCCTCGTCATGCAGGGTCGTTTCCATTTATATGAAGGATACTCCGCAAAGCAGGTTGTGTTTCCCATCCGGGTTCTTCGCGCTCTCGGCATAAAAAAACTTCTTCTGACAAATGCGGCCGGCGCCGTGAACACCGCATATGCGCCGGGAGACCTGATGCTGATAACAGATCATCTGAACTGCACGGGTCAGAATCCGCTGACAGGCGCCAATGATGAAAGACTGGGTTCCCGGTTTCCGGATCTGACGGAAGTTTACAGCGCCCGTATCCGTAAGATTTTTGTGGATGCTGCGTCGGCGGAAAAGATTCCTCTGCGGCAGGGTGTGTATATTGCCGTGCCGGGGCCCGCGTACGAAACTCCGGCAGAAATAAAAATGTACAGAATCCTCGGCGCGGATGCCTGCGGCATGTCCACCGTGCCGGAAGCCATCGCCGCGCGGCATATCGGTTTGGAAACGGCCGGACTGTCCTGCATCACAAATATGGGCGCCGGTATACTTACCGGGAATCTTTCCCACGATGAAGTCACACATACGGCCGGAAATGTCATGGATGCTTTTGTTCGGCTGATGCATCGAGCCATTGCCCAAATGTAGGTATTTGCAGGGTATTCTAATGAAATTCAACAATGATGAAAAGTCGCTGGTGGAAGAACTCTATCAACAGGCATCCGCGGCCCGGCTGAATGCGTATGCTCCTTACTCTCGATTCCTGGTCGGCGCTGCGCTTCGATGCTCCAGCGGACGCATCTATTCGGGCTGCAATGTAGAAAATATCAGTTACGGCGGCACAATATGCGCAGAACGCACGGCCATTGGAAGCGCTGTCACGGCCGGAGAAAGAGAGATTACTGAAATATTGATCGTTACGGACACACCTGAAGCGGTCCATCCCTGCGGTATCTGCCGCCAGAGTATTCTGGAATTCGGGCGCCAGGCAGTAGTCTATTTAACTACAGTAAATGGCGGTCCGGTCGATGCGGAAAAAAAATCCATGACGGAAATCATGCCTTTCAGCAAGCCTTTTTTAGTCCCCTGAATCTAAATAAAAAGAATGACTTTTTCGTCCTATAATAGGGACATTGCAACATCAAAAGGTCGATGCTCTTTACAGGCCTTTCGATGCGCGGCTGAAAAAAAAATGAAGGTTAACTGTTATTATTAATGGCTTTCTACAAAGCCCTGTGGAAGAGTAAGCACTGACGGCTGATGGGGGATAATCAGTTTGAGGCAAAATTTTAGGAAAGCGGTTGTTTTTCTGCTTTTAGCGGTCACGGGGATTGCATTTTCCAGGTGCAGTCATGCCGATCCACAGAATCTGTTCAGCATGCTTTTTGACGGCGGCTCGCCCGTTCTGACCAACACATTTTCCATCTCCGGCACCAACGGCCGGGCCATAGAGAATTCGCTGATACTGACAATCGGCACAGCCTCGACCACACTTTTCTGTTCTTTCCAGGATATCAATCTGCAGCCCGTACTGGACGCCCTTTTTCTGGCTCGTCTTCGTGGTGTCGATGTTCGCGTCGGGCTGGACGATGACAACAGAGGGTTGGGCGGATACAGAATACTCGGCCAGTATCTGCCGGCCACCGGTGAAAACAGGAAACTCTGGTCGGGCAATGCCGGCGCCGGAGTGGATTATCTGAACCTCTGCGTTGCGGATGAAACAACCGCCTGGATTTCAACAGCCGCTCCGACAATGCAGGGCATATATTCCCAGACTGCCTACTCGGCTTATATACAGAGCGATCGTGACGGAATTGCGCGAAAGTTCACAGTGGAGATGGATTTGATCACGCACGGTTCCTTTGGCGCAGCCAAGCAGCGATTGAATCGTAGGAATTTTTATCTGGTTGGCGACGCCAGTGTTGGAGTTTTTTTCGCGCCGGAAGAAGATCCGCTAAAAAGTTATATCATTCCACGCATTGCAGAAGCGCGGAAGATCCGTCTTTTCTCCTCTGAATTTTTTTCAAATAAAGTGGATTCGAATAAATGCAGGATTGCGACGGATCTTGCGTACGAAATACTGAACAGCAGAGCCACATTCAAACAGTCAATCACCGGATGGTCTTCGGAGGTGGGGGCTTCTTCGAGTGTGATAGGGAAAGATCCTGATGCGAACTGCCCGTCAACCACTGATCCCACAGTCACGTCCGGTCTGTGGCTTCGAAATCGTGGCATTGCCTCTCCTGTAATGCCCGGCGATTGGTCGGCCAATGGACTCAATTTTATGATCATAGACAGCAACAACGCCCGGCCGACTGTTCTGGTTTCTTCGCATCCTTACAATGCAAAAGCGGACAGCTCGCATGACGGTATTATGATGATTGTCGATCATCCAGGACTTGTTTCTCAGTTCACGCAATTTTACGATGCGCTTCTGGCCAGGTCTTTCGTTTCGGCAAGTACAGGCGGCGACGATATGCCGGCCGACAACGGTATGGAAGTTGTGATCTCAGAAATAAACTGGATGGGCGGGTATAAAAATGATCTCAGCACATCGCCTTATGAATATGTCGAACTGTACAACAATTCCGGTCAGGCATTGAATCTTTCCGGATGGAAATTCGAATGCCGCACGAGCGGCTCTTACGGAACAATTTTTACGCTTCCCACAAAGACGATGATCGGCCCCGGCCAGTACATGGTTTTCACGCACAATTCCGCATCTGCAACCGTTGTGGGTCAGCCTCATTTGAAATTTACCTGGGGAGGAACCGGTTCAAATGTAATCAATAATACGAGCACGGACCAATGTCGGCTGATGGACATCAACGGCACTGTTGTAGACTATGCCGGAGCAATATCGCAGAACTTCTCAAGCAACAATGCATTCTTTGGATTGTCAGACTCAACTGCGAAAATCATTCGCTCCATGGAAAGAATCGATCTGCGTACATCTGGCGCAACCGGCACAAACTGGCATACAAATTCGAATTCCTATTTCTTGACAAATTATAATATCGGTAAGGATTTCGCAGACCGCACCTTTGGCACTCCGGGACTGCCCAACAGCGCTGCCGGTGTGCGAGAATTCAATGTTATCTTTGCCAGAGCGACTGTAGCAACCACAGTAGAGGTGACTTTTTCCGAGCCGCCGGATAGCGCTGCATCGACCACCGGGAATTATCAGATAACCACAGCTGCTGGAAGTTGTTCAGCTCCCGTTCTAAATGTCACAGGAGGAGTCACACTGGCCGGGAATGTGGCAACAATCACCACCGATCCACAAACTGCCGGTATCCAGTACAAGGTGTGCGTGTCCAATGTCAGAAGCGCGGCCCAGAACTCGCCCATGGTTATTTCCACTGCGAATTTCTACGGTTTTGCCATACCTTGCGCCTTCCCCAATGTGAAAATAACTGAATTCCATGCAGCGCCGTCTACAACACTGTCCGATCCGAATTTTGACGGAACATTGAATACGACCCAGGACGAATTTGTGGAAATAAAGAACACCGGGGCTGTTTGCGATCTTTCGGGTCAGGTAATTACAGACAGCACAAGTGTACGGCATACCTTCCCCGCCGGAACTGTTCTCAACACAAATCAGAGAATGGTGATCTACGGAGGCGGGACAGCGCCAACGATATCGGGATCTGTGTTCGATGTTTCCAGCTCTGGAAATTTGGGATTGAGCAACGGAGCCACAGACGCTGTGAAACTCTGCACGACCTCTGCCGGTTGCGCTTCAACAACATGTTCCGGCGCTGCTCCGGAAATTGACTGTGCTTCCTATCCTCCATTGGCCGACCCCGATTCGGATACGAACAGAAATTCGTACGCTCGGGCATCGGAGACGGGCGCTTTTGCCTTCCACGACACTCTATTCGCCAGCGAACGCGCTTCGCCGGGTCGGGCGCCGGGGGCAATGGTTCCGTTTGTGTACCAGTATTCAGGCTCGGCTACAAGTCCCAAAAACCAGGGAACATCCTTTCCCGGAACAAGCATCAAGATCCAGTTTTCTGTCGGCATGGACACTTCAACGTTAACCAACACGAATATCAAACTTTTTCAGGATACCGCGGATATCTGCGCAAACGGAGAGATCTCTCTTACCAATGCCACATTCTCAACCAAAACAATAACGAATGATACAGTTTCATTTACTCCATCGACGACTCTCGACGTATCTGAAACCTTCTGTGTGCGAGTCACCACGGGAGTGAAGGGTATAGCCGGAACAGGCACACCTTTGTTAACCGATGCTGTGTACGAATTCACAACTGTTCCATCGATCAATTTGAAAATCAACGAGATAGGAAACCAGATGGGGGGTACCGTGGCAAACGACTTCATTGAACTGGTGAATATGACTTCCAGTCCCGTAGATCTTCTGGCGGCCGATTATTACATCCAGCGGGACTCGAGCTGCAATCTGAGCAATGGCGTCTCGGAAAAAATCGCTCTGACCGGAACAATCCCTGCAAACGGATACTATATCATTTCGCGCATCGGCAACACTCTTTCTAATGTGAACCAGACCGATCTGGGCTCTCTGGGCGGCGGGGATTGCGTGGTTCTGACTCAGGGCAATACATCTGTCACAGCGGCGGGCGACTCTCACGTCATCGACTGGGTCGCCACCGTCGGCGCTACAGATACGGAAAACGGACTCGTGGCTCCGACTATTGCGGCTAGCAACACGGCTGTTTCGCGGATACCCGATGGAACGGATACGAACAGCAACGCCGCCGACTTCCAGACAAAAACCGCCACAGTGGGTCTCTTGAACGGACTGCCGGGCTTTTCTTCAAGCCCGGTTGACGGCGCGACCAGCGTTGTAAAAACAGCGAATGTTGTGCTGACCTTTACGGAATCCATGAACACCGGTTTTGGTACAGTCAATGTCGTGGGAACTTCTTCGGGCGCGCAAAACGGCCTCACCTGTGTCTGGGACACGGTTACGTTTGCAAATGATCGATGCACAATCAATCCTGCGGATTTTACTGACAATGGAGAAAGTGTGGGCGTCACCTTGAACAGCTTTATAAGCACTCTGGGTATTGCTCCCAGCACGAATTCTTTTTCATTCACTGTGGTGAACGCAGCGACAGCGCCCACCGTTACCAATGTCGTTGTGACGGGAACCAGCCCCAACAACGGCACCACACCGTACAATACCGGGACGGCGACCGTTACGATCACGGGAACGAATTTTACGGGAGCTACTGTCGTAAAAGTAAACAACCTTACGGCTACAAATGCGACCACCTTCACCGTGGACTCAGGCACAACGATCACAGCCACATTCCCTGCCGGTATTCGGACCAATGGCGCGACCGGCTGGGATGTTCAGATCACGAATCCATCCGGCACAAATGCCACAAGTACCGTGAAATTTATTCCGGTTGCGGGTTTGTTGATTACCGAAGTCGGTGATACTTATGGAGCAAATGCAAACAATGACTATGTCGAGATATACAATCCTACGGCAGCCAGCGTCAGTATGAGTGGATATTATCTGGGTCGCGATTCCAGTTGCGGTCTCAGCGGCGGCTGGACACAGTTTACAGCTCTCCCTGCCTCCTCCGTAGCTTCACATGGATATTTTCTGGTATCTCGGGCGAGCAATACTATCTCAGCGGATTCTACGATTTTGACGGCAATGGCAACGAACGCCTGTGTGGCGCTGGCATTTTCTTCAACGCAGCCAACTACTGCCGCGGCAAACAATGTCATTGATTTTGTTGGATTTGGCACTGTGACGGATACTGAGAATGGCGTGGCAGCGGCTACGTTTGCGGCGGGTCAATCCACCCAGAGAGGGGGAGCCTGCAAAGGAACGGATACTGATGCAAATAATGTTAACTTTTCTACCAATGTCGCGCCCGCAGCGCCAAACAATAGTGGTACAGCAGCGTGTCCTTAGACAGGGAAATGATAAAAATGAGAGATATCGATACGAATGTATATTCATCTGATTTCAATGCACAGAGTGCCACAACAACACCCCGCGGAACAGTCGATGCGGCGCAACCTTGAGAATACGAAGAATTAATAATAATGAAAGTAATTGATAAAATCGAAATAGAATATGTAGTATCTGAGACGCCGGAGGAACTGGCGGAAAAAATGAGAGTCCCAATTCAAACAAACGGCACGGAACCCTGATAAATAATATGAAGATTCACCGCAGAGACGCAAAGAGAGCTGAGGAAGAAACCAGAGCCACGAAACTTCACGAAAGGGCACGAAATGGGCAGGAAGGAGCATTTTTTTTCGCGTTTTTTCGCGTTTTTTCATGGCAACAATGTTTGCCAATGAACGCTGCGCGCCCTCAAATTTCTCTGCGTGAAATTCTTTTCAGGGAATCACTCTTGCAGCGATACGCCAGACGAACGGTAGGACCAATGAAATTAAAGTGGCGGCGCCGAGAAAGATTACAACAATCCACTTGGTCTGGGCGGCAATGGCTTTGTGAACACCGGAAAATTCCTTATGAACCTCCGAAAACAGCCTGTGGATTTCTGAAAATTGCTTTTGTATCTCTAAAAACTGTTTCTGTATCTCAGAAAACTGATGATCATGTTCTGAGAATTTCTTTTGAAGTTCCGCGCGAAAAAGCCCCAGTTCCTGGGACAGTTTGTTTTCAAAACGCAGGGAGAACTACCTCTATGACGTTTTCTTTGAATTCACCTTCGAGCTTGGAAAGCGTATCTGCCAGGCCATCAGCGCCCTGGTCGCCAAGCTTTTCACGCAAGGCGCGGGAAATCGTGATAATCGCCATGAATGACGTATCCTCTGGTATTCCAGATGTGTCAATGGAAAAATCGACTGGAATTTCCTGTCGGCGCAGGCAAAAAACAGCAATTGGTGGGTTATAATGAATAAATCCGGGAAAAATCTGCAGGTTCGCCCTCAGCGTCTCCGCGGTGAATCCTTCCGCATCCTATCTGTGTTCTCCGTGACTCTGTGGCTCTGCCTTCTTCTCCTCTCCATCTCCTGCAGCAACAACCTCGACCTGCTTGCAGACAAAGCGTTCCCCGGAGAGGGTCTGCTGATGGATCAGGGATATGTCGACTTCGACGACACGGGCAATATAAAAGTCACAATCAACAATCTTGAATTCAAATCAAATCCCATGTATACAGAAGCTTCTTTTATTGCTGTATGGGTCTTCAATGTCGGCGCCGATCCTTTTGCCCGATGCTGTTCCGGTTCCACCTGTTCGACTGTTGAATCTAAGTCCTGTATTCAGGGTTTTGGTTTTTCACACGATCTGGGATTTGCCGGCACTTATTACCTGGAACGGCACCCGCCGCGTCCCTTCAATAAATTGGCCGACAAGTATTATATGAAAGTGTACGTCGCCGACAGCACCGGCACTCCGCAGAATTACCAGGGGGAATACCAGACCTTTTCCAGCACCACCAATGCCGTGGGCGACAGGCAGATGTTCGATCTGTACGTGGGCGTTTTTTATAGTTTTTACGATCCACGATACAATGACAATCGTGTGATCAGCAGCACCGCTTCCAAAGCAGGCAACACGTTCTACAGAGCGGTGGATCCGGACTGGCTGTCGCCGCCAATACGTATCGAATCCCGGTTCTATCCCGAATCTCCGCAGGATCCGGCCGGTTCCTGGTTTCCCGTTCCGCACATGCTGACATGGACTCACATGAACGGCGCGCCTCGTTTTGGCGATTACCGGAACAAAGTTCTGTTGAATGAAGTTTTCTTTGATCCGACAGGCACCGATGGCGGTGCCAACAGCCCGGAACTCATTGAAATTTACAACACAACTGCTGAGACCATTGATATCCGAGGCTGGCAGATTTCCAGCGCCAGTATTTCTGTTTCCAATAATCCCTCTCCTTTTACAGCCAACTCCAGCGTCATAATCGGATATACGCCTGGCACAACTTCGCTGACGACGCTGCCGCCTGGCGGGTATTTGACTATCGCCCGCTTCAACTCTGAAGCAAACCGAGATGCAGCGCCAGTACAGTACGCGGATGATCAGGATTTTTCTGACGGCAAAGCTCTGGTGCGGATCGTTTCAACCGGGGGTATCTCTGACACAAGTTCCGCGCGGCTCTATCAGGACGATGGGCAGACCATCATAGATTATATAGAATGGACGACGAACGCGACCAACGTAAATTGCGGAGGCCAGTCCGGCGCCAGTCCGGCCCAGTATGCCGGAATCTGGCAAAAAGGAAGCTGTATAACAAATATCACCGGCAATCCAGTCGGCATCAAACGCATTCCCAACGGCACTGACACCAATCAACCGACGGATTTTCAACAAACGGCGACCTTCACCCTGGGCGGACCCAATTCTTGAAATCGTTAAAAAGAATAAATATTTAGGATATATATAGAAATGAAAATACTTTATATTCGGGCAATTTTTACGATCCCGGCAGTTGTTCTAATTTCTTTTTTCGCCACTACCGTCTTCGCGGATGAGTTTGGCCGATCTGAAACCGGAGAAGCAGCAGAAACTCTGGACAGACGATCCGCTGCCCAGGAAAAAAAAGCCGAGGATGTCGCAGCTCCCGGTACCGGAGCCGACGGTGAAAGCTACGATTTTGCCTACGATGAAAATGTTTTTGATCTTGATCCGGAGGCCAAGAAAAGTCTGATTAAGAGAATCCAGTGGCGGCTTCTGTTCTGGACTTCGATGAACTACTTTAACAACGCCGATCTGCGAAAGCTGGACAATTCCAACGAAACAAGCGTCGACAATACGGATGATCGCACGATGTTCGGAGTCTCCGGCGTTGAACTGGATGCTTTTTTCCCGATTCATCCCAGGCTCGATTTTCGCGTGGATGTCTGGCGCACCGGTTTCTGGGGGCATGATCAGCTGGGAGGACGCGATACCAACAACGACCTGAAATTGACGCGAAATGGCGCGAACACTGTGAACTTTGGACTGATGCATCTGGACATTCACCTGAAAAAAGAGCCCACCAGGGCATCGCGCGCGGATATTCGTTTTGGAAGACAGTACTATACTATCGGAGGCCGTATCGACAAGGATTTTCTTCTGGATGATATTCTGGACGCAGTTGTGTTTCGATGGTACGGAAAATTCGGCCGAATGGACGCGATCATCATTGATGTTTACAATAATGCAACCAATACGCAGAACGCAAATTTTGTTCAGTATATCAGTTATGATGCCGAGAAAGTGAAGCATTTTAACGGCGATGTCAATACGGCGCGGTCCGGTTTGCTATACAGATTTCCAATCATTGGCGATGCGGATCTGGGAGGCACGCACCTGGAAGCCCGTGCTTTTGCTTATGTTGCGAAATTCGGCGGCGTGAATGTGGCCGGGGTTTCCAACGGCGGAGCGGACAGAACCAACAATGGCACATCGGGAAATTTTACGGACAACGATTTCTCCGGCATGCGCGGTGTAAAAGTAAACGCGGGATACCGATCCTGGCTGCGCACGGCCCTGACTGTGTCGCAGAGCTACGGTATCGATCGAAAAAAACTATCAGTGACCTATCTTCCCCAGGATGTGGATAATAACGGCAAGGCGTACATGGGCGAAGTGGAACTGTCGTTTTTCAACAGGCGAATCCTCCTTCTTGGATCATATTTTTACGCCCAGGGCGGAAGGTATTATGCTGATGGTTCGCAATTTTCTCACGGTTTTGTAGGATTCAAAGCAGCGCATGCCGGGGGGCTCTTGACCGACCTGTATTACGGAATTCATCCAACCGCGTATACATCGTCATCCGGCATCTATGACACTCCGTACGACAGGGACAGAAAATCGGGCACGGAAGTAAAACATGTGGGAGTGGCCCTGGGAATTCTCCGGAATTTCTATCTGAAATTTGACTGGTGGCGGCTTGTTGACACAAATAGAGTTGTACTGTACGACACCGGCAGTCCCGGCCTGGGTGGAATATTCAACAATAAAGACCGCGGCAATACAATATCTCAGAACATTTTGCTGATGGTAGCCGCGCCGATCTATCCCAATCAAAACACAGTCATGCAGGCGGCCAGAAGATTTGGCGCGCCCATGGGAGAAGAATACGATTTTGGCGCGGAATGGGAGGCCATCCCAAACTGGAAAATCTGGATGACGTACGGCGTTTTTGTTCCCATGCGCTATTACAGCACGCCGGGCCTTGTTCAGGGAACACCGCAGGGCAGCACGCGGTTTGTCGGTTTTCAGCTGGGCACAAAGCTGATATTTTAGGAAACCATATGAAAACGACAATAGAAAAAATCTCAACATTGTTGATTTTATCCTTCGCGTCCTTTGCATGCACAAATCATCTGGGCAATGATATCTGGAGCGATCCAGGCTACTGGCTTCTGGGGAATGAACGGTTTCAGGTGTTTTACAACGAGCCGGGAACATCCGAACAGACCATGGTCGACAAGAAAGTCGATTTGAAACTCGTTGAACTTCTGGATCAGGCTCAGTACAGGATTGATATGGCGGTGTACAATCTGGGAAGACAGTCTATCATCGATGCCGTCATGGCTGCTGACGAAAGAAATATACCGATCCGTCTGGTGGGGGATGTGGACGAAGCCGTCACGGAAGGGTATCGGCAGATTCTCCGCACCACGATCCCATTCTCAATCGGGAACTCAACCGCCATTCATCACAATAAATTCGCCGTGATCGATTCAAAATACCTCTTTATGGGGACGGCAAACTTCACGGACACGGATCTGAGAAAAAATAATAATAATTTTATGATAATCGAATCGACATCGCTCAGCCGCGACTACACGCGCGAATTTGAACAGATGTACTATGGAAGATACGGCGCCCAGAAGGTTCCTTTTACAACAAACCATTCGCATATGGTGAATTTTACTCCTGTGGAGCTTTATTTCAGTCCTTATGACGGAAAAGACGCAATGAACAGAATTATCCAGCTGATCAACGGCGCGCAGCGGGAAATCCAGTTCATGATATTCGCTTTCACCCATGATGAAATGACATCCGCGCTGATCCGGGCCGCCAAAAGAGGAGTTCTCGTCCGCGGTATACACGATTCAACATTCATCGCCGGCACGTCCGAAGAGGCGCCACGTCTGTACAATGCAGGCCGCTACATGGCAGCAGGACCATTCAACCGCGAGGACGGAAATGAGAATACGGCGATTCCAGGTCTTAAATCGCATGGCGGGAAACTGCACACAAAGACATTAATTATCGACGGCGCCATAGTGAGCACAGGATCTTTCAACTGGTCCAACAACGCGGTGGAGAACAATGACGAAAACATGATGGTCATTCACTCGCCCTGGGTCGCCCAGGAACTTCAGAAACAGTGGCAGGGTATCTGGGATGTCTCAAAACCAATTCAAAATCAGTTGAGGCATCCATCGGGCGATGTGGCGTTTTCGGGCGATATTGTAATATCCGAAGTGATGTATGCAGGCTCTTACACAGGAACGTCACTCGACGCAAACGATGACTGGATTGAGTTCCGGAACATGACAAACCGCGATATCGACATGAGTCACTGGACCATCACCTGGGATACTAGAGAAACAGGCCATTACCCGATTCCGGATGAATTCAACTGGTATGAGCCCGGTGTGGCGACACGACATCTGGGCCCGGGCCGGCTGATCATTCCGGCAAACGGTTATTTCCTGCTCAAAGTCGCCAATGGCGCCATCGACAGTATGGACAATAAAATTTCCGGCGCGAAAAACTTCAGTCTGAACAGCTCCGCTATGAATATCAGGCTGTATGATGTTGCCATGAACCTCATTGACCAGGCGGGAAATGGCGATCCTCCTGTGGCCGGCAAACTGGATTCTTTCAATAAACGCGTGCATTCGATGGAAAGATTTTTCCATCCGACCACCGGCACGGCCATGCTCGGCACCAGTCCGGGCAGCTGGTTCACCTCCAATGGAAACAACTGCAACAATGACGCAGTGGCCCCGTTCTGTGACAATTCCGGTCTGTACTATTTGAATGGCACCGGTCAGATCGGTGATCTCTATCGCCAATGCCTGTATGGCGGCAGCAATATCTGGACTCAGTGTACTATCGGAACGCCGAACTACAGCGGCAATTCCACATTCCCGACGGCAGCTTCAAAATCTTACAATGGAATTAATAATTTTACTAATATACCTCTGTATGCCTTTTCTACATCATCCACAACTGCAACAATACAGATGCGCTGGGCCATGCTGACTGTTCCTACCGTAAATTCTAACTGTCCGGGCACAGAATCCTTTGTCTGCGGGGGGTTTTGTACTGCACCCTGTGCCTCAGTGATCGATCCCACCGATTCTTCGCGGCTGCTTGTCACTACGAATGCGCAAACACAGAACTCCATCCATACACTAACTGTACAATCAAATGGAAATGATGTTACAGGAGGATTCGCTGCCGGGGGCAGTGTAAGCATTGAGGGTCATGGGAATGCAAATGCCACAGTCAGAATCGAAAGAGTGTATCCCTCGCAGTCGGGAAGCCAGGACATAATTGTCCTTTACGCTCTTAGTACAGGAACTCTAAACAAACTCGGTATATATTATTATGATTATACCAATCCATCACCGCTTCTGATTTACAGGATGGGCGATGTTCTGATCACAGCGGGCCAGTATATTCAGGTAACTTTGAACCAGTCATGCGATGCACCGTGCCTGGCGCCGTCTGTGACTCCTGAAGACCAACGTTTGTCGGCGATACAAACATACAGCATAACAGCAAATCCCGGCGCCATTGTCAGCGGACTGGCCGCCAACAGTACATGGCAGGTTTTCTCCCCCGTTCCAGGCGTCGCAGGAACAGATCTGATTGTTTTTGCTTCCTATGACTTAACTTCCACTCCAATGGATATCATGTGTTATTCCAACCGCGACGGCGACATTCCCGCGGATCTTGTAACCGGCGGTTTTCGTGACCTGGCCACAATGACGTCAGCATACAATCTGAACGGTATTTTCCCTGTGGACAGCTTCAACGATGGCGATATACAGAATGCCTGTTCGAGCTATGTCGGCGGTACCACCGGTAACTATTTGCAAAGAAATACCGACTCGAACAACGGCTCCGATTTTACCTGCGTGGGCTGTCCCTAGTTTCACGAATGGGCACGCCGTTTTCGAACTGGCGGCGGCGGCGGACCGCTTGAGTTCTCAACGGGCGCCCATTCGCTCAAAGAAGCGAAGCTGCGGATTGCCGCGGCTTTTTTTCTTTCTTCCCTCCGTGCTCTCTGTGACTCCGGGCTAATCTCTTGTATAGAGCTGTATTTTTTTGTAGTGTTCTCCAACCCCTATTGAAATAAAGGATACATGCCTGTAAAACAGCATGCTGTATTTCGCAACTTCTTTGAAATGGATCATCCCTTGATCAAGCACAAGCTGACAAAGCTTCGGGATGTTTCGACGAGCAAAAAAAAATTCAAGGAACTGGTGCATGAAATCACGCTTCTGATGGCGTATGAGGCGACCAGCGATCTTCCACTCGGCGTTGAAATGGTCAGAACGCCGCTGGAAGAGTTCATGGCTCCGGTAATCACAGGAAAAAAACCGGCGATTCTGCCTATCCTGCGCGCCGGTCTCGGCATGGTGGACGCCTTTCTGTGTCTTCTGCCGGGGGCCAGAGTCGGTCATATCGGAATGTACAGAGATGAGGAAACTCTGGAGCCAAAAAGTTATTTTTTTAAGATTCCAGGGAACTGCCAGTCACGGACCGTTTTTCTGCTGGATCCCATGCTTGCGACGGGGGGATCTGCCGTCGCCGCAGTGCAGAAACTTAAGGAAATAAATATAAATAAAATAATGTATGTGTCTATAATATCATCACCGGAGGGCGTTACCCGTCTTTCGCAGGCGCATCCTGATATAAAAATTTTCTCAGCCAGTCTGGACAGGGAATTGAATAAGGACGGATATATTCTTCCGGGGCTCGGCGATGCGGGAGACAGGATGTTCGGGACAAAGTGAATCCCAGGAGGACTCACTAAAGCGTTTAAAACAAATATGAATTTATCCAATGTCATTTCAAAAAAAGAAACAGGCCTTAGAATCCCATTTTCGCCAGTTTTGCGCCTCGTCGATCGCGAAGCAATCGTCCCTCTTCTTCAGAAAGTGGAGAAACCGGGGCGGTATGTCGGCGGTGAATTTGGCATTGCGGCAAAAAAAAATCCAGAATCGGTGCGGGCCCGGGCGCTCTTCAGTTATCCGGATACATATGAACTGGGCATGTCCAATCAGGGTCTGAAAATTCTATACGACTGCGTGAACCGCCGGGAAGATTTTCTTGCGGACCGCGCTTTTCTGCCCTGGCCTGATTTCGCCCAGGCATTGAGGGGCGCCGGGATTCCGCTGTACTCACTGGACCGATTTCTTCCCGCTGGATCTTTTGATCTATGGGGATTCAACACCGCGCACGAACTTCACTACACGAATCTTCTGTATGCTCTGCAGCTTGCCGGCATTCCTCTCCTGCGTAAAGAGAGAAGGGCCTGCGATCCATTCATTATTACCGGCGGGACAGCTGTCTCCAATCCATTGCCGCTTTTTGATTTTATGGACGCCATTTTTATGGGCGACGGCGAAGACGCAATCCTTGAGATTCTGGAGACAATCGCCGCCGGAAAAGAGTCAGGCCGGACACGGCTGGAAATTTTATGCGAATTGCAGAAAGTCGAAGGGCTGGTTCTGCCGGAGTTTTATAAAGTTCATGAGACGAGCTCCGGCGTCATGCAGTACAGCGGCCGCACCGTCCAGAAGAGAACTTACAGAGCGGGCGCTTTTGCCGTTCTTGACAATATCGTCCTGCCGAGCATCGACATCACACAGGACAGGCTTGTTGTTGAGGTAAACCGCGGCTGCGCGCAGAGCTGCCGGTTCTGTCATGCGGGTTTTTGGAAAAGGCCGCTTCGTCATGCGGAAGTTGACACTCTGGTCCAGGCTGCGGAAAAGATGCTGAGGAAAACAGGAAGCGACTCGATTTCCCTGCATTCCCTGTCAATCGCGGATTACCCCTGGCTGGAAGAGCTGGTCGTTGAAATGGCAAATAAATACGGACCTCAGGGGATATCGCTTTCGTTGCCGAGTCTGCGCGTACAGGTGAAAACAATTCCCGTTCTGGAAATGACATCCGGAATCCGGCGGAGCAGCGTGACGTTTGCGCTTGAAGCGGGCAGCGAAATAATGAGAGAGCGGATTTTCAAGAAATCGTCCGAGGAAAATCTGCATTATCTGATAAAAGAAATATTCTCCCGAGGCTGGGACCTCGTAAAAGTTTATTTTATGACCGGCCTGCCCGATCCGGAGGGCCGTGAGGTGGACGATCTCATCCGGGCCCTGAACGCTCTGGGCGAACTTGCCCGGCAGAGCGGTCAGAGAAAAAATATCAATGTGACGGTCTCTCTCTTTGTTCCAAAGCCGTTCACCACTTTTCAGTGGGAGAAACAGCAGACTCCGGAATATTTTCTCGATGCGCTTCGGCGAATCAAGAGCAGTCTTCACACCAGAAGAGTTCATATCAAGTCGCCGGATCCCTGGATGGGTTATGTGGAAGGGCTCCTCTCCCGTAGCGACACCAGGATTTCGCCTTACATTCTCCAGGCTTTCGAGGCCGGCGCCAGGTTTGACTCATGGGACGACCAGTTTCGCAAAGATATCTGGCAGGATATCATCGCCCGGATACCGGAAAATCTTCTGCATCAGTGGATGGATAAACGGGAAGGCCTGTCCGACACTCCCTGGGAGCACATTGTTGAGGGCTTCTCCAGAGAAAAACTTGAGAAGGATTACAGACGATACGAAGCCGTAACAGAAGAAAACATGCATCCCCCTCACAAACAGGCGCTGGTTGAATCCAATTTCCCCGCAGAGCTGCTCAAACCGGTTCTCATCCCCCCGGAAAAATTTGAAAGAAAATGCGTTCTTCTGATTGAATACTCAAAATCCGGGTCCTTCATTTATGTCAGCCATCTGGACACGGCGAATGTAATCCGCAAAGCCTCCCGCCGCGCCGGTCTGCCGATGACTTTTTCGCGCGGTTTTAACAAACATGAAATTTTTCATTTTACCGATTCACTTCCGCTTTTTTTTCACTCGGAGTCAGAAACTCTTTATGTAGAGCTCTATCAGGATATTGACACCGATGTTTCTGCGCAATCGCTATCGGAAAATCTTCCGGACGGCCTCATGCTGAAAAATCTGAAACTGCTGCCTTCCGTGCCCCGCAAAATTCAGGATGAGTCGAAAAACTACTGCCTGAATTTCACGGATGAGGCCGATGCTGAAGAAGCATTCCGGAACCTGGATAAATCTCCTGAAACAATATCATTCATAAAGAAAGACAGAAAGAAAAAGAACCGGCACAGAGGAGCGGAAAATATCCGTGAAGTGCAGAAAAAAGTCCGCTCGGCTCTGTTAGATTTGTCGCTCAACGGAAAAAATGTATACTTTTCAATTGACGATCCGGAAACCGGAGCTCTTTCTATGGCGGAACTTATGACAAGGATTCTGAATCTTCCTGTGGAAGTCTGGAATTCCCGGGTGAGAATCACAAAAATGAAAAAGACCGCGGCAGAGCCGCGGTCTTAAATTCGGGATATCAAAATCGGTAAATTTATTTTCCCCGGTTATGCCGCAGCTTCCGCTTCGGCGCTTTTTTTGTTTTTTGTGGAGTCAAACCGCACAGTCCGCGCAATCACTTTTACGCGGCTGTGAGTTTTTCCTTCCGAGTCTTTCCAGCGGTCCTGTCTGAGATCACCGCTGATAGTCACACGGCTGCCTTTCTTGAGATACGCCGAGCAGTTTTCAGCCAGTTTCTCCCAGGTTTCCACCGGAATGAAGGAAACAGTTTTGTTTCCATCTTTGCTTCCCCATTCATGATTCAGAGCGATCGTGAATGTCGTCACATTCTTTTCGGTAGGTGTTTTTTTTGTCTCCGGATCCTGCGTCAGATTGCCGTCCAGAATTACCACAGCCAGATTATTCATTGTTTTTCTCCTCGGGCTAGCTGCCCGTCTGCTTTTAAAGGGTAAAAAAAGATCGATCGTTGCGAAAAAAATGTGAAACAATAGAATTTTTTTTACCCTTTGAGTGAAAGGGAGGCGTGTATGGAAGAAATACTGATGTCGTTTTCAGCTCAGCAGAGGCGTATCATAGAGGATACATCCAGGAATAAGCAGGTAATCGCCGGCGCCGGCAGCGGCAAAACCAGAACCGTCGTGGGATATGTTCTTTACAGACTTCTTCAGAGCCCTGAAGAATCTGTGCTCCTGCTCAGTTTCAGCCGTAAGGCAGTCCATGAACTGCGGGAAAGAATTCCGGAAGCTTTCAGGTCCAGGGTGACTGTCGCCACATTCCATGCTTTCTGTCTTAAAGAATTAAAGAGAAATCATCCCGCCTATAAAGGAAAAAAAATCCAGTTACTGGACGAAGTCGCGAAAAATAAATTCTTTCAGGCGGCGCTCTCTGAAAAAAGGGATGAAATCGGCGGGGTCCCTTACAAACTTCTGGCAGCCAATCCCCATCAGTTTCGGCGCCGGTTTCCTGACACTGCCATGTCTGTATTTCGAAGTTTCCATAAATATAAGAGGGATAACGATCTTGTCGAATTTCAAGATCTGATCCGGCACCTTGTCAATGCGCTCCACGAAAGCGCGCCTCAAATCCAGGAGCTCAAGAACCGGTACAGTCTGATTATCGTCGACGAGTTTCAGGACACGGACAATCTCCAGCTGGAATTTCTGCGTCTTATGAGCCCGAAAAGCATACTGGCGGTTGGAGACGACTGGCAGGCCATTTACTCGTTTCGTGGAGCCTCGCTGGGGCCTTTTTTCAGTTTTAAGGATATTTTCAAGGCCCGGATCTTTCGTCTTTCGGAAAACTACCGGAGTCTGAGCAGCATCGTGAAAATTGGCAGGCATGCCATTTCGCGATCGAGCCGCCAGATTTCAAAAAGTGTTCGTTCGACGCGCGGGAAGGGCCCCGGATTTCCCGTTCTGTCGTTCACCGTTGAACCCGGCCGCGAATTCAGTCTGTACGAGGCCGCCGGAGGCAATTGCAGAGACATAAAAATACTGGCGCGCAGCAATTTTCGGCTGGCAATGTGGCGGCAGGCAGGATTTGAAGAAGCCAGTCTATCTACGATTCACAAAGCCAAAGGTCTGGAGTTCCCGGCCGTATTTCTGGATCTGACGGGCGGATGGAGCAGTCCTGAAAAAAATCGAACAAGGGAAAACCTGGATGAAGAGATCCGCATCCTGTACGTGGGTCTTTCGCGCGCGATGGATCTTCTGGTCGTCCTTCACAGGGCTGTGTATTCGGAAGAGGATCCGGAAAAAGAATTGTGGGAATCTCTCTGCGAAAGAACCCGGGAAGTCAATGCGGCGGGTCTGAAAAAATATCTTTCAGCCGCGGCTAAGTTTCGAGAGGAATTTTAATCTGTATTGTATCACGCAGAGGGCGCAAAGGACGCAGAGCGAGGAAGGGCAAATACGAAAAAGCCAACTCTGAGATCTCCGCGCTCTCTGCGTGACACTAATCTTTAGCGTGTTTTTTTTCCAGCCAGATGCTGAAGTATCCGCGGTATTGTTTGCGAAGCTCAGGCAGGTTGTGATCCGTGCCCAGAATATTCTTCCGGCAAAGGGGCGAGCCGCAGGCGCATGTCCAATCCTGATTGTAGGTTTCCGCGGTGGAGTAGTCGAATGTCAGCTCTTCTCCGGCTGCGATATCGCGCAGAGCAACCAGCGCCGTCTGTCCGGAAAATCCACAGTTGGCATCACAACAGTGATTGAAATATTCCGCGGCGTCAACAGATGCCAGATCAGGCGGCCCGATATACAAGTATTCGTCTACCTGTAAAATATAATGCCTGAGTCCCTCCGGCAGCGAGTCCAGTTCCTTCTTGTGATAGATTTTTCCTCCCCAGAGGCAGACGAGGTCGTCCTTTTTTATCGGCGCGGAGGCGAATATGCCTTTCCCGGCCAGACTTTTGACGCGCAACTCCACCCGCGGGTCGAGATATGACTGTTTCGTGCCTCTCATAGCATTCAGAAGCTGTGATGAACGCCGGCCGCCGTATTATGTCTCATTGAATACGGCCGCACCGGCAAGAATTTTTGTGTCTTTTTTTTCATCATGTCAACTCATGTCACATTATATTGCTACCTGCCAGCGATTCGTTACAGCTTTCCGGGTTTTGATCTTACGAACTCCTGGAAAAGCCTGCTTTTTTCGTCTCGCCGGGTCCAGTATGCCGCGTGCGACATATCGAACATCTAAGTCCTCGGGTTCAAATACTTCACGAAGCAAGTCTATTGCTTTGTGTATTTGCATATCGTGGCTGCAGGTAAAAAGGTCCAGAGCCGCATATCCAAGTTCAGGCCAGGTGTGAATACTGAGGTGGGATTCCGCTATGACGATGACTCCAGAAACTCCCTGCGGGCTGAATTGATGAAACCTTTCATCAATAATAGTTGCTCCAGCCTGTCTGGCTGCTTCCAGCAAAGTCGCTTTTATCTTCGTCAGATTGTCAAGAATAGCATTCTTGCAGTTATATAACTCGATTATGTAATGTTCACCGAGTGGATCTTCCATCAATTGTCCCTCCGCAATCTTAAAATTTGTTTCATCAGTACGAAACAAATGATTGCCCCCCATTTACCAGGCGGCTTCACATCTGTATACAAAAAAATTTTTTCCCGGGTATTTTTTTGCGGAGCTGGCAAGCTAAAAAATTTTGGCCGCGGAGTCACTGAGTGAGGGTTGCTGGCGTCCGCGTGATTGAATTCCCTTTTCGTGATCTTTTGTGAAATTTCGTGGCAAATCTTCCCACAGCGCCTTCGGCGCCAAATATCCTTATCGGATTTCCCAGATGTCTCCGGAGTGCAGAAGCTTCTCCAGAGTTCCAGGAGATTTTTTCTCGGTTATTTCTTTGTTCTGTCTTTCGATTTCTTCTTCGTACACCGGCCTGGAAATGGATCGGAATACGCCCATCGGCACTGGAAATTCAGGATTGTCGAATCGGCTGAGCAGATATGCGGCGGCGGGATTGTCGAGCGTTTCATCGTGCACGTAAATATTCTCAAGGCCTACATCGGCGACGTTGACGACTTCCGGTTTCATGCCCAGAATGCGTATGCCTTTTTCCTGATTTTTGCCGAAAAGCAGAGGTTTTCCGTGCTCCAGGACAAGAGTGTTGTCGTCTTTAACGTCTTTGCCGATCGTCGATTCGAACACGTCATCATTGAAAATGACGCAGTTCTGGAAAATTTCAACAAAAGATATTCCCCGGTGCTCGGCGGCTCGCCTGAGCACATCGGACATGAGCTTCATATTTTTATCGTTCGCCCGGGCCACAAAGGTGGCCTCGCTGGCAATCGCCACGGAGAGAGGCCGGAACGGAGTTTCCAGAGAGCCGTATGGAGTCGATTTAGATATGGTTCCCCGCGCACTGGTTGGAGAATACTGTCCCTTGGTCAGACCGTAGATTTCATTGTTGAACAGAAGAATATTCAGGTCGATATTTCGCCTCATGGCATGGATCAGATGATTGCCGCCGATGCTCAAACCGTCGCCGTCTCCCGTCACGACCCAGACGGAAAGCTCCGGCCGGGCAATTTTCAGACCGGTGGCGATTGTGGGGGCTCTGCCGTGAATCGTATGAAAGCCGAAGGTGTTCATGTAATACGGAAAGCGTGATGAGCAGCCGATTCCGGAAACAAATACGATATTTTCACGGGGAATTCCAAGCTCCGGCATTGTTTTCTGTATGGCGGCAAGAATTGCGTAATCTCCGCAGCCCGGACACCAGCGCACTTCCTGGTCGGAAACGAAGTCTTTTTTTGTTAGAGTTGGATTTGTCATAAGTCAATCAATGCTGATATTTTTTCCTGATTCGCGTCCATTGGCGTTCATTAGCGGTTCATTTTCTTGGCTAGTTCAAGCATTCCAGTATCTTGCTTCTTATTTCTGAAATCAGGAACGGTTTTCCCTGAACCTTATTCAGAGAGATCACAGGCTTCAAAAACCGACCCTGGATCAACAGAGCCAGCTGTCCCAGATTGATTTCCGGGATCAGAACTTTCTTGAAATTGGTCAGCAGTTTTTCCAGATTCCGGGGGAAAGGATTGAGATATCGAAGGTGAGCGTGAGAAACTTTTTTTCCCTCAGCGTGGAGCTGCTCCACGGCGGATCGCACAGAACCGAATGTGGACCCCCAGCTGAGAATCAGCAGTTCTCCCTTTTCATCTCCAAAAACGCTCTGCTCCGGAACAAAGTTAGCAATATTGGCTATCTTTTTTGCTCTGGTGTGGGTCATGATTTCGTGATTCTCGGGATCGTAGCTGATATGCCCGGTCAGCGCGTCTTTTTCCAGCCCGCCGATTCGATGTTCAAAGCCCGGTTTGCCGGGAATGGGCCAGAGTCTTCCGAGAGTGTCCGGTTTGCGCCGAAATACCTGAAAATCCGGCAAATCCGAGTCTTTGACGATATTATTCTCGATTTTTGGCAGCTCTTCAATTTTCGGCAGAAGCCAGGGTTCTGAGCCGTTGGCGATATATCCGTCAGACAGCACCACCACCGGCGTCATAAATTTCAAAGCGATCCGCACCGCTTCCACGGCCACATCAAAACAGTCTGCAGGATTGCTGGCCGATATGATCGGAATCGGGCTTTCGCCGTTTCTGCCGAACATTACCTGTAAGAGATCTGCCTGTTCTGTCTTGGTTGGAAGACCTGTGGAAGGACCGCCTCGCTGGACATTCACAATCACAAGAGGCAGTTCCACGGATACGGCAAGATTCATCATTTCCGACTTCAGCGCGATGCCCGGACCGGAAGACGTCGTCACGCCGATGCTGCCTCCGTAAGAGGCGCCCAGCGCTGAGCCGATGGCGGCAATTTCATCTTCCGCCTGGAAGGTTTTAACGCCGTAATTTTTATAGCGAGCAAGTTCGTGAAGAATATCAGAGGCAGGCGTGATGGGGTAACTGCCCAGCATCATCGGAAGATCCGCCAGTTTTGAGGCTGTGACCAGTCCTATCGCCATGGCGGAATTGCCCGTGATGTTGCGGTATGTGCCGGATTTGAATTTTGCCGAATCTATTTCATAACGCTCGGCGAAAAGCTCGCATGTTTCTGCAAAATTGAACCCCGCTTTTAAGGCCCGCTGGTTGGCCTGCATCAGCTTTTCTTTGCCGGAAAACTTGTCTTCCAGCCAGCGCAGCGTTGTGGCAGGATCTCGATGAAAGAGCCAGTAGGCGATTCCCAGGGCAAAAAAGTTTTTGGATCGATCCACGACATTCTGCGGAAGATCCAGTCCCTCCACGGTCAGCCGTGTGAGCTTTGTGATCTGAACCGGTATTACATTGTATTTTTCTTTGAGACCGCTGTCATCGAGAGGATTCTTGTCGTAGTGGACTCTTGCTAGATTTTTTTCATCGAAGGCATCCGTATTGAGAATGAGAATGCCGCCTGCCTTCAGATCCTTAAGATTTGTCTTCAGCGCCGCCGGATTCATGGCGACAAGAACATCCACCTGGTCTCCTGGTGTGTATATGTCCGCCGCTGCAAAATGCACCTGAAATCCGGATACGCCGCTCAGAGTGCCCTGCGGCGCCCTGATTTCCGCCGGGTAGTCAGGGAAGGTCATCAGATCATTTCCGGCCACGCCCGTTGTTGTTGTGAATTGTGTTCCGGTGAGCTGCATGCCGTCCCCGGAATCGCCGCAGAATCGAATTATGGCCTCTCGAACTCGTTTTTCTTCAAGGACCCTGGACGGGATGTTTTTTTGTTCAACTGAAGCGGCTTTTTGGTCTGGCCCATCCGGCATATCTGATCCAATTCTCTGCGTAGATGCTTGTACTCTTGAAGCCAGAATATCAATCCCAGGGGGAATCGTCCATAAGAAAAGCCGGGATAAATTTCCTCGTGAATAATTCGGGGCAGCCGGTTTATTCCGTTGTCCTGCTCTGCAGGCTGCGCAGTTCAAACCAGGTTGTGAAGGCGGTGATGTACAGAGCGATGGCAAAGGCCGAGTGCAGGACAGTCACGATCACCGGTATCCGGAACAGCACATTGGCTCCGCCCAGAAGTATCTGGATCAGAACCAGAATCAGTATGAACCGGATTCTTTTGGTCTGCCTGGGCGGCCAGGAATTCTTTTCTGCCAGAAATATCAGAAGAAACGCAAATACAGCCAGGGAATAAGCCATGTAACGGTGAGTCATATGCCTTTCGATCGGACCTTCCAGCGCTGGAAAATAGACATGCACGAACTCCTTAGTTCCGTCCGGCGAGTACACTGTTTCCGAATAACAGGAAGGAAATTCACTGCAGGCCAGCCCGGAATATGTTGTGCTGACCCGGCCGCCCAGAAACAGCTGAATGAATACCAGAATTGTAAATCCAAGCACGGATGAAACACCCGCTCTTGAAGATGCTCCGCGAGCGTCCGGCTCGTTTTCATCTGACATCCGGGAAGATCGTATCCAGACAGACACAAGAACAGAGAGATAGAGAACCGCGGTGAGCAGGTGCGATTTTACGATGTAAGGGTCCAGCAGTTTTGTAATTGTGAACATTCCCAGAAGTATCTGCGTTGTCAGAAGCAGGACGGCGGCTCCCGCTGAGACGACAAACCGTTTTCGCAGCGCCGGATAATACAGAACGGCAGCGGCCCAGCCCAGGAACAGAAGGCCTCCAATTCCGGCGACGACTCTGTGAATGAATTCAAGATAAACTCTGTATTCCAGGGGAGGGATCACATGCCCCTGACAGAGCGGCCAGTCCGGGCAGGCCAGTCCCGCATTCTCGGCGCGAACCAGAGGACCGATCACCATGATTCCATACGTGTAGAGGCACAGTAACAGCGAGTAAAGAGCGAATTTTTTTAGCAGGCTGGCTTCGTTTTCTGAAATATGTGAATTCATTTTTTTTAGCCTGGGAGTTTTACAAAAAGAATCTGCCGAACCGGCCAAACCATAGGCACAGCGCTGTAATATAAAGAAACGAAGCGTAGGCCAGATGCGTGTAGAAAATCGTCGGCATCAGATGGGCTGTGGCGCGGGTCAGCGCGGCGCCAATAAAACAAATCAGTATGATCCAGAGGGCGATTGATTTTCTTTCCGGAAGCAGTTCCTGCCCGGAATGCGAAAGAGTCACCCGCACCATCACAAGAATTACCAGAAGACTGATTCCGCCCACAAAATAGACATGCCCGAAATGCGGCGCGGCTGCCGGGAAAGCTGCAGTCAAGAGACTGCCCGCCAGAAAAAACCAGCAGGACACCAGAATCCCTGTGCGCAGCGGACCGCCGAATTTCTTGAATTCCATAATGTGAAAATAGGATATCAGCCAGAAAGCGAAAAATATAAATCGTAGAACCGCCGGAATCGGCAGACCGTGCAGAGAGCCCGGAATAAGTTCTTTCACCGTATCCAGCAGAAAGGAGCTCAAAAACAGCGCAGAAAGAATCTGCATCTTTGTCGATGGAATGGATTCGGCCTTCTGCTTCCACAGCATCCTGGTATTGTCTTCCGCCACCAGCGGCACGATCAGACGGCTTCCAATTCCAAATATCAGTCCCGGCATCATGCCGTAATACAACATCAACCTGCCGGCCCGGAAGTAGCCTGTTTGATTCGTCATATCAGAAATCAGCATGAACAGGTAACCCGTGCTGCCAAGGGCCAGTCCCACAATAACCAGCCACAGATGCCGCGGCTGCCAGTTCGCGGTTCGAATTCGGATGATGGAGAATGCGGTCAGAGCCAGAGTGAAAGCCATGCACAGTGCGCGCAGGGGCAGCCTGTTGTGAAGATACGACAGGGGAAATATCAAAACAGCTGCCGCAAAAAAAGCGGACAGAAACTGCAGAGAAGGAAGAGGAGTGCCCGTGAAGCGGGGAAGCCCGGTGAATAGAAAACCGGTGATGATCGGCAGAAAGAAGAGAGAAACAATCTGTTCCGAATGGATTGCTGCCGGGTATCCATTGAGCACACTTCCGCTCTGCATCCAGCCCTTCTGCACAAACAGGGCAAAAATCCAGAGGGCGGTGGACAGGCACCCGCCGATCAATCCCAGAGGAAAAAATAGACGGTAGGCCTCGACGGGCTGTTGGTTGTTCTGCATAAAGTTCATTGACGAATTTTCGCATAGGGCTGACCTGTCAAGGAAGGTACGAGGACAGGCTGGTCTGTCCAGGCATGAATAATATGATTGAGAAATATGGTCCCTGGGCGCTCGTGACCGGCGCCAGCCGCGGTCTGGGCCGGGCATTCTGCCTGGAGCTTTCACAGCTGGGCTTCAACATAGTCATGGTTTCTCGCAGCGCGGAGAAACTTCAGGAATTGAAACAGGAACTGTCAGATAAGTCGCCCGTGCAGATTCGGACGGAAGCGCTGGACCTGGCTCTGCCCGATTCGGCCGAAAAGCTGTTCCAGGCCTGCGCTGATATCGATGTGGGTCTTCTGATCAACAATGCCGGAATTTTTCCCAAAGGTTATTTTGAAAAACTGGAACTTTCGGAACTCCTGCAGACTGTCCGGCTGAACTGTTTAGCGCCTCTTGAACTCACGCATCGCTTTACAGGCCGTTTTCAGAAGCGCAAGAAATCCGGCATAATCTTTGTTTCTTCCATGCAGGCATTCGGCGCGGTGCCTTTTATGTCGAACTACTCAGCCACAAAAGCGTATGATATGGAGCTGGCCGAGGGGCTGCGCATTGAACTATCTCCCCTGGGCATCGATGTTCTGAGCCTGACTCCTGGATTCATCAACAGGCCGGGGAAAAAAGACGGCACGGGCGCGCTGGACCCGGATATCATCGCAAGGCAGGGACTGCACAAACTGGGCAAAAAGCTTTTTCATACGACGGGCATTGTCAATAAAATTTACTATCACGCGGGCCGGCTGTTTCTCACCCGCTCGTTTCGCTCCCGACTGATGGCCCGATTGATACAGAAAAGCATGCCGCGCCGAAAGCGGTGAGAGCCAAAATGGCGACGCTGCACAGAGCCGCAAAGGCGCAAAGGGGGAAAATATTTCAGGCCGCGGAAAAGCGTCCCGGAACGATGATTCACCAGGTTGATGCCTTCTTCTCTTTCTCTGCGTCTCTGCGTGAGAAATTCTTTTCTTCATCTTCGCAAAAAAAAGAGCCGGCGTTTCGGCCGGCTCCGCGGATCCCCCGATCCTTTCAATCCATGGGTTCGATCAATCGTAATAGGCTATATAATCCGTAAGGGCTCCGTAGAATTCCATTTCGTTGAAAGTATCAGGCGGAGCGCCCACCACGTCGAAATGGTCCTGCTGGATAACAGAAGCTTTTGAAGTCATCTGCGCCGAAGTCGGATTGTTGGCCGAAGCTTCGCCGAGCGATGTGTTTGTTGTGATGGAATCGAAGCAGAGGAAGCATTCGTTGTACTGAAGTCTCCATCCCAGCTGCTGCGAGTTGATGCCGACCAGACCGTCGTCATCGGTGTTGGAACGATTTCCATCGCCCTTGCCGCCGGCGCCGTCATTGTCGCAATCGTCGACGCAGTATCCGTCTCCGTCAATGTTGTAGAGAGACTTTGTGATCCACATGGCCGGATTCACCGAGAGGCCTTCCTGCGCAGTGATGAGAGAAACATATCTGTATACCACCGCCGAGCTGTTTGGATACAGAACATTGAAAGCTTTCATACCTGTTGTTTTTCCGTCTGTGGCGCTCCAGTCGTTATAGACGAACTGCTTTGCAGCCGCATAGCCGTCATTGCCGGCCTGATAGATGATATTTCCATACATACGGGCCAGAGCGTCGATCACGCTGATGATGCCCGGGCTCAGATCGAGCATGTACTTGGCGATTGGCGATCCGCGGTGCGGTCCGGAAATCGAAACAAGAACACGAACCACTGCGTAGCCTTTTCTCTGCTTGAGGACATAAGCTGCTTTTCTCACATCGATCGTTCCCTGAGAATGACCGACTAGATTCACCCGGGTTGCGCCCGTGAGAGCCATGAAGCTTTCCGTGTCGTTGGCAAGGTCGAGTCCGCGCACTTCCGAAGACTGGAAGGCCTGAACCTGAGCCGCATACGACTTCTGACTTGAGCTTATATTGCTGTTGCAGGTGATTTCAAGAAATTCGTCGCATGCATCTCCGACGAATACACCGTAATCGTCTCCCCAGTAGTTGAGTCCGAGAAGATTGTCAAAACCGCCCATGCCGTGCGCATACACGATTGGGTAGGTGGTCTTTGCCGCGCCGGCAAAAACTGAAGAGCTGATCAGTAAGGAAGCTGCCATGCAGCTTGCTATAAGTAGTTTTTTCATTTCGCTGTTCCTCTTTTGATTCTTATATAGAACAAATTCTATTTGAGTTCGCCCTATTGCGATTGTCTTAACAGTGTTTATTGCATAATTCATGCCAGTATGAAAGAGAAAGAGTTGAAATGGGTGAAAAATGAAAAAAATTCGCTTGTTGGCTTAGAAATATTGAAATAAACATACAACAATCACCTTTTTTCGCTGAAATAACAGGAAAAACTTAACAGCGTTAGGGATTTAAGTCAACTTATTTCATGCACTGTTTTGTAATTATTTCGTGTCGGACTAAAGTTAGGCATGTATTTCTTGCTTATAAGCACATGAATGGTGCATACGAATCCAAATATCTGGAAAAACGGTGTCTCAGAATGTCATTCACGTTTCCCAATCGAGCTCCCGCCATCACTCCACCAACGGGTGCATACAGCCCATGTCTCGAGAAAATTTCTCTGTCAGATCGAGCCCGGCGGCCGGGTCCCAGGCTCGTTTTCCTGGCATCACCAGCAGATCCCGGACCTGCAGCTGACCGTTGAAGGTATTTTGAGCGTTGAGAACAAGTTCCATTTCAATTTCGAACGTTGCCGATGTTTTGCCATATGCCTGCAGGGCAGCTCTGTGACAGGATGCCGGGGAATTTGGCGGACAGAAATCCACGGTTTCCACAAGATCGATCATAAGACGGCTCTGCTGAATTTCCCAGTGTCCTTCCCAGCTTTGCCGGTTGCCGGTCTGTCCTGTCCGCAGAATAAAACTGCCGTCTCGGTGAAATTCAAGCCTGAAATCGCCACCGGGCATGCCGATAAAACCGGATCGAAAATCAGCCGGGAAATAATCCAGGTTTCTGGGAAAATTTTCCGGTTTGAGAAGAAGGCAGCTCTCTTTCCAGGGCAGGCCGCCTGTGATTTTTTTTCGAAACTCATCCGACAGCACAGCCTGCGAAGAAGCAATCCAGCCGGACAGGCCGTTTTTTCTGAAATGCAGCCATCCGCCGTTTTCGCGGCGAAACTCCAGCGCTTCGACTTCGTCTCCGAGATTGAGCTCGCCGACCGGTTTTCTGTCCGTCACAGGCTGATCCAGCGGCGAAGAATAATAGGGAGTTTTGGCCGCGGCAAGCGTCCAGCGGGGAGCGGACATACATGTAAAAAAGCAGACGGCGAGAAAAAGAATAATGGAAAAACTATAACGGGAAGAGTTTTTGTGATGCGGCATGATCGATTGAAATAACTCCGGCCGGCATGTTTCATTGTCGAGGAAAAAATAACAGAATGGACAGGATATTCATTATGCCTGAAGATTGATCCGGCAGTTGTGAATATCCTGCCGAATATAATGGAACACAGTATTGAGTATATGATTCAGTATATTATTAAATATAACAAATGAATTTCACTTCGTATCATTTTATTCTTTTTTTCATCGTGACTCTGGCCGGAGCCTGTATATTAAAGGACAGCCGAAAAAAAATCTTTCTGCTTCTCGCCTCTTACTACTTCTACGGCGTATTCAGTCTCTTCTATCTTTCCCTCCTGATCGTAACGACGCTGGTCGATTATATCGCCGCTCTGGGAATGGGCGCATCGGATGAACTGACGGCTGAGATGTCAGACGCGGGCGGGGCTGATACGGGTAAAGGCCGGCCGCGCGCGAAATGGTTTCTGACGATGCTCGGAAGGCGGGGCTGGCTGATTGCCTCGCTGGCTGCGAATCTGGGCGTGCTTGGTTTTTTTAAATACACGAATTTCGCCCTGGATGTATTCCGGGACCTCGGCGTGTCCGGCCTGACGGGTGTTTCGCTGCAGATTCTGCTTCCAGCCGGAATTTCATTTTACACGTTTCAGTCGATTTCCTACACGATCGATGTCTACCGTCGCGTGCAGAAGCCGCGAAAAAATCCCGTTGAATTTGCTCTGTTTGTCGCGTTCTATCCGCAGCTTGTCGCCGGACCGATCGTGCGCTCCACGACATTCCTTTCGCAGATGGATGAGGGACGTTCTGTTAAGCGCGACGATATGATTGTCGGAATGACGCGGATTTTGACCGGTTATTTTCAGAAGCTCGTCCTGTCGGACAATATCGCCCCGATGGTAAATCAAGTTTTCGCATCGCAGTCTTCTCTGCATCCTCTGGATATATGGATCGGCGCTGTCGGCTGGGGTTTTCAGATATATTTCGATTTCGCGGGTTACACGGATATTGCGCGCGGAGTCGGACGTCTGTTCGGTTTTGAATTCGAAACGAATTTTGATCATCCCATGGCGGCCAAAAATATTCAGGAACACTGGGCCAGGTGGCACATTTCTCTGATAACCTGGTTTCGCGACTACGTCTACATCCCGCTGGGCGGCTCGCGTCTGGGCCTGTACCGGACTTACTTCAATTCTTTCATCGTCTGGTTTCTTGCCGGTCTATGGCACGGCGCCGGTTATACCTTTGTGCTGAGCGGCATCTGGCAGTGGGTCATGCTCACTTCGCACAATCTCTATTCTCGCACATCGCTCAGCGTCTGGCTGAATGCAAAGGGAGGGATTCCGTACAATATTTTTGCGCGATTCCTGACGATTTTTTTTCTGATGTTCGGCTGGATCTATTTTCGCAGCGAAACGCTCTCAGCCGCGACGCAGATGCAGGGGCGTCTTTTCGGGATTTACGATCTCTGGTATCTGCTCGGCGCGGGATTTTCACCGATTTATGCCGGAGACTGGAGCGCGGTCAGTTTTGCTTTTTCCGGAGGGCCGGGTTTTGCTTACCCCGCGCCGGTCTATGTTCTGTATCTGCCGATTCTGGCAGTCTGTTTTGTCTATGATTATGCGTTCCGGTACTATCCCATTGAAAAATTCTATGGAGACAGCAGCCGGATCAAACTTGCGATTCTGCTCTCTGCTCTGCTTCTGGCAATCCTTGTTTTCGCAGTCCCGGACGGCGCTGTGTTTATTTACTTTCAGTTCTGAAAATAATATATGAAAGAATTTATTAAATATATTAAAGATATCCGGTTCTGGATTCCGCTTTCGCTGTTTTTGCTTCTGGAGCTGTTCCTGCGCTCGGGCATGTACGACAGGTGGATGCAGCCGCGCTCCGCCGCCCGTTCTGTGCAGAGAATTCTGGACTGGTCGGAAAAGTCGAACGATCGCCCGGAGATCTTAATTCTGGGAACATCCGTGGCAAGGCAGGGGATTCTTCTTGGCCGGCTGAATGAGGCATTGAGAAAGGAAAATATTTCCGCGATATCGGCAGCCTGTGACGGCGCGCCGCTGATTGTGCAGAATCTTCTGTACCGGAGAATGAAAAATAAATTTCCTTCTATAAAATACACAATTCACGTTTCCGAAAATAGCTTTCCCATGACTGCCCGCCGCCCTCTCGAAAAGCCCGCCAGGGCCATGCTGTCTCGGTTTTCCGCTTCTCAGGTTCTGGGACTGATGGTTGAATATCGGATCTCTCCGTCTTTGAGCGATTTTTTTTATTTCAACGTCAGGCTGGCATCCTATCAGAACGATGTTCGGGATCTTTTTTTAAATCCAGGGGAACGCATCCGGCGCCTGAACCAACTTTCGCGCGAAGGGCCTCTGCAGCCGGATAACTCGGTCAATTACCGGCTCACCATTTACCGCGCCCGGGACCTGTCGGAGTGTCTGGAAGTCAGTTCTCACAGAATGCCGGAGTTCGATGCAAAAGGAATTCGTGTAACTGACGAGGCTCACAGGGAGGCTGTCAATGAAGGCTGTCGTCTTTACGGCATGCTGCCTGCAGCGGATTCGCCCGATGCCGCCGCGCGGTCGGAGTTATTTTTTCGACAGCTCGAAATATTCTACAGGGAAATGGAGCGCGACGGCCTGCATTCTGTTACTGTGATTCCGCCTCTTTCAACGCTGTTTCGAGATGAGAATTCGCGCAAGATGGCGGAACTCTGGACGCGGCATGTGAGCGCCGGGCGCCGTATTGATATGAGAAATTTATTTTCCGGCGAAAAAGATCCCGATATCTATTTTGCTGATACGGTGCATCTGAATAGAGAGGGGGCGGAAAAATTCACCCATGCTCTGGCAGAGAATCTCCTGAAGCTCTGGAGGAGCCGGCGAACTCAGACTCAGTAGGATACTATTTTTTTTCTGCACTCTGCCCGAGTATTTCCATCTCCAGCCAGGCGGCCGTAGTTTCCAGAATAAGACGATGATTTTCTTCGTTTGCCGGTCCGCAGACAAGTCCGCAGGCAAAACTGTCATCCGGAAAATCGCAGTGGCTGCTGCCGGGGATTGTGATTCTTTTCTTCATAGTTGAGGCGAGCAGCGGAAAAATATCATAACCCTGATCTCGTTCATTGTTGCAGCTCTGCGGGGGCGACTCAATCAGAAGCGCCGGACAGCGGATCTGCGCAAGATCGGAGGGAGCAATCGCGCGAGATTGCGTGCCGGGCCTTCCTGCAGAAACAACCTGGTCCCAGCCGACCACTCCGGCCACTTTCTCTTTTGAGGCAGCCAGGAGGGCCGTCAGACCGCCCGCCGAGTGTCCCACAAGGACGATCCGGTTCGGATCTGTATTCGGCCGGGATCGAATCCAGGCAAGCAGAGCGCTCACATCAGAAACACGTTCCTCCGTATTCGGCGAAAGAAGTGTGTAATTCAGATCCGGAACATAAACGATCCAGCCCCGGGCGGCAAACCATCGCGCATTTTCTCTGTGCCCTTCTTTGTAATGCATGAAGCCGTGAATCAGCAGAATCGAAGCGCCGGAAGGCGGCCTGTCCGGAAGATACACATCGACGGGAATGCTGTTGTCTGTCCGGATGTTGAAGACCGCATCTCGCCTGGACGGTCCGGCAGCGCAGTTCGCAGTCAGAAACAGAAGACTGAATACAACAGTCGCACTCAAACAGATCCATCGCGGTATTTTATGCGGGCGCATCGGTTCTTGGTCTCAGCTTCGTTTTCTCTGCAGATACCATTCGGAAAAAAGTCTGTCAAAATATTTTGGATCGTCCACCATTTCGTTGGTGATCCGGAACTGCCCGCGATGATCCATATAATTCAGGGCGGCTGTTCCAGCCAGCAATTCATCCAGAGTTGCCGCCAGTTCTTTCTTACTTTCACGGGCGATATCGCGGATGTGCTGCTGAACATCTTTGTCTATGATGAGTTCGATGCCGTGCTCGCGCTGGAATTTTTCAATGAATTCCGAAAACGGGCTGCGTTCGAGAAGGTCCAGCAGAGCATCACGGGGTCTTTCGCACAATTCGCGGGTCACATTCAGTGATTTCAGAGCCGATCCCGGAAGTTCAAACTGGAAATCGGTGAGGATCGTTTCCCAGACACTGACAAGCGCCCGGGCCCCCGTCCGCTCTTTTTCGGCGAGCTCCGCGGCGTATTCCACGGCGTCTTCCGAAAAATCGGCGGTGATTCCGAACAGAGAGAATTCGAGCCGGTACTGATTGAGAATGGAATCCTCCGTGTCGCTCATGATTCGAACGAGATCTTTTTTTGACAGAGCATTGACGTATGTGCGAATCGGCGCGCGCCCGACAAGCTCCGGCAGAAGACCGAACCGGATATAATCGTCCGCATTTGCCTCAGCCAGATAATTCCGGAGATCCTGTTTTTCACTCTGAGCGGAAGATTTCCCGCCCGCCAATTCCTCAAAACCGCGGACGATGATGTCGCCTTCTTCTGTGAGCTGACCGTGGTGTTCCACCCGCTTGCGGATCAGCTTGATCAGACTTTCAGCGGCGCGTTCAAACGAGCCTCCCAGAACAAAAAGAATATTGTCCGTGGCCAGCATCCGCGAATCCTCTTTGCCCGGTTTATGTCCCTGCTGTTTCTCCATCGCCTCCTGTATCTGCGCCGCGGCCGAGTATGGATTTTCTATCGGCACCAGTTTTCGCTCCATTAATTTTAAAAGGCTGCGCTGGAAACCTTCCCGCGATATGTCGTGCCCGACCATTCCGGCGCCGTCTTTTGATTTCTTGTCGATCTCGTCGATGAATATGATGCCGCCGTTTTCCGAGATGAACCTCGCCTGGGCGCGCCGGTCGGCGCCGGGCGCCATGTCGATGAGTTCACGTATCATGTCGTCCGCGCTCTTGCCGACATAACCGGCTTCCGTGTAGTCTGTGGAGTCAATGATCAGAGTGGGCACGGACAGCAGATCGCCGAGCACTTCCGCGCAGTATGTTTTGCCGCTGCCTGTCGGTCCCGCGATGATTGTATTTTTTTTGCGGAACCGGCGGACCAGTTTTTCGTCCATATCTTTTTTTTCTCTCAGGTACCTCACCGTGGCGAAATGATAGGCCGTGGAAATGCAGAATCGCTTTTTGTATTCTTCCTGCCCGATTACGAATTTGTCCAGATGCTGTTTGATTTCTCTGGGCGTGAAAAGTTTCAGAACCGGAGTTTCGGCCGATTTTTTGCCGAGTTCCTCGTCGAGAGTTTCTGTGAAAGCGGTGGCCGCGCGTCCGGATGCCAGACTGTAGGCTCGAACCGCATCGTCTTCTTCGCAGTTGAATTTGCTTTTGATCTCGTCTATGGCTTCGCGGGGTATCTTGATCTGCATGGGAATCCTTTCGGGCTTTGATTCTGCGCCGCTGCTCCCGAATTATTAATAAATACTTACCTTTTTAATAAGAACTCTCCAGGAATTGATGGCAATTGAAAAACTTTCGACAAGGAAAATGCACAAAAATAATGCAAAAATGCGTGTTTTGGCAAAAAAATAGAAAAAAATCAAAAATCCGGATATCTTTAAATCATAGTAAGGAATAGTATCAACATAAATCGGGCGAATGCAGAAATCGAATTATGAAGAAGATCAATAAATTTGCGCTGGCCTATCTGATGCTGACCGCATCCTTCCTATTGATATTCAAATGTCATAGGACAGAGTATGACAGCAGCGAAGGATCTTTCCCCTGGTGGTCCAGCATCAATCCTGGAACTCAGAATACGTACGCCATCACAATCACTCTCACGGATATGGGCAACGGAACGGTGCGGGTGCTGAAAACTTCCGGTGGCTATTCCTACATTGACACTCTGGTGAAAAAATGTCTGCAGGGTCAGACATATGCGGGTGCATCGAACAACTGCCGCGGAAATGCGGGGACCACGGCGGAGAATCAGTACGGCGCCACGGCTCTGCAGTACTGCAGCGTCAACAACAATTCCTGCAATGATACATACGGACGATTGAACAACCTCGGTGTTTCTGCCGCGTACGATTCCTGCAATGTGGACAACACGGCCGGCAAAACCTGGCGCGTTGCATATTCCAGCGTGCTGGAAGCAATACTGAAAAATTCAAGCCTCAACAGCGCTTTTCCGGAACTCGGAACAAATCTCATCTGGGCCAATTATTACTACTCGGACACGCAGGGCCGTGTGAACAAATACGGAGCTGTAGAAACCTACGATCTGAAAACCGCCAGCCACCTGGTACTCTGCCAGCAGACAGACGGCAAAGTATACTGAACTTTTTTTGAAAATAAAACGAGGTTTCTTTGATCACAAAAGGCGTTTCCGGCGCTGCAATTCTGGGAATGGGCCGCTCTCTCAGTCCTGATCTGGGGCGATTTGTAGAGAATGAAGAAATTCATTCTCTACTGTACGGAGACGACTGGCCTGCAAAAATGCGCGGAAAGGGATTGGATCCCGATCATCCGCACACAGCGCACGGTTTTCAAACCAGGTTCTGGACACATACGCCGGGCGATAAAATCTCCAGAAATGAGACGACCTCCGCCGATCTGATGGAGGCGGCCGCGAAAGAGGCTCTGCACAATTCTCACTGCGAAGCGGGCGATATCGACCTCTTTATCACGGCAACAACAACTTCGCCTTTTTATACTTCATCGACTGCAGCGGTTGTCGGGGGCAGGCTCGGTCTTCGCTGCGCTGCTTTCGAAATGAAATCAGGCTGCGCATCTTCTGTTTTTGCCCTTGCCGCCGCGTACCGGTTCATTGACGGCGGAGCCGACCGCGTTTTGATTGCATGCGGCGAAACTCTCACAAAGGTCACTCCCAGAAAAAGCCCGCTTGTGTATGCCGCCTCTGACGGCGGCGCGGCCGTTGTGATCGGCAGAGTCGACAACAACTCACGCGGACTGACAGCGTCCGTTTTGAATACGGACGGTTCCCTTTCTTCGCTGATCGGTGTGCCGGGTTATCTGCCGCCCGTTCTGGAAGATATGGACAGCGGCGCCTATGAGCTCAAACAGTCCGGAGAAATCGAAGATTTCACGCGCGCAAAATGGACGGACGCGCCGAAACAACTTCTGGAAATTTCCAGTCTGCGCCCGGATCAAATTGACGCTTACATACCGCACCAGGTAAACCGACCCATGATTGAATACAGCGCCGTTGAATCCGGCTTCACGCGTGAAAAGCTGGTGGATCGCGTATCGAAGTACGGCAACTGCGGCTGCATTTCGATTCTGCTGGCGATGCAGGATGCGCTCAACAGCGGAAAAATAAGGCCGGAATCCCGGGTGATGCTCAATGCCGTGGGGGGCGGCATTTCCTGGGGCGGACTGCTGATCACGGTTTAATCGGATATCTGGATACTTATGAAACAGTGGAATGTAAAAATTGCAGGGACGGGCGGTTTTCTTCCGGGACCGGCAATCTCCAATCAGGAATTGATCGATCGTCTGCATCTGAACACAACGGATGCCTGGATCCGCGCTCATCTCGGAATTGAAGAGAGGCACTGGGCCGGGGAAGGAGAAGCGGTCAGCCATATTTCCGCTGAGGCCGCAAAACTCGCTCTGGAAAGTGCGGAGATCCATGCGAAGGATCTGGATCGCATCATTCTGTGCACGACGACAGGAGACTGGACTTCGCCGGCTGCCGCCTGCAAAGTCCAGAATCTGATCGGCGCGGACTGCCCGGCTGAGGACAAGCAGTCGGCCTGCGCCAGTTTTCTATTCGGACTGGATCACGGGGGGCGTCTGATCCGGACAGGGCTTCGGCATGTGCTGGTGATCGGCGCGGATATCAAGTCGCGCTTTGTGGACCTTGCCGACAGAAGGCTGGCCCCTCTTTTTGCGGACGGCGCCGGCGCTTTTGTTCTCTCCGCTCATGACGGCCCGGGGGGCCTCCTGGACTGCGAACTCTGGTCTGACGGATCCAGGGCTCTGAATTTTTATACGCCCGCAGGCGGCAGCGCTATGCCGGCCAGCCGTGAAACTGTTGAGAAAAATCTGCACACGGCCCGTCTGATGGTCGACGGGAAAATTATTTTTGATGACGCCGTTGAAATTATGACGCGTCTTTCGCGGCTGGTCTGCGAAAGGTCGGGTGTTGAAACGAAAGAGATCAATTATTTTATTCCGCATCAGGCCAATCTTGCGATCATGAAAACAGTCGCAGCTAATCTGGGCATACAGGAAAATCGCGTCGTCGTGACCATAAACCGGACGGGCAACACAATTTCGGGAACGATACCATACTCTTTCGACGCAGCCTTTCGCAAAGGCATGAAACCGGGTTCGCTGATTCTGATGACGACGGCCGGCGCGGGATATGCGGGCGGCGCGGCGTTATACAGAATGCCGTAAAAAACACTGGCAATTTTAAGTCTTACCCTCATAATGGACCGGATATCAGGATTGAAAAGCGACAGCAATGAACCAGCCGTTGAAAGGAAAAAGGGCGCTTGTTACAGGAGGAAGCCGGGGCATCGGACTGGCATGCGCCGTTTCTCTGGCTCAAATGGGCGCGTCTGTCTGTCTTGCCGCAAGGAATAATAACGATCTACTTGCCGCTCAAAAACTTCTGCCGGGGGATCAGCACAGCATCGTCCCCGCCGATCTTTCAACGCGCGAAGGCTGCGATCATCTGCTGGCTTTCATAAAGCAGAATGGACTGCCGCACATTGTCATAGGAAATTTTCATTCCTACCGGCCCAATCAACGCCTGGCGTCTGTGGGACAGGGAGATATATCTGAAAATATTAATAAAAATATAATAGTATATGAAACGCTGCTTCCGGACATTCTTGCCTTTCAGAGAAAAGAAAAATTCGGACGCTGGATTGTGATTCTTTCAACAATAGTTTTTACCGGAGGCCCGGGGCAGGGCGCCTACAGCGCTGTGAAGAATGCTCTGACGGGTCTTGTAAAAACGCTGGCAGTGGAAGAATCGCATCTGGGAATCACAGCCAACGGAATTGCCGCCGGACTTGTAGATACTCAGGGCGTCAGAGAACGTTATGATACAGCGACGATCGAGCAGCTTTCGCGCATGAATCTTATCGGCCGGGCTGCGGAGGTGCGTGAAATCGCGCATGCCGCTGTCATGCTGGCTCATCCGGACGCCTCCTACATCACGGGCGTCGTTCTGCCTGTCTGCGGAGGATATGACCTGGCCTGGCCGCTCAAGGATATGGTAAAAAATCATGTATAAAACCTGTCCGCAGTGGATCGACTTTCGCGCCGATTCGCATCCGCACCGCATCGCTCTTCATTTTGAAGAAAGAGAATACACGTATCTCCAGATGCGGGAATTTTCCCGGCGTGCTGCTTCGTTTCTACTCGCATCCGGACTTTCTGCCGGCGACCGGTTCGCCATTCTTGAGCAGAATACTCCGGAACTTTATTTTCTGATACTGGGCGCTTCTTTAAAAGGCATCATTCCGGTGGTGCTGAACTGGCGGCTGTCGGCGGGAGAAATTGAATTGATCCTGAGTGACTGCGGAGCGAAGGCTCTATTTTACGGAAAAGAATTTCTGTCGACCGCGAAAAACCTGAAAATTTTCGCGGAAAAAAAGGCACGATCTTTTGAAGAAATAATTCTGCCGGATTTCGCGGAGAGCGCAGAACCTTCGGCAGTCAGGCCGGCGGATGCATTCGGACTTCTGTACACATCCGGCACAACGGGCAGTCCCCGCGGAGTGATTGTGTCGCACGCCAATGTGAGCGCTCTGGCCCTGCAGCTGATTCTGGATATTCCGGGGTTCGGCGCGGAGGCGCGAAATCTGGTCTGCGCGCCCAATTTTCATATTTCCGGACTGGGTTATTTTCTGACAGGATACTTTGCCGGCGCAGAAAACTTTCTTTTGCGAAAGTTCGAATCCTCCGCCGTCGAAAACGCGGTCGATTCGCAGCGGATCACGCATGCGCTCCTGGTGCCGGCCATGATGCAGGCGCTCATCGCGGCCGGCGGCCATGCCGATTACGGACCCCTTCGTCATATTCTGTACGGAGCCTCTCCGATTTCGGGCACGCTCCTGCGACAGGCAAAAGAAAAGTTTTCCTGCGATTTCACTCAGGCCTACGGTCTGACAGAAACAACGGGCGTGGCGACTCTTCTTCGCTGCGACGACCATCGGGCCGCCATTTTTTCCAGCGAGACTGCCGATGAGATTCTCTCGTCCGCGGGCCGGCCGGCTTTCGGCATGGCGGTGACTGTTCTGCGGGACGATGGATCGACTGCGGAGCCGGGAGAAATCGGAGAGGTCTGTGTGCGTGGCGACACGGTTTTTTCCGGATACTGGAACGTATCGTCGGAAAAATATTTCAGTCAGAATGGATTTCTTCGCACGGGAGATATAGGCCGCATCGATACGGACGGCTATCTGTTCCTGCTGGACCGGCTGAATGATCTTATAATTTCCAAGGGCGAAAAGATTTATCCGATTGAAGTGGAACGAATTCTCTCGGCATGCCCGGGAATAAAAGACGCCGCAGTGTTTGGAATCCCGGACGACGAGTTCGGCGAGGCCGTCTGCGCCGCTGTCGTTGCCTTGCCGGGAACGGTCATTACTATGGAAGAAATCAATTCCTGGGCTCGAACACGGATAGCCCCGTACAAGCTCCCGCGCCGTGTTGTATTTCTCGAACAGCTGCCCCGCAATGCATCGGGAAAGGTGCTCCGAAGGGATCTGAGCAAGCCGTACTGGCAGGACGTGCCAAGGAATATTAACTAAACTGCGCCGTTCACAACTTCGCCGCCGGCAGCAATCCAGCCGTCGATTCCCTGGCTGAGACTGTAGACTTCCGGAAAACCGATCCGGCGGAGGAAGAAAGTTCCGTACAGAGAGGTGGTGGAGCCTGTGTTGCAGACCAGCACAATGGTCCTGTCCCGCCAGTTTTCCAGCTGACCGGGATTTTCCAGTAAGCTGTCCAGCGGGATATTTTTTGCGCCGGCGATATGCTCAAATTCGGCAAACTCTTCCGTGCTCCTCGAATCGATCAGAACAAGACCCGGGTCATTCTTTTCAAGCCGGGTCTGGATATCATCCGGGTATGCTTCCTGTGAAGACAGCACCTCCTTTCTAAAAGGTTCGAAATCCGCATCTGTGCCCAGCTCTGAGTCAAACCACTGCCAGAAGCGCTTCAATCTAGGGTCAGCCTTGCGTTCAGCCATCGGCCCAAACGGTCCTGTTTATCTCCGCTGTCAAGTGTATTGCATTTTTGGCCGCCGCTCAAAAAGCCCAGTGAAGATTTAGTGTCGAGCAGAAGGCTATTTGGAAAAAACATAAATATAGCAAAAAAATGATTGGCAAAAATATGTATAGTATTATCATGACGGTATGCTGCTAGAACTAAAAATCGAAAATTTTGGAATTATTGACGATCTCCGGCTGCGCCTCGGGCCGGGGCTCAACGCGATTACAGGAGAAACCGGTTCCGGTAAGTCTCTGATTCTGCAGGCTCTGGATGCTCTGCTGGGCGGGCGCACCGGTCCGGGTATTGTCCGCAGCGGAGCTGTGAAAGCTTCCATAGAAGGTCTCTTCGATACAGGGAATCTGAAGGCGCTTCGGGAATGGTTGGCTGCCCAGGGCTTTCCATCAGAAGATCATTTTCTCGTTTTGCACCGTGATATCTCCGCCGACGGCAAGACAAAAGCATCTATCAACGGGATTCCTGCCGCACTTTCTTCTCTCAGGTCCATTTCCGGGCAGCTTCTGGAGATACACGGACAGAATGAACACCAGCGCATACTGGATCCGGACAATCATCTCGATTGTGTCGATATTTTTGCAAAAACCCTTTCAGTCCGGGAACAGGTTGCGGAACTCTTCCATAAATACTCTGCGGTAAAAAAGCGCATCAAAGCGGTTGCGCTTGAGGCGGGAGATCGTGAAAGACGGCTGGATTTCTTGAAGTATTCCCTGGATGAAATAGAAAATTTCGAACCGCTGCAGGGAGAATTTGAAGAACTGGAACAGAAAAAGGCTCTGATACAGAATTCCGGAAAACTATTCCGTGATCTGTCTCTGGCATATTCGATCCTGCGTGAAGAAGAAGGATCCGTTCTCGATCGTCTTGTGACTCTGGAAACATCGCTGGATTTGCACGGCAGCATTCATCCCGGTCTGGAATCACAGCTGTCATTTCTAAAAGAAGCTGCCATTCATCTTGAAAACTTCAGTGACTTTCTGCGGACTGAGAAGGAAAAGATGCAGTTTTCTCCAGAGCAGCTGGAAGATATCGAGGATAGACTGGCAGGATACCGCAAACTGCACAAAAAATACGGAGGCAACACGGAAGCTGTACTGAGCATGCAGGAAGAATTTTTAAAAGAAATGACTTCCATCGAAATGAGCGATGAAGAAACAGATATGTTGCGCGCGGAATTGAAAAAAAACTACGCCGCATTGAAAGAACTCTCAGAGGATCTGTCCAGGAAACGCAGGGGCGTTCTGCCTGAACTGGAGAAGAAAATCGGCGAGGAACTGGCGGAGCTGGGGATGCCGGGAGCTGCCGTATCAATATCCGTAAAAAGGGAGCTGAATAACGACGACATTGGAGAAACGCAATCTGATTCAGGCCGGGATGTGCCGGCGGGCTCTTCCGATTCGACGCAGGGGAGTGGAAAATATCTGATCAATGAAAAGGGTCTGGATCGCGTTGAATTCTATCTGCGATCGAATGCGGGAGAGGCTTTTTATCCTCTGCGTAAAATCGCAAGCGGCGGAGAAATGTCCCGGATCGTCCTGGCATTGAAATCAATTTTTGTGGAATCACGTTCAGCCGTCACCGTGCTCTTTGATGAGATAGATGCCGGTGTGGGCGGGGAAGTGGCGCACAGCATTGGAGGCCGATTGAGAAAACTTTCGAAGGAGGGGCAGGTTCTTGTGGTCACTCATCTGCACCAGGTGGCGGGAATGGCGGAACATCATTTTCGAATCCAGAAGATCATGAAAGACGGACGGACCGTTACTTCGGCAGCTCGGCTGGCGGGGGACACCAGAATCATGGAAATGGCCAGAATGCTGGGCGGTGAAAATCCTGGGAGAATTGTTCTGGAACATGCCAGGGAATTGCTTTCGAGAACGGGTTGATACAGGTCTGTACCCGGTAAAGAAGAGGGATTTTTCACGGAATAAACAGGTGACGCCGACTTTTTAATTTTTTTTCTGGCCATGAGAACCGTTCACGTGAGTGGGCGGTGGATAAAATAGTGCGGCCGTCCAGATTTGAAGAAAAAAATACATACATTCCGGCCTCAAATTCTGCCATTGTCCTCCCGTTTCATTAAATATTGCGGGATTTTTGCTCTTTTTTTGCTGTTTGTCTTCCTTTTGCCGGTATTCTCGGAAAGGGGCAGCTACATTGGTAAAAAGATAAAAGACATCCAATACATCGGGCTGCAGAATGTGCCCGTAGAAGATGTCATTCAGGTTCTCAAGATCAAACCGGGAGATTTTCTTGAGGAAGCCTCTCTGAATCTGGATATCAAAGCCCTCTTTTTGACCGGTTTCTTCTCCAATGTCATCATACGCGGGGATAAGAATTCTGACGGCACAGTAACAATTTTCTTTGAATTCAAGGAACTTCCCAGAATCAGCGAAATCCAGTTTCTCGGTGTGGAGGAACTCTACCCTACCGATCTCAAAGCCGTGCTCAGTTTCAAAGAGGGCGATGTTTACTCGCAGCAGAAGGTAATAGAAAGTGTTCGCCGTCTGAAAGACAAATACAGAGAGGAAGGATATTTCCTGGCGGAGGTCTGGTCAAAACCTCCCGTGCCGAATCCAAAGACCAATCTTGTAGAAATCGTTTATATCGTAGACGAAGGCGAAAGTATCCCCATTGCAAAAATCAATATCATAGGCGCGAATCATCTGGATATGCAGGACATTCTGGGAGTTCTGGACGAAAAAGAAGCGAGCGTTCTGGAGGACGGTGTTTTTCAAGAAAGCAAATATGAAGAAGACAAATTCAAAATTCTGGCCTTCGCAAAAACCTACGGTTTTCTGGACGCCGAAATCGATCCGACGGGTACCGGATACGAAATCCGCTGGAAGAATCCGCGAAAACCGGAACTGGGCCGAGTTGTAATAGTCACATACAAGCTGATCGAAGGTGAAATTCGATTTTACGGCGGCTACTCTCTGGAGCATGAATCCGCCGGGATTAACAGGGAACTCAATCCACCGGAAAGACGGATCCAGGGGCCTGGAGATCTCAAACCAATTTTCAAAGCCGCGGATCTTCTGGACATCATGGAATATTCTAAGGTGAATCTCGGCGAGGTCTTCGACGAAGGAAAATATTTCAGAGACCGCGGTCTGATTCAGGAATTGTATTCGCAGCGCGGATATGTTTTTGCCCAGGTGCAGCCGATGTTTGTGAATTACAAACTGGACACCGATATTCTACAGAAATATCAGAACTGCTCGAAAATTGAAAAGCCCCGCAACGAAGAAGAAGAGAAATGTAAAAAAGAAGCCAGCTGGATTGATCTGGAGGCGGCGCAAAAACTTCTGGAGCAGGCTCCGTTAAAGAAAGGCGTTGTAATGCGTCATGCGCATTTTGTTGTCCGTGAAAACGGTCTGGCGTATATAGAAAACATTATAATAAAAGGAATGGTAAAAACCCAGGAACGGGTAATCCGCCGCGAACTTCTCATCAAAGAAGGACAGTTGTTCAATTCAGCTCTTGTGAATCGCAGCCGCGAGAAAGTGTACAACCTTGGATATTTTAAAGAAGTGAATATTCAGATGAGGCCCGGTTCGGATGATCAGAAAATGAATCTGATCATCGACGTGAAAGAACAGCCGACGGGAACCATTTCCATGGGCGGAGGATACGGAACAGTATCGGGATTTTCAATTTTTACAGAAGTCGGAGAAAACAATCTCAATGGAACGGGACAGAGAGTTTCCGGCCGGCTGGAATACGGTCCGCTCAGGAGAACTGTAAGTCTCTCGTGGACAGATCCATGGATTTACGAAAAGTGCGAGGACACGACCGGCTCATTCTGGAGAAAAAAGCAGAAGGAATTCGATTCGGCTCCTGACCTGGAGACTCTGCTCCGCACAGCCGATTCACTGCAGAATGTGTACAGAAATTATGGAAAAAACATTGAAGAGTGGGTGAAGGACGCGGGCAAAGACAACAGTATTGAAACGCTGGACCTGTTAAAAGTCAGAATTCGCCGGCTTTTCGATCGGTATGTTCAGAAGGAAGAAGAATGCTTCCGGAATATTCCAAGGCCCTGGGCACTGTCGCTGTCGGCTTTTTTTACTTCGAGCAAGATTCGAGCAAATACCATCACTATAAGCAATGACGCGAATGATATTATAGAGAACTCTCAGTATGATAAAAATCGTGTGGGAGTCGGCGTCGGCACCTCGCACACATTCATGCTGAACTGGGCGCACTACCACCGGTATTCGCCCTCATGGTCGATAGCGTCCCGGCCGACCGCTCTTGTGAACAGCAATATTCTCAGAGAGGTCGATCTGGGCTGGCAGTTCAAGTCCAGCATGACACACGGCCTTGTCTATGACAACCGGGACAATGTGTTCAGCCCTACTTCGGGACTGCGCTCCGATCTTTCCCTCGAAATCGTTGGTCAGGCTCTGGGCGGGCAGGATCATTACAACCGCTACAATGCTTCCGTTCGCTACTACCACTGGTGGTTCGATTATACTTTTGGCGGCCTGATACGAAAGAATGCTCTGAGGCGCTGGAGAGTTGTGCAGGAATTCAGCATGACGGGAATTTTTACGCACGAAACGGCGCCATTTCAGAGCTCCCAGAATAAAGAAAGAAATCCGTATATTGAACCGGAGCAGAAGCTCTATCTGGGCGGCTATGAAAGTCTCCGCGGATACACCTATTTCGATCCACTGTTCCCACAGCCCTGGCGAGACGGAGCATCTCATATGGTGCTGGCCAGCACAGAACTGCGTTTTCCGATCGAACCGTCGATTCTATGGCTGGCTATGTTTTTTGACTCCGGATCTGCTTACGATAACGTGGGTGAATTCCAGGGCGACCAAAAATCTTTCTCCCAGTCTTATCGGGAATCGGTCAGCATCAATCGGGCACGCGGAGACACATTCAATAATGCTTACTACGACGCGCGTGATCCATACACAAACAATAAGTATTATTTTAAATCTTATACGGACTGGAATGATCCCAATCGCGCAGTATTCAGTGAACGAAACGTGGCGCTGGACAGGACTCTGTATTCGTGGGGATTCGGGTTGAGAGTTCAAATCCCCGTGCTGCCTCTGCGGTTGTTTCTGGCTCAAAAACTGTATTACGCCGGCGCCGGCAGTTTTAAGCCGATTCCGGGAAATGAAAAATTTGAGTTTGTATTTGGGATCGGAGATTTTCGATATTAAAAACAGCGCATCATCATCATGACTGATAAGCCCGATTCCAGAATAAGAACCATTGGAAGATTGATGAAATATCTTCTTCGGTATCGAGTCCGAATCGGCGCCGGAGTCGGCCTTTCTCTTCTGGTGTCATTTACAAATCTTTTCTCTCTGTCGGCGTTTGTTCCCATTTTCAACGCTATGGGAGAGACCGGGCCGGTGAAAATCTTCGATATAGGCGATCTGTCCCGGTACAGGCGGCTGGAGAGCGGCCAGTCTCTGTCGGCTGGCGATGCCATGCAGGCCCGGTGGACGAGTTTTAAGATCTGGGCCAATTCCAAAGTCGAGAACAAAACATCCAGCGAAGCGATACTGCTTCTTTGCATGATAGCCATGCCTGTGTACCTGCTTAAACTTTTTGCGGTCACCGGCACTATTTACTGCATCGGAACCGCCGGCCTCATGGCTATCCGGGATATCCGGCTGCAGCTCTACGCCAAACTGAATTATCTGGATCTGGATTACTTCAGCCGCCAGCGCAGCGGATTTATTATGAGCCGGATAATCAACGACGTGGAATTTATAGGCCGGTCGCTCTCGCTTGAGTTTACGGACGGAATCAACAATCTTTTTTATGTTATCACACATCTGACTCTGATGGCGGTCATTGACTGGAAACTTCTGGTTACGGTGCTGTTCGGCGTGCCTCTTCTGCTTTCGCCCGTCAGTAAATTTGCGGCCCGGGTGCGAAAGGCGGCAGCGGGTCAACAGGAGCGTCTGGCCGAAATGGGCGGTCATATTCAGGAAATTATCAGCGGAATCCGCGTGATCCGGGCCTTCTCAATGGAAAGATTTGAAAAACAGCGATTTGATGTTATCAATCATACTCTATTCCAGAATACTTTTCGTGGGCACTATTTTCACCAGGTGGGTCCCGCGATTACGGAATTTGTCGGAACGGTTGCCATTCTGGGATTTATCGCCTGGGGAGCCTTCAGCATTTCTAAGATGAATCTCGACCGGGGTCTTTTCTTTCTGTTTTTTTTCCTTCTAATTTTTATCATGCGGCCTCTGAAACAGCTTTCGATCATGGTCAATTTGCTGACAACGGCCGCGGCGGCGGCAGTGCGCGTGTTCGGAGTTCTGGATTCAGAGGAAGGCGTGCGAGAGGAAAAGAATCCTGTATCGTTCAAAAAATTAAAAAAAGAAATTAAATATAAAGGCGTCGGCTACCGCTATCCGGAAGCCGATTCCTATGCAATCAAAGACATAGAACTGACGGTTTCATGCGGAAAAACTGTATCGCTGGTCGGATCGTCGGGCGCCGGCAAATCTACTCTGATGGATCTTCTTGCGCGGTTCTACGATGTTACGGAAGGGAGCATAGAAATCGACGGAGTCGATATTAAAAAATACAATCTGAAAGAGCTTCGCCGTTCTACAGGAATTGTGTCGCAGAATGTATTCCTGTTCAACGCGACTGTCCGCGAAAATATCGCGTACGGCATGCTTGACTGCTCGCAGGAACGCGTTCGGGAAGTGGCGGAGGCGGCAAATGCGCATGAATTCATCATGGCTCTTCCGGAAGGTTATGAAACCCGGATCGGGGAACGCGGTGTGATGCTTTCGGGAGGCCAGCGTCAGAGAATTGCCATTGCCCGGGCTCTTTTGCTGGATCCGCCGGTTCTCATTTTTGACGAGGCGACTTCCAGTCTGGATAATGAAAGTGAAAGGCTTGTGCAGCAGGCAATGGACCGGCTTCTGACAGGCAGAACTGTATTCATCATCGCTCACCGACTGTCAACCGTCTACAGATCAGACGAAATCATCGTTCTGGATAAAGGCCGTATAGTGGAACGAGGCACCCATCAGGAGCTTCTGGACGAAGGAAAGATTTATAAAAAGCTGTACGATATGCAGTTTTCGAATTGAAAAGAGACAATGAACCGCTGGGCCAGAGCGTACCCGAAGAAGTATAAGAAAAAATATTGGATTGATACTCCCATGTCAATACTTGAGAAATTATACCTGTTTCTGCACCGGCGTGTTTATGCTTCCCGTCTGAAATCCCAGCGTAGATTTAACGCATTTGTCATTTCAGTGGGCAATCTATCAGCGGGAGGAACCGGGAAAACACCGGTGTCTGCTTTTCTCGCGGCGCATCTCCATAAAAAGAGACCGCTTCTGATTCTGAGAGGATACCGGGGAAAGACCGGGAAGGGAATTCTCGTTACAGATGGAAAAAAAATCCTGGCGACTGCGGCGCAGGCCGGCGATGAAGCCGTGCTCCTGGCCCGGCAGGGAGGTTTTTCTGTTGCCGCCGGCTCAGACAGAGCATCGCTCATTGAGCAATTCGGCGATGGAAAAGACATTGTAATTCTGGACGATGCATTCCAGAATCCGTCCGTGTTTCGCAACCATGAACTTGTGCTGTTGGATGCCACCGTTCCTCTCGAGAAAATCCGCGTTTTCCCGGCAGGCAGATTCCGGGAAAATCTGAATGCGCTTTCCAGGGCGGATACGGTTCTATTCACAAGGGTCGACCAGGCGCGCATTGATCAGTACAGGGAGCTCAGGGATGCGGTTTCACAGCATACTTCGGCCGAACAATTTGAGTCGATTCATGAAGTGCGCGATATCTATCCTCCGCTTTCCGCCCTGAGCGAATGCGGAGCATTCTGCGGCATCGGAAATCCGGAATCCTTTTTTAAAAGTCTGGAAAGTGCGGGATACATCATTTCAAGGAAAGCGGTTTTCCCCGATCATCATGCCTTCTTGCTTAATGAAATTCAAAATCTTTTCTCAAATATGCCTGAAAATTTCAGATACACAACCACGGAAAAGGATTACGTTCGAATCCTGGAAATTCCGGGAATACCGCCGGAAATTCTTGATAGAATTCATGTTCTTCGCATCCAGCTTAAGATTCTGAACGGCCGCGAAAACAAATTTGTGGACCGGGTGTCTTCTGATTGACAATCATCCCCGCCGATATTATGTCAGCAAATACCAAAAAACCGGGACGAGGAGTTAAATATGGCGCTGGATTCATACATCAGACCTCCGCAGCTGAATACAGATCGTAAATTTCCTGATAATATGCTCAGCGCGCACGCGCTGCTTTCCAGAGCAAAGAACGGAGAGAAAGGCAGTAAAAAAGAGAAACGATACGCTGTTCCCGCCTTTAATGTGACCACCATTGCATCTATTAATGCGGCCTTCACAGCATATGAAATGCTCGGTTCAAGCGGCCTTCTGGCATTTTCGAATTCAGCTCTGAAGTTCCTGGGCAGAGGGGATGCTGTTTTCGGTCTGGAAGTTGTCCATGATTATGTTGCCAAACTGGCTAAAAGATCGTCGGTTAAAATCGCCACGCATCTGGATCACGGAGATTACATTCACGACAGCGGCAGAAAAGTCGTGCAGGAGGCCGTTCGCACGCTCACTTCCGTTATGGCGGACTGCTCCACAGATGAGAAAGCAAAACGTCCTACCCCTCTTGAGGCCAATGTCGGTCTTACCCGCGAGGTTGTGAATATGGCGCATCCGCAGGGCGTGTCCGTGGAGGGCGAACTCGGAGTGCTGGCCGGAGAAGAGGATGAGGACACCAAATCTGATTTTTCCACATACACAAATCCCGTTGAACTGGAACGATTCCTGAGAGAAACCGGTGTTCTCATGCTCGCGCCGACAATCGGCACCATGCACGGACCGAACAAAGGCAAGCCGGGTCAGAAAGTGAAACTCAATGTGCAGCTTGCGCATGAACTTCTCAAATTGGCCGATTCCATCGACCCGCGAATTTGTTTTGTCGCTCATGGCGCCTCCACCCTGTATTCGCAAGTTACCGAATATGCAATCCGCACTCTGGAAAAGGGCAATTTCTCGAACGGCAGCCTGCAGAAATGGAAGGATTTTGTCGGCACGGACTGGGATCAGATTGAAGGTTTGATTGAGGCCGGCTTCTGCAAAATCAACACGGACACGGAGAACCGTCAGACATTTTTGGCGAAACTTCTGGGAACTGTCGCCCAGGAAGCCGCGAAAATTGACATACGATACTATGATACAGCAACGACGGAAGCTCTGACCCAGAGTTATATTCAGAAACTCATCATGGCTGGAAACTACGGAGTCTGGCATGATCCAAAAATCGATATAAAAAAGTTCAAGTTCGATCTGAGCAAATCACTGGCAGATGCTGTCGGCGGCGCCTCATGAGCACGATAACAGTTCTGGTGCTGATACTGGCGATCGTTCTCAACGCTGTGGCCAATATTCTGATGAAGGCATCTTCTATGAATAAAGAAGCGGCCGGTATCGAGGGCCTGATACGGGGAGTGCTTCTGAATCCCTGGTTCATCGGCGGTCTTACGAGTTTCGGTTTTGCCCTGATCGCCTACCGGTTTGTTCTGGGCAAAGGCATGAAGCTCAGCGTCGCCTATCCGATCATGACGACCTGCGGATTTGCTATTGTGATTTTCGCTTCGCGCATTTTCTTCCATGAAGAACTGAATACGGTTCAGTGGATCGGAATCGCTCTCCTGGTCGCGGGCATCTGGCTGATTGCTTCTCAGGTCACTTCGCCGGGTTGATAGATATGAAAGGGCCTTTAGAGTCAGTCCGTGTTGTGGACCTGTCGCTGCTTCTGCCGGGTCCTCTTTGCTCCATGTATCTCGGCGATATGGGAGCTGAAGTTATCAAAGTTGAAAATCCCCGCATGCCCGATTTGACACGCCTGATGGGCAGCCGGATTCTTCCCAAAGGCGTCGACACGGCCGGCGCAGAAGAAAAAGCAGCAGCGAGCGAAACCCAGGATGCGCAGCGCCCGGGCGAAAGCGGTATGTATCTTGCCTTGAATCGGAATAAAAAAGCAATCACACTGAATCTCAAAAGACAGGAAGGACGAGATGTTCTGATGCGCCTTCTGGAAAAAGCAGACATTCTGCTGGAAGGTTTCCGGCCAGGCACACTGGAGGAGATGGGCATTGGTTATTCTCAGCTGAAAGAAAAATTTCCGAAACTGATTTACTGCGCCATTTCCGGTTATGGAGCATCCGGGCCGTACATCAATCTCGCAGGACATGACGGCAACTATATATCGTATTCCGGTATTCTTGATATTACCGGCGAAAAAAACGGGCCTCCTGTGCTGCCCGGATTCCAGACTGCCGATATCGGCGGAGGAACTCTGACGGCGCTGTCCGCGATTCTTGCCGCGCTTTATTGCAGGGAGAAAACCGGGAAAGGCCAGTTTCTTGATATCAGCATGATGGACGGCGTTTTTCCGTTTCTGGTGCTGCATGCCGGGGAAATGTTTGCTTCCGGTAAAATTCCGGAAAGAGGGGCTATGACGCTGAGCGGTGAGCTGCCTAATTATAACGTGTACAGATGCAAAGACGGTAAATATGTAATGCTCGGCGCGCTTGAAGAGCGGTTTTTCCGGAATTTTCTCAGACAGATTGGAAAGGAAAATCTTCTGGACGGAGTTGAGATGAAACCGGAAAGTCTGGAGAAGCTGAAATCGACGCTCACCGATATTTTTCTGTCCAGAACCAGAAAGGAATGGGAAGAGCTATTCTCGAATCCGGATGCCTGCCTGTCGCCGGTAAACAATCTGAGGGAAGCTTTTGACGACCCGCAGCTTCGGGAAAGGGGGATGGTTGTGACGATAAAACACCCTGTTCTGGGTGATATCCTGACTATCGGGGCACCTTTCAAGTTTTCAGACACACCGTGCACATACCGGCTTCATCCTCCCTCTCACGGGGAGCATACAGAAGAAGTGCTGCAAACACTGGGCTACACAGCACCTGAAATTTCCGAATTGCGTAAAAAAAGAGCCGTTTGATAATAATTCCGGGGAAAGTACTTTCCATAATACAGGGATACCATTTTTTTATACCATGGAAATACTGGCGAAAGAAAGCAGATACCGTGAGAGGCAGTTCTCTGAGTGGTCTGAAGATCCCACAGACGGGATGCCCCTGGATGGATGCACCGGTGAGGAACTTTTTGGCGGCGGAATGGGGATCACTTACAGGGATTACCTTGTTCTACCAGGATTTATTGATTTCCATCCCAGCGCGGTTTCACTTGAAACCAATCTCACAAGAAACATTATACTGAAAAGGCCGATTGTCTCTTCTCCGATGGACACCGTAACAGAAGACAAAATGGCAATCGCCATGGCTCTTATGGGCGGCATCGGAATTGTTCATTACAACAACACAATCGACCAGCAGGTGGAACTGGTTTCCAGGGTGAAACGATTCAAGAACGGTTTTATCACTGAGCCGATCACACTGGGACCGGACAACACAATACGCGATCTGGATGTGATCAAAAGCAAATACAATTTTTCCGGCATCCCGATCACGGAGGATGGAACGCGAAACTCCAGGCTGATCGGAATTGTTACCAACCGCGATGTCGATTTTGAAAAAGAACGCAGCCTTCCTCTTCGCACGGTGATGACAACTCAGGAAAGACTGATCACGGCTCCGGACGGTATAACACTGGAGGATGCCAACTTGATTCTAAAGCAGTCAAAAAAAGGCAAGCTGCCTATCGTGAACGAGAAAGGTCATCTTGTGGCTCTGATGTGCCGGTCCGATTTAAAAAAACATCAGGAGTATCCTTCCGCATCAAAGGATTCCAACAAAAGGCTCATGGTCGGCGCGGCCATCTCCACAAAACTTGAGGCTTCAGAGCGGTTGGACTGTCTGGCGAAAGCGGGAGTGGATGTGGTTGCGATAGATTCCGCGCAGGGAAATTCTCATTACCAGATTGAACTGATACGACATATCAAGAAGCATTATCCGGAAATCGATGTGATCGCAGGCAATGTGGTCACCACGGATCAGTGTAAGAATCTTATCCAGGCCGGCGCGGACGCGCTGCGAATCGGCATGGGTCCCGGATCGATCTGTATCACACAGGACACAATGGCAGTTGGCCGGGCGCAGGCGACAGCCGTATACTACACGGCCCGTTATGCGCGACAGTTCGATATACCGGTTATGGCAGACGGAGGGATTTCCAACATAGGAGACATCGCCAACGCTCTGGCAATCGGCGCCTCGACGACAATGATGGGTTCCATGTTTGCCGGAACACACGAAGCTCCCGGTGAATACTTTTATGAAAACGGCATACGTTTGAAAAAATACAGAGGAATGGCCTCGCTGGAAGCGATGGAAGCCGGGGGAGATAAGCGCTATTTTTCAGAAAACCAGGAGATAAAGGTGGCCCAGGGCGTTTCCGGGTCTGTGCTTGATAAGGGCTCCATGTTCAATTTCGTACCGTACCTTATACAGGGCCTGAAACAGAGTTTTCAGGATATGGGCGTAAAAAATGTCCGCGAACTGCATGAAAGAATGAATTCCGGCAGACTGCGGTTTGAAAAAAGAACAGTCTCCGCACAGCAGCAGGGATCCGTTCACGGCCTCTACAGCTATTCTTCACCGTCCATGACGACGGATACGAGCATACGAAGATGATGGATTTTACAAAATACAAAGAAATCAACGATGTCCGGCTGCATTACCGTGAAATGGAAGACGCAGACGTTGTGTCGTCGTACCGTAACACAGGATGCGGAGACGGATACCGGCTGTATCTGAAAATTGAGGAGGCAGGGGACCATCGAGTCCTGGATGCATCATACACGACCACGGGATGCGGATTCGGTCTGACTGCCCTTGCAATGGCCTGCGAATGGATTCGCGGAAAAACTCTGGCGGATGCTGAAAACATTACAACTCAGGATATTGAAAATCTTTTTGAATTTCCCGAGCGCAGAAAAAATTATCCGCAATCGGCTGTGGAGGCGGTGCAGAAAGCCCTGTACGATTACAGAAACGGCACGGGGATTAAGCCGGAAGACAGAATTTCCGGAACGGCCACGCTTGAGAAACTCCACAAACAGGGACATCTTCGCGGCGAGAATTTATCCCAGGTGATTCTGGAAGGCCAGGACCTGCAGGGAGTCGATTTTACCGGCGCAAATCTGCAGAACGCCTTTTTACAGAAAAGCAATCTGGAGGGAGCGATCCTGAAAGGTGTAAAACTTAGAGGCGCTTTTCTAAACGGCGCCTGCCTGCGAAATGCGGATCTGACGGAAGCGGATTTACGCTGGGCAAAACTGAGTGGAGCGGACCTTCAGGGAGCCAGGTTCGACGGCGCATTGTTTGATATTGGAACCAGGCTTGATCCGGCCTATATCAGTCTTTTTTCAGTGATGAAAAAAGAAGGGAAAGACATTTACATGCCGTCGGCCGGAAGTTAATTGTGGTAAAACCGGGAGAAGAAAAAATCTTGAACCGTCCAACGTTTCTGCACAAAGGGATATTTGTAAATTCGGGCACCCGGGTTGTTGTTATGGAAATAGACTCCGAAGGCGTTATTGTGCAATTTCTCGATAAAGAAGGCATATCGCATATTCTGAAGGGTGTCCGGGAAGAAGAGCTCATCTGACGGTGAGCGGCAAAACGATGATAAAAATTTTATCCAGAAGTGATGAGCGCGTTGTTTTGCAGCTGGAAACAGATCTGAAGATGGAGAATGCTCCTATATTCTGGGATGAGATCAATCAGGTTTTATCGGACAGCACGGCCGTTGTTCTTCTGGATTTCACTCAAATTCGTTTTGTGGACAGTTCGGGCGTGGGAGTGCTTTTGCGCATAGCCAATGGTATAAAGCAGAAATCCGGCAGATTTCTGATATTCGGTCTCAACCGCTCCATCGCCACCGTTTTCAAGCTTTCCGGTCTGCTGAAGATTTTCGAGATCATAGAGGAATCGGAGGCACGGGCCTCTTTTCCAGAATTGTTTGGCGCCTGACTCGGTTGAACAAGCGCAGCGGGGCCCCGAATGAATCACTTTTTTTTCTCATCCCCCTTGTCTCGGCGGCTTTTTCATATCTTCCGGCGGCCAAAATATTCCGACTTTATGATAAGAGCCGTCTGTCGGCCAATATCATTGAGGTAACAGAAGCAATATGACAGCTTCCCTGACACGCATTACAGTTATTATCACATTGGGTTTGTTTTGGATTTGCGGCTGTTCAACTCCGTTTACAAAAATGGATCCCGTGCTCTCCAACAACAGTGTTGCTTTTTTCAAAATACTGGCCGTTGACTATCCCGCGCCGCAAGAGGTAAAAGAAGCGCTTCCTCAGGCAATCGAGTTTCCCCGCCTGACTCCGGAGAAGATTCTGGATATTCTGGGAAACCTGAAATATAGAAAAGAAACCATCTGGAGCACACTGGAGCGCCGTGTTTTCTATGAAAAAGAGCTGAAGGATCTGGCGCCCATGCTCGCTGAGGTTCTGCCCAAGCTGGATGTGACTCAAAGACTGGTAATAATATCTCGTTTTGATCCAGACAGGTCGGTCTTGAGCCGGATGGAGCGGGTGACGGCTCTGCTCTGGGCTGATAAAGACGGTCTCAACATCGTTCTGGGTGAAATTCGCGAAGAAATCCCTCACAACGATTTTCTTGAGCGAGAGGACTGGACCAGCATTCTGCCAATCAGCCTGAAACAAGCCTATCCGGATCTGGGGCTTGTTCCTTCTCAGGATTTTCAATTCAAATCAATTCTGGGTTACACCCATAAAACCTGGGCAGTTTTCAGCCTTGAGGACCTGGATCGGTACAGATATGTTCCGGAATCGGGCAGTGCGGCTCAGGATAAAACAGCTGCTTCGCAGGATGCAGGCGCCAAAAAATCTTTAACAGAAAGATTGAAAGATCTGCAGAGCGCCAGGGACGCCCATCTTATTTCCGACGAAGAGTACGAAACCAAACGGTCTGAAATTCTAAAAAGTCATTGATTCCAGTCGATCTCCGGCGCGAGAAACGAGGGTCGAACAACCGCTTCTAGCTGATCCAGAAACAATCGGCTCAGGCCGGGTTTTTCCTGGAAATGCGGGATTAAATAGAATCCCAGAAATTCAATCTTGCCCTCCCAACGAACCGACGGAGGTCTTCTGCAAACTTCCGGCGGAATGCTCACCATAATCATTTTCCAGCCTGTGAAGTTCAGCCGGCCCGCAGACAGTCTGTGGCGAACCTTGATTGTATCAAGCAGATCCACATAGAGCTCGTCCGGCTGTCCGAATCCGTAGATCCAGAATCGAAGAGTTCTGAGTCCGCTTCGAATCGACAGAGGCTCTTTCGGAAGAATAGCGCTTCCGCCAACTCGACTGCCGGTGAAGGAAATGCTCAGGTAATGGCGGCTGAGCGGAATGGGGGAGGCGACAAGATCAGAAATTCGAGCTGTTCCGCTTATTCCTGGAACGGGCCGATATTTCAATGTCCAGATCCCGGCAGTCTCAAAATCGGCCAAAGTGGAGATTTCCTCAATTTTGACTGCATTATTGCCCGCCGTCTGTGCCCGCAGAACAGGCGGATCAAGGGACACTTTTAAAATCGTTAGCAAGAAACATACCGGAAAAATATTTCTAATCAGAGTTGACATCAGGAAAAAAACGTAGATTATGGATGATTCCGGCAGACAATTCGAGCCGGAATTTCTCTATTTTTACTTTGCCGGTTAATCAGGACAAGTTCTTTTAATTTCAGGAGGATTGAATGAAACGATTTATAGTTTTAGCAGCGATTCTATCTCTGGCAGGTCTGCAGTCTGCATTTCCGCAGGCGGCCGCAGATGATAAAAAAGCCAGCGCAACAGATCAACCAAAGCCAGCAACAACGGAACAGCAGCAGCCTGCGGCCGCGGCTGAAGTCATATGGAAAGCTCCCAACGGAGAGCTGTATGCAACTTCCAAAGTCCATTTCGCATTATCTGCAACGGACAATCTGTCAGAAGTGGATTTTATTGAATACAAGCAGGATGACAGCCAGTTCCAGAAATATCAGGGACCTTTTACAATTGCGGATGAAGGAAATCATCTGATTCAGTACCGCGCGGTCGACAAAGCCGGAAACCGGGAAATTGACCATGTGTACAATATTACCGTGGACAATACGGCTCCAGAAGTTCGTGTGATCCCGGCAACAGGTTTTTATGTCAGCAACGGGAAGAATTACAGCGCAAAAGGGAATTCCTTTTCGATCCGAGTTGTGGACAATCTTTCCGGAGTGAAATCCATCCAGTTCGGCGTGAACAGCACAGAAATGAAAGCTTACAACAACGATGTAGTCAAATTTCAGGAAGCGGGCACGCAGCTGATTCAATTCCGCGCTGAAGACAATGTGGGCAATAAAACTATCGAAGGAAACCTGCTGGTTGAAGTCGATGATGAGAAACCAACAATTGAAATCATTCCGACCATTGCTCTGACCCAGGTTACGACTGCATCCGGAGAAAAATCCTATGCAAAACGTCACACCGGATTCCGTCTGAAAGCTGTGGATAACGGTTCAGGTATTCAGTCGATCATGGTTAAAATCGACGGCGCCACGGAATGGCAGTCTTACACAGACGTTCTTTATTTTGACTCGAATCCTCACACAATAACAGCCAAGGCTGTTGATTTTGTTGGAAATCAGAGCGAAGAAAAAACCCTTTCATTCACTGTGGATGACAATCCGCCTACCACAGAGTTGAAAACGACAGCTGAATAATTGAGAATATTTTCCAGGAAGCGCATCTTCCTGGAAAATATTTACGCAACGCACGGAACATCATTTACCATGATGTACTGTGCGTTTTTCATTTATTTACTCCCCAAAAAGGTGTCCGATCTGTGATGTTCAACTGCTCCATCGGGGACGGGTCTGTCATTCTTGCAAGAAGAAGATCAGAATCTCTCGTCTGTCCCGCGAGAATCGCTGTGAGGTCTGTTTTTTTCCTCGAATCGGGAAAGGGTGCGGTTATTGCGCATCACGGAATATTTTTTTCGATTCTCACAGGAGCCTTTATCCTCTGAACAGATCCTGGCATTCTGTCCTGAACCGATGGAAATTTGAGAATGATCGGTATCTGCATCAATTGTTTCTTCCGGCTCTATTCAGGCTGGCCGCCCGGGAAAAAAAATCCTTTGACCGGATTGGATATATTGCTTCCGGCAAATCCGGCTGGAAAAACAGACCGTACCAGCCCTGTCGTGATATTGGCAGGATTTTTGCGGAAAAACAGGGTTTGCCATGCACTGCGGACTTAAGGAAGAAGAAAAACACAAAACAGAGCCAGAAATCCTATTCAGACCGGTTTCTGGATATTCATGATTCGCTGGAGGCTGCCGGTTCGATCCTCCCCGCAAAGTCCTATCTGCTGATTGAGGATGTCTTTACCACGGGAGCGACGGCAAATGAAGCGGCCCGCATATTAAAAAAAAGTGGCGTGTTTTCTGTTACTGTTTGGAGCATGCTCCACAGAGAGGATTTGGATTCTTGCCGGGTACGCCCCGGAGATGGAATCGGGTATGACAGCGGTTATGGACTCACTGGAAAAGAAGAATCAGGGAAATATTGAAATCATCAAGATCCGGGGCAGAATCCTGCAGGATGACGCTCAATCTGTTGAGAATTCGCTCCAGGAATCCTACCTGAATGATTCGATCAAAATCATCGTTGTGGACCTGTCTGCTGTAAGTCACATCTGCTCCTCCGCTCTCGGAGTCCTGATCTCAATGAAACGTCGGATTCGAAAAAGAGACGGCGACATTAAATTGATCATCCGGGACGGAGAGGTTCGGACCTTGATCCAGGTTACGATGCTCGATCGTGTATTTCAGATATACGACAATCTTGAAGAGGCCCTGACCGGCGCAGAGTGATGCCAGATTCGCTCGCGGCGCTCCTCACCGAAAAAGGTCTGCTGTTCGCATCAACCAATAAGGGCAAGTTGGCCGAATTCCGCCGCATCCTGGAAGTTCGTAACATCCGGCTTCTTTCGCCGGATGATGTGAATCTCCATCTTGAAATCGAAGAAACTGCCGGCAGCTTTTCGGGAAATGCCGCGCTCAAAGCGGCGGCCTGGTCTGCGGCCTCAGGAATGCCTGCCATTGCCGATGATTCCGGTCTGGAAGTGGAAGCGCTTGGCGGAGAGCCCGGCGTGAATAGCGCCCGGTTCGGCGGTGAAGGACTGAACGACGCGGACCGCCGGATGCTGCTCCTGGAAAAAATGCGCGATGTTCCCGCCGACAAACGCAGGGCGCACTTCGTCTGCGTGCTGGCTCTTTCGCTGAGCGGTCATGAGGACTGCGAGTATTATTTCAGAGGCGCTGCGGAGGGGTCGATTGCATTTTTTGAATCCGGATCCGGCGGATTCGGTTACGATCCTGTTTTTCTGGATCCGGAAACTGGCAGAACTTTTGCGGAATTGACCGCGGCTGAAAAAGACGCAAGAAGCCATCGCGGAGCCGCTCTGCGAAAATTTATTGAGTTTCTGGAAGAAAAATAGATAATTCTGCGGAGTCTCACGAGAGAACTGAAATTCTTCGTGCTGATACTTCAATCGGCCAGTCTTTTCAGCCGGCTGTCCGCCAGCACATTCAATCCCGGCGAAAGAATTCTCACATAGCGGTCAAAATACAGCATCTGCTTGACCAGCAAGGCGAATTCTTTCGGAAACCTGAGGCCGTTGTTCTCTCCAAGATGAATCATATCGATCAGCATCCGGTTGATATCCCCGTCTATAATGTCGCCGGATTCCAGAGCGGAAATCTCAATTTTCTCCATGCTGGTGAACAGGTTTTTCAGATCCGAGGCAAAAGATTTGATATCCGTCTCAGCGTCCGCCGCGCCGATCTGTGTCATGGCCCGTGCAATACCCTCGAAATCTTTGAAAGCGATGCACTGCATGAGGTCGGTCATCGCCCGCCAGGTTTTTTTTGAAATGCGTCCGACGATGCCAAAATCAATAAATCCGATTCTTCCGTCTTCGAGCACCATAAGATTGCCGGCATGAACGTCCGCATGGAACAGATCGCAGAACATGAGACTGGCAAACCAGGTGTTCATTGCGCTGATCAGAACTTTTTCAGGATTTCTTGTATATTTTCTAATAGACTCAAGGTCCGTGAGCGGCACGCCGTAGAACCGCTCCATGGTCAGCACTTTTGTTGTTGTCGCATGCTCATAGACGATGGGAACAACTGCTTCATCAATGCCGCGATCTGCTAGAAATCGTGCAAATTCTTTCATATTCAGAGATTCTTTCAGAAAATCGCATTCTTCCATCATGGTTTTCTGGATTTCATCGATGATGGCGGAAATGCTCGCTCCTTTAATTCCCGGCGCGAGAAATTCCAGAATGCGCGCGCCTGCGTACAGAAAATTCAAATCGGTCAGAAGGACGTCTGAAACTCCAGGTTTCTGGATTTTAATAACGACAGATTCTCCGGTGATGAGGCGGGCGGCATGGACCTGCGCGATGGATGCGGAAGCGAGAGGTGTTTCCTCAATACCTGCAAAAATCTCGTTCAGGGGCCTCTTCAATTCGCCTTTCAAGACATGCAGCATTATCGAATACGGCAGCGGTTCTGTTTTATCCAGACAATGTTGAAATTCTTCCACATAATCCTGGGGAAAAAGAGTGGGTGTGCTGGCAATAAACTGGCCAAGTTTGATATAGGTGGCGCCCAGTTTTTCGAAAGTTTTTCGTAAAAGACGGGGCGCCGGCAGTTTTTCTCCGAAAATCCATTCCAGACCAACGCGGGCCAGTGTGCCCGTTGTGTCTGCGACTCTCAGTATTCCTTTGAAAGTGCTGCTGACCTGTTCGATGATTCCGGCCACAGTACCAAAATTTTCAAAGAGGCTGTGCTGTCACTTCGGAAAAAATGTTCGGGGGAAGTTAGTAAACTCCGGGTTGGGAGTTTTACGCGGCAGATATCTGGCTTTTTTCTTCAGGGGTTTGAGCGGCGGCGGCCATTCTACGTTCGTTCGACGCGGATAGTCGGCGGAAAATACCGGAACAATCCGCGAATCGATCTCCTTTTTCTCCAGAGCGTTTACATAAAAACCGTTTTGAATTGTTCCCTGGAATTGGAAGTTATCTGATAAAAATTCAATGAGAGTCGGCGGCCGAATCGAAAAATCAACTTCATCGTAAAGGGGGGGAGCGCAAAGATACATTCGGTTCACGGCCCAGTTCAGGTTCTCTTTCACGCACCGCACAGAGAAATCATGAAGATTCTGATGAAAAATATTTCTTTCAAAATTCAGGATCGAAGGCACTCTGTCGCCTCTTCGCAGTCCGCGAACCGGCCGCATTTCCGTTTGAAAGATCACGGATCTGTTTTTCTGTCCCAGAGAGAATCGCAGACTCGAACTGATGGAACGATAGCTTGCTGTGAATGGATCTCCAGGAAACCGCGGTCTGTTCAGCGGAGTCCAGGATGAAAAAATGGGAATGAATCCTGATATCATGTTTCCATCAGTCGTCAATGATGCGGGAGCGTACAGGGCGAACCGGATTCTGTTTTCAAGCCCGGTTCGGACGGGCGGCCGGCCCGGGGAAATAAAGCCGGCCTCCAGATAGATTATAAAGTAGATTTCGCCGGGGGAAGAGGGCAGCAGAATAAAAGGCGGCGGCAGCAGGGAACGCAGATCGTCAGACTTCAGCTGCACAGGTATGCACAGAGTCCTTCTGTGTTTTTCTTCCATGAACTGAGCATGGATCCGGGGCCGGCGCAGTCTGTCCGTCCAGGGCTCTCGAAAATATTCGGGAGTGAGCGATGGATATGAATCGAACCTGGATTTTGAAATTTCTCTGAAATAGATCCCGGCAATTCGATTCTTTATATATAGAAGCACTTCTTCTTTGATCAATCCCGTAAGCCGGTCGCCCGGCAGTCGGGGACGCCAGAAGGCACGGACCGACAGTCTTGTGGTAACAGGCCGGGGAGAAGAGACCGAAGCAATAAACTCGAAACGAAATGGAAATAGAATCACAGGCATAAAAGCGTCTCGGTAAAGATTTTCACAGATTTTCTTTTCCAGTCCAAGATCGATCTCAAAAAGCGCCGCATTTTCTCTGCCTCGGAACAAATCCGCAAACCGTCGAAACAGCAGATATCGGATTTGTCCTGCCAGCTGCCGCAGACTGTTCGGAAATCGGACCGAAGAGCTCCCCGGTAAGAACGGGCGGAATACGGCTGATATTTTCCCGGTAAGAAAAGTTGCCGCTGATTTAAACTTATTTATCATACCGGGCTTTTCCTTTAAAATAAATGCTTGCTCCTGGTTTGATTCCCATCATTGTAATCCGCAGACCGGATATCCGGTCAGACTTCTATTAATATCGACCTCGGGGAAACCGGTCGATAATGGTTGTATGGCAGAAGACAGCAGTTTATCACAAGAAGACATTGATGCATTATTGAGCATGGGAGAGGAAGCACAGGCCGCCGCGCCGGTGACCTCCTCCGGCGGCAGTGATCTTGATTTTGGTTC
>VFLI01000079.1 GCA_009885105.1 Spirochaetia bacterium | reverse complement strand
GAACCGATTGAGACTCAAGGCGGCCATGGAAGCGGCCGGGTTTTTGCACAATTATATGGAATGGTGGCACTTCAATTATTTCAAAGTCCGCGGTAAAGCGATGGATGTTTTGATTCAGTAGGAATTACAGGTCGCTGCCCTCATACAATCCTGTAAACCTGCAGCAGTTCCAGACGGATATCCAGCCGGCTTTCCGCGCGGATTTTATTAATCGCAAACTGCAGCTCTTCCCTGGCGCGATTGAGTTCGTTTTCCGTCCGCGTCAGCAGGGCTTTGTTCTCCGTGACGGGTTTCATACGAAAGCGCATCTTGTGGATTTCCCTTTTTTCCTCTAACTGGCGGATCTTTTTGCCGAAGCTGATTTCAATCTTGTATTCTTCCTTCTTGAACACGCTGTGCAGTTTTTCGCGCAGTTCCAGAGCGTCCACCCGGGCCTCCTGGTGCACTGCCTCGACGGCCCGATTCTGCATTTCCGTGATTTCCGCATAATCGTATGACTCAGTCTGAACGGCGATAATATCGTCGGTCTGGGAAAGCGATTCGGGACGAATGTCCTCGGATATTTCCGCGCGTCCGGACATGTCGACATGGCAGCCAAAAAGCGCGGCGCGTTCCATGCCGTTGCGAAAACGGCAAATGTAGACAAAATAAAATCCGGGCCGCAGAAGCGATGTTGCACGGATTGTTATGAGTGATTTTCTTTCCTGATGCGCCAGAAAATACGAAAGCGACCGGTCCACCAGTTCATGTCCGATGGCCAGAAATTCCAGGTTCTCATTTTCCAGCGCCGCCTCCGACCGAAACGACGCCGGTTTTGTCTTTCCTGTGACGGTGTCGCGGATTGAACAGTCAGCGTCGGGAAAAGATGAATGATCCGGGGGAAGAATCTGGTAGCGCTCGCCGGCTGCATGGGAGAGATATTTCCGGGTAATTTTTTCGACTTCTTCGTTCTCGACGACCCGGTTCACGCGCATGTGGCTGTAGTAATCGTTGAGATTGAAATCCAGGCACTGCGGCGTGACAAGCTCGCCCAGCTTCTGGTATCCGCTTTCGGCGATTTCCAGGCGCTTGCTGAGCTCCTCATCAAGCTCTGCCGGGGTTTTTGCCCCCACGGCGAACTGCATGAGCATATTCTGAAAATCGATTTCGTCTTCCACGGCGCCCAGAAGCGCGTCCGACGGGCCGATGGACTGCTCGAAAAGCTTGATTTTCTGCTCCAGAACTTCCAGCACTCGTTCGGCGACTGTGTCTTTGGATGAGAAATTGAAAATAAAAACGTCGTTCGGCTGACCGAACCTGTGCACACGTCCGATTCTCTGCTCAATTTTCAGCGGCGACCAGGGAAGATCGTAATTGAAAAGAATATCGGCGAACTGCAGATTGCGGCCTTCGCCGCCAGCCTCCGTGCAGATGAAGATCTCTGTGCTGTTCTTGAATTCCTGCACGGCGTCCTCTTTCTGCTGCAGACTGAGCGAACCGTGAAAAACGGTAACGCTGTATTCCGTGAGATTCTCCGCAAGATAATCCTGCGTGGTTCGGAACTGCGTGAATATTATGAATTTGGCGTGTTTTTCTCTTTTCAGCCGAGCGATGGAATCCTTGAGTTTCAACAGTTTTCTGTCCTGTCTTACGGCTCTTCCCAGCTGAATCAAACGACCGAGCGTTAGAATTTCGCGCCGCATCTCCTTGATGCTTTTCTGAATCCGCGTCTGGCGGCGTTCGAACGTTTCCTCCGGCGATTCATCCTCATCCGCCTCTTCCTCAAAGTCGTACTCGCCGGATTCATCGGCTCGGGCGGCGACGGCGCGCATGCTGTGGAATCCCGATTCCAGCATGATTTTTCTTTTCTCGAGCGCGCGGAGCAGCGCCCTCGTCGACGAGTCCAATAGTTTCTGAAACACGATCATGATAAATCCGACGGCCCTGTTTTTGTTTTCCATCGCCAGATTGTATTCGCTGCGAACATAGTCTGTCGTTTCGTCGTAGAACAGTCTCTCCGCATCCGACAGCTCCAGCCGTATCGTTTTGGCGAATCGTTTGGTGAATCCGCCCACTTCGACCTTGCGCCGGCGGATCATGATTTTTCCAATTTTTTCACGCAGGTCCGAAACACCGGATCCGTCCGGCCCGGTTCGGCCGCTCAGAATATAGTCGCGCACGAAAGCAGAATGCGGACCCAGAACATGAGGATCGACGAGATGGATAAGATAAAACAGTTCTTCCAGCTTGCCTCGAAACGGAGTCGCCGAAAGAAGAAGCAGAGATTCGCAGCGGGAAGCAATTTTCTCCGCGAAAGCGTAGGCATGCGTGACTTTAGAATAATCGCGCCGGAGACGGTGCGCTTCGTCAAAAACCACAATGTCCCATTTCTCTTTCAGTATGCGGTCGGCGCAAAGAGGATTCTTGATAAAATCGATCGAAGCGATGATGCGGTCCGCGCTTGCGGCCGTGCGAAAATTTCGTCTGTTCAGAATCAGGAAATCCTCATTGAATTTGGATTTCATTTCGTGCTGCCACTGCATGGTCAGCGGAGCGGGCACGGCGATCAGGATTTTTTTGTACCCTTTTCGAAAAATCAGTTCTTTGATGATCAGTCCCGCTTCAATCGTTTTTCCAAGGCCCACCTCATCGGCGAGAATGAACCGCGCGCGCAGCGCATTGACAACGATGTGAGTCGCTTCAATCTGGTGCGGCAGGAGCCTGGTCCGTGAATTTGACAGACTGCTCAACTTGTCAAAAGCATGGCTGAGTTTGATCCGGTAAGAATCCAGAACCGTCAGCGCAAAGTCCAGGCCTGCCGGTCCAGAAAGCGCTGAAAATGACAATGAATCAAAAACACCGTCGTCCGAGGCCTTTTCCGGTATCGAAAATGAGCTTTCAAATGGCAGAAGATTCTGCATCGGAGCAATGAGACATAATATATTTTTTACGCTACTAAAATTTTCTTTTTCTTGCCAGTTTTTCAGCCTGTAGAATCAGTTCAAATTGAACCCTATATTCAGGCTTTTCGTCCAATCTATTATGAAATACTATTCTGTTGTCTCTTTGTCCGCCATCCTCCTCCTGGCAGCGGTCCATTCCGCATCGTCCCAGCCGGCCCGCACCGGAGCTTCTGATGAAACCCAGTATTTCAATGAAAATGAACCGGAACCGTCCGGGCAGACGAGTTCCGACAAGCCAGAGAAGCCGGAAGAAAATCCTTCCGCCGGCGAGAGGAGGGATGAAAAACCGGCGGTCTCGCAGGAAAAACAGGAACAGACAAAGATAGAAGAAGAGCGGCCGCCCGGTTTCCACAATCGGTCTGTGCTCTTCGCAATAATGGGCGGTCCAACGCTGCAGGCCGCCGGCTCGTTTATCAATCATGAGAAATCTTACGATCAGGCGCTTCGCGTCCAGTCGTTGCTGGGGAATGTGCCGATCAAACTCCTGGATGCCACACTTCCCGGACCAACTTTTTCCTTTAAATATCTCCCTAAAACAATTGGATCGATGGATTACGAACGCGGATTGTTCAATCACCTGGGTCTGGGCATGAACGTCTATCATTTCAGTCTTCTGTCGAGTCGTCAGGATGTGAAACCTGGTTTTCGGTATTCTGCAGCCGGCTATGTGCGTCAGGATTATGTAGACCCTTTTCCCACAGAGAATCGTCTCTTCCAGGGAACCGGCGGACTATTACAGGTAGTCCTGCATCCATTGACGCGCAATTCGATCGATCCGTATCTGGCTGTCCGGGCCGGCTTTGTCGGTTTCTCGGGTACCGCGCACAACGGCCTGACGTACGATCCAACCCGCGTTGACTACAAAATCCACAACGGCGTGGGATATGCGGGAGGGGCCGCATTGGGCGTGAATTTATTTTTCGGCAGCCGGTTTGGATTGAAGATGGAAACGACCTTTCTGCGTCAGGCTCTGAAGTCAGATCTTTTCTCGAACCGTTCGCTCAATACGTATCACTTCCAGGTCGGATTTTTTTTCAATTCCGGCGGTGAGTAGAAAATGTCGTTGAAGAAAAATCTCACCGCAGAGCCGCAAAGAACGGAGAGGAAAGCGGGAAACATCAGGGGAGGGCTCGCAATTTTCCGAATACTCGGCGAGCTCCGCGCTTCTGCGGTGAATCCGGTGTTTTTGATATTTGTGTCGCTGGCATTTTTTTCCTGCGCTGCTTCCATCCGCAATTCGGAGGCGGTTCGCTCGGACACAAACTTCAGAATGCTGCGGCCGGAAAGAGCGGCGCTTTTGGCCCGGGATTTTGCGGCAGGCCTGACGCAGAATATCTCCGGCGCCGATGAAAACGATTTGGCCGTGCTCTATGCGAAAGAAGCCGCTCTCGGAGAATCGGAGGCCCATTTTATCGCCGCGATACAGAGATCTCCGGAACTGCTGGAAGTGTTCCTGAACCTGGGCCGGCTGTATTATCTCTGCGAAGAGCCGGAATTGATGAAAAAAGTATACAGCGCACTGGCGGAAAACCCGGCGATTCCCGGTTCCGTCATACACGCTGCCGGAGTTGGAATTTTTCAGAACTTCCGCTCGGAGGAGGCCGTCGGCATCATTTCTGCTCTGGTCTATTCTACCCGCCCGAACCTGGAATCGGCCCTGTGGCTGGGCAATTATTACATGAATACGGCGGAGTACTCCTCTGCTTTGCGATACTATCACAGGGCTCTGGAACTGAACAGTAGAAGTTCGGAAGCTCTTTTCGGCCTCGGACACATCGCGTACCTTGCGAATGATTTCGCCCGGGCGGCTGAATATTTCAAGCTGGCCTGGAATTATGGTTCGCGCGAGGAAAATCTTCCGTATTTTACTGCGGACAGCTATTTTCGGCTGCGCCTGCTTCCGGAAGCAATGGATATAATCCAGAAACTGCCTGCTGACAAAAAAAGCGAAATAATTGCAGAGCTTCAGGGTAAGATTCTTCTGACGATGGATTACTTCGCAGATCTTTCGCCGATACTGCGTCCTTTTCCCGCGGATGCGCAGTCGCGGCTGCTTCGATCATGGTTTGGAGACGCAGATGTAAAAGAACGGACGGAAATACTAAAAGAATTTATAAATATGTATTGATAAAAAAAATAAATATATGAAAAAAATACTGATACCTCTGCCGAATACAGATTTTGATCCGACTGAAACGGCGGTTCCGTGGAAATATTTGAAAGACAGCGGATTTGACGTGATATTTGCCACTCCTCTCGGAGAGAAACCGGAAGCTGATTACCGAATGGTTACCGGCAGAACTCTGGGTGTTCTGGCCGGAGTTTTAAAAGCCGCAAAGGATGCCCTGTCCGACTATGCGGATCTTCAAAAAGACGCGGCATTCATGCGCCCCCTTTCTTATGCAGATCTTCGCATGAAAGATTTCGACTGCCTGCTTCTTCCCGGCGGGCATGCTCCGGGCATGAAAGTGTATCTGGAATCGGCTGTACTCCAGGAATTAACCGCGAATTTCTTTGATGCCCCCAAACCTGTCGGAGCGATCTGCCACGGTGTTGTGCTTGCGGCTCGAAGCAAGAGTAAATCGGGGCGGTCCGTGCTGTACGGAAAAAAGACAACGGCGCTGTTAAAATCGCAGGAGATGCTGGCCTGGAATCTCACCAGACTCTGGCTGAAGGATTACTACCGCACGTACCCGCAGACCGTGCAGGATGAAGTTATATCCTGCCTGGAGAATAAGGAAGACTTCATCGAAGGACCAATGCCGGTTTCGCGCGATACGCTCGCTCATCCTGAGAAAGGATTTATCGTGCGCGACGGGAATTATCTGTCGGCCCGATGGCCCGGAGACGCGCACCGATTTGCGATTGAGCTGGCGAAGATGATCCAGGGGAGATAGAGGGATTGATTTTGCCGAAGTCCGCAATTATACGGTTGATGGGAATAATTCTGTCATTGACCGTAATCGCCCCCCCGCAGCTGGAAGCCCGTGTGCGCTGCGCTGGTTCTGCCTGTATCACAATTCCAGCCGATGATCTGCGCCGGCAGATTGCATTCTTAAGTCTTCAACTTCAATATCAGGAAGTGATTCGGCGGCAAAATATTCGGGCCGCGTCAACGGCCAATCTCATGCATACGGGTCCGGGAGCGCGCCGGCTTGAAAGCTGGTCAATCGGGATTGGAACGGGCGCCGCCTGGACTGCGGCCTTCCAGATGGAGGCGCATGTTCCTGGAGCCGGAAGTTTTATCGGTATGCCAATTTCCGGAATGGCTTCGCAGCCGTCTCTTTCGCTGGGCGGCAATCTCGAATTTATTTTAAAACAGACCGGTCTGGGTAAAAATTCCGGCCCTTCACGATCGCTCTTCTCCCCCGGGCGACTGGATTTGTTTTTTCATTTTGCCCACATGCGCACACAGGATTATGATATCGCCAGACCGAAAGAAAACAGTGTCAGCGGAATTGTGAAAAGCCGGGGACTGGAACTGCGGTATTATCTTCTGGACGCTGTCGATCTGGATGCTGAGGGTGATTTTCGTTTCCTGGGTCTATCCCTCGGAACCGGCTACTATGGAACGCACAATTATCTGACAGTATACGAATCGACCAACCGGTCCGGCTATTATCCTTACGAAGGGGCTTTTCCAGTCGAGCCGGTCATATGGGATCAATCGAACACTGTCAACATGAAAACCACTTTGAATACACTGCCTGTTGAAGTTCGGGGCGGATGGAGTTTTTTTAATTTCGATATGTATATAGGCATCGGCATTGTTTACCATAAAGGGATTGGGCGTATGTCCACCATCGGCAGCGGTTTTCTTTACAACAGCTCCAATCTTCAGGGCGCTCTCGAAGGCGCTTTACTTGGAGCTTCTGTTCGCAGTGACGGATTCATGGCGATGCTGCTGAGCGGTCATACCGATGTGAATTTGAGCAAAGGCTATTCGCGACTGGGTATCGAAGCGGGGACGAATTCGATACGGGCCAATATTGAGTTCATCGTGGATCCGCATGCGCGGGGTTTGTATCTGGGTTTGCGATACCTCTGGTAGGCGATATCTCAGGTTAGATTATCATTTTTATCAATAACATTAATATTAACGATAATATTTTAATACTATTCTCGCGCCAGCATAAAGCAGCACAAGACCAATCGAGGCCGTCCCAAACACAGCCCATCCGTATCCCGCCGCAGTCAGGCCGGGCAGCAGCAGTGAAACAATCCCGCCTCCGATAAACGGAGCAGAAAAAGGCACGGCCAGTCCGTAGATTCTCACGGGACCGGAGCGAAGGGATGTCCGATAATTTTTCAGCAGCAGGAATCCCAGCGCCGTGGTTCCGGTCGCCATGCCGTAGTTGATCAGGCCCAGTTCGAGCCAGACGGACGAAGGCAGCATCCTTTTCGCAAAAAACAGAATGGAAAAAGCGCTGAAAAGCGCCGCAAGAATCATCAGAACGACAAAATCAAACAGATGACTGCGAATCGACGCAATGCTCACTGTCGAAACTGCCGAAACAATCAGAACTTCCAGAACCGCGCCGTTGATGCGGGAAGCGTCTTTCACGGCCGCCCTGTCCATCAGACCGATTTTTTCGACCGTCTTGCGCGCAAAAATGGCGGCGAGCAGCGATAGAAAAAAGAGCGGAAGCTCCTCGATGAAATGCATCGTCTTTATGGCCGATGTCCAGGAGAAAAACGAAACTGTCGTATAGGAAAGGTACGCCGCACCCGACCTGAAAAGCATCGCCAGGAACACCGAAGCAATCATCAGGCCTGCTGCCATGAGAAAGGAATTTGCATTCTGCGAACTATCCGGCTCACTGTGTTCTTCAACGGCAGGGAGAATGGACGATCCATCCTCTCTGACTGCCGGCGGGTATTTTTTTCGCAGATAGTTTACCAGTATCAGTCCGCTGAATATTCCCCAGGTCATTCCGGCGGCCGCCGATAATATCGCCAGATCTCCATAATCAGCCATGCCGGACAGAGGATATTCGGAGGCAAGCCTTCTGGTGATGCCGGCGAACGCGGCGGCGGCTCCCGGTCCGCCGGCCCAGCTTATTTCAACTACATGCGCCAGCATCGGAACGCCTCCCGCCGGCGTGAGCAAAAAAGCCGCAGCGTATCCCAGAACGAGCTGTGACAGGGCAATGAACCAGACAAAATTCGTCTGTAAAAAGACGGTCGAAATGACGGATTGCGATTCTTTCGCATGTCGTTCTTCTGAAAGAACGATTCCTGCAAAAAAGAATGCCGCTAGAATCGACGGCCAGTCATGCCAGATTGAATACAGCTCCGCGCCCAGGACAGAGAGAAACTGAGGTCCCAGGAGCAGAAGCGCGATTCCGGATATAAGCGAAGACGGGATCAGATATTTTCTTAAAAAAACAAAGCGAAAGCGCAGATAATTGCCGGCAAGCAGCGCCAGCGCGATGCATCCAACGGCGCTCAGCCAGGACGAATCCAGCGTCAGCCTCGGCCCATGAGAAATTTTTCCAGGTATTCCGTAATATCTTTAATATTTCTGTTGATCATTCGTTTGAATTCCGGGGGAATATTCTGGGATTTGATGACCCTGTAATAGTTCAGCGCGTTCTTCAGCATTTTTCGCCGCGAAAATTCCTGCGCTTTCATGAGCATGGGTTTGTATTTATAATACGCGTATTCCATTGTATGATAGTCGCGGCTGAGTTTGAAAGAATCCGGAATTTTGTTAAAATCGTATGTCAGCGTTAAAAAGGGCGCGTCGTCTTCTTCCGGCGGTTTGAGCTCCAGGATGCCGTGAATTTCCTGCACGGGAGGCTTCTTCTCCTCCTGTGGTTCGATTTCTGGCAGACCTTCATCAGATTCGCCGGCTCCCATGGCGGGTGCGGCCGCCATTCCTTCTCCGGATTCCATGGACGGCAGTCCGGGAAGTCCTTCCTCTTTTTCTTCGCCGATTCCTGCTTCTGCCTCCGCTCCCTCATAAAACTCATCCAGAGCCGACGGCAGACCTATGACATCCAGCGCTTCCGGGGGAGTCATCTGGAAGAGCGTGGGTTTGGGCTCTTCTTCCTGTTTTTCTGCCTTTGGTTCCGGTTTTAATTCTTCGCCTTCGTCTTTGCCTATTTTGATAACAGCATGTTCAATCTTAAATACCGGCATGTCGTCCGGCTTCTCGATTGTCGGAGCCCTTGCAGGCGCAAGCGTGGGTCCGGGCGGCGGCTTCTTCTTTGCGCGAAAGTCATCCAGCTGCGATTTTCTTTTTTTGTGCTCCTCAAGTTTCTTTAAGAAATCATCGCGTTCTTTAAGCAGATCTTTTTTTCTTCTTTCGATTCCCGATCTGCGGTCTTTGCGGAGCGCCTCTGCTCCGGTGCGTCTTTCCAGTCCCAACCGCCGGTCTTTGCCGCTTCGCCTGTCGTTTAACGGAAGATTTTTATATTTCTCCCACTCTCTATCAAAGTCTTCATCCGTCCACCCGTCGGTTATAAGATTTCCATATTCATCCACCTGCAGACCGGGCGGCAGATCCTGCGTCTCTGCGGCGGGAGTCCTGGACGGACGCGGCGATTCTCCCAGGCCGGGTGAGGGAGGAGTTCCGGGAAATGCAGGCGGCTTTTCTGATACAGGAGGCGGAAAAGACTCTGACGTGGGAACGGCGTAAGGCACGGCAATAAACTGCGGAAATGCAGGCGGTGTTGTCGCAGTCGACGGCGCCTCTCTGGCTGAATAGGCCATGGGGGGCGACGCGGTCTGAACGCCGGCAGGCGCGGTCTGGAGCTGACTGGCTGCGGCGAAAGCGTGCGAAATCTGAGTCACAAGTCCTTTCGAAACTTCCTTCAGGCCTTCCGTGAGATGACCCAGCGCAATAAGCTGCGTCGAAAGTGGAATTACAATTTCCGGAAAGCGAAGCGACTCATCCTCGGTCTGTTCCAGGCCGCTCTGCCATTTTTTTATAGCTTCAATATTTTCGTTCAATTTCGCGCGAATATCTTCATCGGCGATGCGGTTTTTTACACGGTCATATATTTCAATAGATTCTTTGTCTTTCTGTTTCTCCACAAGAGTCTCGGCATTCTGCAGTGATCTTCTGTGATGCGCGTGCTTGGAAGAACGCGGGATGATCTGATCGGTCGAATGCGGCACCTTGAGGCGCTGCCCCCCCGGTTTTCGTTGTCCTTCCCGGTCTCGTCGTTCGCCTGCGGGCACGACTTTGGCTTCTACGGAAGAGGGCCCTTTGCGTAATGCCTCTTCCAGTGATCCCGGTTTGCCAAGCATTACAGGTTTGCCGCGGTCGGCTTCCGAGGAGGGTGAGGATCCGCCTCCGGGCAGATCGGGGCTGGACCTCGGTCCGGGACCTCCCTCGAAATCAGCAAAAGGGGGCTTTTCTTCTTTTTTACCTGTGGCAGCCCACAGACCGACTCCGGCCGTGAGACCTCCGACAAGCAGCAGCAATAACCATTCCATCAACTATTAAAATCGTCCTTTTTATTATTATATTTGACTCGAAACAGTACACCTTTCTAAAAATGTTCAGATATGGCTCTGCCCATTTTGCATCTGAACTCAAAGCTGGAAGGGGAATTTCAATACCGGGGCAAATACCACGGGGTAAAGGGCACACTTCCCGGCGATCTGGTTCAGTTTCGTCTTCTTCAGGGAGGAAGGAGATCCTACAAAATCCAGGTTCAGCATATAGAGAAAGCAGACCATCCTCTGCATGGACTTCATTTATCCAGTCCTTTTTGTAAAAGCTTTGATCAATGCGGAGGCTGCGCCGGTCAGCACCTTGCCTACCAGGAGCAATTTCGACTGAAAACCGCTCCCGTGGTTCTGTCCATGCAGAATGAGTTCGGTATACTTCCGGAAATGGCTCCGGCTCCGCAAGACCGGGCCTATCGCAATCGGATGGATTTTGTCGTCGACGGTCAAACTGTCGGACTTCGACCCGCGGGTGATTTCTCGTCCTTTGTGGACATAGAACACTGTCCGATACAGAGAGATTCCGCAAATCAGGCTCTTTCCCTGTGCCGTCGTCTATTGCGCGAAAATCCCGATGCAGCCTATAGCCGGTCCCTGGGAAAAGGTTTTCTTCAATATATAACGATTCGCAGCGGTCTGAACAGCGGAATTATAGTCCTCACAAAAAGGAAACATCCTGATGCCGAACATGATGCTGTGTACCGGAAGTTTGCGAACGAACTGGTCTGCGAACTTGATTCGCTGGAAAGCGATCTTTTGGAATATTCGGTTGTCGAAACCGAGAGCGAGAAGGATATTTCCTGTCCGCCGGGCGGTCGGTCGCTGCGGAAAGACAGTTCCTTCAATGAAAAACTCGGTTCCATGAATTTTGAAACACGGTATGATGCATTTTTCCAGCCGAATCCGGAAGCCTTTGAAACTTTGCTGGAAGCATCTTTCTCTATGATAGAAAAACACGCTGAAACAAAAAATACGGGCGGAAGATTGTTCGATTATTACTGCGGAGCCGGAGTTTTGAGCGCCCTCATTACGGCTCGATTTCCACAAAAGTTCTCGGCTGTGATCGGGATAGATCTCACCGAATCGGCGGTCAACAGCGCTCCCGAAAATTTGAAGCACTTTCCGGGAGAAAAGACTTTTCACTGCCTGGATCTTCTCACAGCGGACCTTTCCCCCTTCCATTCCACCATCGAGCTGCCTGTGATGAAGAGTGAGGATCTCATGATCGTCGACCCGCCCCGGGCTGGATTGGGAAAAAACCTGCTTCGAGACCTGATGGAAAATCAGCATCCCGGTCAAATTCTCTACATTTCCTGCAATCCGTCCTCTCAAATCCAGGACATGATGCGCTTGAAGGAAAAATACCGGCCCGTGGACGCTTTTATTATGGATTGCTACCCGCAGACGGCTCATCTGGAGCAGGTTGTGTATCTGATACCCGTGGAGGCCTGACCTCCCATCCTTGCTGGCCGTTTTGGCATGGTTGAAAAGCCAACTTTTTTATGCTTGACATTGTGCGGTGCACAGTAATTGATGGCTCGTTGGAAAAGATTGCCGAAAATAGAAGTAAGAAATGAGCAAATTCAGAACTATTTATCTAATCCCGATGCTGCTTCTCTACTTCTTTCCTGGGGAAAGAAGGTCGGATCGCATCACGCATCCGACCATGCTGCGTCCTGCCACCGTTCTGACCGATCGGCAGAAGGCAGAGGTGCAGTATCTTAGGTCTCAGCTGGACGGCCTGATTGCGGAAGCCTCGGCCAGGCAGTATGTTCCGGCCACATCGCTCTTTATCTACGCCAACGGAGAGGTACTTTATTCGAAAAGCATCGGCGCCTCCTATCAGACGCCGTTCTGGATTGCATCGACCACCAAACCGATCACTTCGCTGGCGATTCACCGTCTGGCGCATCTGGGCAAACTGAATCTGGATATGCCGGCCATCGATTATCTGCCGGGCCATCGAATTGATAAGAAGCCCGGCGACCGTTTTATCACAATCCGCAGTCTTTTGAATCAGACCTCCGGCATTCCGTACGAAGGACGCAGCCCAAACATCAACATCGGTCCGCGGGAAAAACCGCTTTGGATTCCGACACCTCTGTATCCGGCCGACTGTCATTATGAATATTCCAATGCCAATTATTATATTCTGGCCCGGGTTATTGAAGAGATTACCGGCAAATCTTACGATCAGGCGATGAAGCAGCTTGTGTTCGAACCGCTTCACATGGATCATTCGACCACATCCGGCCATGTTCCGGGCGCATCAAACATCACATCCAGCGGTGAAGATCTGACACGTTTTGCCGCTGCGGTGCTCGACAGTGTGAACAACACAAACAATGATTTTCTGGATCCGGATACGGCCCGCGAACTGATGCAGATTCCGGAATACCTCCCCGTGGCCTCTCCCCGGGAGACGCTTTTTTATTACGGACCGGGCTGGTGGTTTTTCCGGCAGGGAAGCGGAACTCTGGCGATGTACCATACCGGAATCTGGAACGGTGTGTATTCGGAAGTGGCGATTTTCCCCGAGCATGACGGGTATATGGTGACTCTGTCCAATCCGGGCATGATGCGTTCCGATGCCGTAAATAGTTTTCGATCCAGAATTGCCTCACTGGGCCGTGCGCTGGTAAGCGCCGCAACAGCTTCACCTGTGCGCCTGGAATCGCTCCAGCCGAGCCCTCCCGGCCGTGACCGTCTGGCGCAGTATGCCGGCCGGTACACAGACGCATCCGGAAGGACAGTCGTTGATATACGCGCTCAGGGCGACCGTCTTCTGCAGAAAAAATACGCCGCCTACACATCCCTCACTCCCCACACAATAAACGAGTTTTTCGGAAGCGACCGCTGGAACAAAGACCAGTTTGTTTTTGCCGACGGCCAGCTGATCGGTTATTCGGATATTGCCGGTTTCTATTCCCGAAAGTGATACAGAAATACAGCTGACTCTCGTCTGAAAAAGAAATTGCCTTTTTAATACGGCGGCAGGAAGGAGTATTATGTCCACTCCCATCGACGATCTGAAATATTTCGATTTTGCGGCCCTTTCCATTTTTGCGGCCCGCTCGCCCGATCCTTTTCTGGCCCGTCTGATGAATATGGTCGATCATCGAGTCCGCGGCAGCCTCACCTCGGCCATTCCGAAGGATCGATTTGACCGGATTCGGGAGTTGATTGAGAAGGAGAAGGAACAGGATCCGCAGAAGGACCAGATAGTTCGTCAGGGCGTTCTTCAGATTAAGAATAAACTTCTGCAGGAGAATTTGATCCGCCGCGAAGGCGAGTTTTACTGCGGGTAAACCCGCCAATTCGCAGCAATTGTCTTTACCATTTTCGCACCGCACCAGGGCTTAATGCGCCGCACTAGAAAAATATTTCGCAGATTTTTTTTCTGAAATATTTTTTTCTTTCCATCGTCCAATCAGTACAGTATCAATGACATGTTCATGCTTCGCACACAGACCATTATTTGCATCTTATGTCTGCTCGGCGCTGTTGCCTGCGTCCGTTCAGCGCCGGTGAATTCTGCGCCGGCTCAGATGCCTCCGCGACCGCACAAACTGGTGGATGAAGAGGCAGTAAAGGCCATTCAGAGAAATCTGGAAGCCTGGGTCTGGCAGAACCAGGCAGCGGGACTTTTTCCCACAATGGGAATGGGTGTAATAATTGAAGATAAGCTTGTATATCAATACTATGTGAATTCAAATCCGGACAGAATGTACCATGTTGCTTCTTTAACCAAGACTGTCGTTGCCACGGCGATCATGCAGCTGGTGGAGCAGGGAAGGCTTTCGCTCGATCAGAGTGTTGATGAAATACTTCCCGGTGTCGTCCTTTCCCGTCCCGAATTCGGCGGTCAGAAGGCGACGGTTCGCAATCTGTTGAGTCACTCGGCCGGTCTGCCGGATATGAGGAGTTACGAGGCGACGGAATGGGTGGAGCAGACCTCGGTGCCATTCCGGGTTCCCATGCCAATTTACCCGCCCGGCCGTCACTTTCGATATTCCAATCAGAGTTTTCTGCTTCTGGGTGAGATTCTGAAAAAAATAACAGGACAGAGCATTGAAGAATACGTGAAGGCGAATGTTTTTATTCCGGCAGGCATGACAACTTCGACCGGTCCTCTGACGGGCGCCGGCGGCGTGCAGACGAATATCCGCGATCTGGGAGCCTATGCAAACATGTATCTGCACGAAGGCAGATCAGAACAGAATAAAGTTATTCTGAGGCCGCAGACTGTGCGTTCCATGCTGGAGCAGCAGACCTTCATTCCTTATGCAATGCGTCAGAAGTATCAGGGACTGGGCTGGCGCGTGGAACGCGATGAGTTTGGACCAACGACCTACTTTCACATCGGCGGCGACAACTACGTGGCGGCCTGGATTCAGATGTTTCCCCAGTATCATGCGGCAATTTTCTATCTGGGAGATCCGCCGGAGTATTCAAACAAGCTGCACACATTCCTGACTCTGCTGCAGATGCGTCTTGGCGATGTTGCCACCGTCATGACGGGAGCGCCCAAAGCTCTCTATGACACCGGGGCCACCATGCCGGCTCAGAACATCGTAGACAGCTATACCGGACTTTACAGACACAGCTTTACCGGGAAAGAAATTCGCGTCACAATCAATCAGGCGAATGGACAGAGAACTCTCCAGGCGGATGAAAGCGGATATGTGTATCCTCTCTATCCCAATACCACGCATACATTTCTTGCTCCGACGGATTACAATGTGGATTTTTTTGTCGATGCCACTTCCGGTACCGTTCAGGGAGTGGCGGATATGCGCGGCTACTATGTTCGCGTGAATGAAAACACCGCGGATGCTTCCGCGGCAGCTGCCCCGGCAGAATCCCGCTCCGCGCATTGAAGAGGAATTTTCCACGCAGAGAACGCAAAGGCGCAGAGCGGGAGTAAAATTTTCCAGGACGAAACCAAGCGTCCCGGCGTGTTCATCCATTCGTCACGTTTTATTCTTATTCTTAAGCTGCTTTTTCACTTTCTTTCTGGCATCTCCGCGTCTCTGCGTTATCCCCGGCTCCGTGTGAGGTTTTGTTTTTTTTCTTCTATTTTTTTCCGGCACGATTTGAGATTTTACGGTCTGCTCGTCTTTCTGACCGGCGTCGCTGATGTCCGGGGCCGGGCCTGTCCATCTGTATCGTTCATACGGAGGATCGATTTCGAGAATTTCTGCCTGGCCCTGCGAAACAAGTTTCATGATCATGGAATGAATGATTGCCAGTGCCGTGTTGTAGTAATCGCTGCCCTTGACTTTCTCTCCCATGGAGGCCAGAACCAGTTCGCTCAGGTCGTGATCTTTTTCCTTCAGCCGACGGGCCACGCCCCGTTCCAGGATGGCCAGGGTTTTCAGCAGCAGTTTTATGGCTCTCTGAGGCGATTCCGGCTCCCGGCCGTGAGAGGGCAGAAGACGTTTGATGGGCAGTCTGGAAAGACGTTCCAGAGATTTTCGGTAGAGACTGAGATCTCCGTCGATATCGGCATAGACAGACGAGATATTTTCAAGAACCAGGTCGCCCGTGAAGTAGATGCCCTCTCCAAGTATGTACGGCGTCATGTGCCAGCGGTTGTGTCCGGGAGTGTGGATAAATCCGATTTCCTTTCCGCCTATCTCGATCACATCGCCCTCCACCAGTTCCACATCAATGTGAATGATTGGATTGACCTTCGCGCCCTGCTTTACTGATTTGAGAAAGGCGCCCCACCCTTTTTCTGATTTCACAAGCTCGATCCGCCGCGACTCTGCGTCGCGGTGAGCTTTGTACACAAGCCGGTTCATGCCTCTCTGGTATATCAGAATGGAATCAGTGAAATTTCCGACGGCCGCAGCCATGCCGGCCATGCCGTACATTTTTGCGTCCGTGTACTGCCGCAGCGTCATCGCCGCGCTTATATGGTCGATGTGATCGTGCGTGTAGATAATGTGACGGAGTTTTTTCAGAGACAGCCCGATTTTTTTCAGGGCCTGCTGCAGAAGTCCCAGATTCTGGATATAGCCGGTGTCGATGACGGCTGGTTCATCTGTAACAATCACATAAATATTGTTCGGCGCGTAAAAAGGCTGCGGAATGGATGTATGAAAGAGGCCGGGAGCAATTTCTTTTATTTCAGGAACCGAGTCGTAGGTATGGACTTTCATGGCCGAATTCCGGCGACCGAAGAAAGAGAAGAAAAAACCACGGGGGCACGGGGAAAAACATAAGGAAAGAAAAGAGAAAATGGCAAACGTGTCGGAGCGTTTTGGAGCATTGGCCCGCATGTGAAAGATTTATTCTTTTTCTTACCCCGAGCCCCCGTGGCTAAACTCTTTTGTATAGTTTCACGGTTTCCCGTCTCCCTTTGGTTCACCTTATTTTATTTTCGCACCGACGCGAATTTCTGAACGTATTTACCGAGAATGTCGAATTCCAGATTCACCGCGTCGTTTATTTTCCAGTCAAGAATATTCGTGTTTTCCATCGTGTGCGGGATGATGCTCACCGTCAGACAGCCCTCGTCCGATTTCAGGCCCTTCGGCCTGTCGGTGTGCGCGACCGTGAGGCTGATGCCGTTGATGCATATGCTTCCCCTGTCGACCACCAGCTCATCGAACTGCCCGGGATAGGCCACGGTGTAATCGCGGCTTCCGCTGTGTTCTTTGACGGCTACGACTCTGCCGCAGATATCCACATGTCCCTGCACAAAGTGTCCGTCAATCCGTCCTTCCGCTTTCAAGCATCTCTCCAGATTCAAACGATCGCCTGTGTGTATATTTCCGAGCATTGTTTTTTTCAATGTCTCTTCAATGGCGGTAACCTGGTAGGATTTTTTTTCCGGCGATACAGTCTCTACTGTGAGGCAGGCGCCGTTGTGAGCAATGCTCTGATTCACATAGAATTCACCGGCAATCCGGGCCTCGAGCAGGAATACTTTATTCCCTGCCGATTCCCGGATTTCTTTCACCAAAGCTGTTGACTCGATGATGCCGGTGAACATGTTTATGAAAGAAAACTCATTCCATCTCGAGAGGAGTTTCCCAGAGAAAGATCGTATGCTCTTTTGGGGGTTCTCCCGGAGTCGGCTGTCTGTCCGGTCCGCCGTCTCTTGGACCTGTTACATGAACGACCAGTTTTGGCTTGACGCCTCCCATATCGAAATCATGCGATACGATCCTGGATCCCGGTCGCAGTCTTCGCAGCTGAGGTATGAGCTTCACATTCAAATCGGGAAGCAGGTAGAGATAGATGACATTGGCCGGAGAAAGATCCAATGTGAAAATATCCTGATTCCTGATCTGAACCAGGTTCTCCACATTGTTTCTTTTTACATTTTCTTTAGAATCAGCGACTCTTTCCGGACGCACATCAAATCCTATTCCGTGCGCGCCATATCTTTTGGCTGCTGTGACCAGGGCTCGAGCATCGCCGCATCCCAGTTCATAGATTAAATCAGTCTTTGTGACTCTTGCCGTTTCCAGCATTTTATCCACGACAATCTGCGGTGTCGGCCAGTAGACCACATCGGGCTGACCGTTTTCCGCGGAAAGCCTGGAAGACGGAGTTCCCGCTGAGAAAATTACGGCTCCGCAGATCACAAATATCGCAGCGATTCCCGCCGCTGTTCTCTTTACTCTTTCATTCATCTCTAATTGTCCTCGTAATATTTATTTTATTTTATAGCTGTTGATCCGCGCATCACTCCGTTTCCCAGGGCACTTCCCATAAAAATACAGTGTGTTCTCTCTGGTATTCTCCACGCGGAGTGATATGCACGACTCTTTTGGGTTTGGCGCCGGACATTTCAAAATCATGCGAAACGATGCGCGAACCCGGTCTGAGTTTTCTCAGCTGCGGCATCAGTTTTACATTGAGCGAGGGCAGCAGATAGAGCGACACAACGTTGGCCGGACTCAGGTCCAGAGTGAATATATCCGCGCGACGGATCTGCACCAGATTCTCCATTCCGTTATTTCTGACATTTTCCGTCGACTCACGGATGCGCTGCGGGTCGATATCGAAACCGATTGCATGCAGTCCAAATCGTTTAGCGGCGGTCACAACGATTCTGCCGTCTCCGCAGCCCAGATCGTAAAGTATGTCCGACCTCTGGGGCCGGGCAAGTTCCAGCATTTTGTCCACCACTTCCTGGGGAGTCGGCACAAAAATCACGTCCGGTTCTCCGTTCTCCGCTCGAATCGAATTCGACGGAATCGAGGCCATGAAAATCACCGCCCCAACAATCGCCGCCGATGCGGCAAGAGCCGCCGCTAATTTTGCCGGATTTCTCTGCATACTGTCGTCCTTCCTTCTGTAGTATAACATCAATAGATTTAGACGTTTTGGTCAATATTTAGTTCAGGCCAAAAAATGCAATTTGTTTCCCGGAAATGCAGTTTTGCGCATAGGCAGCCCTGCTGCCTCAGTTGCAGTCGGGATTCACTGTCTGTACGTATATTTCAGCCAGCCGTCCCGCTGTTTCATTGCCCGCGAAGAGGCCGGGTGTCACCATCCAACCCGGATTGTCTTTGTGCATGGCCTCCCACTGCTGCAGAAGCTGTGCGGAGAGAGGGCGATAGGACCAGTGCCATTTTTCTTCCTGGTAGCCGGCTGTCCGGCCCGCGGAGTAAGGCTGGCAGAATCCGTATCGTGCGGCGTTTGCCTGCATCCATCTGTACATTGCCGCTCCCGCGCCGTTTATATAATAGGAATTGTTCAGTTCATTAATATCGAAATCGGTTCCCCAGTGATGCCGGGACGTCCCGGGCATGGATGAATATTCCAGAATTTTCAGCGCTCTCTGCATTGGATCCGGATGAGATTTATTCAGAGATTTTCCTTCCACGAGCATTCGGCCGTTCCATTTATTCTCCCAGATGCCTTTTTGATCAAAAAAGTTCCGGGTGGAGCTGGCTATGCGAAAACTGGCTCCCGGTACTGATTTGATTAATTCCTGATACATATTTTTCAGCGCCTGCACCGTTTCCTTTCTGAGATACTGCCGGCCGTTTGAAGGAATGCCGGCCGCTCCCGCATCGACAAAAAGCGGATGTGCCGAAGGCGTGAATCTTCCGGTCAGATATTCCGCCGGCGGCGTCTCGCCGAAAAGAACTCGATTGTCAGCGCGAGTTGTGTCGCAGTGCGTCAGAATGACGGCGGCAAAAAGGAATGTTATCCAGGGATGCTTCACTCAGATTATCTTTTTTAGCTCCAGAATTCGCAGCGAGGCCGCCACAATCTCCGGCACGCCGAGCTCCTGACAGTTGAAGGCGACGTCAAAAAGACTCATATCGGTTGTTTCACCGGCAAGAACATTTCGCAGGTAGATTCGTTCTCTGTCTATCGCATCGATCATTTTGCGGGCTTCAGCTGCGTTGACTTTTTCCATTTCCATCGCGCGTTTTACCCGCCACTCGACCGGCGCGTACAGTCTGATATGAAGAGAATCTTTTATATCGCGCGTCAGCACGGCGCCGCCCCGTCCGATTATGACAACATGTCCCTGTTTTGCCAGGAAACGCACTACATTGGCGACGGTTTTTTTAACATCAATATCATTGGGCACGTAATGATCTGAAAACGATGCGAAAAACTGACCGAAAATCCCGCGAGGTTTTTCTCTGGTAAAATTTTCCACAAGTTTGGGAGACAGATGCATTTCTTTGGCTGCTTCCGAGATGATTTCTTTCCCCAGGGCTTCCCATTCAATGATGCGTCCGGAACTGTCCTTTCTCCTGGAAAGTTGTTTTGCCAGCTCATCTGCGACAATCCGGCCCGGGCATCCAAATTCTCGGGAAACAGTCACAACCGGTCCCAGCGACTTCTTTGCCGATTTTTCCTTCAGCTTGACTTTTACGAAATCCAACAGTGTATTCTTTGCCATTTTTAATCCCGAATCAGCGCCTTGAGAGCTTATCTATTTATCAGCGGATAATTGGTTTTTAAGTCCTCTCTCGCGTCGAGAATTTTTTTATATTCCCTCTCTCAAATACAGCTGCCGGACGGCCTCCAGGGCCAGCACACAGGCGCCTCTTTCAATTTGTTTCAGTTCTTCTTCTCCGGCCCAGCCGCTTTCGCTGCCAATTATGCCCAGTATCGCTCCAGTTTTGATTACATCGGCGAGCGCTTTTTCCTCTTCTGAGAGGGATAGAACTGTCCCGGATAGACTGCAGGCCATGATAAACATGACAGAAGCCTCCATTTCTGAAGACAGGACTTTCCCGGCCCGCAAAATTTCCTTAAATCGAAGATGTTCGTCCTTCAGGGGCCCTTCCATGCGCGCCCGCCCGTACAGGGAAGCTTTGGTATGGACAATTCCTCTGTATGTAGTGGAGGAAAGCCCGAGTTTTCTCGCAGCATCCGAAAGCGCCTGCACCATATCCGGATGAGCCAGAGCCGGGAAAGAAGGAGGGAGATAATCATTCGATGCGCTCTCGTCACGAACGGCGCCGGTGGCGATAACGTAGCTCCCTGTTCTGACTTTCTCGTCAAAAATCGATCCGGAAGTGCCGACTCTCAGCAGCCTTCTGGCTCCCGCTTCTATCAATTCGAACATGGTGATTTCAATGGAGCCGACTCCCATGCCGGAAGAGGTCGAACCCACGTCGATACTCTGGCCGTCCGCCGTCTCAATCGTGCCCAGATACGTGTCGTTGTGACGAGGCGTGATGATTTCTTTGGTCACCGTATGAAACAGCGTGGAGATGAGCTTTGCCCGCGAGGGCGATCCCGGAATCAGAAAATACCGGCCGAGTCCTGAATTGCCGGCAGCATCTTCCGGAGTGATATGGAGGTGGTGGGCTTTCATATTCTAAATTGGAGGCAGAGAAGCGTAAAAAGCGCAAGGATTTTTTGCAGGCGCCAATCCTTATAATATCTGTACCTGCCGGTGGAAAAAGAATTGACTATTAGACCTGGTCTGGTCTGATTAGAAATATCATGAAGACCGTGAATATTTATGAGGCAAAAACCCATCTGTCCAGCCTTGTTGACCAGGCTGCCGCCGGTACAGATATCATCATTGCCAGGGCCGGTAGGCCTCTGGTCAGGCTGACAAAGCTGGAACGAGGGAAAAGAAAGATCAAATATGGAGTCTTAAAAGGTCGGATAAAAGTCCCCGCCGGTTTTGACGAACCGCTGCCGCCTGAAATACAATCAATGTTCGAATGATGCGGCTGTTGCTTGATACTCATATTTTTTTGTGGGTCGTTTCAGACAACAAGAAGCTTGGCAGGAATGCCCGGAAGATTTTAAGTTCGGCCGATGAAATATTTATCTCCGCGGCTTCTGTCTGGGAAATAGCCATCAAGTCATCTGCTGGAAAAATTAAAGCGGACGCGGCGGCGATGTCTGAAGCAATCGAATTGAGCGGTTTTCTGGAGCTGCCGGTGTATGCGGCGCATGCGGCTATGATCGGGCAGCTTCCTCTGCATCATAACGATCCCTTTGACAGGCTTCTCCTGGCGCAGGCGATGGCCGAATCTTTGAAACTGGTTACGGTGGATTTGCAGCTGCCCTCGTACGGATCCTGCGTTCTGCTTCTGTGATCAAAATCGGCATCGCTTTCAAACTCCCAGAACTTCGAAAGATTCAGCTCGCCCTGCGCGGGCCAGCTGGGCGTCGTGCGTTATGATCTTCAATTCCGGAGCCAGTTTGGCGCGGTAGAGAAGCGCGCTTGCAAGATGTATCGCATCCAATGTGCCAATGATTGTGGGAAATGCGTCCGATGCTCTTTCTTTCACCGATTCCGTCAATTGAAGGATACTCAGATCGCCCAGAAGCTCGTCCAGTCGCATGCGCACCTGGCCCAGTTCCTCATCGTCGATCGCGCCATCCAGGCGAAGTCGCTGCAATGTGCGAAGGCATTCAATCCGGCACATTTCGCCTGTAACCGCCGACTGCCAGCTGCCAAATTTCATATACCGATCGGCATGATGAAAAAGCCAGCGAAGCACAACGGAAGCGTCTAAATAACAAATCACAGAGGGTTCCTTCTGCGGTCATCGATCAGAAACTGAGCCGGATCCACCTTGATTTTGATTTTCAAACGGTTTTCGTAGTTCGGCTTCGTCCTCAGAGGCGGCCGCACAACCAGATTGGGCTGATCGTCCAGAGGCGAAAGTTTGGCGACGGTTTGCGAACGGTCCGTGATCAGATATGTTTTTCCGGCTCGGACTTCCTTTATTCTGGCGCTGATCTGGGCTTTCAGTTTGGTGATGGAAATGGTCCTCATAAGACCAGTAAGGTACTTAAACAGGTCCGTGTCAATCGAAAAAATCGGTTTGACCGATAAGCGCTCGGTTGATGGCATCGCCGTGGGTCTATTTTATTTTCAGGAAAATATATGAGCTATACAAATGAAGATCTTGCGGCGATAGAAATCAAAGACCGAAAATGGTCCACCTGGAATTATGCGGCTCTCTGGATCAGCATGAGTCTGTGCATTCCAACGTACATGCTGTCCAGCTCTCTGATTGAGGGAGGCATGAACTGGTGGGAGGCGATTCTCACAGTGTTTCTGGGCAATTCGATTGTTCTCATACCCATGATACTGAACGGCCATGCGGGAGCGCGTTACGGCATTCCGTTTCCGGTTTTTGCAAGAAGCAGTTTCGGCGTTCGCGGGGCCAATATCCCCGCAATACTGCGAGCGATCGTCGCCTGCGGATGGTTCGGCATACAGACCTGGATCGGCGGATTTGCAATTTTTCAAATTGTGAATGTTTGGTTTCCTTCATTTGGAAGTTTGCCGCAATATTTCCCGGATTCCTGGGGACTGGCGACCGGACCCGCAATCACGTTTTTTCTTTTCTGGCTGCTCAATATGTTTGTGGTGTATCTGGGCGTGGACAGCATAAAGAAGCTTCTTGTCTTTAAAGCGATCTTCCTGCCCGTCGCAGCGCTGGCTCTGCTATTCTGGGCCATCTGGGCGGCGGACGGACTCGGACCGATACTTTCGCAGCCGTCCCGTTTCAAAACGAACGGAGAATTCTGGACATTTTTCTTTCCGGCTCTGACGGGCATGGTCGGCTTCTGGGCGACTCTCTCTCTCAACATACCGGACTTCACTCGCTATGCGAAATCGCAGCGCGATCAGATTCTCGGTCAGGCGATCGGCCTGCCCGCTTCCATGACTCTGTTCGCGTTTATCGGAGTTGTTGTCACAAGCGCGACGGCAATAGTATTCGGTCAGACGGTATGGGATCCTGTGGTTCTCGCCGGAAAATTTCCGTCAAGGATTTTGGTGACACTTGCCATGATCGCCGTGGCAATATCCACGCTGGCCACAAACATCGCCGCCAATATTGTCAGTCCGGCCAATGATTTTTCCAATCTGTCGCCCTCAAAGATCGACTTTCGCCGCGGCGGATACATTACCGGTGTGATCGGCATTCTGATATTTCCCTGGAAGCTGATCGCGGATCCGACGGGATACATATTCAACTGGCTGATCGGATACTCAAGCCTGCTCGGCCCGATCGGCGGGATTATGATTGTGGACTATTTTTTTGTGCGTCGTCAGATCATTGTTGTGGATGAGCTGTATCGCCGCGAAAGCCGCTACTGGTATTCCGGCGGTTTCAACAGAAAAGCCGTGGCGGCTCTTCTGATCGGCATTGCTCCGAACGTGCCCGGTTTCCTGACGACGGCGAAATTCATACCGCTGGAATCGGTTCCTGGATTCATAAGCGGGCTGTATCACTATGCCTGGTTTGTTGGATTTGCCATTTCAGGCCTTGTTTACTATGCCCTGTCAATGAAAAGCAACAAAAATAATAAATAAAAAATATATACTATTACGGGGCGGACAACCGGCTCATGCGCACCAGGTTGCCCTCGCATATCCCCAGACTGTCCAGGAAATATGTCTGGGCCAGGGACTTTCTTGCCTCCCTGTCCGATGCTCGTATGCGGTCGCCGGATCGAAACAATAGCAGCGTAGAGATCATTCTGGCTGCGGCAATTACCGCTTCTTCGGCGAATTCTTCTTTTTTCTCAGAGGACATATCCCTGTACGCGGCCACCGTGCGGTCGAATACAGAAAACAGTTCTGATGCGCTGCTTTTCTCTGAAAGTTTATCGATCTCGCAATCAATATATTCGCGCAGATTGCCTGTGGGCGACATTCCGGAGACGATCCCGCCGATTGCAGCGCCTACCTGAATCTGTGATGTGCCGTCGTAAATGGTCACAATCCGCGCATCTCTGTAAAGCCGCGCGATATCGTAATCTTCTGTGTAGCCCGATCCGCCGTGAATTTGAAGAGCATCGCTCGTAATTTTTAAGCACATTTCCGCGCAATAGTACTTACAGAGGGGAGTGAGAATGTTCGCCAGTTTTTCCCAGTACCGGATGATCGTGTCGTTCTTAATATCTTTTTCGTTCCCGCCGGCCGCTTTCAAATGCTCCGGCCTCCAGGAATACAGGTCCATCGCGCGGCAGCCTTCCATGATCAGGCATCGCATGGCGGCAATTTCGCTTTCCATGCGTCGCAGCATTTTTTTTACGGCGCCAATGCCGCTGATGGGCCGTCCAAACTGTATACGCTCGGATGCGTATTTCTGAGCTTCGTAAAAAGCTTCCGACGCCAGCCCGACGCTCTGGAACGCGATGCCCAGCCGCGCGCCGTTCAGCATGCCCATGGTGTAGCGGATGAGCCCGAGACCTTCCTGGCCGACAAGCACTCCCGGCGAATTTTCCAAAACGATTTCGCAAGTCGGCGAACAGTGCAGCCCGAGTTTGTGCTCGATCCCGGCGATCTGCACGTCGGAACTGTTTACAAGAAAAAACGAAAGGCCGCGGGCGCCGCTGCCGGGAGAACCGCTTCTGGCCAGTGTCAGTATCAATGCGGGGATTTCGCCGAAACCGCAGCCGTGTGTGATGAATCGTTTTGTGCCGTTCAGTGTCCAGGAGCCGTCGGATTTTTTCTCCGCCCGGGTGCGGATGTTCGGCAGGTCGGATCCAAAATCCGGTTCTGTCAGGCCCATTGCGCAGACAAATTCGCCGGCGGTCAGACGAGGCAGCCATTCGTCTTTCATTTCTTCCGATGCGATGTGCTCCAGTATTTCCGCCAGATTCACGCAGCCAATGGCAATCGCCATGCTTCCGTCGACGCGGTAGAAAATTTCACTGAGAATTCCTTTTACAACCCAGGGCAGTCCCAGACCGCCGTATTTCCGGGAGAATCCGTACGGCTGCAGTCCGGCGTCACGGACTGTCTTCACAAGTTCGATCATTTTTTGCGGGAACTTCACCAGGCCCTTCTCAATGCGAAGTCCTTCGCGGTCGAGTGCGGCGACATACGGCGAAATTTCGTTTCCCGCCAGATCCCCGGCCGATTCAAGAATCGTGCGGTAGTAATCCAGCGCTTCTTCGACCGATCCAGGCGCAGAAGCAAGTTTCTCGTCTTTATTTTCCCGATATGTCCGAGCATCGCGAAAGCCGCCTTCGTAGGATCCCACGATCTCGGTCCAGGGAATCATGTCGTTAAAATGCGACTGAATGTCGCTGTTGTCTGTGAAATAATTATTTTTTATCATGACCGGGCCATCGGGACTCACCCGTAACCGCCGGTCAAGTATTGCAGGGAGCAAAAAAATTTCAGTTGTCATAGGACCCCCTTTTTGCTTGCCTGTACCGGGGTAACAGATATGAAAAAGACGGGCGCAAAACTTATGGTGGATCTTCTCCAGGCACATGGTGTGGACCTGTGTTTCGGATATCCAGGCGGGGCGATTCTGCCTTTTTACGATGAACTTTTCCATTCCAATATCAGGCATATTCTGGTCCGTCACGAGCAGGGTGCCATTCATATGGCAGAAGGCTATGCACGGGCCAGCGGTCGTCCCGGCATCGTAATTGTCACAAGCGGTCCCGGCGCCACAAATACCATCACCGGGCTCTGCGACGCCAAGCTCGATTCCATTCCCGTTTTTGTAATCAGCGGACAGGTCGCAACCGCAGCGATCGGCACCGACGCTTTTCAGGAAGCGGATATGTTCGGGATTTCTATCCCGGTGACAAAATACAATGCTCTGGTGAAGAACGTCGACGACCTGGCCCGGGTCTTTGAAGAGGCCTGGGCTCTATGCATCGGCGGCAGGCCCGGTCCTGTTCTTATCGATTTTCCAAAAGATGTTCAGCAAAATCAAACGCAGGTTCTTCATTCAGAAGTCGATATGCGGCCGGCTCTTTACAAAAAGCCGGCAATAACCGGCGATGTGGAAGCCTTCGCCGCGGCGCTCAACAAAGCGCAGCGTCCGCTTCTCTATGTGGGCGGAGGCGCGATCAATGCCGGCGCTGCCCGCGATGTGCGCACTCTTGCGGAAAAATCGATGTCACCGGTTACGATGACGCTCATGGGCCTGGGCGCTTTCCCCGGTTCACATCTGCTGGCTCTGGGAATGCCCGGAATGCACGGCACTCCCTGGGCCAACAAAGCGATCCTGGAATGCGATTATATCCTTTCCCTCGGCGCGAGATTCGACGACCGTGTGGCAGGCAATGCCGGCGATTTCGCGAAAGGAGCGGTGCGAGCGCATGTCGATATTGACGCAGCCGAATTCAACAAGCGCGTCAAAGTTGATCATATACTGCATGGCGATCTGAAAGACGTGATTCAGGCCATGCTTCCGTATGTTGACAACATTGATCGATCCTCCTGGGTGAATCATCTCGACGGGTACAAGCATCAATATCCGCTGCAGTATGAGGAGAGTGAAGATATTATCAAGCCGCAGAGAGTTTTAAAAACTCTGTATGAAATAACAAAAGGCAGAGCGATCGTTTCCACCGATGTCGGGCAGCATCAGATGTGGGCCGCTCAGTACTACACTCAGGACGAACCGAACCGCTGGCTGACCAGCGGCGGACTGGGCACGATGGGATACGGACTTCCCGCTGCCATCGGCGCAAAACTCGCCAAACCGGACGATCTTGTTGTCTGCATTACGGGAGACGGTTCTTTCCAGATGTGCATTCAGGAACTGGCAACAATACGACAGTACAATCTGGGGGTAAAAATTCTGCTGCTCAACAATTCTTTCCTGGGCATGGTCCGTCAGTGGCAGGAACTCTTCTACGAAGAGCGGTATTCCGAATCTGAGTGGCAGTACAATCCTGATTTTGTGAAACTGGTGGAAGCCTATGGGATTCCGGCCATGAAGATCACGCATCCGAACGAAATCGGAGCGGGAATTGAGTTCTTGCTGCACGATAACGGCCCGTCATTTCTGGAAGCGGTCATTCCGTCGGACGAGAAAGTTTTTCCAATGATCGCCGGAGGAAAAGACCAGAAGGATATGATTCAGTTCTCTGATGTGCAGAAGATTCTGGCCGAGAGGGCTCTGAAGAAATAACGCGAAACAAGCACGGCAGTTACCGGTGGGTTCAGGGTTTTCCCAGGGCTTTTCTTTTCTCGATCAAAAACTTCATGTGATTGTCGAGATGCTTCGCGTATAATTTGACCATGTACTCAAGCGTCAGTTCGCCGCGTTCATTATGCAGGCCGACCCTTTGGAATGATGAATCGGGAAGCCGGCGCAGTATTTCAGCTGTGAGAAGACGGTTTTTGGAAAAAATATCGCAGGCAATGGCTGGATCCAGCTCGTTGTAAAATAGTTTTTCAGAAAATGCAGATTCATCGTAGCCTATGAGCTGCGGTTTGTCCATGGCGATAATCCGCTTCATTCTGTCTGAAGCGATGAGATCGCTGTCCAACATATGAAATACAATCTGCTGGATGCTCCAGGTTCCGGCAATCGGATGCGCGTTCATTTCTTCTTTTGTCAGACCGGATATGCTTTTTTCAAGAATCGGTCCGCCTTCCGCATATTTTTCAATCAGTGTTTTGTCCATACTTCTCCGCTGCCGTAATACTTATTTTTGTCCCGACTTTCGCGTCCAGCGCATGCCCGGCATGGCCCATGTTCACGGCTATCTCTATGAATCCGGACGAGCCAGCGTAAAACAGCAGTTCACCCGGTCTGGCCGATGCAAATGTCTCCGACAGACCATGTATTTTCCTGCTTTGAATTTCCAGCATCCAATTTTTTTTATTCGACTCAACTTTTCCGTTTCGCTCGTCCTTCGGCGATATTCGCACATTGGTAATCAAATTTCCAAATCGATCGATATAGACGACAGAGCCGCTGGCGCTGCCCGGCCCGGTCAGTTCGATCTCGGACACATCAAGAAGTTTCATTGTTTCGATCGGCCGGCCCAGATCATGCAGGGCGGCGCCGCAGGCCAAATGCGCCGCCAGAGGAGCGAACACATCCCGGCCCTGAAACGTGCTGCTGATGCTTTCCAGCATCAGGTCTTTCCTGTCTGCCTCTACTGCCTGCCATTGAGGTGATTTCCTTTGCACCCAGCTCAGAATACCGTTGTCCGGAGCTACAAAGATATACGTTCCATCACCGGCGCAGATGGCGCGCCGATCTGTGCCCACACCCGGATCCACTACACAGCAAAATACTGTTCCCGGACGAAAGTATCGATACGAGCACAGGAGCTGGAAAGCTCCAGCCGAAATATCGCCAGGGCCGATGTTATGGCATAGATCGATAATAACTATTTGTTTATTAATTTTATTTATAATCCCGTGGAGCGTTCCTGCATACCAGTCAATGCTGCCGAAATCAGTCAGGAGTACAACAGGCGAGGGTTCGATCATACAGTTAAAGAGGGTTCATTTTTTTCTTTTCACTGTCAAGGATGTTTTAGAGTCTGTACGGGAAGCAAAGCAGACTCGGCAGAACCAGTTGGGTGGCATCTAATATGAATATCAAAACGCAGTTCTATACAATCGGAGCCGGGCTGGAGCCCTATGTAATCGCAGAAATCGGCCTGAATCACAATGGAATTCTGGAACTGGCAAAACAGATGGCGCAGTCGGCCGCGAGCTGCGGGGCTCATGCGGTAAAGTTTCAACTTTATGATTCTGACTTTTTTTTGCAATCTGCGGCCAGGCTGGGCGACGGCAAACCGGGATCGCTGCCGGAATTTTTTCGATCATTCGAGTTGAAAAAAAAGGAATGGATCGAACTGGCGGCGTTCGTCCGGAAGTGCGGCGTGGATTTTATTTGTTCAGTCTTCGATTCGCCATCGCTTGATTTTTATATGACTCTGAATCCATCGCTGATAAAAATTTCTTCATGCGATATTGATAACAGGATTCTTCTGGAAGAAGCCGCCGCGAAACAACTGCCGATCCTTCTCTCGACCGGCACAGCAACTGAGGAAGAAATAAAAAATGCCCTGGAATGGATCCGGCCGGGCGGAGCTCCTGTTGTGCTTATGCAGTGCGTGTCCTCCTATCCGGCGGACCCGGCCGATTACAATCTGAATGTGCTGGCGCGATGGAGAGAGGTATTCCAGCTGCCGGCGGGCATCAGCGATCATTGCGAAGAGAATTTTATCAGCGCGGCCGCAACAGCTCTCGGAGCCTGCGTCATTGAAAGGCATTTTACGCTGGACAGGAATCTTCCAGGGCCGGATCAGAAAATATCTCTGGATCCCGCGCGGCTGAGCGAGATGACGCGCGCCGTGAAGGCCGTGTATGCGGGTCTTGGAAACGGGAAAAAAGTTTCCTGTCTTTCTGAAGAGGCGCCGCGGAAATACGGACGACGCGCTCTCTACGCTGCCAGAGACATCCCGGCGGGAAGCGCTGTCGGCAGCGGCGATTTTATTGCAAAAAGGCCGGGAGGCGGGATTTCGCCGTCAAGGATTGGCGATCTGGCAGGAAAAAAAACCGCGGTAAAAATAAAAAAAGATGAGATGTTTACGGGAGAACAATTTCTGTGACTTCTGAAAGTGCTGAAGAATCGAAGTGGTATGTTTTTTGTACCATGCCTCAGAGTGAAAAAAAAATCGCGCTTCGCCTGGAGCAGCAGGGATTTGAATACTATCTGCCGCTGATTGCCAGAAAACGAAAATGGTCGGACCGTGTAAAAGTTGTATATTTTCCGCTTTTCCCAGGCTATATTTTTGTGAAAATTTTCTGGAGGCGCCAGGGTTCCGAGGTTTTTCGAATCCAGGGAGTGAAAGATGTGATACGACAGGAGGGACAGCCCGCCGTTCTGCCCCACAGCGATCTGGAAAACATGAAGCGGCTGGCCGAAAATTCGGCGGAGTTGAGAACGGATCCAATTAAGAATTTTCCGGACGGTCAGCTCGTTGTTGTTCGGTTCGGTCCCTTCAAGGGTCTGGAAGGATTTGTAGTGCGTGTGAAAAACAAGAGCCGCATCTGCGTGCGAATACCTCTCCTCAATCAGGTAATTTCCACTGAGATGGATTTACTTGACATTGAGAGAGCTGAATAAATCAGATAGTTACACAATATGAAGGAAGCATTCGAACTATTCAGAGACAGCTACAGAAAACAGATTGACGAGCTTTCGGCGAACGAGCTGAAATTCGAACCGGACAATATAAGAAAAGCTATCGATCTTATAGTAAACTGCCGCGGCAAGCTTATACTCACCGGTATGGGAAAATCCGGGCTGATAGCTCAGAAACTGGCGGCCACATTTTCGTCCACGGGAACGCCTGCTTTTTTTCTTCATCCCGGTGAATCGCTGCATGGAGACCTGGGCGCGCTCCAGAAAGGGGACCTGGTTATGCTGCTTGCGAAAAGCGGCGAGTCGGATGAGGTAATACAGATGCTTCATGTGATAGAAAAAATGGGAGTCAGTGTCATTTCAATTCTGGGAAACCGCGGTTCGAGCGCGGGTAAAATGTCCGCCGTAATTATTGAGGCGAAAGTGAGCCAGGAAGCGGACCCGCTGAATCTGGCGCCCACGGCATCCACCACCGTTGCGCTGGTGGTTGGCGATGCGATCGCATCGGCCGTTTCGGAAATCCGGGGATTCAAGCCTGAAAACTTTGCGCTTTTTCATCCGGCCGGGCAGCTGGGTAAACGACTGCTGCTGAATGTTGAAGACTTTCTTCTGATCGACCGCGGAATTCCAGTTGCCCCGGAAAATGTGGATATGAAAAAACTGCTGGAGATCGAAACGGGCGCGAATCTTGGCGGCGTTATGATAGTCGATACGGCCGGAAAACTGGCTGGCCTTGTGACGGACGGCGACATCAGAAGAGCCATCATAAAATTCGGCAATGTTCTGGAATGTGCCGTCGTAAGCATCATGACAAAAAATCCGATCAGCGTGAACCGGGGAACGAGAGCGATCGATGCGCTTGAAATGATGGAGAACAGACCTTCGCAGATCAGCGTGCTTCCCGTCGTCGACGGCGAAAAAAAACCGATCGGACTTCTGAGGATTCACGATTTGATCAGGGCCGGATTGTAGATTGTAAATTTATGAAGATATTTGTCGCGGAGACAAAAGCACACGGAGAAGATTAAAATAGCCACGAAAGTCACGAAAAAACACGAAAGAAGAGGGGCGTAAAGGTTGTTGGCGTCCGGATGATTGCATTCCCTTTTCGTGATCTTTTGTGAAATTTCGTGGCTAAATTTTCCCTCCTTGTGGTGATTAATCGTGTCAGGAGGATTCTATTATGAAAAACTTTAGTGTCAACTTTCTTTACTTTATTGTAATTATTTTATTCTCAGCCTTCGAGAACGTCGCCGCCCAGGCTTTCTCTGACAATTTCTCGCAGAACAGCCTGGCAAACACCGGAGTTTATGTCGAGAGCTTCCCTGGCTTTCGCGTGCAGGGAGGCCTGCTTCAGGGCCGGGCCATGCCGCTCGAACAACCGCAGCTGAACATACTGCCCGGCTGGGGACGCAGAGCGACCTTTCGCACGAAGGCCAGGTGGACCTCGGGAGACAAGGCAACAGTCGTTGTCTTTGCGGATTATCTGTATCGCACAACATCGCCCCATATTCGCGTCTATTTTTCCTTCCACAGAAATCAAGTGGGCTTTCAACCCTGTGTGCGAAACGGAGACTGCAATTCATATGAAGAATTCCCGTATCAGTTCGAAAAAGGAAAGTGGTTTGACCTGGCTCTTGAGAAAAAAGATGGAAAGATTACGGCCCTGGTCAATGGAACTCCCATAAAGACAGTGGCGCTTCCTTCTAAAAGCGACACCGATCATGCCGACCCGGCGGAATCTGAATACGGCGGATTTGCCCTGGGTGTCAACAGCGATGATGTCGCCCGGGTTGTCGACTTTGATGATCTATCCATTCAAGGCGATCCCTCACCGGTTCCGTTTCGCTCTGTTGTCGTGCCGTTTATGATGGCGCAGACCCAATACCGTTTCTCGGTTATTTATGAAACAGGCTATGAAATCTGGGGCGCCAAACAGGCGGAGATTTCCGTTCCCTATCTCAAATGGCTGTCCGAGCTCTATGGACGCACACCGGCGATTCACACACGTCTGGGGATGGTGCAGGCGCGCGGTTCCTGGCATCAGGGTTATAAGGGTTACAATGCCTGGGGCTGGAGCATCTGGCAGGGAAGCAAGGACAAGCCCGATTTTATGAACTGCCATGAGCTGGCGCACAACTGGCAGCACCTTTTTGGCAATCGCTGGAGCGTTGAGGGCTCGGCAAACTTTGCCTGCAATCTCTACCACCGAGAAAGACAGCCGCACCAGATTCTGCAGGCACGATGGTACGGAGAGTCGCCGATCCGTCTGGCCCGCGAAGGAAATGAGGGTCTCTATTTTCCGCTTTCGGACGATGCGGTTTTTAATGCCTCCGATTTCAACTATGAAAAAGGGGCGCTCTTCATACAGGTGCTTTACCGGCTACTCGGCAGGGATGGATTCAAAAGCTTTCACAGGGAGCTCTATGCGAAAAGAAATGTGCGATCCCGCGGGTTGATGCGTATCGTTGAGAGAATTTCCGGCACGGAAATGAAAGATATTTTCGCCGGCTGGGTTTTTCCTGGCCAGGGGAAATATGACGCGGCCGGAGCGTCAAGAGATTCCGATTCAGATGGATTTTCCGATCTCGATGAAGCATTATTCGGCACGGACGCTCGTCGTCTTGATACCGACGGGGACGGCTACGGAGACGCGGCAGAAATCCGGGCCGGATTCAATCCTGCAAACCGTTCGGAACCGCGGAATATTATCCTTACCGACGGATTGACCGGCGATTGGTCCGGACAGGGTGTGGAGGTTTCTGATCCCGATGACGGCAAAACAGACGGCGATATCAAATCAGTCCGCTCGGTTGTCGATCAGGCGAACGGCTGGCTGCATATTCGGATTGATACGCATCGGCCTTTCCTGCGAACTCCGGGAGATATTAAAGACAGTTATGTGAGTCTGGATTTTTCCAGAAACGGCAAGGACATCGATTATCGGTCGAATGTCTTTTACCATCAGGCGTTTATCGGATTCTGGGACACACGCGGGAACTTCACCTACGGCGGGGTCTGGAAGCCGGAAGGTTGGAAAGTTCTTGACAGCGGTCGAATTCAATCGGCCGTAGGTATTGTCGGATCGGGGGCTGTCATCGAAATCTCGATTCCAATGGATATGTTCGAAGTGTCGAATCTGAAGATTTTTGTGACAACAGGAACTCCATCGGGAAGCGACGGCCTGGAAGCCGGTCCGGTTGCTCCGACTGCAATTCAGGGAGCCACTCGTATGCCTGTGGGCGCCTGGTTTCCCCCGGGACTGCATGGAACTTTCCAGCCCGACGAAAGCATCGGCGTGAGTCTGGTATCAAAGAAAAGCGGCAAATGCGCGGATGTGTACGCGGCCAGCGAGAAACCGGGAGCCATCGTTCTGCAGTGGAACTGCCACGGCGGCGACAACCAGCTCTGGCGTATGGAAGAGCGCTCCGGCAGGGTGAGGTTTGTATCGGTGAACAGCGACCTGTGCCTGGAAGTCAAGGACAGCAGCACGGAAGACATGGCGCCGGTGATCCAGATGCCCTGTTCGGAATCAAAGAGCCAGTGGTGGCGCCTTCGCACGGTTGAAGGAGAATACCGGAACATCGTTTCCGAAATAAGCGGTAAGTGTCTGGACACAACGCACGGGAGCATGGACGACGGGGCGGGCCTCATTCAGTACGCCTGTCACGGCGAAGACAATATGAAATGGTCTGTTGTTCAGGATGCCCGGTCTCTCTCTGTGAGAACCCGTTCGCTGGGGGACGGGCCGATGGAATTCAGGAATGATCTTCTGAAGTAGTCAGCGGATTGCTGCTTTTGTTCCCGGTGTCCATGAAATTGGTGGCTCTGCATCTTTGCGACCTCTGTGTGAAAAATCTTCTCTTCACTTTAGCCGGTACTTCTTTCGCATCACCGGCGAATGGGCGATATCGTCCGGAATTGTGAATCGATCGTCCTCGTTCTTTTTTAGATCGATTCCGATGCTGTTGTAGAGCATTGCGACAAACTGCGAGCAGATCAGTTTTTCCGATCGGACCAGAGGATTGTCGCGGCCGGGCAGTTTCAGGATTTTTCTGATTCCGGTTTCTATCATTCCCAGATATGAATATTTTTTCCCTAGTTCTTCCTGCGCGAGCAGCACCATTCGCAGGCGTCGTTTTTCATTGATTTTTTTTGCGCTCACAAAAAGATCCACATGTCCGTTGTAGCGTCCGACGCTGCGGCTCATAGTTCGAATTGAAAGACCGCTGGAAAGAGTTTCCATAACCATCAATCGTTTGTGCCACCATACGGCGATTCCGGCGTGAGAGTAATAAGAACCGGTAATTCGGCGTATGAGGCGCGAAAAAATCTTCCGGCCGGAGTACAGAAGTATATCGCCGTCGTGGATTTTTCCTCTATATTTTTTGTAAATATCCGGAAGTGATTCTTTGAAAAAGAGACGTTCCATCTAAGGAACATTTCCGAGAAATTCAGTGCACTGGCAAGAATTATTTAATGAGGACGGGATATCAGCGCACCATTCGGATCGTATGATTGGTTTTATCGCTTATGTAAAGGGAATTTCCATCGTATGTCAGGCCGCTGGGGTCGGTGAATCGCACCGCGCTTCCGTAGCCGTCGGTCGTACCTGTGAGACCGGCAGTTCCCAGCATAGTGGTGACCACGCGCGTTGACAAATTTATTTTTCGAATCGTATCGCTTGTTTCTTCCGAGACGTACAGATTTGTTCCGTCACAGGCGAGATGGTCCGGATTGTTGAACCTGGCAGCCGTGCCGATGCCGTCTGCAGTGCCCGCCGATCCTGCCAGACCGGCAAGTGTGATGACATCCAGTGTCACCGGATTGAGTCGGCGGATTGTATGATTGGTATAATCGGCGATATAGACAAATGTCCCGTCCGCGGTCAGACCTCTCGGCGCAGAGAACCTGGCTGCAGAACCGTTTCCATCGGCGGAGCCGGGGGATGCGGCAAGACCGGCCATCGTTGTGACGGTGTAATTTGCGATCAAAGAAATATCGATTCTGCGCAGAGTATGACCTGTGTTATCGGTGACGTATAAAAAACCGCCCAGGTATGTGATGCCGTAGGGATTTGAAAATTGAGAAGTGCCGAGATTCCCGTCCAGAACGCTTGCCGCTCCCGTTCCGCCGATTTTAACAACATTCGCCCCGTACAGGTCGATCATCCGGATCATGTGATTGCCGTTGTCCGCAATGTACAGAGACACGCCGTCTGTGGTGATTCCCTGAGAGTTTGTGAACCGGGCTGCGCTTCCCACTCCGTCCGTCGAACCCGTGGTAAGCGCAAGTCCCGCGAATGTTTCGACATATCCTGTTGTCAGTGATATTTTCCGTATGATACTGTTGCCGAATTCGGCCGTGTAAAGACTGAAACCGTCCGTCGTGATGCCGGCCGGTTGATTGAAAGTCGCCGAATTGCCGTACTGATCCAGGGAGCCGGAGGTGGTTGGAATTCCAAAAGGTGTGGAAGTATTGCCGGAAATCCTGGGCAGGCAGTAATTTCCGGTCAGCAGATTCTGCTTCTGCACACTGCCTCCCTGGAAAGATTTCACGCAGATGGGATACAGAATCGACATGACCGGAGGATTGCATGTCCAGTCCACGATATTGCAGGACGGACCGGATGCCGGCTGACAGTTCATTACCATAAACAGAACGATGAAAATTGCCGGGATTGACTTCATAGTAAGAACACCTGCTCTTACTATATTCGACGAATGGAAAGGGTAAAAGTTAATTCTCAACGATAATATTGTAAATCTTGGTCACTGAAAACTGCCATCCCGTATACCCCCGCCCGATGCAAGGAAACACCTGCTGGACTGTCTGGCCGGCCGGTATTTCCAGAAACACTGCGCAGGAATCCGGGTCCGACTCTTCAGCAGCCAGCTGCGCGGATGTGTCTGTCGGTTTTTGACCGGGTTTTAAAGCCGGCTGCACCGGAGCCGGTCTTGCCGGCTTGATTATGGCAATTTTACCCGTCAGAGTGCGGGGCTCTGTGGTCGTGTTTTTTACTTCAATGGCAAAGTCGACAAGTCCTTCCACCTGCAGTTTTCTTTCTGTTACAGTGATCTGAAGGCCTTCCTGGTTGACATTCTGTGTACCGGCAAACAGCGCCGCTGTTGTGAGAATAATGAGTATGACAGAAAAATACTTCATAATTTCTAATATATTTCGTTCCGGGGCTTCTGTCAATGAGGATTCTGTGGTGATGGGAATCTGTTCGTCCCGGGTATTGATTGACAACTCCAATGCATCGATATTTATTATAAATATGCTGTATCAGGAATCGCAAAAAAGCCCGGTTATCTTCTGGGGTCTTTTGATTGGATGTGTCATGGAAGCCGCGGCGCTGGCTGCGGTTTTCCTGCTGATACCGGAATCGAAGGGGCGAAATCCGGCATTCATTATCGTTTCTGTGGGCGCAAGTCTCATTTTTGTTCTCTTCTTATTGATGCGCACACTGGACATAGCAATTGATCCGACCAGAATCTCTTTTGGTTTCGGACCCATGCGCGGTACAGTTCCGGTCAGTGAAGTTGAAAAAATCCGCATCGTGACGTTCGGCTGGAAAAATTCGGGCGGCTGGGGGATTCGTCTCCTCTGGGGCTGGCGGTGGAACTGGATCGCGGCCATGGGCGGCGGTGTGGAAATCGATCTGCGCAATGGAAAAAAACGAGGCTTCTCAACCGGCAATCCGGATAAAATCAAGGAAGTGCTGAACAAACTTCTGCCCGGCAGAGTAGAGGATACGCGGACGCGCCCGGTTTGATTTAAGAATTGAAGCTTTCGTCGCGACTTCCAGGCGGGTTGACGAGGCTGAGGACTCATAATATGAAAAGAAATCAATATTTAATTTATTTAACTATTATATTGAACTTAGTTTTTTCCCTGAATCCGATTCGTGCGGATATTTTCGGCATTCGCGCCGACTTCTGGAGCCCGACATCGGGACAAAAATTTTACCAATCGGACCTGCAGCATCGATTTTTTTTGGACGATATTCTTCGTGGAACCGATACGGTCATTGCCGGTGACAAATACGATCTGCCTTTTTTGAATGAGGATCAGTATGCGATCCCGGTAAAAATATTCTATCAGCCGGGTTTTTTGACTCAGCTGAGAATCGAAGGCGAATACTACAGCATTTCTGCGACGCCTGTGTATCCCGCTTTTTCAACCATGCCTGTTCCGTCGCGCATCCATCTGAATTATCTGAATGATTTTACACGCAGTACCATGTCCGGGGGACTGGCCTACGGTTTTGTCGGTTTTTTTAGAAACAATCCAATTTCTGCTATGTATCTTAGAGCCGGTATGACCCGGGACGTTCTTGATTTTCGCAGCAGATCATTCGTGCTGGGAACGGGCGGAGCTACTGTGAGTCCGATGGACAACCACTGGGATCAGAAGGGATCGGGCGCCTATGCCGGCGCGGAAATCAATATGCCTGTCGCGGACGCCTGGTCGGTATTTGCCCGCTATGACAGGGCAGACTCAGTCCGCGGCACGATGAATTTTAAAGAATTTCAAGTATCTCCCGCTTCCGGCGGAGGAATTCAGATTGATATACAGATGACCAGCTCCGGTTACCAGATGCGGAAAGAAACCAGAACGATCGGCATCAACTATCATCTTGCCGGGGATCTGGTTCTTTCGTTTGGTTATCGCAGGATGACAGGTCTTGTGCGGTATCCGCATTATCTGCCGTACTCGCTCATCGTTGCCACAGGCAGCGCTGCTCTTTTTTCTCCGGTTATGGAGGTTCTGTCGGATACCTTTATCTGGTCGGAGACAAAGAAAGAAACAATCGGCAATTCTTTTGTGGGGATTGAGAAAGCATTTAAATTTTAGAGAGGTTTGCCGTCAGATGAAGCGAATCCGGATCATAAGTGATATTGCCGGATGCTGGCGGGATGTCCGGGAGACTCTGGCAGGTCATGGGGAGCGCCGGGAAATAGTTCGCAATCGGGCACGGGTTCTGTAAGGAATAGGATGGGACGCAGAGACCGCAGAGGAAGATATGACATTCAAAAAAATTATAAGGACGTTGGCCTTCACTCTTTTATTTTTTTTACTCGCAGGTTTTTCAACGCTTCAGGCTGAAATACTATTTCCCGTTCAGAAAGATCGAAAATGGGGGCTCATCGACGCGACGGGCCGGATCGCAATTGATCCCGATCTCGGTTAGGTTTTGAATTTTTCAGTCCAGGGGATCTCGGCCCGAATGATTTGATTCCAATAAGCCGCGGATCAAGAAGGTCCGGTCGTTGCGGTTGCACCGATCTAACCGGCAGCTGGATATGGGGACCGAGCCGGTGAATCGAAACAATTGAATCAAATCGTTTTTATTTATTGACAAATAGAATCTTTTTAAGTAAGATTGTCTTACATGAAAACAGTAGTGTCCTCAAAAGGTCAGATCGTACTCCCGGCGCCTTTGAGATTCCGATTGGGAATTCAAGAGGGTGATACGCTGGATATTGAACCGGGTGACGGATGGGTACTTCTGCGTACGGAGAAACCCGCTCACAAAAAAGCAAAAATTAAATTCGATCCTGTTACCGGACTTCCGGCGCTCAGCGCCGGAAAAAAGGCGGTGCCGCTTAAAAGCAGTACGGTGGAAAGTATTCTCTCTGATTTTCCATGATTTATCTGCTGGATGTCAATGCGCTGATAGCTCTGGGCTTTCTGGAGCATGAATTTCACGGCCGAATCAGCTCCTGGGTCAGCCGACAGATACCGAAAGGTGATACAATTCTTGCAACAACACCGATCACAGAATTAGGTTTTGTTCGTGTGCTCTCTCAAATCAGGGATTACAACATCAACGTCAAAGACGCTGTCGCGCTGCTGGCAAGATTGAAAAAAAGCAAACGCCCTCCTTTTGTCTTCATACCTGACAATTTGGATATCGAACGTCTGCCACGCTGGGTAAAGACCGGAAAACAAACAACCGATGGCCATCTTGCCAGGCTTGCTAAGTCAAATAAAGCGGTCCTTACGACTTTTGATAAAAATATTTCTGGAAGCTTCGTACTGGAATAACCCCGGCGCGGCTGGACATGCCGCTGGATACAATATCGCAAAAGAAATATAACATGAAGAAAATATGTAAAAAAAATTAACAATAACGACATTGTCCTGTGAAGTTTTGGATGTTTGGAGTTAATCTGAAAAATCGCCGGTAATCTCGTATATTGGTGATACTGCCGGATGCTGGCGGGATGCCCGGGAGACTCTGTATGGCCGGGGGCTTAAATATCATTCGGGAAAGAAGGTCTGTATTAATTACAGGGACTCTAATCGATCAGTAAAAGATTCAGATCCTTCAGCATGTCATTCTCCCTGGATTCATGGCGCCAGATGCGGCCGGTACAGGAACCAGAAAGAGAAAAACGAAGCGGTTGCAACGCTTCGCAGGAATGTGTTCCGCTCTCAACTGTGACGCTTAGGGAAGGAAGGGCGCTGCCGTCGGTTTGAAATCAAACGCCAGACTCTCTCCGACACCGTGGCGTCCATTGTGAGATGCGCTCCATGCCGAGCCACGACTTGTTCCGGCATGCCGTCACGGAGTGACGGCGCCTTTACTTCTTCCCCTGCCTGGCCATGATTTTGTCGGCAATTCGATCGTAGGTCGCCGCAGGGATGATGATGTTCTGTTTCAATTCGATCTTGTTGCGGTAGGGACGCCCGGCGATGATCTTTGCCGCGTAAGCGTCGCCGATTCCGGGCAGGGTCATGAGCTGCTGTTTGGTGGCGCTGTTGATGTCGATGAGGGGGGCTTGCGCTCCGGCTCCGGTCGCGATCCCGGCGAAGAGGGACAGCGCGAGAATGTATGCTAAAAAACGGTTCATCTTTCTCATTGCGTTAGATCTCCTATGGTGTATAGTGGGTAGCCAGGAACGCCCAACCGCGAATGTCAAGTATATTTTGTTGTTCCAGGAAAGTGCGCCGATTCTGTGACCGGGTTGGATGACTATTTTCCTTGTCAAACGTATGTAAATCTGCGGGTACGTATAAATGATGAAATTCCATCCCGTATTTCTTCTTATAGCTTGCATTTTACTATTGTGTCACACGAATTGCAGGTCATACTCTGAGAGAGATCTGGAATTGAGAAATTCCAGAATACCCCGCGCAGGCCAGGGCGTCTTTGCGCTCAAAGATATACCAAAAGATGTGCTTCTGGGATATTACGGCGGCAAACTCATCAATGAAAAAGAATATCTAGAACTTGCGGCAAAAGACAAATGGCATTACGTCATGGGGCTGGAGACGTGCGCAATGAAAAATGACGGCATTACTGACATTGATGGAGCCCAGGGTGGCAATATCTTTGTAAAGATTAACTATGCGCCTGCTCCATTTCGGAATGTGCGTTTCAACAAACTTTGCGGACCACCCTATGCTGAAATTTACTCCATCAAGCCGATCAGGGCCGGTGATGAGTTATATGTAGATTATGGACCCAATTATGTATATGACTTCATGGAGTATCCTGAAGTGAAGAAATTCTTTGAGGAAGAGGAACAAAAACTCAAAATCAAGAACAAAGAATGAAAGACCAAGGGCTTACCCTTGTTTTATAAAAAAATACTCCGAACATATGGTCAACCCAGCTGCGATATCTAAATATGACCTCTTTCTTCGAATCGTCCACTTCTCGCTCGGCGGGATTCCTGGCTCCGACGGTCGCGAAGCCGTGGCGGACTTCTCCGCCAGGACCAGCACTCGTTCTTGACCTGAAGATTGTTCTCGCTTTTATGAAGACTCATTAGAATTCCCGGCCGCCATTCTCATTAGACCGTCGCGATAATCGCCGCAGGCCAGGTTTTTTTTGACCTCGGCAACTTTTGACGAAGAGAAATCGGCCGGAATTTCGATTCAAATCGTTCAGGACATATTTGAAGAAAGTCCTGCCAGTGCCGGGTCCCAACGGATTTATACTGTGAACTGCGCTCAAATCCCGGCCGGCAGGGCGGCTTTTTTGTGTGCGCCGCAATTCGGTTTCTTTAAAAACTTTGCTCAATCGGCTATTTTTCTTATATTTACAAACAGACCCGTTTTAATTTTTTCGGTCACGGGGGTTGGCGGCAGAGATCCTCAAACGGGCGTATATATTATGGAAACAAAAGATGCAATAGACTGGAATATCGGCCCCCAGGGCATGTACAGCCCGGACTATGAAAAAGACTCCTGCGGTGTCGGATTTGTTGTGGATACAAAGGGCCGCAGGACCCGGAAAATTGTTGAGCTGGGTCTGGCCTCCATGTGCAATCTGGAACACCGCGGAGCTGTCGGCGCGGACCCGCGCACCGGAGACGGAGCCGGAATACTGATCCAGATGCCGGATGAATTCCTGCGCCGAGTTACAGAGCTGCTTAAATTCGAGCTGCCGCCGGCCGGCCGCTACGCCGTGGGTTTCATCTATCTGCCGGTCAACCTGGCAATCCGCAAGGCGGTGGAGAATATCATTGAAAAAGTTGTTGTTGACGAAGGATGCAAATTCCTGGGCTGGCGCGATGTTCCCATCAATCCGGAAGTTCCGGGCGAGGGCGCCCGCCGCAGTCTGCCGTTTTTCCGTCAATGTTTCATGGGGGCATCAGCGGATATTAAAACTCCGGATGATTTTGAAAGAAAGCTCTACCTGATCCGCCGGGTCATCGACCGCCGCATTCGCGCGGAGTACAAACTCGACCGGGGAAAATACTACGTGGCTTCTTTTTCTTCGCGCACCATCGTGTATAAAGGAATGCTTCTGGGAAATCAGCTGCAGGACTTTTATCCGGACCTGTCCGCGCCGGATATGGTTTCGGCCCTGGCGCTCCATCACACAAGATTTTCAACCAACACCTTTCCGACCTGGGATCTCGCGCATCCGTACAGGCAGATCGCTCACAATGGAGAAATCAACACGCTGCGCGGAAATATGAACTGGATGGCTGCGCGTCAGATGGTGATGGAATCGCCGTATTATGGAAAAGATTTGAAGCGTATGCTTCCCATTATCATGGAAGGTCAGAGCGACACGGCCACCTTTGACACGGTGCTTGAACTTCTGTATATGGCAGGAAGGAGTCTTCCTCACGCTATCATGATGATGGTGCCGGAAGCCTGGTCGAAAAACGATATGATGGATCCGGACCGCAGAGCTTTTTATGAATATCATGCGACGATGATGGAGCCCTGGGACGGACCGGCTGCCATCGCTTTCACAGACGGCGTTGTGATCGGCGCTACACTGGACCGCAACGGTCTTCGCCCCGCGCGTTATATTGTTACAGACGACGATCTGGTAATCATGGGATCAGAAGTCGGCAGCGTGCCGATTGAACCGGAAAGAATTGTTGCTTCCGGAAGGCTGCGTCCGGGAAAAATGCTCCTGATCGATCTGCGCCTTGGCAGAATTGTGGACGATGATGAAATAAAAAAACAGATCGTGGCCCAGCAGCCTTACAAACAATGGGTGGAAGATAATATGATTCGGCTTTCCATGCTGCCGGACCCCGCCTTCGTTCATCAGCCGGATCACTCGACGATTCTGGAACGGCAGCGAGCCTTTGGTTACACGACAGAGGATCTCTTCCAGATCATGCGCCCGATGGCCGTGAACGGGGAGGAAACGATCGGTTCCATGGGTGTGGATTCAGCCCTGGCGGTCCTTTCGGAAAAGTCCCAGCCTCTGTTTCGGTATTTCAAACAGCAGTTTGCTCAGGTGACAAATCCTCCTGTGGATGCTATTCGCGAAGAGCTGGTGATGGAGCTCACAACGTATATCGGTCCGGAAGGAAATCTGCTGGATGAAACGCCGCAGCATGCGCACCGGCTGGAACTGGAGCATCCGGTTCTGACAAACCATGACCTGGAAAAAATCCGCAATATTTCACGCGGTCATTTCACATCGATCACGATCAACATCATGTTTGATCCTTTTGAAAAGCACGCTATGAGAAACCGGCTGGACGTGGTCTGCGATCTGGCAGCCGATGCGGTGCGCAAGGGACACAATCTGATCATTCTTTCCGACAGAGGCGTGGCGCCCAACCTCGCCGCGATACCCAGTCTTCTCGCCGTGGCGGCAGTGCACCATTTCTTGATACGAGCCGGTCTGCGCACTAAAACGGGACTCATTATTGAAAGCGCGGAGGTGCGAGAGGTTTCTCACTTCGCCCTTCTGTGCGGCTATGGCGCCAATGCGATCAATCCATATCTGGCATTTGAATCGCTGGCGGACCTGTACAAAGAAGGTTACCTGCCGGAGCTGAAAAGCTCTTCGGAAGGAAACAAGAATTATATCAAGGCGATTGGCAAGGGACTGTTCAAAATTTTCAGCAAGATGGGCATCAGCACTCTGCAGTCATACTGCGGGGCCCAGATTTTTGAAGCGGTGGGGCTCGATTCGGAACTGGTGAATCTGTATTTCACAGGCACGGCGACTCGAGTTGAGGGCCTCAGTTTGGAGATGCTGGAAGAGGAGACGATCCGCCGGCATTCCTGCGCTTACGATCCGCTTTTCTGGGCGGGTATACTGGACACCGGGGGACTGCATCATTACAGAAAAACCGGCGAGGAACACCTCTGGTCGCCGATGACGATCCACAAGCTGCAGCAGGCGACGCGTGAAAACAGCTACGAGCTGTACAAAGAATTCAGCGCCATGATTGACGGGCAGAACCGCAAACATGTGACTCTGCGAAGTCTTTTTGAACTGGATACGAATGGAACGGCTGTTCCGATTGATGAGGTGGAGCCGGTTGCAGAAATATTGAAAAGATTTTCCACAGGCGCCATGAGTTTCGGATCCATTTCCTGGGAAGCTCACACATCCCTTGCGATTGCCATGAATAGAATAGGCGGAAAATCAAATACCGGGGAAGGCGGCGAAGATCCTGTGCGGTTCAAGCCGCTGGAAAACGGCGATAGCATGCGGTCGGCCATCAAACAGGTGGCATCCGCGCGGTTTGGCGTCACATCAAATTATCTGGTAAACGCGGATGATCTGCAGATTAAAATGGCACAGGGCGCGAAGCCTGGAGAAGGCGGTCAGCTTCCCGGTCATAAAGTGGACAGGTATATTGCGAAACTTCGTTTCAGCACGCCGGGTGTCACGCTCATCAGTCCGCCGCCTCATCACGATATTTATTCGATCGAAGATTTGAAACAGCTCATTTTTGATCTGAAAAATGTGAATCCAAAGGCGCGAGTGAGCGTCAAATTGGTTTCAGAAGTGGGCGTGGGAACCGTGGCAGCGGGCGTCGCTAAAGGGCGTGCGGATCACATCCTGATCAGCGGTTTTGAAGGCGGCACGGGCGCCAGTCCAATTTCTTCGATTCACCATGCCGGAACACCCTGGGAGCTCGGTCTTTCGGAAACTCATCAGACTCTTGTCATCAACGGCCTGCGGGACAGAGTGGTTCTGGCCACGGACGGCAAACTGCTGACCGGCCGCGATGTGGTGATCGGTGCGCTTCTGGGCGCGGATGAATTTGGTTTTGCAACAGGTCCACTGATCACTCAGGGATGCATCATGATGCGAAAGTGCCACCTGAACACCTGTCCGGTCGGCGTGGCGACGCAGGATCCGGTTCTTCGAAAAAAATATACGGGCAAACCTGAATACGTCGTGAATTTTATGATGTTCATCGCGCAGGAAGTGCGAGAATATATGGCGGCCCTTGGATTTCGGTCTTTCAACGAGATGATAGGACAGGTCGAAAAAATAGTACCGGTAAAACCGCAGAATACAAAAGCGCGCGGTCTGGATTTTACTAAAGTTCTGGCGAGAGTGCTGCCTGTTTTTCCAACGGACCTGTACCACACCAAAAATCAGAATCACGAGCTGGAACTGCAGATCGACAATCAGTTGATCGAACTTTCGCGGACCGCGCTCGATTCAAAGAAAAAGGTGAAGATCGAGCTTCCAGTCAAAAATACAAATCGCGCGGTCGGATCCATGCTGTCGGGAGAGGTTGCAAGAAGATACGGCGAAGACGGACTGCCCGACGGGTGCATCGATATAACCATGTCGGGTATGGCCGGCCAGAGCTTCGGGGCTTTTCTGAGCAAAGGAATCAATCTGAGGCTGATCGGCCAGGGAAACGATTATGTCGGCAAGGGCCTTTCAGGAGGACGCCTGATTGCACATGTGCCGGAGAAGACGATTTTCGATCCCTCCAGAAATATTATCATCGGGAACACGGCGCTCTACGGCGCGACCTCGGGAGAAGCTTATTTCAACGGCATTGCCGGGGAGCGGTTCTGTGTGCGGAATTCCGGCGCGAAGGCCGTCGTTGAAGGCGTGGGAGATCACGGATGCGAATATATGACGGGAGGCCGGGTCGTGGTCATCGGACAGACCGGCCGGAACTTCGCCGCGGGCATGTCCGGCGGCATCGCCTTTGTCTGGGATCCGGATAAAGAGTTCCCACGAATGCTGAATCAGGGCATGGTTGATATGGAAGAAATGACGGAAACGTCGGATGCGGATGAGGTTCTCCATTTGATCACCAGGCATTTTGAATATACGGGTTCACCCCGCGCCCAGTCGCTTTTGAAAGATTGGGAAAATCAGAAATTGAATTTCTGGAAAATAATACCAGGAGACTACAAACTCGCCATGGCAAAACTGGAAGAGGAAAAGGCTCTCGAGATGGAAGACGAGAAGGTGACAGCTCATGGGTAAAATTACAGGATTTATGGACTATCGACGATCGGCGCTCTCCGTGGATACGGTAGAAGCGCGCGTCCGCAATTACAGAGAATTCGAGCGCCCATTCGATGATGAAACCGGACGTTTTCAGGGCGCGCGATGCATGGACTGCGGAGTGCCTTTCTGTCACGGCGATACAGGATGTCCGGTGGACAATCTGATTCCGGAATTCAACGATATGGTTTTCCGCAGACGCTGGAAAGAGGCGCTGCAGGTTCTGCACTCCACAAACAATTTTCCCGAGTTTACAGGACGTCTCTGTCCGGCGCCATGCGAAAGCTCATGTGTGCTGGGATTGATTGATCCTCCTGTGGCAATAAAATCCATTGAGAGAACCATAATCGATCACGGTTTCAGAGAAGGCTGGGTGGAACCAAAACCGGCTCCACGGCAGACAGGAAAAAGAGCGGCTATTATTGGATCCGGACCGTCAGGTCTGGCCTGTGCGCAGCAGCTGGCGCGGGCCGGCCACAGTGTAGTTGTCTATGAAAAAAATGACAGAATCGGCGGTCTCTTGAGATACGGAATTCCGGATTTCAAGATGGACAAACTGCACATCGACCGGCGGATCGAGCAGATGAAAATGGAAGGTGTCGTATTCAAAACCGGCGTGTGCGTCGGCAAAGACATATCGGCATCTCAGCTGCGATCAGAAAATAACGCAGTGATCCTTGCCTGCGGCTGCGAAGAAGGACGCGATCTTGCAATTCCGGGGCGTGAATTGAAAGGAATCTATCTGGCTCTGGAATTTTTGATACCTCAGAACCGCGTCAATGCCGGTGATAAAGTGAACGATCAGATTATCGCCAGCGGGAAGGATGTTATAGTTATCGGCGGCGGCGACACCGGATCGGACTGTGTGGGAACATCGAACAGGCACAGGGCGAAATCAGTGACACAGATTGAAATTTTTGAAGAGCCCCCCAGAGAGCGTTCTGATTCGACGCCCTGGCCCATGTATCCCAAAATGCTGCGTACTTCGACCAGTCATGAAGAGGGCGCCATCAGAAAATGGGGCGTCAACACTCTGGGATTTAAAGGAAACAGCAAAGGCGAAGTGACGGCGATTTATGGAAATTTTGTTAAAATGGAAAACAATAAAGTTGTTCCAATTCCTGGAAGTGAATTCGAATGGCCTGCGGATCTGGTTCTGCTGGCCATGGGATTTGTCAAGCCGGTCAAGAAGGGCCTGCTCGACGAGCTGACATCGGCGGGAATGGAACTGGACAACCGCGGGAATGTGAAGGCTTCTTTCGGCACGCATGCAGGCGCGTTTGAGACATCCGTTCCCGGTGTCTATGCCTGCGGCGATGTCCGGCGCGGGCAGTCGCTGATTGTCTGGGCTATCTCGGAGGGACGCAAATGCGCCGAGCAGGTTCACAGATACCTGATGTCCGTTCCCAAAAAATCCTGAAAGAAACGGTCTTTTGGAGGAGCCTGAATGAAAAAAACCGGCAATACCGTTCTGATCACAGGCGGCGCCTCTGGAATCGGTCTGGGCCTGGCCGTGCGCTTTCTGAAATCAGGAAATGATGTCGTTGTTTGCGGCCGTAGAAAAGAAATTCTGGACGATGCGGCAAAAAAAAATCCGGGCCTGAAAACCCGCGTCTGCGATGTGTCTTCTGAATCGCAGCGCGTCGAGCTTGCGATATGGGCTGTTTCTGAATTCCCAGGATTGAATGTGCTCATCAATAACGCCGGTATTCAGAATCGTTTCAATATTCTTGATGGAAAAACATTTTACCGGAGCGCTGGAAATACCATACGGCACGGCCCAGAAGGCAAGCCAGGGTTCGCGGCAGGATCTGGAGGCCATGTTCGCCAGAATGAATCAATAGCTGAAGAAAAGAATCTCACGCAGAGACGATTCTGGGAAAATTCTTTCTTACAGGTACCCACGCATGCGATACGCAGCAATGCCGATATACTCTTTGATCGCCGTTGTGCTCAAAGACAGCCCAGTCTCCGTCGGAAACAAAGCTTCAGGCCCTGGAAATTCATCGAGAACGTAGTAATCAACAGGGTAAGGAACGGCGTTCAATCCCACTTTTGTGAAACAGCCCATGCTGCGCGGCATATGGAACGCGGAAGTGACAAGGATGATCCTCCCCCATCCTCTGTCCTGAGCGATCTTCGCCGTGGACTGAGCATTTTCTGCGGTATTGCGCGAAGATTCTTCCGCGATGATATTCTTCTCCGGAATGCCCTGTTCAATCAGCCATCGTTTCAGAATCAGCGCCTCAGATTCGCCCCGCTGAAGAATGAGACCGGATCCACCGGATATGACGATCAGAGGCGCCTTCCTTGCGCGAAACAGTTTTACTCCGGCCAGGATTCTGTCGACGCCGGACATGAATTCTGGATTTCTTTTTCCCGTCAGCGGATTGATCATTCCGGAAAGCACAACAATGGCGTCGGCATTTTCGACTTCTGCGGGAATTTTTTCAGGATAGGCGGATTCCAGATGCCGCATCAGAGCGCCGGAAATAAAATTAGATGATAAAAGATAGATCAGGGCCGTGGCTGCGATAAATACATACCGGTAGGCGGATTTTTTCAATTTCCAGGCGGCGATGATGGACAGAAATACAAAAAGTGGAAAAGGAAAAAATAGTATAGTAAATATTTTAGATATATAAAAAAACATATCAGATTCCCTCCCGGTCGCTGCCCGACGACAGAAAGAAGTCCACTATCGACTGCGCGGTCCAGACCGGATCCTCCATTGGAAAAAAATGTGTACCCGTTCGGCTGATGTAACTGGACTCTGCGTGACTGCGTATCAATCGCCGGCAGGATCCGGGCGGCGTCTCCAGCGAGTCTTCGCGCGAAATTACAAGCAGCGGGATTTTTAATTTGTCATACTTGCGCCAGTGACCTGTGTTGAAGCAGGAGAAAACTTTCGCCTCGACGGCGGGCGGAAGGCAGAGTTCGTATCCATTGTCGACCTTGCGAAATGCGGAATCCAGATAGCCCTGGAAAGATTCTTCGTGCCAGTCCAGAAAAGCCGGATTGAGACGGTAGGATCTTCGCACAAGCTCCAGCGACTTAAAATGAGAGCGCCTGTTTTTGGCAATTCTGACCATGGGATTCGGGAGAATCTGTAAAATATATGAGAACAACGGCGTCATCACCACAGGGTCCAGAGCTGCGATTTTCTGAAAGAGTTCCGGCGTCTCGGCCGCGGCCAGTAGTGTGGAAGCGCCGCCAAGAGAATGTCCGGCCGCGTAGACTTTTGACAGATTTAGATGTCGAGCCAGCGCAAAGACCTGATCCCGAAAATCGTACCAGCTCCGGAATTTCCCAACCTGGGAGGCGCCGTGTCCGATGAAGTCCAGTGCATGCACTTCCAGACCCTGTTCGATCAGATGCCGAAAAAGGGGCATATAACTCAGTGCGGAATATCCGGTGGCATGGAAAAAAAGCACGGGCAGATGCGCCGGAGAGCCTGTTTTTTTATCAGTATTTGATTTTTTTTTGCTTCTAATTGATGCCGGTTTTGATTGTTTATGCGTCGGATAGAAAGAATAGTATGTAAGTTCTATTCCGGAAAATGAGAATGAATTTGTATCGTATTTCATTGCTTTCGGCACAGCGCCATAAAAAATCCTACGTTTGCGGCGTAAAGCCGACTCCGGGCCGGAAACGGGTGTTTCCTTATATTCTGCCTCTTCTGTCGCTGGCCCTGACCCTTATTCATACCGACGGCATACTGGCGCGCAAATCACTTTCAGAAAGTCTTGAGGGCGGCCGTCTGTTTGGAGTTTTTTCAGGCATTTCCAACTACCGCGGCAATGATATGGATCTGGAAGGCTGCGTGGAAGACGCGCGAAATTTTCAGCAGGCGATGCTGCGTTCGCACAATGTCAAAAGCTCGGATTCTGTGCTGCTGATTGATGCCGCGGCTACCGCTCAGAACTTCGAACAGGCGATTCTGCGATTCGCCGGCCAGATGCGGGAAAACGATCTGCTCGTGATATTTTTTTCCGGCCACGGCGGTCAGCAGTGGAGACAGGCCTTTCAGGAAACGGACGCGGATTACATCGATGAAACGCTTGTCCTTTATGATCAGGAAATCACGGATGACCGTGTGAAGGAACTTCTCCAGTCAGTCCATCGCGGACGTATACTGATCGTTCTGGATGCCTGTTACAGCGGCGGGTTTCGCAAAGATCTGATCGACGGTCCCGGCCGTCTCGGGCTTTTTTCTTCGGGTGAGCTTGAGCTGTCCAACATACCGGCGAATTTTGTCGGCGGCGGCTATCTGGCCCGTTTCATCACCGATTCAATCTGCTACGGTCCGTCCTGCGCCTCTCTCGCCGATGCGGACGCAAACGGCATCCTGACAGGCCAGGAACTTGTGAAGTATTTAAAAGAAAGATACGCCCACGATGTCGGCAAGAGCGATATGGCCAGCAGCAGAAATGGCGGGCCGCAGTACAACCACAGCGATCAGCATCTGATCTGCGCGGATGATTACATCTCTCAGGACTTTGCTTTGTTCAAAGCGGGCAAGTGAGGTGAGAAAGCAAAATTCAACTTCCGGGTTTACTCCAATGAAGACCGGGAAATCTCCCGAAGTCAGTGTCAAACGAGCAGAGTTCTGCCGAGTATTCAATGCATATCGCCGCAAGGTGCGCATCAGAAGTTAAATTGCCGGCCGTACCTGTAGATATTATCAGACTCTGTAAAATTCGAAAGTGGCCCGGACCGGGATTGATAATTATTGCATCCGGATTCTCAAACCAGCCTTCCATGTGCGAAAAAGCCTCCTTTACTGTCATTGGACTGGAAAATATTCTCGAATTTGTTCCGAGCCGTAGAAAGGCCAGAAGAACATTCCAGGTAAAACCAACACTGTGCGGTCCATTCAACGCATTCTCGAGCCAGGTTTTGGACAGCTGATGGTATTCAGCTTTCCTGTCCACAGCATACAGCAAAACATTCACATCCGGGATCAGCAATTTATTTCTTTAGCTCCATTTTACGCAATAGTTCCCGGTCTTCCAGTTCATCGGCCAGACCCAGTGTTATTTGAATTCCATGCCGCAAACCAAGCGATTGATTTTTCACTCTATATTTTCTGGATTTTTTAGATGCGCCGAGCCCCCTTCTCAGGGCTTCATTCAAAGCCTGCTTCAGCCCAATCTTTTTAGCCCGCATAATCGCCTTCAAGCGGGTTTCATTCTCCGGATCAATGGTCACCGTGGTTCTCATACTGTCATAAAAGCATCTTTTGAAAAAATGTCAAGTCATCAAATGATTTCATGTGCCTTTGACTGCCCTTCGCCAGTATTTAACCATATTTTTTCTTTTTATCTCGCAGGCGGGCTGCCAGCCTGTTTTCAGGAGTGCCCTATAGTAAAATATATATAGTTTAGAAAGATTCTAGTTTTTTTGGATAAAATAAGAATCACAGGTTCCCGTGATGAAATGGAAAGCTATTTTTTAATTGACAGCCAGTATTTCTATCGGAGTTTTTTCCCGGATTGAAGAAGTGGAGAAACTTTCAATTGTAAATACATTTAAAATTATATTTTTATTCTATATTATATTCTTTGTTGCTGTTAACGAAGTTCAGGCAGACAGCGATAAACCCACACTGGCGGTATTTGATCTGCGGGCTGGCCCCGGTGTGGCGGCCGAAGCAGTAACGGTCACAGACATTATCGGAACAGAAATGGCGAAGACCGGCCGCTACCAGCTGGCTGTTACCTGGAGGTCGGCAGTTCTGCCTGGCTGGGGTCAGTACTATCGCGGTGATCATACAAAAGGCATGGTTCTGATGGGTCTTGCGCCTCTCACTTTATTTTTTGGATTTCGTTCATATGGCGATTCCAGATCGGCGAATGATGCGTATACAGCTCTTGGAATGCCGGCGCTTCTCATGTCGACGATGCAGATGAATACCCTGTCAGCAGTATTGTTTCTCCAGTCGCAGAATCAGCACGATGTTGCCGTCCACCAGGATCACAGAGCGACCTTCGCCACAGGGTTGGCGGGACTCGTCTGGCTGTACGGCATAGGCGATGCGTTTTTTCTAACCGCCCGGCAGGATTCGCAGGGCAGCACGGGGACTTCCGTGAGTCTGCGTTTTGGATTTCGCGCCGGCGGTTTTGAGACAGCGCTTGTGACGACTTATGCAATAACCAACTTCACTGCAACTCAGTATGCGGAGGCTACGATTAATTCCTTTGCAATGTACGGTATAGGTTCAGATGGGAAGTGGACGGCCAAGATTGGTCAGTCTATCAATCTGGGTGCTACAATTGGACTTGGATTATTTTTTGATCCATCCGGTCGTTTCTTTTATTCCGGTCTGAACTCAACAAATGGATTGAATAGCTACAGAATAGATTCCACAATGGGCGCAGCCGTTTTTTGGTCCAATACTGGTAGTGGTGGTTGCAATAACCCGACAGGCGGTCGGATTACTCCAAATGGCGATTATCTGTACGGTGCTTGCACAGCATCCAGTAATATTGGTATCTGGGCAGTCAGCAGAGGCGGGAATTTTGGAGAAGCGGCAGCACAGACGGCTTTGAACCTGGGCGGACCCACCGCTATGTCGGTTACAATCTCTCCCGACAGTCGGTTTTTATATTCTGGTATGAATAACAATACTCTCTTGGCCTACTCAATCGGCGCGAATGTCGCTGGACACAATATTGCCTTGACGGGGCAGTTTATCCGGATATTATGCCCTTATGGGTCGAAATATCCGCCGAGCTCTGGATTTAGGTTTACCGGCTGGAAAATCTGCCTTTCTCTGGGGACCGCGAAAAACTGGAAAAACCTTCCTTTTGCATCAAACATTTTCTCCAGAAAATGCTGAGTTTATAGATTTACTGCAAACAAATATTTTTGCTGATTATGCAAGCCGTCCTTCACTGTTGCGGGAGAGATTTTCAGAAACACCCAAAAAGATTATCATCGATGAAGTTCAGAAACTGCCCGCTTTGCTCGATGAGGTTCACTGGTTGATTGAAAATCGGGGAATTTCTTTTTTGCTTACAGGATCCAGCGCGCGAAAACTAAAAAGAGGTCGGTCGAATCTCCTGGGCGGACGCGCCTGGCACAGAGAGCTGCATCCACTTTCTCTTTTTGAAATAGGAAACTGGGATTTGAATCGGGTCATCAACAATGGTCTGATCCCTTCGCATTATCTTTCCGATCATCCAGCAGAAGAATTGCGCGCGTACGCGGCTGACTATTTGAAAGAAGAGATCGCTGATGAAGCACTCAGCCGAAATGTGCCGGGATTTTCGGAATTCTTACGAATCGCCGCGATCAACTCAAGCGAGCTGCTCAATCATACGAACATTGCAAGGGATTGCGGCGTATCCGCAAAATCGGTGCGCAATTATTTCTCTATTCTCGAAGATACGATGCTTGGCTATCGCCTGCTTCCCTGGAAAAAGTCAAGAACACGGCGTATGATTCAAACGGAAAAATTCTATCTCTTTGATACTGGTGTTACAAATTTTCTATCGCATCGTGTCCCTTCTCCCGGCACCCCGGAATTCGGCAAATCCTTCGAGCAGCTCGTCTTAATGGAACTGATTGCCTATCGCGCCTGCCGCCAGCCGGATATGGAAATTCGATTCTGGAGAACGAGCACCGGTCAGGAAGTAGATTTCGTACTGAATGATCAAGAGACAGCTATTGAAGTCAAAGCTGGCAGGGTGCACGATTCTGACTGCCGTCATCTGTTTGCTCTTTCGGAGGATGCCGCCACTCGAAAAAAAATCATCGTCACTCTTGAAGAGCATCCCAGGTCGTTGAATGGTGTGGACGTTCTTCCTCTGAAGGATTTCGTAGATCGATTGTGGTCCGGTGCAATTGTCTGATAATTTTCTGAAGCAACCGCAACCTCTCAACCCCGCGCTGCTATCTCCACAGCCTGTAAGAATCGCTCCACGTCGTCCAGGCGGTCCAATAAATCGCAGATGATGCCTTCGTCGACCTTATCGTAGTCATGCGCGATGAAATTGCGAAAACCGGCGATTCGCGAAAAATCCCCGGCAAACTGGATATCCAGAATCCCCGCTTCACCCAGGCGAATAATAGCTTCGCGATATGTCTGGGGGGCTCGCAGACCGCGAATACCGATCAGCATTTCAGCCAGCGTCACCGCGCCATCAGCAACCAGATAAAGATAGTGAAGAATCGCGCCGCGAAAAATTGGGTCCGACACCATGCGGCTGCGGCAGTCATCGCGCATCGTCTTTAGAAGCGCTGCGTTCTCCCGGATCCGGCCGATTTTTTGAAGAATCTTTTCAGGCAATTCCTAAACTCCCATGCAGCGCATGCGCTTTTCTTTAAAGTCAATGGCTCTATGCCAGATGCCCGCTTCGAAAAATTTCCGGATTTCAGAATCGCCGCCGCGGATGACCCGCCCTTTGCGGACAATTTCGTCCAGCAGCATAATATTGTCTGTGACATTGAGATGAATCAGATCGACAGCATTTGTATGCAGGGCATCGCAAAGATCGCCGTGAAGTCCGGTGATCCAGTCAACACGAGTTTCGCCCTGCGCTTCGGCGTAAACGGCAATATCAATATCATGCGGTTGTGCGACAGAGCTTTCCGCCGCCGAGCCGAATAGATATGCAAACTGGATTTCCGGGTGATTGCTCCAGACATGGGACAGCCTATCCTCAATTTCCGCTGCGGATTGCATAAAAGGATTGTTATCGTACCGACTGTGTGGTCAAGCGATTCCCCGTTTATCCATGGGCCAATACTTTCCTCTTACCCTCAAGTCTTCCTCTGTGTTCTCAGCGCCTCAGTGGTAAAATCTCAATTTGCTTAAAACTTCAGCAAATTTAAGAAAAATTACTATTATGCCTGTTTTTTGGTGGCATCCAGGCCTGCCCTGGAAAAACTGCCCGGTAAATAGGCAAAATGCATGCAACGTGAAATTACAACCGAAGAAGCCCTGACGTTCATTACTGAAATAACAGGCATAATGAATCAAAGTGAGAATCCTCAGGGTGTTCTCGACCAGATACTGGCTGCCTGCATTCATTCCACGGCCGCCGATTCAGGAAGCATCATGCTGCTGGATGCAGAGAAAAAGAATCTCGAAATCAGGGTTTCCCGGGGGCTCAGCTCCAGCGCCGATTCTCTGGTTCTGGAAGTCGGGCAGGGGGTTACAGGATGGGTGGCCAAATACGGCAAGGCCCGGGTTGTCGGCGACGCAGCCTCCGAAAAAGACTACATCGCCGTAAAGGAAGGCCTGATTTCCGAACTGGCCGTTCCGATGCTTGTGCGCGATGAAGTGATCGGCGTCATCTCCGTCGATTCGCAGCGAAAGAACGCTTTCATCGAGCCGCATGTCGATTTTCTTAGCATCATGGCAAATCTGGCCGCGCGGATTTTCGTCAATTTGCAGGACAACCGCCTGCTGAAAATCCGGGACCGTTTCCACCGTGTGATGATGGAAATTTCGCGTGTCGCCTCAAGTTCGCTTCAGCTGGAAGATGTATTCCGCGAAATAATGACAATAACAGAAAAGGCATTCCGTCTTCATCGCAGCACCCTCCTGCTTTACGACAACCACGATGACACCCTGAAAATGGCCGCCGCCGTGGGTTCAGGCAAAGAAGAAATCGGCACTGTGATTTATTCTCCGGGCGAAGGCATCACCGGCGCTGTATATCTCAACAAGAAGCCCGTGTTCATACCCAGCGTGAAAAGCGAGCCGGGATTTCTGAACCGCATGAATGTGTTTCTGGGAGATGAAGACATGGGATTCTTCTGCTGTCCGATATTTTCCGGCACGGAAGTTGTCGGCGTGTTCTCAACATTCACGCTGCACCAGAGCATCGATCCGGAGCCGCTCATGGAATTTCTGGAAATTGTCGGTTCTATCATTTCGCAGGCCATAACAATACAGAGTCTTTTTAAGGACGAAACGCGCGTCATCGCGTATGAAAATATCCAGCTGAAGCGAGAATTGAGCTCAAAATTCCGGCTCGGCAATTTGATCGGCAGGGCTCCGGTGATGCTTCGTCTTTTTGAACAGATCCGCATCATCGCCGAATCGCGCGCATCCGTGCTTCTGTCAGGCGAATCCGGAACAGGAAAAGAACTCATCGCGTCAGCGATTCACTACAACAGTCCGCGCCGCGATCAGCCGTTTGTAAAAATAAACTGCGCGGCAATTCCGGAGAATCTTCTTGAGAGCGAGCTGTTCGGCCACAGAAAAGGATCATTTACGGGCGCCGTGGCGGATAAAAAAGGAAAATTCGAAATCGCGGACGGCGGCACCATATTTCTAGACGAAATCGGCGAACTGGACCTGAATCTGCAGAGCAAACTTCTCCGCGTTCTGCAGGAGCGCGAAATCGAGCCGATCGGAGGACGCACCAGGCAGGTGGACATCCGAGTGATCGCCGCCACAAACGCGAATCTGGAGAAAGAAATCGAGCAGAAAAAATTCCGTCCGGATCTGTACTACCGTCTGAACGTCATCAATCTGACCATTCCTCCTCTTCGCGACCGCAGAGAGGACATTCTGCTCCTGGTGAATCACTTCATAGAGAAATACAATGCCGAGAATTTAAAAAATATCAAAGGGATCACGCCCGACGCCCTGTCCCTTCTGGAAGTTTACGACTGGCCGGGCAACG